>CAJTKU010000009.1 GCA_910577015.1 uncultured Lachnospiraceae bacterium | reverse complement strand
GAATAATATATGATTTACATACATTTCCCTGCTTTTTACCACTTCTAACCGCTTTCAAAAGTGTTGATTTTACTGGATTTCTTAGTGATAGCATACTTAGGAAGTTTCTATTATATAATTAAAGACTTATTCAAAAAATCAATATGAAAATATAAATTTTGTTTAAAAATAATATTAGCAGGAATTTTCTCTTGCATATATTCATTTAAAATAAGTGGCCGTTGAGTTTTAATCTCAGTCAATACCCATGATTTCAAATATGTATATGGTTCTACAAAATCATATATTATATAGTAGACTTCATCCAACACATCTGAAACAGTCATATTGGGATTAATTGAAATATATTCTCTTTTTTCTTTATCATTAACTATATATATGAAACAAACCTCATACTTTTCATCACTTTCTGATTTGTGTAATCTGTTCATATTATCCAAATAATATTCAAATTTTTGTTCTATCCTTTCCATTAGTCTATTTTCAAAATTTATATTTTCTGATATAGAATTATTAACATCCCAAACATTACGAATTCTTTTTAAATATGTTTGTACTGTATCTCGAAAAACTTCTTTGTCATAAATAATATTAAACAAATTTAGTAATTTACTCAAAAAGATATGCAAATCTTCCAATCCTGATAGATTATAAATTTGTTTGTGTTGCAAAGGAATAGAGATTTCACTAATATCTATTGCAAATTTAACAGGAACTAAAACACAATTATCTAATGCCTCTGCATATCCACTTTCATATAATATCCACGGCTGATTATTGCTGTTAGGCGTAATAAAAGAGATAACCACTTGACTCTTATTTATATTTTTTATGATTGAATTAAGCCAATTATCTCCAATTAAAAAACCGCCACAAACATCAGTATCATTAGAAAACCAAATATGTATTTGACTTAACGAAACTCTCTTTATTAATTCTGAAAATATTTTAACCACTTCTTTATCATAGCTTGAATGACTAATAAAAATATTTTTTTCCATAATGAATCCCTCTATACATTTGTATCTTGAAACTTAGATTTTATCCCTGTCCATAATACCCAAATTCTGTAATAAATCCTCCCTCTAGTAAATCTCTAATATCCAATCTAAAGGTATCTTCATAAAATTCATCATAATATGATATTTCCTGAGGAATATACATTAGTTTATATCTAACTGATGTTTCATTTCCTTCATTCATATAGTATATTGGGTGTCTTATTGCAAGAGGAATTAAGAGCATTTCATTCGGCGATGCTTCCCCTAAATTTACTACTATCTCTTCGCCATTTTCTTTATAAGATGCTAAATCATATTGACTTTCTATAACATTATTATTCATGTTTATTTTTGTATAGTGTAAGTTAATATCTTTGACAATTCTATTGCTATTAATATCAATCCTCAAAAAAACGACTTCTGAATATATCCAATTATATGTATCATTTTCACCATCATCAATAAACAAAAAACCATTTTCATCATCATCTAAAAACAGAAAATCATTTTCATCACAATAATGGTGTGTTTGATTATCATAAAATAAGGTTGTTAAATCATTTGAATATATACGAACATCATATTCATCTAGCCAAGAATATAAATATTCTATATCTCTAACTTGACAGACAATATATGAAGTTTGTATTTGTATATTATTTTCCTTTAACATACTTTCAAATTTTTCTTTTTCCAGTGCTAAGACTTTAATGCTATTTTCATATTGTAATTTTTGCAAATGTAATGCATATATTGAAATAATACAACCACAAACAGCCACAAAATTTGTAATTATTAATCCTATTATTTTAATATTAACCCCCTTCTTTGCATTATATGGTCTATCTTTTTGAGTTTTTTTAGGATGTATAATTCCTTCATTATCTATAGGCATTTTATTTCCTCATTCAACTTTCTATAAATCTATTATTCTATTGGCATATCTCCATCAAATTTCCCTTTTGCACTATAAACTAATATGATTGTACTTCCGTCCTTGATATAATATCTTATTTGTTCTATTCCTAAATGTTTTGCTATTTTTTCTTTCACTTCATTTTCGTCCATGATTTCTTCTATAGTAATACAAAATCTAATAGCATCTTCCCAATTTTCATCTCCGTATGGTTCCAATTGTCCACTATCTGTTAAATTCTGAAGTATCTGAATAAATTCATCCTTATTTATTTCTATCGCCTGTATCTTTTTCATAATATTTCCTCCTACACTCTAACCATATTTCCAAAAGCTTCCTCAACGGCAGCATTCAAACTCTTTCCATGTTCAATCGCAACATATCACAAATAGGCTTTCGTCTTCATATTCGTATTCCAAATCTTTTAATGTTTTTAAGTTATCACATCCTATTGTTTGAAACAACTCTTTTTCTGCATCTAAAACAACAAACTTTTCACCATTATATCTATGTTTAAAAAATAAACCATTAAATTTACAATCATGTTTTATTGCATATTCCAATATTTCTTGTAGCGACATCATAATATAATTTTACATATTTCCTTTCTTATTTCTAGGGATTCTTATTTGATTTCTTTCAAATATAGGTAAATTATTACCATTTGCAATTGCCACATGATAATATTCTCCATCAAAATCTTTAATTATTCCCCATTCTTTATAGTAAATTGACAACTTATCAATCACATAACATTTCTTTGCAATGCAATCTTTCATACATTTTTCCTCATAAAACAATCATTTTTATCAATGAATCGAATATATATCGTCTTCTTTGTTATCATACCACAACCATAATCTATTTTCTATACTCTAACAAAAATCGTAAAAAATAAGGCATACCAGATAAGTCCACCCTATCCAATATGCCCTATAATAAATCACCATACGCTATTACCATCAACTAAAATATGTCTTATTCCGCTCCCTCTTAACCGATTCAATTCCCTTATCCAACAATCTTCTATTCCTTTCCATAAAAGCATCTCATGATTTACTATCTTCTTCATTTTTCTCCGCATTCCTGAAGCCTTTATTTACTGCACTTACTACTTCTTTTGTCCTGTACGCTTCTTCTGATTTTCTTTTTGTACCCTCATCATGGACATTCTGTAAGGTCTGAGTATGTTTCTGTTTCTGCTGTTCTTCTCTCGCCATTGCTTTTTCAATATAAGAATTGAGAAGATTGCTGCTATGCTGCACTCTTTCCCTCTCGGCTTCATCCCTTTTATCCATTTCCAGTCTGTTCGCCCTTAACCTGTCACGTTCTTTGCGGTCACGCTCCGCACATACTGATTTAACCATGTTTAATGTTGAATTTGTTGAATTTGTTGTATTTGTCTTATTCATTGTAAAATGTCCTCCTAAAAATTTAATATGGTTTTACTTCTACTTTCAATAATCTGTCATAAATGTAATCTGGTATATTCTCTTTATATTTAGCAGCTACAATCAATATATCTGCCCTTTTCAAAACCCTATATTCCTCAAACGCTTCCTCCGCTGTATCCCATTCTGATAGCGGTATTGGCTTTTCTGCGCCTGTAAATTGAATCGAGCTTGTATATTTACCCGTCTTACCGTTATAACTTACACCCAATGGAAGCACATTATCCGGCGTTTCACCCTCTTTATAGTGCTTTTTTGCATTGGCAAGCAGAGTATTTAATCCCTTTGGCAATATGCAGCAGAAATCTTCATGATACATCCCGGAACCATCACCAAATAAATCCTTATCAACATCCATTTCCTCATCGCCGCACTCGTAGTAATGTTCCAGATACCATTTTACGAATGTCTTGGGATTCTTCAGCCATACTTCCCACATAGAAGACTTATTGTAGCATTTATGTATAGAGTCCGTTGCTTCTGTAGATTTGCACCTTGCCAAAACACTATCATATACTTTGTAAGCGTGTAAACTGGCTTTATTTTCATATTCTATATATTCCTGTTCAAGATTTAATTCCTGCCATGTGATATTACCAGATTTGAGATTCTTATAATCATCAGGCGTGACAGTCAAAAGATTCTTATACCAGTTATTTGATTCATCACCGTCTTTATGCCATACTTTGAATCTGCCTTTATATTTAGCAAGAAAAGCATCAACTACTAAATCCTCTGGTGTAGTCTCACGCTTATATCTGTTTTCCGCAATTTCTCCTGTTGGTTTTCCCTTCTTATTCTTTACCTCATAACGCTCAATCTCAAATACTGTATAATGGCATTTGCCCTCTTTATGCTTGTAGAATGTATTCTTGTCTTTACGATTCAGATTATTTACGCATCTACCATAATTACTGATCCAATAATTTTCAGTACCATCCACACGCACAAATACCTCAAAAGCATTTTTCAGCTTATATTTAATTGGATATTCTACTACTCTGCACTTATCCTTTGATATTTCCTGTAATTCGCCTTTTTCGTCTAAGATAAACTGCATTTTTGATTCTGTTGTTTCTGTGATTATTTCTGTATTCATTGTAATTTTATAGATTCCTTTCAATTTCGATATATCTTTAGATGGTCAACACAAAATCGTGTTCACTAATATTTGAACATCCAGATTTGTATGCTTTGAATCCTATTCATAATTGTTTAAATTATTCGATATTGTTCAAGATATTCAATATAAAGTTTTCATCTAAAAAGGGTAATCCTTGAATAAAGTCTTGATCAAAATCTTTAAGAATATGTTCGATGGATGGATAATCAATCAGATTATATACTCCATTATCCCAACAATCCTTTATCAATAATATTCACCTTCCTCAAATTTAATAAAAGAGACAATACGATTGATTCATACTGTCTCTGGTTTTGTTTGATTATTCAGTTTTTAAAGTATTTCTCACATATTTTCAAATGGTGTTAATCTGAAAGTGTGTTGGTGGCTATAATCCGTAATCTCTGCATCCAGTATTCATGCGACTCATAACTGGGAAATTTTGAACACCAACACATTTACGGACTAACACCTTTCAAATTAGGTATTGACAGCCAATAGGGTAAAAAGGGGTGGGTAGTAATATAGATATATATAAGTTACTACCCTACCCTTTTTACCTCCCTATCCACCCATTAAGCTACATCCTCAATAATGATATTGGGATAACCGTCTGATTTAATATGGTACTGCTCTTTCAATGCCTTATTTGCTTTGACCTTTTTCAATCCATATAAATCCATAATCTCATTCAGACTGCGCTTAATCTGTGTTTCAGTGACTTCATATCTATATTTATTACCAAGAATATAGACTACTTCCTTTTCAGTGCAATATCCTTTTCGCTGGATACACTGTAATATAATCTCGGAAATCTTCAAAGTGCGCTCATCACTGGCTTTTGTGGTAGAACGGTCTACAATCTCACCATATTCATTTTTCTTTTTCTTATACTGCGGATATATGGAAGCTGCCACATCGAATCCTTCAGAACGGTAGAACATATCAAATGATACTCCGGCAATCCTGTAGCCTTTTTCCTTCCACCTGACACCATTATTTTCAATCGTGCTTAACTGTTGAATTACCCATGATGGAATAGCATAAAAATTAGCACGATTTTTATTACCATTCGTATATTTTAAGGCATTTTTCAATAATTCCTTTGGTATCTGGTCATTATCAAAAATACGAATCAGATCATGATATACAAGCATTTTTACATATTTACTGACTTTATCAATCTTCTTTTGGCTATTGCTCTTTCCCAAATATTCAGATAGTTTCTTATTTGTTACATAAAATACAATTTCACCGTCATTATTAGAGAATTTTTCACTGTAGACATTATTCCTTGCAATAGAAAGCATCATAAGGAATGTATCTTTCGCATATTTGATATTTTTATCAGCCTGTGGACACAACTCTTTGAACTTATTCAGCGTAATATTGCTTATCATAAGGTCAATATTTTCTCTCTGTTCTATGCTCCATTGGGATTCTTTGATAGATAAGTTATAGATATTCATGATAAACTGAATTGCTTTGTATTCAGACTTGAATTCACCCAACAATTCAATTAACTGCTTGATATTCAGCGTTAGATTTTCAGAACAACATCTATATTTTTGCACGCCATTTTGCGTAGTGAATATATTTGCAGATGGATTATGGTCATCATGCAACACACAACAAAATGACCTCGGATCGTCTATGTCAATCAATTCCGCTATATCCAACTCGGAATAGATATAATCCCAAAACTCATTTTTATTCTCAAATTCTATCGGATCATGTGCTAATACTTTGCGTAAATACTCAATATCATGTTCTTTGATTGCTTTTACATTCAGATTTTCATATGTAGAACGCTCTTTTGCAGTATCAGTATCTTTATTTTTGATACCGGCAGCAGTGCTATCCTTTTTCTTCTTTGATTTTGGCTTTGCATTGGATATGTACTGTTCAAAATCATCATTCCAATATTTTTCTATGATGGATTCTGCATTTATCCTTGTATCATAATCAGGATATAACACCGTATGCCCTTTACCGCCGAAAAATAGTCTGTCACGGTTAAAACATACCTCATCAATACCGCCGACAATTCCCATAAGCGTAGCCTGTAACTTATCCCTGATATTCCCATCTGTAATTACTGTATCATTACAGAATATCATGCGGAATTTATGATGTTCTTCTTTGTGGCTGAATGTCGTATACATAAAACATGGTGTAATTCCCAGAGAAATAACCTTGTTATAGGCTTCTTCTATCCTTATACCATCATCAAAATCTAATCCAAATAATTGTTGTTCTATCCAGTTTTCAGCTTTATTCCCTCCTGCTAATACTCCTGGCTTAAATGATGCTCCATGAACTAAAGCATCTGCCAAATTTTCAATCGCAATATTTACTTGTGTCAAACTTTTCTGTACCCATCCACATTGTTTACCTTGCGGCTTATCTTTGAATCTGTGGTTAAAGTACATACATTTTATGTCATTACCCATTGAACCTCCTAGATTACCAGAAATTCAAGAAATATATTTTAGAAGTTTACAAAAATTTTTGTACCAATCTTGATTAGTAAAATTTCAGAAATGTTAAGTTTTATTTTTTTGCATCACAAAAAGACCACACTAAAACAGCGCGGTCTTTTACTCATAATTTTTATTTTCAATTATTTAGTTTTTAATCATATCTATTGGAATCTCATTGTGCAGACTTGCACAGTGAAACGGTTGATAGTTATTAGAATTTCTTGAATTTTGGTTTCATGGTTTATTTTGATTGCCCTGTAATGGGAATTATTTTTTTCTTAACGGACACCACTTAGGGCTTGTTTTGGGTGGATAATCTACGCCAAGTCTGCCAAATATCCGCATCGTATCATTTTCTTCACAACAATAGTAATCTTTGTAGATAAAATCTGTACATTGGCATCTCTCGCATTCAGTACAATGCGGTACTCTATTCATCTATTGCCTCCAATTCACCAATCGCAATATCAACAAGATAATTAACCGCCCATGATAAATTAAAATTGGTACAACCTTCTTTTTTAAAATATTTGACTAATTTTTTCATAGTCTTTTTATTTACCAGTGCCATTCTATTTTCCGCTTTAAATTTCATATTTAGTTCCCCTTTTTAAATAAATTTTTCAAATGTTCTTTGATTGTTGCTTTTGTTTTCCTTCTTTTCAAACCACAAATAATAGAAATCCTAAAATCATTTTTCCTATCGTTATTTGATTTTTCTAATTTTTCCAATTCATTTTTAATAATTTTCCCGTTGGTTTCTTTGAAATTCATATTGCTTCTTCTCCTTTTAAAGTATTTTTACATTTTTCGCATATTTGAGGAATTATCTTCTTTATCCATTCATTTCCACAATTATAAGTTTCGTTTATTTGCTCCCTAATTACGCTACAAAGATTATACTTGTATAAATTATTATCTTTAAATAAATCTTCCTCAATCTCATCAACCGCAACTCTCAAATGGTTATTTACAATTCTGGATAAATCGTCAATGTCTATTTCTCCATATAAATGTACTAATCTATTTATATTTTCTTCTGTAATGATTGCTACTCGTTCATTTAATTTCACTATGTATCTTTTTACCTCCGATATATCATTAGATTCTTACTGAAAATCCTTTGCTCTTTAAGTATTCCATTGCCATTTTTAATAAAGTTCCATTATTTACAGTCTCGTCCATAGTATCATCCCAAACGTGAGGGGCTTTACTACCCGTATCTAATCCACCATGCAAGCCTTGATTACTCCACTCTGCCACTTGTACACCAGTAGCATTGTAGTAATTATTCATGGAATCTGTGTCGATATAAACGGATGCAACCACTTTATTACCCTTTATCTTGGGTTCCACTTTTACTGCCGAACGAAGAAAAACATATTGCCGCCTATAGGATTTTGGATCATAACTGTTATAGTATTCCTGTAGAAGATAATTCAATGTCTCATACACTCGTTTTGCTAATACATCTACCATTTTTACCATAGTTGGCATAAGTGCTGCTTGTAGCTCATTCATATTGCTAATATGTTTTGCCATTATTCATCATCTCCGTTTTTTATTTCTGCATCCGCTGGTATATATCCGCTTTTCTTTAAAATATTCATCTGCTGTCTGCTGAATGGTAATTTGTCCAATCCATAGATACCGTTTTCAATATTGCTAAGCAAATTTCTGTTCATGGTGTCACGTAAGAGATTATTGCGTGTTATCTTTAGTTTTGTATATGGTGGATTGTCGCCGTCTTTATTGCACATTGGAAGATTAAAATTTCCTTCATGGACTTTTAGCTCTGGTATTATTGAACCAACCTTTGATATTTCTATACGCTCTCCTTCGGCTAATGCTTTCCGGCATTCGTCCATATACATAAGTAGAATACTTGTAATCAACTGCTTTGTAATTACTTTCTTATCGTAAACATTATCTTCTCTATTATATATACGTTTTGCTATTTTATAAGCTGACAATGCTTTAGTGCCTTTTACTCTTGCCATTGTTTTTGTTTCTCCTTTCTGCCATTTTGTCAATGAAATGCGCTTTTCAATTAGTGCTTGATACTTACCTTTATATTGCCTTTCCTGACGCTCTGCGAGGCTCATACAGACGTTTTAGGATTACATGTGGAGAATTTCTGTGATTCATTGCTAAACCACATAAATAAGCCCTCTAGCAATCATATTTCTACAACTGATAGAGGACTTATTTAAATGTCCTAACAACATATTTACTTGTCACGATGTACAGAATTTTCTCCTTTCTCCTATGATTTTGAATCGAACATATGTTAGATTACTTTTTTGATTACCTTTTGATTACTCCAGAAATACAAAAAGCCCGGAACACTTGATTTTACAAGGATTCTGGACTTCCCTTAAGTAGCGAGAGGGGGATTTGAACCCTCGACACTACGGGTATGAACCGTATGCTCTAGCCAACTGAGCTATCTCGCCATATAATATGAAATTCGGTAAATCATGGGGCCTATAGGGCTCGAACCTATGACCCTCTGCTTGTAAGGCAGATGCTCTCCCAGCTGAGCTAAGACCCCATATACAACCGACTTTGCTATTGTATCCAAAATGAAAGAATTTGTCAATAGCTTTTGAAAAAAAATGTAATATATTACATCCTCTCCGGCGCGCCAAATCCCAGCACATCAATGCAGGTTTCCAGCACATCCCTTGTCAGCACCAGAAGCGCCAGAAGGCCTTCCTTCTTTCCGGCATCCTCCTCCGCCAGTATCTTGGTCTCGTGGTAAAAACGGTTAAAAGCGTTTGCCAAATCATAGATATAAGCGCATATCCTGTGGGGGGCAATCTCCGCACAGGCGCCTTCCATGGCGGCATTGAAGGCGGTAAGCTGCATTGCCAGCGCTTTTTCCGACGCGCTTCCGGCATCCTTTAACTCCAACTCCGCAAGGGAGCCGCCCTGCTCCCTGAACCTGGCCAGTATGGACTTGATGCGCACAATGGTATAAAGGATATAAGGTCCCGTATCCCCTTCAAAAGAGGTAAACCGCTCAATGTCAAATACATAGTCCTTGGAAGCCTGATTGGACAAATCCCCGTACTTCAACGCGGAAAGTGCAATCAGCTTTGCGGTCTTTTTTGCCTCCTCTTCGGGCATTTCCCTGTTTTCCGTAATCTTGCGGTACATTTCATCGGTGGTTTCCTTCACCAGCAAATCCAGACGCATCACGCCGCCGTCGCGGGTCTTAAACGGCTTTCCGTCCTTGCCGTTCATGGTGCCGAACCCAATCCAGTCCAGCTTTGTTTTGGGCGTTACCAGCTTTGTCTTCCTTGCACAACGGAACACCTGCTCAAAATAAAGCTCCTGTCTCTTGTCCGTCAGATAAATTATCCTGTCGGGATGCATGGTGTTCATACGCTCTAAGATGGTTGCCAAATCGGTGGTATTGTACAGGGCTGCCCCGTCTGATTTTAAAATCATGCAGGGAGGAATTTCCTTCGTGTCGGTGTCCTCTTTCACGTCCACCACCAACGCCCCCTCGCTTTCATGGGCATAGCCTTCTTCCTTCATATAGGCCACCATGTCGGGAATCAAATCGTGTACGTCCGATTCTCCTTTCCACAAATCAAAATCCACGTTCAGGCTGGCATAGTTTTTCCGCAAATCCGCAACGGATACCTCCAAAATATGCTTCCAGACGGCTCGGTATCCCCTGACGCCGCTCTGCATCTTGTAGGTTACCTCCATCGCCCTTGCTTTGTATGCCTCGTCTTCCTTGCTCTTTTTGCTGGCCGTGGGATACAGCTCCTCCAACTCGGATATGGTAAAGGGCGCTTCCTTTGGATACTCGCCCGTATAGCTTTCATCAAAATAGATTAAATCCGGTTTGCGCTCCTTCAGTTCTGTGATGACAAGTCCCATCGGCTGTCCCCAGTCGCCCAGATGCACATCCCCGATTACCTCATGCCCGCAGTAACGCAATATGCGCTTCACACTCTCCCCAATCACGGCAGAACGGATGTGACCTACATGCAAAGGCTTTGCAATATTGGCTCCGCCGTAATCAATAATCACCTTTTCGGGAACCTCGGGCGCTTCCAGCCCGAACTTTGCATGGGCTTCCATCCCCTTTAAATAAGAAGTCAGGAAGGCTTCCCTCACATCCAGGTTGAGGAAACCGGGAGCCACCGCGCTGACCTTTGCAAAAACTTCGCTGCCTGCAAGCGCTTCCGCCACTTCATTTGCAATCATGACGGGCGCTTTTTTGTACTGTTTCGCACCTGCCATGGCGCCGTTACACTGATATTCGCATAAATCCGGCCTGTTGGAAACCGTCACCCTGCCAAGCTCCGGTGCATAACCTGCCCTCTCGAAACCTTTCTGCACTTCCTCCGAAATCAAATCCAAAAACTTTTTCATATCAACATACTCCTTTCCTGATTCCGATTGCCATATTTTACGGCGTCCCTTTCTGCTTGTGTCTTTCCAGATACGAGTACACGCATCCGCAGTAGTCCTGCCGGTACAGCCCATACTCCGCGGACAGCTCTATCGACTGCTTATACCCTTCCTTCTTCTTAAAGTCGGAGGGCAGCCATGCTATCCCCAGTTCAGAAGAAAGCCTGTACCCGATTTCATTCAGCTTTTCCGCATTTTTCAGCGGGCTGATGGTAAGCGTGGTGGCAAAATAGTCAAAGCCTTCTTCCTTTGCTTTCCTTGCGGTCTTTTGCAGGCGCATTTCATAACAAAGGAAACACCTTTCCCCGCCTTCCGGACAGTCCTTATAAGGGGCTGCCAGTTCAAAAAACACCTCCGGCTCATAATCCCCCGTAACGGTTTCTATCCGATACCCGCAGGCTCCTGCTTCTACCTGCCCATTATAAAGGGCAATCAGCTTTTTCTGCTCCTCCGCCCTTTTTTTGTATTCCGTGTCTTCGGAAATATTGGGATTGTAGTAAAACACCGTAATCCTGAAATATTCCCGCAGGTATTTTAAGACGTAACTGGAGCAGGGCGCACAGCAGCTGTGCAGTAAAAGCGTGGGTGCGTCCTGTCCCGCTGCTTTTTCTTCCGCAATCCTATCCAGTATTTTATCCAGTTCCTTCTGATAATTGGGTTTATTCATCACAGCTCTCCTGCTTCCAGAAAAGGCTTAAAGTCCGCAGTGTCCGACGCGAGAAAACCGCCGAAACTTTCTATCAGGGCTTTCATTATCGCCTGCACTTCTTTCGCATCCTTCGCTTCATAGTCGCAGGCATACACCTGCTTCACTCCCATATCAGCCAAAAGCTGTTCATCCTCTTTCCCGCAGAGCTCCGGCATCATATCCTCAAAGGTCAGGGTGGCGCCTGCCAGCGTAATTTCCAGCAAATTGATTGCCGTCCAGATTTCCACGGACTTTCTTTCCAGAAACGGCAGCGCCTCCGCCAGCTTTCCTGCGCCTGCCTCCACCGGCAGCATATACAGAAAACTTCTGTACTCTTTTTTCTCATTTGGCTCTTTCTTCTTTTTCTCCGCCATCTACTCTTCCCCTTCATAAATAAAGCACCTGTCTGCTTTTACCGTGCATTTCGCAAGGCACTCTATGTCATATACCTGTTTATAATCCTCTTCCCCGATAACAAAGCCTGCAACATGGAAGTCATACAATCCTGTCTGGTACAGGACATTCGTAATATTTTCCCCGTCCGCTTCCTCCACCCAGAAAATAACGGGAAAACCCTCCTGCTCACTTCCATAGATGGCCTCGTCTGCCATAGGCAGGTCCGCGCACTGAAAATACAATCCATACTGCATCATATTGGAGGGATACCAGATGTATTTTTGATAACTCTCCGCTTCCCCGTCATTGTCCAAATCGCAGGAGTATCCGTCCTCCCCCTTTGTTTCCGCGCTCCCCTTAAATTCCTCACCCCGGTTTAACCCGTCGCTGGCCGCCATGCAGTCCTTTGCCGTAAAATAAGCTTCCGCATAGTCCTTGTAAGCCTCCGATGCATAAGATTTCACCTGCACCTGATACGTCTCAGGCACAAAATACAGGGATACGTTTTCCTTTCTTCTCCCGTCCTCATAATAAAATAAGTCAAAACCGTCATATATCTTTTTATTGTAGTCATAGGTAGTCCGGCAAAGATAATTTTTCCCTTCATAACAAATCAAGGCAAATTCCTCCATAAAATGGGAATAACTGCCTGTGTATGCAAAAGTGCCGTCCGGCTGTCCTTTAAAAAAAGCAAACTCCGTAAAACCACCGCTTCCTCCGGTATATATCTCCGCCAGGACATCCTCAATCCCATCGTTGTCGCCGTCCCCCATAACCGCCAGTAAACTGCCTTGTAATCCCATACTCAATGTGATTCGGGCGGTTTCCCTGTTTGCAAAAGCAATCTCCCGCGCTTCTTCATCCGAAAGCTCCCTGTCATTTACCATTGCCTCCAGGGTTTCCAGTTCTGTGCCATCCAGCATGGCCGCCGACAGCAAATCTATCAGTCCGTCGGGAATATAGGATATCTCCCCTGCCGCTCTGTGTTCCAGATGATAAACCTCCTTCGGCACATAACCGGCATAAAACCGCTCATACAAGGCTCTTAATTCTGTCAGGTTCCCATCGTACTCCTCATTAGGAATGACGGCGGTAAACAGCTCCTTATCCGTCTGCACTTCCCTTGCGCGGATGGTGACCTCATTTTCCCCAAACTCAGCCACACATTCCCGCTTCAGCACCAGTTCATACTCCTCCCACTGCCAAAGCTGCTCTTTATAAGCGGCTATCTTCCAGGATTCCTTATCATACTCTCTGTCGGTCATCCATATCGTCTTTCCCTCTTCAAAAAAATATGCGTCATACGGTAAATGAAAATCTATATCTGTTTCCACTTTTTCAAAGCGCTCGCTTTCCGGGTGGTAAAGATAATAATCCCTGTAACCGCACAAATCAGGATAACCGTCAAAATTAATATCTTTTTTAAAGGAAACGTCAGGCCTTCTGTCCTTTCCTGTATATAATGTCTGGACAAAATTCTTCATGCTGTTTTTGTATACGGTAATATCATTCTCTCTTTGTATCAAAAAGAAAACGTTTCCGTCCGGCTCTGTTCCCCTGACATATTCGACGATTGCATCCCCGTAAACTGTGACTTCGTCCCCTCCTTGTCCCCATGTAAGCGCATTGTCGTAATGAAAACCATAAAAACTAAAATTAGCAAGGGTATCCAAATCCTTTACC
This sequence comes from uncultured Lachnospiraceae bacterium, assembly GCA_910577015.1. Classification (GTDB taxonomy): domain Bacteria; phylum Bacillota; class Clostridia; order Lachnospirales; family Lachnospiraceae; genus Acetatifactor. The sequence continues at coordinate 100,205 of CAJTKU010000009.1, read as the reverse complement.
AGATAAATATCCTCCCCGCGCACCAGCACATAATAAGACCAGAAGTTATCTTCCGCCCTGAATGACAGTTCAGTCGCGTCCGTATTGCGGCAGCATATGCTGTCCGTGCCTAAAAGTTCCATCAGGGCATAGGCAAGGCTGTGCATATGCATCGGCTCCTGCTGCCATGCGGCCTTGTAATGGTAGAAAACAATTTCCACCGGACAGCCATATCCCTCACCCCACATACAGGCGCCCCTGCTGCCATCCGAAAGGGTAACGGCCCCAACCCGTGTTTTCTCCCACAACTCCTGCGGAACCGCTATATGAAGCTCTCCAAAAGAAAACTCCCCCTCCTCCCAGACATACTCCTCATCCACCGCCACAATCGGCAGCACATCAAAAACCTCTTTCTCTTCTTTTTCCTTCTCCTTTCCTTCCGCAGGCAGCGTGACAGCCCCTTTCCCGCCATCGTCCCCCCTCATCCCGCACCCCGCCAGGAAAACCAGAAAAACTGCCGCTAAAACAAAACCTTTTTTAATCCCCTTACATCCAATCCCTTTCACCATTTCCCCACCCAAACCTATCTATTTATCAGTCACTTGTAAAAAAACATCCTGCTGCAACCGAATTGTGCCCATTGTATCTTCCATAAGCAGACTCTTGAAAAACGCTTGCGCTTAGCGAGGTATTTTCGAGCTTAGCGCAACTGCGTTTTTCATGAAGCGAGAGCGCGTCTGCGTTGGAACATACAATGGACACAATGACACTCGAACCATTTTTTTAAAGTGAAGCCACATCCACCAATGTCAGTTCCTTCGCCGCATTTTCCATGCTGGTCACCAGCGCCCTCGCCGTGTCCATGGCGGTAATGCAGTTCACGCCTGTTTCAATGGAGGTACGGCGGATTAAAAAGCCATCCCTGGACTTGTCGCGCCCCTGCGTCGGGGTGTCGATGACAAGGTCTATCCTGTGTCCTAAAATCAAATCCATGACCGTGGGGGATTCCTGAGAAATCTTGTTGACCTTCCTTGCCTTTACACCGGCTTCGTTCAATGCCGCTGCTGTGCTTCTGGTGGCATAGATGGTATACCCCAGCTTTTCAAAGCGGCGCCCGATTTCTATGGCTTCCCCTTTGTCCGCGTCCTTTACGGTAATAATCATCTGCTTATGCTTCGGCAGTTCCACGCCCGCCCCTAAAAATGCCTTGTAAAGCGCCTCGTTAAAATCCTTTGCAATCCCAAGGCATTCGCCGGTGGATTTCATCTCCGGCCCTAAGCTGATTTCGGCCCCGCGAATCTTTTCAAAAGAGAATACCGGCATCTTAATGGCAAAATAATCCGCCTCCGGCTGCAGTCCCGGCTCGTAACCCAGCTCCCTTATAGTCTTGCCGATGATAACCTCCGTAGCAAGGTCCACGATGGGAATGCCCGTCACCTTGCTGATATACGGCACGGTACGGGAGGAACGGGGATTCACCTCTATCACATATACCTCATCCCCGATGGCAATAAACTGGATATTGATAAGGCCCTTTACATGCAGCGCCTTTGCCAGCCTGCGGGTATACTCCGCAATCTTCTCCTTTACCTCCTTATCAATGGTAGGCGCGGGATATACGGAAATAGAGTCGCCGGAGTGGATACCGGTTCTCTCGATATGCTCCATAATGCCGGGAATCAAAATATCGGCGCCGTCGCAGACCGCGTCCACCTCGATTTCCTTTCCCTGCAGGTATTTGTCCACCAGAATCGGATGGTCCTGTGCAATCCGGTTGATGATTTCCATAAATTCTTCGATTTCTTCATCGGAGGTGGCAATTTGCATCCCCTGTCCGCCCAGGACATAGGAAGGCCTTACCAGCACGGGGTAACCCAGACGGTTTGCAACCTCTTTCGCCTCCTCTGCCGTGTAGACGGTACCGCCCGCCGCGCGGGGAATCCCTGTCTGCTGCAGGATGGCATCAAACAGCTCCCTGTCCTCCGCCGCATCCACGTCCTCTGCCTTCGTGCCCAATATGGGAACGCCCATCTTCATCAGGCTTTCCGTCAGCTTGATGGCCGTCTGTCCGCCAAACTGCACCACTGCGCCGTCCGGCTTTTCAATGTCCACAATATTTTCCACATCCTCCGGCGTCAGCGGTTCAAAGTACAGCTTATCCGCAATGTCAAAGTCCGTACTTACCGTTTCCGGGTTGTTGTTGATGATAATCGTTTCATAACCCGCCCTGGAAAACGCCCATGTAGCGTGAACGGAGCAATAGTCAAACTCGATTCCCTGTCCGATGCGGATGGGGCCGGAGCCAAGCACCAGCACCTTCTTTTTGTCACGGGTAGGCAGGGCCTCGCACTCACCGCCAAAGGTAGAATAATAATAGGGGGTGGTCGCCGCAAACTCCGCCGCACAGGTATCCACTATCTTAAACACGGCATGGATGCCGTTGTCTTTACGCAGCTTCTTCACATCGGCTTCGGATATGCCGGAAAGTCTGGCAATGACATTGTCGGGAAACTCAAGCCTCTTTGCTTCCTTTAAAAGTTCTGCGGTCAGGGGCCCCTTCTTTAATGCGTCCTCCATCTCCACCAGAACGGCAATCTTGTCGATAAACCAGATATCAATCATGGTAACCTCATGAATTTGTTCATAGCTTACGCCCTTGCGGAGCGCTTCCGCTATCACCCAGATTCTCTGGTCGTCCACGATTTTTAAGCGTTCAAGCAGTTCATCCGCAGACAAATCGGAAAAATCATAGCTTAACAGGCAGTCCACATGCTGTTCGAGAGAACGGATTGCCTTCATCAGCGCGCCCTCAAAGTTCGTGCAGATGCTCATCACCTCGCCGGTCGCCTTCATCTGGGTCGTAAGCGTCCTCTTTGCCGTAAGGAACTTGTCAAAGGGCAGTCTGGGCATCTTGACTACGCAATAGTCAAGCGCAGGTTCAAAACTGGCATAGGTTTTGCCGGTAACGGCATTCTTGATTTCATCCAGGGTGTAGCCCAGCGCAATCTTTGCCGCCACCTTTGCAATGGGATAGCCGGTGGCCTTGCTTGCCAGCGCCGAAGAACGGCTGACGCGGGGGTTTACCTCAATCACACAGTATTCAAAGCTGGTGGGATGCAGGGCAAACTGCACATTACAGCCGCCTGTAATCCCCAGTTCATTGATGATGTTTAACGCCGAACTTCTGAGCATCTGGTACTCTTTATCACTCAAAGTCTGTGACGGCGCCACTACGATGCTGTCCCCTGTATGTACGCCCACCGGGTCAATGTTTTCCATGTTGCAGACGGTGATACAGTTGCCGAGACTGTCCCGCATCACCTCGTATTCAATCTCTTTCCAGCCTGCTATGCAGCGCTCCACAAGCACCTGCCCCACACGGGAAAGCCTGAGTCCGTTTTCAAGGATTTCCTCCAATTCGGCCTGATTGTGGGCAATGCCGCCGCCGGAGCCGCCAAGGGTATATGCGGGGCGAAGCACCACCGGATACCCAATCTGGTTGGTAAAGGCAACGCCGTCCTCCACATTTTCCACCACCGTGGAAGCGGCGCAGGGCTCCCCGATGCGCTCCATCAAATCCTTAAACTCCTGCCTGCCCTCCGCGTTGCGGATGGTTGCCGCGGTGGTGCCCAGAAGCTTTACGTTGTGGCTTTCCAAAAAGCCCGATTCCTCCAGCTCCATCCCGAGGTTTAACCCTGCCTGCCCGCCAAGCGTGGGCAGGATGGAATCCGGTTTTTCCTTTTCAATAATCTGCTCCAAAACCTTTATGGTAAGCGGCTCGATATATACCTTGTCCGCAATGTCCTTGTCCGTCATGATGGTAGCCGGGTTGGAGTTTACCAAAATAACCTCCACGCCCTCCTCCTTTAAAGAACGGCATGCCTGCGTCCCCGCATAGTCAAACTCCGCTGCCTGTCCTATCACGATAGGCCCAGAACCAATCACCATCACTCGTTTTACGTCAGGATTCTTTGGCATGTTATTTTCCCTCCTTCATCAAAGGACTGCTGCTGTCCTGCATTGGTACACCCTGCTTTTCTTTCCGCATCATGTTGATAAACCTGTCAAACAGATAACCGGAATCCTGCGGTCCGGGACACGCTTCGGGATGATACTGCACCGTGAATATGTTTTTGCCTGTGTAGGAAAGCCCTTCATTGGTGCCGTCGTTGACGTTGATAAAGGCCGGCACCGCCACTTTCGCGTCCAGCTTGTCCGTATCCACCACATACCCGTGGTTCTGGGATGATATGTAAACCCTGCCCGTCGCCAAATCCTTTACGGGGTGGTTGCCTCCCCTGTGTCCGTATTTTAATTTATAAGTGTCCGCTCCCGTTGCCAGCGCCATCAGCTGGTGCCCGAGACAGATGGCAAAGATAGGGATATCCGTGTCATACAGCTTTTTGATTTCCGCTATAATGGAAGTGCATTCTTTCGGGTCCCCGGGGCCGTTGCTTAACATAATGCCGTCCGGCGCGTCCCCGATGATTTCCTCCGCCTTCGTCCATGCCGGATACACGGTTACCTCACAGCCCCTCTGTGCCAGGGAGTGGGCAATGTTTGCCTTCGCACCCAAATCAAGGACTGCCACCTTAAGCCCCGTGCCGTTTAATTCGCGCACCATGGAAGGGCGCATTTCCCTTTTCCCTGCCTCAAAATCGGCCCTGTTGAAAACGGATGAACCGGAAAACGGCCCGTTGTCCGCAAGGGTTTTGCTGGGAGTAAGGGTATACTTTTCCTGACAGGTAGGTTTTTCCACCACCTTGCCCGTGGTATATACTTTCAGTTTTGGAAGAATCTCGTCTAATTTATAATTCTCATCCGTGGTAATCATGCCGTTCATGGTTCCCTTTTCCCGAAGAATCCGGGTCAGCGCCCTGGTATCAATCCCCGCAATGCCGGGTACGCCGTTTTTCTCCAAAAACTCCTGAATGCTGCAATCACTCCTGAAATTGCTCGGTATCCGTGACAGCTCCCTCACAATAAAACCATCCGGCCAGGGCTTCCTTGACTCCATGTCCTCCAGACATATGCCGTAGTTTCCAATCAAAGGATAGGTCATGCATACCGCCTGTCCCGCATAGGACGGGTCCGTCAGCACTTCCAGATAACCGGCCATGGAAGTGTTAAATACAATCTCGCTAATCACTTCCTTACAGGCGCCGATATGAAGCCCTTCAAATACCGTACCGTCTTCCAAAATCAAAAAAGCTTTCATCCTTTTCTCCATTCTTTTTCGTATTTCTGCATAATCGGTTTATTATAGCACAAAAAGGCAAGCCGTTCAACCGGCTTGCCCTAAATTGTTTGCTTCTTACATTTTTGTTTATAAAACTCTTTTATGTCATCAATGGTCATCTCCACATCAAAAGTATGAAATCCACGCCAACATTCATTGTTTCAGCATCAGTAATTTTATAAACATACCCTGCCCAGTACATCACTTCCTCGTATTATACAGTAGTAGTGTTTATGGTCCCCCTCCAAGCACTGTATGCTATAATCCTTACAGACGCTGTGGATTAGTTCTCACTTCCTAACGCTTGACGTTTCATTTAGCACGAGGTTACATTCCACAAACAGGTCTGTAGAATACAACCGTGTCAATTATGACACAAAGGAGATTCTACTATGTTGTATGCAGGAATTGATACGTTTTAGAGCACTGTTCCACACCAACCGCCCTTTAAGGTGGGTTCACCTTTTAACGATTGTTTTCGCAGAGACATATTCCTTATATCAAATAGCTCATACTGCAATTATTCGTCATATTAACTTAGATTAATTTTTTATATTGTCTATATCCTTCATTCTCTATAGTGTTCTTTTTCACTCCCATGTGTATTCGATACCCCAAATACAACGCAGACACGCATCTCATTCCTCGATTGGTAGTAAGATTGTCTGTCCGACATAAATCTGATTAGGGTCCTGAATTCCATTTATGGCAAGAATTATTCTATAAACAGAAACATAATTCAGATTATTCTTAGAGCAAATCGCGTAGAGCGAATCTCCTGTTTCTACCTTATATGCAGTAAAATACACTCTGCCATCAATTGAAAGCGGTTCCTGTGATGGCTCATCCGACTCAGTTGCGTCAAACTCTATATCCTTTGATTCATCTTCTTCATTATCTACAATTAGATTATCCAACTGAGTATCAGCTGAAGGCGTTATTGCTGTCTTTACTGATTCTAACTCCATTGCCTGCTGCGAGATTAGTATGTTCTGCTCAGCCAACTGAAGTTCCAACGCCTCTTGTTCTTCCACCTGACAATCATATCTTTTATGAAGCAATATTGTAGAAATCAGCAACCCAATTACCGCTATACATAACACGCCCAGTATAATTGGTTGAAACATAGAAAATTTACTTCCATTATCAGCCCTACTCATTATGCTTACACTTGAACCAGAATTTTTCTTTTCTTTAGGCTGCTCTATCTTAATCTGTTTTCCAACCTCATCATAAATATAAAAACCTTTCAGTTTTTCAACCTTACCATTTTTCCATTGAAAGAATCCTCTTATATGCTGCACAGGATCAATTACATAAGCCACTTGGAATGGCAGATTAAAAAAATTTTCCTGAATAAACATATCGTAATTAGACAGAAAAATACCATATCCCGGATGTGTATGCTGCCATCCTACAATTTTTGTATCCGGATGATTGTTTTCGTGTTCTTTATGTACATAATCCCAAGTCTTATGTGTAAATGTTAATGTCGAAGCTGACGCATCTGTATACTTTGCATATATGAACTCCGAAATAACTACATTCAGCTTACCTAAAGCGTCTGAATAATTACCTAGGATAATTGTCCCCAGTTCATGAGCAGTATCAGATGAAGCATATTCTTCAAGAGCTTTGTAAACATCTTGCTTTATATATACCTTAGCGTCATCATTTTCCAGTTCTCCAATCAACAGATAGTTCTTCGGAAGTTGAACAGCATAATTATTCATCCTTTTTCTCCTCTGATTTCATATGTTGCTATAGCAATCCAATACTTTGATTCGCACTTTCGACCAGGATTTCTTGTGTATTTTCAAGAATTTGCATTCTCTTCAATAGATTAGAACTAATACATTACTTTTTCCCCTGACAAATCTGCAAGAACATGCTCTATTCGTCCATCTGCTGTCTTATCTTCTGTAAATTCATATCATTTTCTTCCATAAAATCCGTTACAAAAGATATAGGAATTGCAAGTCCTATTCCTTCTGCATCTAATATCTTCATGGAATTAACACCAATTACCTGTCCAGCATTATTCAAAAGTGAACCACCACTATTCCCAGAATTAATAGCAGCATCAATCTGTATATATTGATTAAAACCAATTGTTCTTGATTTATTTGAGATAACTCCTTTTGTAAGCGTATACTCCAAACTTCTTGGCGCACCTATTGCATATACATCCTCTCCGACTTTAATATTCTCGTTGTTTCCTATTTCAAGCGGAATAAATTCTGCAATATCTACACTTCATATCGCAATATCTATGGCCTCATTAAAAAGATAAATGGAAGCATTATATTCCTGCCCAGAATATGCTTTAACTTTTTTGTCATTTTGATTTCCAATTACATGGGCATTTGTAACAACCGTATTGGAGCCAATCACAAACCCGCTTCCTTCATAATTTCTGGAATATATTACAAAAATTGACTCATAAGTAACCACTGCATCAAAGTCCATTGCAAAGCAATCAGTAGAAAAAACGAACAGCATTATGAAACTAAATCCCCCCTATTGTCCGTTTTAATCGTTTCATATGCCATTCGCCTCCATTAAATTTTATTTTGTATTGAACACAAGAACTGAGTTACCAATTGCAATTGCATCACCCTGACGCAATACACGCTGGGTTGTTTTAATACCGTTTACAACAGTTCCCATTGAAGAACCACAGTCTTTAATAACATACTTGCTACCCTGCATTACAATATCGCAGTGATGAGAGCTGACCATTTTATCCTTAAATAGAACGATGGTATTCTTGCTATTGTTACCAATGCTTGTCGTACCAGGGAATACCAAATACTCTTTTCCTTCAAATTCTCCTCTTATAACTTTAAGCCATGCAGACTTAACGAACTGTTCCATAAGACCTACACCAACACCAATAAGAATTCCCATTAATACAATTGCAACCCCTCTTGCTGCCATATCGTTTGGAACAAACTTGCCTACAAAGTTAAACAAAAAACCTCCGACAAATGCACCGATAGCACCACCCACTGTACATGAAATTATTCTCTTAATATCAGGCTTAATTAGACCTACTGCTAAACCAACACCAAGACCCATAATCGCCCAACCAGCACCTCTGACTAAAGCTGCTGCAATCTCACCCGAATCATCACTAAGCATGGACGCATACATCCACTGAGCCAAGTATCCGCTTATACCTCCAATTACAAGTGATACCACGGCACCAATTGCTGCATATTTGCCTGCATTTTGTTTGGAACCGTAATAAATGCCTTCACCTATACCAAGCGACAATCCAATAAACAGTGCAATAAATCCAGCCCAAATGCCTGTGTGAGTTCTGGAAACTTTTGCTATTGCATTATTGAAATCATCTCCATCGCTATCAAAATCATCTATGTACGCCTCATAAAGTTTATCATCTGCCTTATTGTATGCTTCGTACCAGTCTGATGCAATCTTACTCTCACTATCTGGTGCTGCCGCAAGCCATTTTGTGAGGACGTCATCTTCATCCATATCAAGGTCATATTCTTTGGCATATGCTTCCACCAGATTATACATTTCTGACTGCAACTTATCAGCTTTATCCTGCAACTCAAAATATTTTGACAAATCTCTGTAACCCATCATAGAAGCCACGGTCGAATTAGGGAAAATTTTCTGTGCCAATTCAGAGCATCCAAAGCCAAGAATTGCACCAATCAATGCCCATAAAATACCTTTTGCAAGAATTGTATTAAAGCTGATTTTTACCTTCACCGTCTGACCAACAGAAGCAGAAGCCCCCAGCATCCTTTCAGCGGTAGGTATAAATTCAATTCCAGCTAGTTCTTCAGCCGTTATATCAAAATTATTTTCTGACTCTTCCTTTACAACAGGCGCTATCTTTTGATTAACAACACTTAAATTAGACGATGCCGATTCATCTCCAATTACTTCTCCATTATCTCCAAACAAATCGATTTCAACAGTATCTTTAACTGATGCGTAATCAGCTATATATAAATCAACATTTCCGACTGGGAAAAGATGCTTATTATCCATTGCCCATGCTGCAGCCTCCACAGAGAGCGGGCTATATGAATTCCATGACTTATACTGAATCATATCTCCGATATTTATGATTATATCTGTCAGGGATTCTCCGGCTCCCCAGATATCGCCAATACAAATCTGTCCATCTCTAAAGTTTGGATGCCAGATAGGGGTCTGTATCTTACAAATTGGTTTGTATCTCGGATACTCTGAATGAAGTTCAATTTCCACTTCATGTCTTCCAAGTGTCTCTATTCTTCCATCTGGTTGCAGGTAAATACCATTCACATAGTATGTAACATGATATTTCTGTGGCGGTTCATCCCCTATTGGAGTAACAACAATATTCTTATGTCCCGCAAAGTCTTTTTTTATTTGCTCATAATCCGAAGCAATTCTTCTTATTCTTGCGTCCATGAGTTACCTCCTATATTCCCTGGAATACTTCGGTCTCATCAGCACTAAATTCATAATGTTTGATGTTCATACCTACTCTTCCAGCGATAATATGTAATGGCGGAACTCCAATCTCTTCAAATGTCTTATCAAGATAATTTTCTGTTCCATTAAATGAATGCTTGTTTTCAAAGCTCATCTGATTACCACATTTTTCGCATGTAAGCATTGCCCCCTTTAGTTTATGTACCAACATAAATAATTTTTTATGTTCTCCACAAATACATGTTCCCTCGATAGCAATGTCTCTATCAAGCTCCAATACTGCATTCTCACCTAGCTCGACTTTGATTTCTTCTAAAGCACTCTTTATTGTCTTGTCTTTAACAGACCAAGGTTTTTCAATTATTTCCTCGTATGTATCATGACTCATGCAGTCTGGTTTTTCTTGATACTCAACTACATATGAATCATGTGTTAATCCGTTGAACACATAGCCTTTTCCAGCCAATGTTGGTAGATTTCTATCAGAATGCAAAAGTTTCAACATCTCTTGTACCTGAATGCCTGCAATAACCGATGAAGATGTTGGCGTTGTAGGTATTTTACCTTCTGTCATCTGCTCATGTGTAAGAAGTGCGCAAGACTTACGCTTATTAACCAGCATCCAGTCTGTCTCTGTCATAGTGCATTCATAACACGCACCATGTCCAGGAACAAAAACTCTCGCAAACCCATTTAGAGCTTCAATTGCACCGTCAATCCATGGTTTGTTGACCCTATAGCAAGACTGGTTTATATGCAATCTTGCTTCCCTATTGTCTAGGCCTCCAAGAACTACATCCATTCTTCGGAAAACACCTAGCCCTACATCATCAATAATATTGGAGATAAAAGCCTTGGCATGAACATCCGGATTCATTTGACTGGCTCTTTCAGCTGCAACATCAGCTTTATATCTTCCAACATCCTTTGCTCTATATAATACGGTTCTTGTAAGATTTGTATTTTCAATAGCATCCATATCATAAATTAAAATTCTACCTATACCCAAAAGAGTCAGATTTTTAATCAATTCATTTCCAATTGCCCCTGCCCCCACAACCATTATTGTGGCTTTAGACAACCTTTCTTGATTCCACCAAGGAATCAACCGAAGTCTGCTATATTTATCTTCTTCAAAATCCGATTTATCCAATTCTAATAAATCGCTCATATCAGTCCGTCCTATCTGTTAATATTATTACTCCCGCCGTAATCTCAGGCTGAAGTCTTAACACGTCTCCATCCTTTATTCCGGCTTCACCAAGAGTCTGTGATTCAAGAAGTTGTCTTCCAGTCACCTTGTGAATAAATTTATAACTGATAGGATTGCCATCCGGTCCAACTGAAGGAAGTTTGATTTTCTCTACGAGCTTAACCATAATAATCCCACATTTAATATCATCTGGGAGACCGACTTTCTGTTCCTTATTTCCAGTTACATCAACAATTACAACATTTACTTTTCCCATTGTTATTATCTCCTGTTTTTTATCACATACATAACCACGAGATACAAATACATCTCGTGGTCAACCTATGTTTTATTATTTGTTTAACTTCTTATATGTTATTTCAAGACCCTTATCAGGATGATACCTCCACTGCACTGTTACGCCCTGTTCAGGAAAATCTTCTGACTGCTTACCATCCGCTCCTGTTGTCTCACCAAATTCAGCAAATAGTGAATCAGGAAGGCCTAATTCTTTATTAATTTTTTCTGCTACTATATACGCTTCCGGATATGCCAATCCGTCATCATCGTAATCATATGGATTTGTATCAAGACTTAAATAGCTACCATCAGAACCAACAGATGCCCAAGTAGACCGACAATACTCGTCATACAATTTCTGGAAATCAGGTCCCTTTTTCGCTCCGCCTATCAACACAAAGACAACAACACTAATAACTGCAATTGCTACTATCGCACCAATAATAATCAGTGTCTTTTTCTTCTTTGCATTCTGCTGAGCCACTCCGCTATTAAACTGATTGATTGCAAATGCAACATCGCTGTCAACTTGCAAACCAACTTTCTGACCGCACTTAGGGCAGAAAGCCTGCCCTTCAGCTAATTCATTTCCGCATTTGCCGCATACATTCTTCTTAGATGCATTTTTAGGTGTTCCACACTTAGGACAGAAAGCCTGTTCCTCACCAATTTCCATTCCACATTTTATGCATATTGCCATAGTCTTTTTCTCCTTTACTTCTACTGTTCCTTGCTGAGCACAACCAAAAGTTGAGCATCCACCATTCATTTCCCAGCATTCCGTATGATGTGGCATTCCACACTCCGGACATACTGTTACTTTGTCCAAACCGTTAATTTCCAATTTGCAAACTGGGCAAATCTTTCCTGCATTGTCATTCATTACTAATCCCCTTTCTGGCTATTTACTTATTACTGTTATACTAGAAGAACCTAAAGTATTTCCAACTTTGTCAACAACTTTTATTTTTAATGTTGAATCTTTATACAAACTCTCCATACAACCAGAAGTCCACCAAATACTCAATTCGTAGCCTCTCGATATTTCCTCCCAATCGCCATATTCAACATCACCGTTCGGATAGGTTATAACACATCGGACTTCTTTAGTTTCGCCAGGCTCTCCTCCTGAAAATATAATAACTACATCCGTTCTTGCATTATACTTTACAGATGATGCACCATTGTTTATTTTTACTGTTGCCGACCATTTATATAAATCCTTATAAATAGCAGATGCATCGGAATAGCCAGCAAATTTTAAATCTTTCAGATAAGAATACGTTGTTCTATCTGTGTTATCCATATGTGCTTGTACATATTCATACTTTGCTTCATTAATCTTTATTTTCGCATCACTATAATCTTCGGCATCTTCAAAATATTTGACTGCCATTTTATAGTCCTTAGAATTGATACAAGCTAGACCAGCATAATAACTTGCTTCTTTCCACAAAGTATCAGAATCTTCATAACCTTTTATTCTTGCAAAATATGTTCTTGCATCTTCATACTTTTTGGCATGCAAACATTCCTTAGCATACGCATATGTCGCTTCATTAAACTTATCTTGTCCATCTTTATAGTCTTTCAAGACAATAAATAAGTCTGAAGCCTCTTTGTATTTCCCCGCAGCCAAGCATTCATCTGCATAGAGATATCTGGCATCCTTTGCTTTATCCTCAGCATCCTTATAACTTGAACCAAGCATCTCGTATGCTTCATATGCAGTTTTATAATCCTTGTCCTCATATGCAACTTCCGCCATTTGATATGTAGATTCGTTCATTCGTTCTTTGGAATCTTCATAATTCCTCAGTTCCTTAAATAAATCTGCGGCCATAGCATAATCCCCGTTTGCAAACAAATCAGAAGCTTTGGCATATTTTGTTTTTTTAACCCAGAACCTTGAATCGGAGTAATCTCCAAGACCTCTAAATAATGTCAACGCTTCATCATATTCTTTAGCATCATACTTCAACTTTGCATCTCTGTAATTTGCTTCATTTCTGCAGTAGACTGCTCTTTCCTTGCTATCCTGATAGTCAGGAATCTTTTCATATTCAACAGCTGCGTCTGCAAACTGTTCCTGTCCTTCTAGAAAAATCGCCTTTGCGTATAAAGTTTCTATTGCTTTCTCCGCACTATCTCGGTAATCACCAAGTGCTATATATGTATTATATGCCGAATCAAATTTCTGCTTTTCAACGTTACTTCCCGCCACAGAATATCTAATATATGGAATAAGATGGAATACGCTTCCGTATATTGCACCAGTTAAAAGAATGAGACCTAGGATTGTAAATACAATTCCCTTTATTACTTTCTTCTTTTTAGCTTTCTTTGCTTCCTTTTTCTCATGTTCTTGACGTTCCTTCTCTTCCTGGGCTTTTCTTAACCGTTCTACTGCTTCCCTCTGCTCTTTTTCTCTTGCAAGACGAATTTCTTCTTCTTTTCTTCTTCGTTCTTCTACGATAGTGGTTGTCTCAGCGATAATTTTCTCTGGATTATATTTATCCTGAAGTTGAGCCAGACTCGATTTGCAACTATAGCAAATATCTTCTCCTACATTGTTGGTCGCCCCACAGGTGCATCGCCAGATTTTTCCACCCACAACTGGAACTAACTTTGCGGACTTAGTCGTCAGCTCAGCGAAGTGTTCTACGGCATCCTTACTACCTAATACAGACAATAATGTAGGTTGCATCGGAACCGCTGTCGATGCCTCATTACATTCCACCATTCTACGATTTTCATAGAGGACTTTTCTTATAATAACGTCAATCTCTCGCACGTTCTTATTTAGTATAGGAATTGGTATTGTTTGACCAAATACAGCTTCCCTCTTCGTCTTTAAGTCAAGAAGTTGGAATCCCTCTACACCTTCAACTGAATTCCCCCATGCATCCATCGCCTTAATATCCAAAAGTAATGCCTTAATGGGTTCATCGGTAAGACTTCTAAAAGAACATCTTGCAAATAACGAAGTATTACCGATATCCTTTATCAATGAAATCTTTTCGATAAGTACAGGCACATCTTCCTGAATTTTTCCAGCAGTAATCTCAAAAATGGTTTCAAATTTTCCAGTCTGTACTGATGGTTTAGATACAATGGTAGATAGACCATTCCCAGCACTACTTTGGGCGGTCATTTTATTGGCATTTTCTTGATTAATTATTGTATCAATTAATCCTGAACAGCCATACGTAGTGCACCCTTCGTTAGCCTGCCAACACGCTAAATGGTGTGGCATAGAACATGTATTGCAGAACACAACTACATCTTCCTGCTTAAACGGAGTCTTGCAATACGGACATGTCTTTCCGACATAAATATACTTCATACATTTTCTCCTTCGTGGTATTTATTTTGGTAAGCACGTTTTGCACGGCTCATAATTCTTAGACCCAAATTCTTCTTTTGTAAGCCTTCTTACAATTAAATATTAGCGTTTCTTAGGGTATTCCCAAGGAATCAATCAAAAACTGCACATCCTCGTCATTGAACATATAGTTGAACTCTACTATTGTATATCTAAGTCTTTCTATAACCTTAGTTATGCCCTCCTTGAAATATTGTTAAATTTATACTCCATACAAAACTGCTTTGCTTTTTCTTTGTATTCGCTACCACATTCTATCTCTTCTCTTTTTTGCTGTTTAGCGTAGCAGCTGCTTGAATATCCTCTCTCGTAATATCCTTATCAAAACTTCGTCCATCAAAGGATTTGATAACTGCATCACCCGGCATATTTTTACACCTCGCATATTCAATCATCATCACTGTTTTAACCGACTGAAGCCCCTGCTCATCCAGAGCATTCAAGATTTCTTTCAAAGGAAACCCAGCCAGAGAATCCAACTCATTCTCGTCTGCCACAATTCCATTATTCAGAAAAGCTAACAGACTCTCATTAAACACTCCCGTCTGTCTAAGTAACCGATGCGTTTGTTTATTCTGATTAAAGAAAAACAGTAGCGACAGATAAGTCCCCCACGACATTTTCTTAGATTTTCTCTCTATTTCACCATAAGTTTGCCTAGAAACCCCGATTACTCTAGCAATTTCTTCTTGCTGTATACCAACTTTTGCCCTAAGCGTAATCAACTCGTCTGTCAGTTTACTAATAGATTTGCTTTTCTCCTCTTCTGATAATATCCATTCTGTATTCATATTACTTTACCCCCAAATTGTACAACAAGTAAACATAAATTACAAGATAATAGTACAATTTGCAAAATTAGTTGTCAATATATTTTATATTATATAACAATGACGACATACTTTACATTATAGTCAGTTTTGGAATGTACCATATGATGCTTGGGCATATGTAAAGCCCCCATTTTCTAATTGGTCAATTAATTCTGAACTGGAAATCATGATTCTGCTGAAAACATTTATCAGGATATATTGCTGATTTATCCAAATAAACCGGGGATAATTTTAGGGTTAACAAGTACATTGGCATTAAAAGGTAATACAAATGAAGCTATCGAATTATATGAGGATAAAGCTAGTAGACTTTCATCTAAACTTTCCCATACAAAATCGTGAAGTAATTCAACCATAAATCCGACAAGACTTACATGAAAGCGAAATAAATTAAAACATAAATAATATTCTATTCAATAATGGAAAAGGTATTTAGTGAAAAATAACCGGGTTGAAATATTCGGTAACGATAATCGTAATATTACTGAAACCCGGCAGAATTAGGTTAAGTCAGGCAGCCACGTCTGCCTGACTTAACCACCCCAGACAGACGTGACCCAAATGCAAAAAGGCTCAGGACAAAAAATATTCCTTCAATCTCGTCGGCCCTGCCAGAACCTCCCTGCCCACATACATACTCCTGTCCATCCGGGTGTCCACGCTCCATTTTACCAGCGTCAGGAAGCCGTTTTCTATTTCCAGCGCCGTAATGCCGCTGGGATGGACGCAGCTTCCGTCATTGCAGTAAAGCGATTCCCCGGGCTTTGGCAGCGCTGCTCTGTGGGTATGGCCCGCCACCAGCATAATGCCGTTTTCATCCGCCCATTTTGCCAGCCTCTTCTCCGTATTCTTTTTTCTCCTGTAATTTTTCGCCGTACTGGTGGGGTCCTGCACGCCCCAAAGTTCCAGCTTTCGCCACACATGGCGTACCAGAAAACGCGTCAGCTTCCAGAGCGTGTCATTCATCAAATCCCCCTGATGTCCATGCACCAGAAAAACCTGATACCCGCTCTCCGCAAAATCCAGCACAACGCCTTCCTTCGCCTTCAGTCCCGGAAACAGTTCACAGTGGCAGTCCCTGTGTATCGGATAATACCGTTCACAGTACCGCTCCATGAACCGCTGTTTTTCCTTTTTTCTGTCATGGTTGCCGTACAGCATGATAAACCTGCCGCTTCGGTAAAACTTTGACAACAGTTCAAAGATATCGCTGTGTTCCTGAATAATCATCCCCATGTTGGGATTTTCCCAAAGTTCATCCCCGTCCCCCAGTTCCACATAGGTAAACTGCCTCTGGTAATAATAGGAAAGGGCCGCGGATACCAGATGCCTGTTGTTTAGAAAATTGTCACCGTGGTTTCCCACGCCACGGTGACAATCGCTCATTAACACTATTCTCGCACATTCGCTTACACGGATTCTGTCTGCTTCCCGGTACAGATTATCCAATCGGCTTTTCGTGCTCATTTATCTGCAGCAGCGGCGTCTTTTACCGCATCCGGGTTTGCAACGTTTTTTCTTCGGGTATCTGCAAAGTTTTCCAAGCATGCGGTAAAGTCCCGGGAAACACATGCCCAGATAGTCCACCCTGTCGATAGTCCGTACAAATTTTCCGGTTACCCGAAGATACTTTTTACATCTTCTCTTATTGTTCCAGCGTACCCAGCAAATTCTGAGTTTACAATGCTTCGGCTGACAGGTATGCGGTTTCGTAAAACTGAATCTGATACACAGGCCTTCCACACAGATATTCTCTTTGTGGTAACCGGCACGAAGCAGCGCCTCGTAAAATGCATTGCGCATTCCGTAATTCGGGAAACCGATGGAAACCTCTATACCAAGTTCTGCTGCATCCGAGTGCTCTCCCAGCACAAATCCGGTCAGCCACCAATGCACCTCGTCCCGCATCATAAGGATGCGCCCACGCTTCCTTAAGACAAAACGCATGGAAAGCATTTCCTCATCCTCTACGCTGCGGTAAAAAAGCCTCTCGGGATGTTCCGTATCCACTTCATCCGCAACATAAAAGCCCATTTCCGCTCCGGTTGTGATACCATACTGGCCTTTCCAGAGTTCAAACAGATAACTTTTTTTGTTGTAGACAAAATAAAGGGGTTCACAGTCTATAAGCATCCCCATGCCGATGGCATGTTCGTCATAAATCCTGCCGTACCCCATATCCCTCTGCCAGGCATCCCTTCTGGAATAGAAAATATCCTGACAGATATCATATTTAAAGCCAAATGTTCCTACGGCTTTGTTCAAATCCCTGCATTTTTCCTCATCCGTCCTGATTCGGACAAGACACCTTGCCCTATACCTGTGGCAAAGCACCCAGATAATGCAAAGCAACAGCAATACTATCAGGATTCCTGCTGCAATATAAAGATATTTCATGGTAGTTTCTCCGTTATCCTTTTTTTATAATATATTCAGGAAACTACCTTTCTGCTATCATTTTCGACAAAAAAACAACAAAAGCAACAAACTTTCCGCCATGCCTCCGCTTCGCCGCAACACAAAAACTCAGGCGTGAAACTTAGTACTTCTTAGCGAAATGCCCTCTGGCATGAGCTATTAGAAGTACTTTTCACGCTAATACCTTGGACAAAAACTCCTTCAGCCTTGGATTTTTCGGATTTTCAAAAAATTCCTTCGGCGCCGCGCTTTCCAGAATCTGCCCCTCATCGATAAACAGCACCTTGTTCGCCACTTCCTTGGCAAATCCCATCTCATGGGTCACGATAATCATTGTCATGCCTTCTTTTGCAAGCGCTTTCATCAAATCCAGGACTTCTCCCACCATCTCCGGGTCAAGCGCGCTGGTGGGCTCGTCAAACAGGATGACATCCGGATTCATGGCGAGGGAACGCACAATCGCCACCCTCTGTTTTTGTCCGCCGGAAAGTGTGGAGGGATAGACATCCGCCTTTTCCTCCAAGCCAATCCTCTTTAACAGGGACATAGCGTTTTCACGCGCCTCCTGCTTTATCTGCGCTTTCGTCACAGGCACGGGAAAAAGCTCCTTCTTTTTGTCCTTTCCCCGAAACAGGTTTGTAAACTTTAACCACGCATTTTTCCTTTTACTTTTTTTAATCTCCTGACAGCGGATATGCACGGGGGCAAGCATGATGTTCTGCACGACCGTCTTGTTGTTAAACAGGTTAAAGTGCTGGAACACCATTCCCATATGCCTTCTGTGTACATTGATATCCACCTTCATGTCGGCGATATCCACACCGTTAAAGATTATCTGCCCTCCCGTAGGGTCTTCCATACAATTTAAACAGCGCAGGAACGTACTCTTGCCGGAGCCGGAGGGACCGATAACTACCACAATATCTCCCTTGTCAATCGTGACGTTGATGCCCCTTAAGACTTTATTATCCTCAAAATGCTTTTCCAGATTAATGACGTCTATCACTTTTCCTCAGGCTCCTTTCCATGATTTTGATTCCTACGCTGATAATCAGCACTATCAGGATATAGATAATTGCCATCACCAGATACGGCACCATAAATTCATAACTGTTGCTGCCTATGTAATTAAACGCCACATAAAGGTCTGCCGCTCCTACAAAGCTGACAACGGAAGTTTCCTTAATCAAGGCAATAAACTCATTTCCCAGGGTGGGCAGGATATTCTTCACCGCCTGGGGAATCACAATCTTCATCATGGTCGTGCCAAAACTGAGACCCACGGCCCGGCCCGCTTCCATCTGTCCATGGTCCACGGACAGAATCCCGCTCCTCATGATTTCCGATATATATGCAGCGCTGTTTAACCCAAAGACCAGCACGGAAACCTGTACGCCGCTCATGCGGATTCCCATCAGGGGCAGCAAAACATAGTAAACCACCAGAAGCTGCACCACAATCGGCGTGCCGCGGAACAATCCCACATAAAAACTGCAAAAGCCGTTTAAAATACGCGGCAGCGCCTTGTATTTGGGAATTACCCTCACCGTGGCAATCAACGTACCGATTAGGATACCGATGAGCAGTCCCACGATAGCTATATAAAGTGTATTTTTCAAACCCTCCAGCACCCTCACATAGCCGTTCTGGGAAATAAAAATCTCTATGAACTTATCAATTTTCTGCGAAAAATTACCCATGCCGGTTTCTCCGTATCTTTACTGCAAATTTGCTATATCTTTACTGCACACTTACTGCATTTTATTGATGGCTTCCGTAATACATGCCGCCGGTGCAGAGTCAATGATTACGTACTGAATATTGCCGTTTATCAAATCCTGCACTGCAAGGGAGCCGTTTTTATAACCGACGGTCTGTACCGGGAAACCGTCAAAGCCCCAGTCAGCATCTCCTTCAGAATAGAACTGGCCTGTTGTACCGTTCTGCACGCCCACCTTTACGCTGCCGTCTTTTGCACTCAGGATGGCTTCCACGGAAGCAGCATCCGTACAACCGTCAAACTCCGTGTTTTCGGAAAGTACAATCAGTTTCTGGGACGCACTGTAATAAGGCACGGAAAAGTTTACGTACTCTTCCCTGTCCGGCTTAATCGTCAGGCCGGCCATGGCAACGTCACATTTCTGCTGTCCCACGGAAAGACATACCGCGTCAAATTCCATATTCTGGATTACCAGCTCTTTTCCCAGGTAATCTGCCAATGCCTTGGCAATTTCCATGTCAATTCCGTAATAGCTGTCACCCTGTGTATATTCAAACGGTTCAAACGCCGCGTTGGTAGCTACCACAAGCTGGTCCTTGCTCTCATCATAAGCCGCTGAAGTAACCGCTACGGGTGTGCCGTCCCCGAAATAGTTGTTGCAAATAGCGTCAAACGTACCGTTTTCCTGAATCTCCTTGATAAATGCATTGACAGATTCCAGCAGCTCCGGCTGGGTTTTGTCCACACCAAACGCATATTCCTCATCGGTTAACTCTATGTCGATAACCTTTACCGCACCGTCTGCCGCATTGCCGCTCGCCGCCTTATCCTTGCCGCATCCAACCAATGCAGTCGCAGAAAGTACAATCATCATTCCAACTGCCAATAATTTTTTCATATTTTTTCCTCCTCGATATAAATGCATTTTTATTACAATTACCTGCATAATATACCACTTTATGAAGAAAAAAGCAATAATAAATCCCGGCGCTTCCGTATTTTGCAAGGCGGCAGCCCGGGCGTGCATTTGATTCCATAAAGGACCGTGTAAAAACACCGGTACTTAGATGTCGTCTTTTGACATCTTACGTACCGCTGTGTTTTTACCCGAGCGAGAGCGCGTCCTGTTGGAACAAATGCACGCCCGGGCTGCCGCTTTGCAAAATACGGAAACCCGGAAACAAATCAGGTTCCCCACTGGTATAAAAAGCGGGGAACCCGGTTAAGGCTTATTTTATTTCTTCAAAATACAATTGTAATCTCTGCTGCATACTGGAGCAGACTTCCTCGGCGCTTTTTTCACTCTGATAAAAAGCCTCGGTTTCTTCAACGATAATATTCCACACATCTTCCACGTATACGGTCTCCGGTCTGGCGTCCTGAATCACTCTTCTCACCTCTTCCAGATATTCATCACTGCAATACCTTTGCTCATATTCAAATTCCCCGGAAGACACTATAACACCTTCGGCATAGTCCGTTCTTTCTTTTGCATAGCGGAATGCATTTTCCAGAGCGTCCTCCCGCACCGGCAATGTAATCCCTCCAAATTCGCCTCTTGCAATTGCATCCTGCACTTCTTCTGATAAGAGATACTTGATAAACGCTATGGCGCCCTCCGGACATTTGCTGGATTGGTTGACGGACAGACCATCCGCAAACATAATATTGCCGCTTTCCCACGCCGGATTGTCCACCGGATAGCCTATATATACGGCATTTCCTTCAAACAGGGATTCCGTTATAGGCTCTACGACCGGTATGTCAAATATATAATCCCGGACTGCAAAGGTTCTTCCCTCAGCAACATCCTTATAACAACTCTCCATAGAATCTGGTTTTCCGTAATTCCCGGCAAATTCCAGCAACGCAATTGCTTCCTCGCTGTCCATGTAACACTTTCCGTTTTCCCAGTCAATCAGGCTTGACCTGAGGGCTAAAAGACAGAAAAGCTCATAGCTTTCCATGCGGGTTACCGCCCTTTCATATCCGCCTGCCTCCAGATATTCCATCATTTCCCACGTTGTCCAGCTTTCTTTATCCCCCACAACTTCCCCGGAAACAGTAAGGGTTTCCACAGAGAAGCTGTACGGGATAATATATCTCGCCTCATCTACCAGTCCGTACTTTTCAAGGTTCACCAGCATCCCTTCCTGCTCGCCTGCAAAATCCTGCGTCAAATCCCGCAAAAATCCTTTTTTCGCCGCAGCATAAAAATCTATCGCTGAACTGGTCAGAATATCGGGGCCGCCGCCGCTGCTGACTTCCATCTTTATGGTAGCCAAATAATCCTCATACCACTCGTCTTCCCCGCGCTCCCGCAGTTCAATATAGTACTCGTCACTCTGTAAGTTAAAATCTACCACTGCTCTGCTCAAATATGGGTCGGAATACATCGTTGCCAGTTCCAGAGTCACCTTGTCCTGCCACGTATCATCCACAACCCTCTTTACCAGACTGTATTCATCCCCTGCAGACATCAGCATAAGCAGGTTTCCTTCCGCATCAAGGGAAGCTGCACAAACTCTTTCAAAAGAATATCCCTTATCCCAGAATGAGAACACATTCTCAATCGTTCCCTCTTTCATATCAAAATGCCAGATTCCCCCCGATATATTGCACAGAAGACCTTCAGCCTCTCCGGTAAAGACAACCTTATCGGTAAAAGTCATGTAGGCATCGTCTGATTTCATAACAGGCTCGTTGCTTTTCATCGTATAGATGCTGAATTTGTTTTCTATGTTGCCGCCGCACAGATATACCTGCCCGTCCGCCCCTTTGGGCTCTGCAATCTGCCAGATATACCCTGTGCTTATCCAATCTTTCTTTTCCCCAAATGTTTCATCAAAGCACTGCACACCCGAATCTGTCATAAAATAAGCGTTGTTGCTTCCATCCACATAGCTTTCCACTCTTATGTCTTTCCAGAAATTTTTATCTAGATAATCGCTGGATATGCTCTCCGTTTTCACTCCACTATCCTGCGTCCATAAAAGCCTGTATGCACTGCCCTGCTCCTCCGGTTTATTGGCCAGCATACAGACGCTTCCATCCTCCCGCAGTGCAATGGACTGCACGGCATAGCCATCTCCCACCGTTTCCTCCAAATAAACAGGATAATTCTCCCATTCGGTATACGGCGCGGACAGTTTTTGTATGCAGATGCCCAACTGTGCCCCTTCCGCAGATGAGTCTTCTGCCATCATTACAAAGCGGTATACGGACTCCCCTGACATATCGTGCGACACCGCATAAAAGCTGCTCCCTTCGGGCAGGACGGCCTTCAAGACTTCGTCGGCATCCGGAAGCTTTGTTTCCTCCAGCTTCCACCTTATCTCGTCCTGGCTGCCCGACTGCGCGTTATCCGTAGCCTGCACGTCATTTCCCGGATTCCCGGCCGGCCGGCTGCCACAGGCGCCAAGCAATAATAAAAATACCATTAAAATTGCTGTAATACGTTTTCCCATAATCTCCCTCCTGATGCTCTTTTCATGTGTCATTAAAATTTTACCATAACTTAACCTTTTTCTACACTAAAAACTTTAAAAGTGGAAATAATATTTAAGAAATATGTCAGAAACTTTTAAGAAATAAAGAAACAAAAAAGGAGACATTCATATGAATCTTGATAAAACCGTCTGCTATTGCATGAATGTTACAAACGGCATGATTAAGGACGCAGTGGAAAACGGCGCTGCATCGCTGGAAGAAGTGCAGGAAATCACCGGAGCGGGTACCGTCTGCGGCGCCTGTCTGGAAAATGTGCGCCGTCTTGTGGAGGAGTTTTTGGCGGAAAAAAATCAATAACCATCCAAAAAAATGTCCCGAAAGTAAAACTATCGCTTTCGGGACATTTTTTTGGCTACTTCTTTTTAAGATATATCTTAACGCTCTCCACAAATTTCTGCGCCTTTTCCAACTGCTCCTCCGCTTCTCCCTTAGTGGAGATGTAAAAATCATCATTGTCGCATTTATCCCTGACACTGTATACAGAATCAATCATGTTATACATTTCCGTGCCAAAGGCGCCCGTATGTACAAAATACCGGTTAAAGTGGGTTAACAGCGCCGTCTGTTCTACCTCCTCGAATCCATCAAGGGTGTTTACCGCAAGCAGGGAGAAAAAAATAGCATAACAAGAATGATTGATTGCTATTTTATAACATCCATCGCTGATTTTAGATTCTGCTGACTGTAAATCCTCCTGTGCCCTTTTCAGGTGGTTAGTCGCCAATACTGCCATGTCATGACGCATAAAACATCCCCCCTTCATCTGTTGCCTGTAATGAGATAAAAACGGATGTATACCTACCTTCTATATAATGTTATTATACCACACTAACCTTTTAATTTCAACTCTGCGACAGCGCCGTAATGCAGGACCGTAAACCTTTCGGGAGCCATTTCGGCAAGCATCCTTTTATGTTCCTTCTCCCATGCGGCAACCTCTTCCCCAGTCAGGGACGCGCCGATACCCCTGCAGGCCTTCATCCTGCCATTCCAGCTTTCCCGGGTAAAAGGCACCTCCAACGGATATTCCTCGCGGTAAACAATGTCAAATTGTTCATTGTAACAGTCCGGTATCCATACCGGATGCATCTTTTCTCCCGCACCGCTCCATGCAGGATTGTATTTTAATACCAGCTTTTCGCTTTCCCCGGCAATCATATCTTCGGACGGCTGCCATGCCATATACATCACAAGGATACGCCCGTTTGGCTTTAACATATGTACAAACCTGGGGATTACCTGCTCATGCTTAAAATACACAAAACACTGGCATGCCGTGATTACATCAAATGAGTTTTTGGGAAAATCCAATTCTTCCGTGGGTATTGCAAAATAGTCTATATCCATGCCTTCCGAAAGGATTTTTGCCTGCTCAATCTGGTTTTCCGAAATGTCCACGCCCGTCCATTTCGCGCCGTAACGGTACATGTTTCTGGGAAGCACTCCCGTCCCCGTGCCAACGTCAAGAACGCTCTGATTATGGATGCACAGTTTCCGGTTTACTATTTTGTCATAAAATTCCTGCGGATAAATATCGCGGTACTTTGCATAGTCCGCAGATGTTTTCCCCCAGTCAAAAGCCTTGCCGCCATCAATACAGTTATCTGAAATCTGCATACCCCGCACCTTCGAATTGTTATGATTATATTCAGTATAACAGAAAACAGCATCAAAACACAAGATTTGTTGTATAATGTCCATATATCAATTAACTGACAGCCGCCTCTCTTTTTTGTGCAAGGATAGAGAGGAATCTTTTAAAAAAAGCCTTATAATAAGAAAGGTAAATATATGTCTGCAAAGCATAATATATGCGGATAAGGAGGTTTTCATGGAATGGGTCCTAAGACTAAACGAAAGCATGAATTATATTGAGGAACATTTAACCGGCGAAATAGACTATGAACAGCTTGGGCGGATTGCCTGCTGCTCCGCCTATCACTATCAGAGGATGTTTACTTATATGGCGGGCATCTCCCTGGCAGAATATATCCGAAGAAGAAAAATGTCTTTGGCGGCGGTAGACCTGCAGGGTGGAAATGAACGGATTATAGATATTGCAGAGAAATACGGTTACCGTTCCCCGACTGCATTTAACAGGGCGTTCCAGTCTTTTCACGGGATAGCTCCGTCTTCCGTGAAAGGCGAGGGCGTACCCGTTAAGTGTTTTTCCCCCATTGTATTTAGAATCGCTGTGAAAGGAGCGACAGAAATGAATTACAGAATTGAAACAAAAGAAGCATTCCGCATCATTGGCGTTTCTGCACCGCTTGATAAGGAAATCGAGAGTAATTTTATGGTTGTGCCCACGATGTGGCAGGAAGCGTCTGAAAATGGAACCATACAGAAATTGGCAGGAATGATGGATACGCCGCCAATGGGACTTTTGGGCGTGAGTGCCTGCAATGATGAAGAACAATGGAAATACTTTATTGCCGTTTCCAGTACAAAAAACAGCGATGGGTTTGAAGAATATACCGTGCCTGCATCTACTTGGGCAATTTTTTCCGGAACAGGTACAAATCAGTCAATACAGGAATTGGAACAGCGCATTATAACAGAGTGGCTTCCAACCTCCGGATATGAATATGCCAATGCCCCCGATATTGAGGTTTACTTAAATCCAGACCCACAGAACGCACAATATGAGGTATGGATACCCGTAGTCAAGAAAAAGGGATAACGGAGGAAATTATGGACGAAAATTTTACTATGTTTATGGAAACAGTTGATGGGCGTTTCCGAAGCTTTGTCAATCAAATCAACGAGTATCTAACAGGAAATGGCTGTAAGTGTGACATAAAGTTGCAAAAAAGCGGCTATATTGTGTCCTATGTGTTAAACGGCAGCAAACGAACTTTGGCAACCTTTGTGTCCCGAAAAACGGGGATGAAGCTCCGCATTTATCCCGAACATATAGGAGAGTACCAAAGTTTTCTCGACGCACTTCCCGAAAAAGCTAAAAAAGAAATCCAAAAAGCGTCCGACTGCAAACGGCTTATCAATCCCGATGACTGCAATCCGAAATGCAAAATGGGTTATACCTTTGTGTTGGACGGCAAACGGTATCAGAAATGCCGTTACATGGCTTTTCAGCCTGCATTGAGCGAGGAAAACAATCCGTACATAAAGCAGTTTTTAGAAAAAGAATTGCAGGCAGAAAAGTTTAATTGATTCATAAATGAAAAAGGAAACCCCATCATTCGCAAGGTTTCCTTTTTTACTGCGGAAGATGGGACTTGAACCCACACGTTGTAACCAACACAAGATCCTTAGTCTTGCCTGTCTGCCAATTCCAGCACTTCCGCTTATGGTGCGCAAACGCGCCTTATTCATAATAACGAACAGGAAAATCATATCACGACTGCCTCTCCTGTCCAGCAGGGGAAGAGGGGATCGAACCCCCGTTTACGGTTTTGGAGACCGCCGCACTACCGCTGTACTATTCCCCTTTATGTACGGCCTGTTCAATCCGTAAAACCATTTGCCGCATCAACGATATGTATTATAACACAAAACAACTTCCCAAAGCAAGCTATAATTTTAATTTTACCGTCAAATTTCTTTTTTCATTGCTTTTCTACTCAGAAAAGAGTAAAATAATAATGAGTATTTTAATCTCTATACGCAGCTTGGGAGGTTACTATGTATCATACGAAAAGAATCGGTTTGTTTATTTCACATATCTATGGCGACTACCAGACCCGGCTCAGTACGGGCGTCACACGAAAAGCTGCTGAATATGGCTATATGGTAGATATTTTTGCGTCCAACGACGGAGAAAACCTGGGGGATTACGGCATCGGTGAAACCAGTATCCTGCAGATTCCCCGGCCGGATAACTATGACGGTTTCATCCTGGCCTCCGGTACCTACCTGCAGACTTCCTTAGAAGAAGATATTCTAAATCTGCTGAAAACGAAGTTTACCTGCCCCATAATAAATATTAATAAAAAAGATTCCGGTTACCCCAGTGTTGTTTTGGAGAACCATAAGCCAATCACTGAGATAGTAATCCACTTAAATAAAGTACATCATTACAGACGCATTTGTTACTTAGGCTGCATACAGGAAGCTGCTTTCAATCAGCCCAGACAGCAGGCTTTTATTAACGGTATGAAAGAGCTTTCCCTGCCGTTTGAGGATTGCCTGTTTTCCTGTGATACTACTCCTGAAAGCATAGGAGATGCCGTGGACCGGATTTTGGACTGCAAACCTCATCCGGAAGCCATAGTCTGCTATAACGACCAGATTGCGCTTATTGTTATTTCCATGCTAAAAGCACGTGGTTTGAATGTACCCGACGACATTGCCGTTACGGGCTGTGATACCTTGGAATTCGGACAAAATGTTTCTCCTGTTCTTACCTCGGTTACTTTCCCGATAGATGAACTGGGCGAAAAGGCTGTAGAGCAGTTATCCCGCCTGTTCCATGGTGAAACCATAGAGCCAAATATTACCGTATATGCAAAACCCAGTTACGGGACTTCCTGTGGCTGTTCCTCCAGCCGTTCCCTATCCGACTTCTCCTACAGCAGAAAACTGGACAGCCATATTGCTTCCCTGGAAAAAAATGTTATTTCAGATATGTATATGTCTGCAAACCTGCAAGGCGTGGACGATGTTGACCAAGGCATGAACCTCATTGCCCAATTTGTCGAAAACCTGACTGACTGCAGGGAATTTTATCTCTGCCTTTATGAAGGATGGGACAGTGTTTCCAGCCATATCAGGGAAATCACCCTTACTGATGAGGACGAATATGATTCCGATACGGTACTTTTAAAACTTGCCATCAAAGACGGAAACAGGCTTCCGGAATGTACCTTTACCAAACATAATATTCTGCCTGATTACTTATATGACGGTCTTTCCACTTCCTTTGTATATGCTCCCCTGTTTTTCGGAGAGAGATGTTTTGGCTACCTTGCCCTCTCCTTCAAAAACGACAGGCCTGGGTATTCTTTTCACTTCTTATCCTGGCTCATGAATGTAAATACGATGCTGCAAAATATCTGTGATAAGAAAAATCTGGGGTTATTGGTTGGGCGTCTGGAAGATATCTATACAAAAGACGAACTGACGGGGCTGCTCAACAGGCAGGGCTTTAAGATTGCATACCAGCCCCTTGTGGAAAAAGCGGTAGCGGAAAAACTTCCGGTTCTGATTGTCATGTACGATTTGGACTGTCTGAAGCTTATCAATGATACCTTCGGACATGCGGAAGGCAACTTTGCCATACAGGTGATTGCCCACGCATTGGAAAGCTCCATTGAAGAGGGTGATTTATGCTCCCGTCAGGGCGGCGATGAATTTCAGGTGCTTGCCGTCGGCTACACACAGGACAAAGCATTGCAGCTTATCGATAAAGTCCAGAAATATCTGGACAATTATAACAAGCTCCATACCAAAGACTACCTGATTCAGGCCAGCAGCGGCTTTTGCATCAGGATTCCCTCCTCCCCTTCCGAACTTGCAGACATGTTTAAAGACGCGGATATGGCTATGTACAGGGAGAAGAAAAATAAAGTCAAACAGGTCATAAAAAAACAGCCTGAAAAATAATAAAAAAGGAAGCGCTTTTAAAAACGCTTCTTTTTTTACTGCTGTCACTCTTCAATTAGAAGCCTTCAGCCTTTTTCCTTAAACTGCATGTTCTTGCGGTATTCCGTCGGAGATACCCCGCAGGCTGCCTTGAAGGTCTTCATGAAGTGTTTTTCGTTTTCATATCCGACACGTCCGCTGATATCAATAATTTTCATATCGGTATCCTCCAGCAGTCTTTTCGCTTCCTCAATACGGATTTCTTTCAAGTAATTGACAAAATTACTGCCCGTGTACTGTTTAAATACATAGGAAAACAAAGAATAGTTCATGGAAATATGGTTGGAGACCACAGCCATGTTCAAATCCTTGTCATAATTTTCTTTGATATATGTCACCGCCTGCTGAATTTTCTGTTTATTTTTATAATCGTCAAACCGGCTGTTCAGCGTATCGCAAAAATGTAAAAGCCATTCCAGAATATCTCTTTCCAAATCCTCCAGACAGCCATAGCAGTAAATTTCATAAAATGACTTTACTTCCCTCCTGTCCGTTTCCAGAATATTGGCATATGTGGAGAGTATGCCATCCAGAAGCAGGCGCATTCCTTTTTCCATATCGCCTGCTTCATATCCTCCCAATTTCGCATTTTTATAAATGCGGGAAAGCTGCCTGATGGCGTCCTCGTACTTATCTGTTCCCAGCAACTGTACAATCTGTCCTATGACAGACTCTTCCAAGTGCAGTACTGCCGCTTTTCTGGTAACCATTTCCTCAAATTTGGTGACGTGCTTACAGAGGTAAAAGGACTCTTTCCTTGCCGTCAGAGCCTCCGCATACGCTTCCTTTATAGCCTCCAACCCAAAATGCAGGGAGCTGACCCCTACATATCGGTTTTTCAATTCTTCCCTGAGTAAAACCGGCAGATAAGAAGCGTCCGTTATATACAATTCGTTTTCCACCACATCGCTCAAATAAATATACGGCCTGTCATGGGCAGTTCCCATCTCCCCGCCGGTGTTGTTCGCACATACCACCAGATACTCTTCCGAAAAGAAAGTTTTACCGTACTGCCTGATAATCAAATCTCTCTCCGTATCCGTCAGTTTCTCATTTAAAATAGCATATTTCAACTGTTGACAGCCAATGTTCCAGTCCTGTCGGCTGCTCTCCTCTTTTTCCATAATTTCTTTGTTGAGTTTTTCCAGCACTTCTTTTACCTTATCCCTGTCTACCGGTTTCAGGATGTATTCCCTGACCCCCAGCCGGAGCATCTCAACAGCATAAGTGAAATCGTCATATCCGCTTACTGCCACCGTTAACGGCACATGCGGCAGCTCCTGTATCGCTTTTACCAGTTCAATGCCGTCCATTTTCGGCATGCGGATGTCCGTAAAAAGCACGTCCACATCCTGCATTTTCAATATCTCCAATGCTCTCTCACCATTTCCGCATTCCAAAATATTGTCTATGGGAACGCCACAGCGCTGTACCATAGTTTTAATCCCCTGTCGAATCAGTTTTTCGTCTTCCACAATCAATAATGTATGCATCTGTCTTCCCTTCCTGCTGCCATTAATCATATGTCCTTGGAATACGTACTTTCACCTTTGTATAACATCCGGGTTTTGACGCTATTTCCAAGCCGTATTTTTCTCCAAAACTCATTCTGATTCTATCCTGCACATTTTTCAGTCCGATACCGTTGCCCGAGCCTCCTGAAGTCTCTACTTCTCCTTTCAGTCTCCTGTATAAGATGTTTATTTCATCCTCATTCATTCCCCTGCCTGCGTCTGTAATCTCTATGATACAGTCATCGCCTTCCACAACTCCTTTAATATAAATATTGGTGTCTTCGGCCATAGGCTCTATCCCATGATATATGGCGTTTTCCACAATCGGCTGCAGGGACATCTTGGGTATCTCCTGCCGGCATATCAGTTCCGGCACTTTCACAGCCAGATAAATATCATAATCTACACGAAGATTGATTAAACTCAGATAATTACGAATGTACTCCAATTCATCCGCCACCGTCACATTGCCGGATACCCACCGCATACTGTAACGCAGTAATTTACCCAAAGCGGTTATGGCATCGGAAATATCATATTTTTCATCTATTTCCGCCATCATTTTTATAGACTCCAGAACATTATAGATAAAATGAGCATTTATCTGATTTTGCAAGGCCCTTATTTCTGTGTTTTTCACCAGAATTTCATGCTTTAGATTGGCGTCCGTCAATTCTTTGATAAGGTCTAACATTCTTGCCATACGGATGCGGAGTTCTTCCACTTCATCCAACCCTGCGCCATCCACTTCCACATTCAGTTCCCCCTGCTGTACCACCCTCACATCCGAAAGCATGTTGTAAAATGGCCTGAGAAGGCTCTTTAACACCAGATGAATGAGAAAAAACATAATGCCGAATATCGCTATGGTAACAGGAATAATCCATACCCTGTATTCCTTTTGCACTATAAAAAGCCAAACAGATACTGCCAGAACCGGAATCATAAATAGAAACAGGCAGAAATAAGTCAGCTTCCTATATAGTTTTGTATGCCTGAACCGGCTGCCTACTTTGCCCATAAAATCCTCTTTCTTAATAAAAATGTAAAAACGCAAAAAACGCACTTAAGTGCACGAGCATTTTACTGCCCTTGCACTTAAAAATGCGCTATATATTATATTTAGGAGAAGTGGCTGTTATTCAGCCAAATGAAAAAGCTTTATTATGCATCAGCCCTTTACACTACCTGCAGAAATACTGCTGATAATGTACTTAGAGCAGAAGCAGAACACAATCATAATCGGGATAACCGATATGGCAACCGCCAGATAAGTAGCGCCCTGATTAGACGCAATGTTCTGCGATGCACTCAGGGAAGAAATCATAACCGGCAGGGTAAATTTCTTCGGTGTGTTTAACAGAATCAACGGAACCAGATAGGAGTTCCAGTTGCCGATGAAACCGCCGATTGCCATGGTTGCAACACCGGGCGCCATAATCGGGAACACAATCTTGTGGAATATATGCAGTTCTCTTGCGCCGTCAATCCTGGCTGCCTCCAAAAGCTCCATGGGAAGCACAGAAAGCACATACTGTCTTAAGAAAAATACTGTACCGGGCGCCGCAATTGCAGGAATAATCAACGGAATATAGGAGTCTGTCAAGTGCAGTGCGGATACCAGATTGTAAAAACCAATCAATCCCAACTGTCCGGGAATCATCATGAATATGACGATTACATAAAATAATATTTTTTCTCCTTTAAATTTATATACCGCCATGGCGTACGCCGTAAGCGCTGAAAAATATGCGCCCAAAATCGTAGCGGGAATCGCAACCTTTAAGCTGTTCCAGAAACCTAGGAACAGATTGAAATAACTAAATACCAAATCCCAGTTTTCCTTCAAGTTGTGACCCGGAATCAAGGTAAAGGATGTCATGATTTCAGTTGCGCTTCTGGTGGAGTTGACCATCATCAGCAAAAAGGGTACCAGGCAGGTAACTGCCAAAAGAATCAAAAGTATATATAAAATCGCTTTTTTAATCTTCGTTGCCATATTTTAATCCTCCTTCTTATTCATGACTTTAAACTGTATCAGGGATACAATCAATATGAGAAGGAATAGCACATAAGCAATCGCGGACGCATATCCCACCTGTTTCGGTCTGGTATCAAAACCAAACTTATACATGTACATAACCATGGTCTGGGTAGAACCGTAAGGGTCGCCCTTTACACCGTTACACATCAGGAACGGAAGGTCGAACATCTGCAGACCACCGATAAAGGATGTAATGGATACATACAGCAAAATGGGCTTCAGCAAGGGAAGCGTAATCTTAAAGAAACGTTTCCAGCGTCCGGCGCCGTCGATGGCGGCTGCCTCATAATAATCAGTGGGAATACCTTGCACGCCTGCCATCAGCATAATGAAGGAGTTGCCGAACCACATCCACGCACTGATTACGGAAATAACATAAGGAGTAATCGTCGGTGTACCCATCCAGTCTATAGGGTTTGTCACCCCTACTTTCTGTAAAATCTGATTAATCGTACCGAATCTCCAGTCTAAAAGAGTCTTAAACAGGAATGCTATAGAAGTAGCTGCAATGATGTTGGGCAGATAATAAACCGCCCTGAAAAACGGAAGACCCTTGATTTTGTATTTCATGTCGCTGAATACAATAGTCAAAAGGAATGCAAGGCTGAGCTGTAACACAATATTGGGCACCCAGATATTAATCGTATGCAGCAATGCCTGCCAGAAATACTTATCCTTGAATACACGAAGATAGTTCGTGATTCCCGTGAAATTCAGCTCCCCGTACCCTCTGTAGTCGGTAAAACTAAGCTGCAGGGTCCGAAGCACCGGATAAACGCTGAATACCAGAAAGACCACCACAAATGGTAGTATCATCCAGTATGCAGTGTTGTTTACATTTCGCATTTTTTTTGGTTTCTGTGTAGTCTGATTGGTTCCATCCATATGCATTACCCCCGTTGATAATTTATGTATAGGGCAGAAGCCTATCTACCCCAAATCAGAGTGAAGGGTTTATGGCCCCTCACTCCGTATGGTATAACCTTACACTTTATTATCTTATTATCTTTCGATAGTCAGATTAGGGTAGGTAGCTGCAACTTCATCATAGAAATCGCTGATAGCCTGCTCTTTGGTCTTCTCACCGGTCTTTACAGCGGAAATAGCGCTTCCCCATGCATCGCCGATTGCCTTGTCATACATGGTAACCTTGGAGTAGTCAATGCCTTCTGCCTGCTCTAACCAGAATGCGTACAGCTGCTGTCCGCCGTATGTTTCGTTACCGTCATTAGCATGTTTCTCCAGTGCGGAAACCAGAGATACGGTATCACCCTGAGATTTCTCAATCCACCAGTCAGCGGTTTCTTCATTCAGAGTACAGAATTTAACAAATTCCCAAGCCAGGTCTTTTCTTTCAGACTGGGAGCTGATACCGATGAAGGTACCGCCGCCGAAGCCGTAAGCAGGACCAGCGCATGCGCCCCAGAGACCGGAGGTGTCGCCACAGTTGTCTCTCAGTGTCAGAACGCCCCATGCAGGAAGGCCGAATGCAAATACTTCTGTTGTTTCCATACCTTCTGTTGCCTCTGCGAAAGCATCTTCACCATTCCAGATAGGCATATCATCAGTACCCCACTGGGTTTCAGCAGTCAGGATAGGTACGGGGCCTTTCATAGCCTGATACCAAGGTGCTGCCCACTGTGCTGCGTATGCAGTCAAATCTTCCTGATACAGTGCAACGGACATATCCATGTAATCGATTCTGGACTGGTCTAAGTTCAGCTTCTCATCGATAACCCATGCGGAGTCGCCGGAGAAGTAGCTGATTTCAGCGTCGGAAGCAAAGATTCTGTAACCTTTTTCTTTTAAGGTTCTACCGGTTTCAAGAATGGTGTCATAGTCAGCAAACAGTTTGCCGATTTCTGCCGGGTCATCTGTTCCGAATACAGTCTTAGCGATGTCTCTTCTGTAGAAGAAGCCTGCAGGAGTAATCTGGTAAGAGATTGCTCTCTGGATACCGTCAGCATCCTGTCCAACTTCCCATACGTAATCAACAATCTGTCCTGCATAGTCCTGTGCATTGTAAGGAGCCTGGTTCAAATCCTCAAAGAAACCTGCATCATACATAGACTCAAGCATCTGAGGCTCACCAACGATGATGTCGGGCTCTTTTGCGCCGCCAAGCAGGGCTGCTTCTACCTTGGTAGGATAGTCAGCAGGTGCGATAACAACTACTTCTGTCTTTACGCCAGGATTCATTTCTTTGAAACGGTCAGCAAACTGCTCAAGGTCTGCTGCCAGTGTCCAGATTACCAGCTTGCCGCTCAAATCAGATGCAGTGTCATCTGCCGGAGTGGTGGTGTTATCATCTGCCGGAGTGGTGCTCACGTTGGTGTCGTTAGAACCGCTGGTAGCCGGTGTGTTAGCGTCAGTATTGTCATCGCCGCAGGCTGCTAATGAAAGAGCCATAAGACCAGCCAACAATAACGCTGTTAACTTTTTAAGTTTCATAACTTATCCTCCTTTTTTTGAAACATTGTGAATTATGTTTCACTGTTTACGTGTTTAATTATACTTTTGTAAGAAAGCCAATAAAATTACACTTTTTTTAAAAAGGTGTCATTTTTTTATACAAAACATACAGTTTTTATAGAATGTACACCTCAAACTCATTTTGTCCGTCCGGCACTTTAGACAATAACACACTAAAAAACACCGTTTGATTTGTGCAAAATGCTTTTGCTTATACCAGCTTAACCACAATTCTTGATACTTTTCCGTTTCTGACATCCTCAGCCACGGTTCCGGACAGGCAGCCCTGCACGGTCTTAAATGTACTGCCATCCTTGTAAAGCAGTTCCAGGGAAGCCGCTTTATAGCTGCCAGGGAAATAATCCCGGGTCTCTTCCATTTCATAAATGACCCTGGTGCTTCCTAAGAACACGGCTTCTACCCTTTTTTCCTCTCCTACCAGATAAGCGGGCAGCACGGGAGTAAAGGTGAGTATCAACTTTCCGTTTTCATAGGTAAAGAGCCTGCCAAACATCATCAGTATCCACATCTGTAAAAATTCCACCGTGGAGCCGGACAGCCTTGCCACAAAGCCCTGTCCGTGGTAAGCCTTGTTCGGATTTTTGGAACTTGCAATAAAGGAAGAGTTCTCGTATATGCTCCTTCCGTATACTTCCGGATTCAAAAACGGTATCGCCGCTTTGTGGAAATCCTCGGCAAACTCAGGGTACATACCTGATTTAATCAGTTCAAGCAGATACTTGTATTCCATATGAAGCCAGATAGATTCATTTTCCAGCCAGCCGGGCGTAAATGCCTTAGCCCTTCCCAGTTCAAAGGACGCATCCTTTAAGGACGCATTGACTTTGTACATTTTCAGGACGTCATCATACAAATCGCTCTTCTTAACATTTGCGTACAATTCCTGCTTGGTATTCATGGTATTTTCCAGTTTCAGGAAACGAACCGGACCTTCCAGGAAGAGAGGCACTTTCTTTACCTCAAAATGTTCCGGATAAATGCCCTCCTTATCCTCTGTAAAGTCCTTTACCTCATAAGTAAAGTAGGTCGGACAAATGCCGTCTTCCAGCGCGCAGGCTTTCTTGATGCCGCCAAGAACTGTCTGCTGCATCATCTCCAATACGGATATCAGCTCCTCCGCCGCTATTTCTTCCCTTGCGCCGCTGATGCCGTTAAAGGTTTTGTCCCAATAGTCCTCCTTTGCATCGTTCCTGCTGTTCCAGAAACCGATTAACTCAGATTTTACCGCAATGTCTTCCTTATATTTTAAAGTGATGCTGCCCATCTGCTTAAACAAAGCTGCTGTTTCTGCCAGTAATTCCACAGAAACGTGATACTTTCTGGCCATATCGAGGGTAAACGCAATCGTCCTTGCCAGTTCGCAGGACTCTGCCATGGAAGAACCGAACAGACCCGGCATGCCGTTCAAGGCGTCGTACCAGCCGGGTTTTCCCCCTTCCATCTCCACACCCATTGCATATGAGTCCAGAGCCGCATACTTTGTCGCACAGAGCAGAATCAGCTTTTCAAACAAGGTAGATTCCACTACCTTGCCTTTTCCGAACATATCCTTCAGAAGCTTCTCGCCATTTTTCAATTTCTTCTTTTCATCCAGGAAATAATACTGCCTGATGCCGTTTTCCGTGTTGGCATAACGCTTTCTTCTCGGCAGAATGGGAACCTGCGTCCTGTAGTAGGTGATTGGCGTATGGAAAAGAAGTTCCTCTTCCTTTTCCGGGAATATGTTCAGGTAGTTTTCAACCAAATCCAGATTGTATGTCCAGTGGTCGCTCCAATACCCCTCTCCAAAATCTGCATTGATAGCGTCGTCCGCCTGCTCCATCACTTTTGCAAAATATGCTTCCTCTTCTTCCACGTCCTGAATGCCCAGTTCATCCATCTTTGCAAAGAACGCGCCGGGTGTAAAAGGTTTGCTTAAGAAGCTCAACAGTTCTTCCTTTGTTTCTTGACTGAGCGGGTCAAAAATGTCACCCGCCTTTTCTTCGGCCAGCGTGTATGTCACTTTCTCCACAGCCAGCGGATTATATCCGTCGATTTGAATCAGGCTGTAAAACTTCACAATGCTCTCCGCGCCTACATAAGGCGTAAAGAACGGGTCGCATCTCCTGTTCTGGTTCACATCCCTGAAATTGCCGTTTCCCTGGGAATAAAATTCGGGAAGCATCCTGAAATAGTTGTAATCCCTTTCCAAATCCCCGTGCTTTCTGGAGTAAACATGGAATATTTTTCCGCCGGGAAGCTTTATGGGATAGCCTCCGCGCAGCACGTTGTCCATATAAGTATACCTGCTGTAGATATCAAAATCCGGATTTGCCGTCTTTGTGTCAATTACCTGACAAAGTTCTACAGGCAGATTATCAGCCTCCTGTTTCTTTTCCTCAAAATAACCGGCGTCCATCTGTTTCTGCAGGATGCGGTGCAGAAGTTCCTTGCCCGTCACCTGCCCAATCATCTCATATAAAACCAGTTCTTCTCCTGCTCCCAGTTCTTTTTCTTCTGCAAAGAAGCAACAAGGATACTGGTTGGATAAAACCTGTTCCGCTTCCAGAAGCTCTGCAAAATCCCTGTCCCTGAATCCGACTGCCACCTGCAGGGAGCAGTCAAACCCAAATACCAGGGAAGGGTCCGTCAAAACCGGCTTGCGCTCCCCGTTCCCGTCGCAGGCAAATCCATAGTTACCCCCGGCAATGGTGGTCACGCACGCCGTATCATTCATGCTTGCCCTTACCCTGAAATAGGGCACTTTGGTTTCTACATCCTCCACCTGCATCCATGCTTTTGTGGTATGTCCCATCTCCTTTACGCTGCCCATGTTCACGCCATATGGAATCAGCGCCGGCATTCCGTCAAGAACCTGCATTTTAACTGTCTGCGCCCCTGTGTTGGTAATCACCAGTTTTCTCACAAGCGCCCCGACCTTTTCTCCCGGCAGGGTGAAATAATCCACCGTTGTGTGCAGGGCGTTTGCAGCATCCGTTTCTTCTATGGAAAGTCCGTTCATCTCCACATGCATCTGCTTTTCCGTATTTTCACTTGCAAACAGTTCCATGTATCTGCCGTCTTTCTTTACAAAAGTACGGAAGCCCATAAGCGCGGTATGCTGATAGGATTGATGCGCCGGGAAAAACTCCATAATGGCATGGTCCTTATCCTCCACGCCAAAGCTGGAAACACACTGTCCCCTGTTTACGTAGTAACACCAGATGGGGGTTCCGTGTATGCCGGATAACCCCGGAAGAAATCCGGCGAACGTCGCCTTCCTGTCATAATTCTTTACTGTAAATGTTGATTTTGCCATAACTGCCTCCTATATTAATTCCACGATGATTTCGTGCTGTATGGTTTCATCCAGATTTTTTATTTCCTCTGCACTGACCGTAACACTCCCCTGCATCGATATCTTTCTGCCATCCAGATAGATATCTCCCGTTTGATACTCCCCATACTCTTTGCGTGAAGGATTGGCATAAATAATATTCCAATGGCGGCGGTTAAACCATAAGCTTACTTTCGCACGTCCTGCACTGTCAAACTGTTCCGCCATCAGCTTCGGCTCCAGACTTAGCGCACCACACTGTCCTTTCACACCGAACATCTCATTGATGACCGTAAGCATATACCAGCTTGCCGCTCCGGTCAGGTAGTGATACATGCCCCTGCCTTTGCCGTCAAAATACTCCGGAATGCCCGGATATATCCTGCTGGTTTCAAAGTCCGACGCCTGCTCATACAAAGTGTGCAGCGCCTTATATCCTTCTTTTGCAAATCCTCTTTTATAAAGGGCATTTGCATACATGGTTGTCATGTGGGAAAATACCGCGCCGTTTTCCTTCTGCCCGTAAGCAAAGCCGAACATTCTGCCCAAATCTTTTTTCAATTCTTTAAAATCCGTATTCAGGCGGTAACCGCCAACCTCTTTTTTATACAGGTATTTGTCAGCGCTGCGGACAATTTTTTCTACCTGTTCTTCCAATGCGGTACCGGACATAATGGTAAACACCTGACCTGTCAGCATCATGCGGACTCCGTCTTTTGTAATGCCTTCCACAGCCCTGCCGTGGTTGTCATAATAGCTGTTAAACCAGCCGTCCTCTCCATCCGCAATCCATTCTGTTTCGCGGATATGCTTTTTCAGCCAGTCTGCTTTATGTCTCAGGCTTTCCACCACAACTGCCGCGTCCAGATATGCCTTGCTTCCGGAAACCGTGTGTACGCAGGATTCACAGTAAGCTGCCAGCAAAGCCTTCTTTGCCTCCATATCCTCATACAGTGATTCCTCATCCGTAAACAGCGGCTCCATTTCCTTTGCCACTTCCACAAACCGGATTTTCTTTTCCTCCTGCAAACGCTCTATCAGTCCCGCAAGCGTTTCCAGATTGCCGGCATAGGCGGCTGTGAAAGCCACGCTTTCCCCGCGCTCAGGCGCCATGTCAAGAGCGTCATTCCAGTCGGCCCCGCGCAGACGCATATGGTTATGCTCGCCTACTTCATAAAAGCACGTCAGATTCTGCACCAGAAGGTGTTCGAGAACGCTTCCGAAATAATTCCTTCCCGCCGCATCCGCCTGTACCGGGTCTTCGCCCCCCTCAAACAGGGTATCCGTCTTCGTGCCGCGGCAAACCTGTTTGTCCTTGAAATAGGTGTTTTCTTTTAACAGGAACGCCAAATCCCCGGTTTGGTCGATATACAGCGCCGTAGTCATTAACGGCCATACGCCATGGTCCATCCATACTCTGGTAATATTATTGCGGTCCGCAATAAATTCTCCCTGCCTGCTTCCGATAATCGTGGCGTTACTGCCGTCCATGCGCACTCCGCCGAAATTGGAGAGGAGCATTTCCTTTACGCCCTCCGGGTTCATAATCAAAAGGGCAAGGCAATCCTGCCACAAATCCCTCCAGCCTCTTCCGCCTTTTCCGTAATCATGGTGAGGAAGGAAAGAACAGCCGTATATCCTCCTCAGCATGGGTTGGAAGCTGACCCAGCACATAAAATTATCAAAATCCTTATCACCTGTCTGATACAGGACATTTACCTTATCTTCCCAATATTTCCGGGTCTGTTCATATGCCTGGTTTACCTTTTCTGCCGTTCCGTAAGCCTCAAGAGTCCCGGCATATGCTTCATCTGCCGCATCCATTCCCGCGAGAAGTATGAAAACCGCCTCCTCACCGGGCTTTAATACCGTTTTGGGAAAACGCATTGCGCCCATGGCCTCATATCCGTCCACCGACGTGCCTGCGGGTACGCCCTCAAGCCCTTCATATACTGCCCTGGGGCTGTCAAAACTGCCGCCTTCCCCGATAAAATCCATAACAGCAGGATAAAATGCCTCAGGCAAAATGCCTTCTCCTGTCACACCGCTTACATAATATGTGGTTTCGTTTTCCTGATGACCTCTCTCGTCAAAGGAAAGCGTGGGCCTTACCAGCACGCCGGCTTTGGTAGTCCTGATTCTGTGCAGAAGGCTGGTTACATGCCTGTGGTCCCTGATGTTGTCTGCACTCCTGCCATAAAGGGGAATTGCGCCGTAAGCGGTGAAAGAAACCTCTTCGCTTCCTTTATTGGCAATGGTCACCTGCATAATTTCCACATTATCCTTTGATACCGGAACAAAAGAAAGAATACTGGAAGAAAGACCGAACCTTTCTGATTCCCTCTCCATCTTGTGCCACATAAGACCCGCCGTCAGCAGGCTTTCCTCCGGTTTGCCGGCTGCCCTTTCATATGCGGCCTGCGCGCTTGCCCCGGTAGCCGACCAGACGCCTTTTCCCTCGATGCTGCACCAGAAGTTCCGGGTACTCCTGTTGTTGTGAAGTTCCTCTGCGCTCACGGGCTGCAGCAGAAAATGATTCTGGTCTATTTTGGAATCTCCTCCGAGCAACGGCGTAACCGCACTTTTTAATCCCTGCTCGCCTGCGATGGGAAAGTACAGATATCCCGTCTCTTCAGGCTGCTTCAGACAAAAACTTCCCTTACTGTCTTTGAAAATAAAACCGGCCATAATCCTCTCCTCTTTCTTCCTTATACTTTCAGAAAAAGAAAAACACACTATCCTATTTTTCTAATTTTCATTATAAAAAAAGTCCATTTCCTGGGAAATGGACCTTTTTTCAATAAGGTGTTATTTTTTTAGATATTCTGTGATTATCTGTCTTACTCCCGCACGGTAACAGGGACCGCCTTCTTCGTTGATGACATGGCTGATTCCCGGATTGCCGGTAATCATTACCGCACAGACATTGTGTATCTTTATATCCGGTTTTTCGGGCGCCTCCATGGCGCTGTATATCTCTATAATAGCGTCCCTGTTATATGCATATATGCCGATTCCCCATGCCTCGTGGCTTTCCACATTCTCTTCCACCTTGTAAGAAGCAAAACCGTTTACCGTACCGTCATGGCTTACAAACTCAGACTGGGAAGGCACATCATAAGGTATCTCACTCTGATACATGATAACCTTTCCGCCGTTACCTCTCCACAAAGTCTGATATTCCTGAAAATGCTCTACCATAAGGGCATATATTGTAACATCGTCGCCGTTTACAATCAATCCGTTCACAGCCGTGTTGATGTCCCAGCCCACCTGGGTTCCATGGTCTGCGCGCCACACCCAGAAATTGTCCCCCAGGACATGGGAATTGTTAATTTCTGCACAGGCTTCCACGGAAACAGGTTTTGTGAGCGCGCCTCCCACCCGGAAAAACAAATCCGAAAGCACCGTAGGCGCATCTTCCTTTCCATCTCTTTCTTCCGTCTTATCCGCTTCCCCTACCTGCAAAAGCAATGGGGACTTTTCACATCCCGCGTCAAACAGCAGTCCTGCCAGGATAACGTCTTGTGCTGCCGTCACTTTCATACAGGCGTTTCCGTTTTGGGGACGCAGGGTCGCCAGCCCGGTTCCCAGAATAATACAGCCTTCCCTTTCAACCAGCAGTTCTTCCGATAACTCATATATACCAGGGGTAAAAAACAGATTCTTCCCTTCCTGTAAAGCTGCATTTAAGGTTTCCGCAGTATCTGTCTCCGGCTTTGCAACATAAAATTCCGATAACGGCACAAAAGCGCCTGCCAAGTCTTCCTTTGCCAGGTTTTCTCCTGACGCACGCCAGGAAACACCCGTGGCATTCTCCCTGCGCGCCGGAACAAAAACACCCAATCCTTCTTCTTCATCCCAGACAAGGAACGGCTTCTCCTGTATCTCTTCCACCACCTCCACAGTGGTGTACGCTTTCGCCGGCCAGGTGCCGACAGGCGCTTTACCCGGTTCAATACCGGCAAATACCATGTTCCAGTTTTCGCCGAGCCATTTTTCCCAGTCGCAGTTTCGGGACAGCCACTGCTGCTGGCTTCCTGAATCCGTTATGCCGTCCACCACGGAATCCGCAAGAAAACCGCCGCTCGCCCAACCATACTCATCATGCAGATAAAGGGAGCCTGCTATATGCACCCTGCGCATAAAGGTGGCCTGTGAAACAGCCCACATGGTATTGGAATTAACCCGCAGATTTTCCACTCCGCGCCAGAAATTGCAGGTAGCGTTGTGATTGTCCGCACCGCCCAGCCATCTGGCATCACAGTTCAAAGCCGGCAGCACCGTATCATCGGGCAGATACCCCAGTCCGGCTGCCTGCATATAGTATCCGACTTTCACGGAAATAGACTCATCATATTCTCCCGGCAAAAAATAAACGGCATATCTTTCTTCCCCAAACTGATTCACTTCCTGAACCTGCCAGAGTCTGTCCAGCGCCGCCTGCACTTCTTCAGGTTCATCCAAAGGAGAGAACACATATGTGTTCTCTCCCAATGCATCAATATGGTAATTTTCTATTTGGTATACCGCCTTCGGGTCCTCTTTGCCGCACCCTGTCAGACAGGCTGTTGCCAAAAGCACTATTCCTCCTATTATTCCAGACGGAAGGTGGTGATGGCGCCTTCCAGTTCTTCCATATTCTGCTGTAATACCACAGCCTCCTCGCTCAACTTCCTTGCAAACGCCATCTGCTGTTCGATGGAAGTGCTGATATTGGTGATAAATTCAA
This sequence comes from uncultured Lachnospiraceae bacterium, assembly GCA_910577015.1. Classification (GTDB taxonomy): domain Bacteria; phylum Bacillota; class Clostridia; order Lachnospirales; family Lachnospiraceae; genus Acetatifactor. The sequence continues at coordinate 57,462 of CAJTKU010000009.1, read as the reverse complement.
TATTCTGGCTGGAAATCTCGTTGATTTCCCTCATAGAGGTAAGCGCCTGCTTCCTGTCGCCGTTCATCTCTTCCATATCGGAAGCAATCATTTCCAGACTTTCAATAAACTGTTTCATGAAAGTATTCATCTGCTCAAACACGGCCACGGTATCCTGTACCTGTTTGTTCTGCATTGCCACAATATTCTGCGCTTCCTTTACCTTGACTACGGTGCTGTCGGCGGATGCCGTAACTTCACTGATTTCCTTCTGGATATCCTGCGCTGTCTTTGCGGAACTGTCCGCCAGTTTTCTGATTTCCTCTGCAACAACGGAGAAACCGCGTCCAAACTCACCCGCACGGGCCGCTTCAATGGAAGCGTTCAGGGACAGAAGGTTGGTTTCCTTAGCTATATTTGCAATACTGTCCACAAAAGCATGGATTTCTTCCAGTTTGCCGCCCAGGTTCATAACCTCGTTGCGCACCTCGTCCGTAACGGCAGTCGTCCGCTCAGACTGGCTCGCCATGGCCGCCATTGCCTCCATGCCGTTATCAATGGAGTTCTTCGTGCTTTCAATTCCTTCCATGGTTTCGGCTACATTGCCGCCGACCTTCTTAATCTTCTTGGAAAGCTCTTCCATCTGGTCGTGGCAGGAATTGATTGCTTTATCCTCTTTCTCGATATTGTTGCCGATTTCATCAATGTCAGCATTGACCTTTGCAACCATATCATCCATTTCCACACTGGAGGCGCTTACCTTTTCCGCTGAGGAGGAAACCTCCGTCATCATATTCCTGACGGTAAGCACCAGCCCCTTGATTCTCTCGGCCGTATTGACAATCGCCAGCCTCAGCTTGCCAAACTCGTTGTTGGCAATTTTTTCTTGCTTTAATACCAGATTGCCCTGTGCAACATCGCCAAGGGTGATAACTCCCTTTTTAATGTTCTTTGCAATGATTCTGACAATCAGGCTGCTGATGATAAAGGCAATCACCGTCGCAATCACTACCATCACGATGGTAAGCAGCCGGATGCTGTCTGACTTCTGTGTAATATAAGACTTTGGTACAAGCACTGTCAGTAATGCTTCCGACGTGGAACTTTTTGTTATCATGTAGAAATAATTGACTCTGTTAACTTTGGCATACCCTGAAACAAAGCTTTCCCCGCTCACGCTGGCATCCTGGAATATATCTAACTGGCTCACATCAATGGTATTGTTAATGCCGATGGTCTTTCCTTCCTTGGTGGTAAAGGAAATCTGGCATTCCTCTCCGAAATCAAGCTGTCCGAGGGTATCCAGCACATACTCGTTTTTCACATCCACCACAATGGCGCCGTACAGGGAGCCTGCACTGAACTTACGGCTCGCATACATGATATAATCCTCCGCAGTATAGCCGACCACTGTGTCCATATAGGGATGCTCGCTTCCCCAGTTTACAAAGGCGTCCTTAAAGAAATAATCCTCTCCTGCCGCCACCATTTCATCGATAAAGCTGTCCAGCTCATTGTCGTTTTTTATCGTCTTGCTGGTGACAAAAACTTCATCTGCAACAGGAATGATATAAATATCCTGTACCGCGTCGTTCATGCCCTGTTTTACCAGTATCTGCGTCCTGATATTGTTTCGGGTAGCTGCCTGCTGCTGGCTGTTGTTGACATATCCTCCGAGACCGTATCCTTTTATGATGGTATCATTGGACAGCTCCGTTACCATGGCGGCAACGGAATCAAAGCCTTGGTCCAGACACCTGGCCGTCATTTCCACGGCGCTGCGGGCGGACTCCTCATAGTTGGCTACCAGACCGGAAGATGCATTGGAATAGGATACCACGCCTACGATGATGATAAATGCCACAGGAAGCAGGAAGCCCAGATACAACTGAACCCTGATGCTGATGCCTTTTGCCTTTTTCACGACGCTTGCAGCATGCTGCTTTCCTGCTTTCACAGGCTTCTCTTTTTTCTTTACCGGCTTAACATTATTCTTAGCAGGCTTTTTTTCCGCATTATCCTTTTTTGCCCCGCCTGCCGCCTGCTTTGCTGCTTCCTTAGCCGCCTGTTTTTCAAGCTTTGCCGCCTCTTTCGCTGCCTGTTTTTCCTTTTTTGCAGCTTCTTTCGCCGCCTGTTTTTCAAGCTTTGCTGCTTCTATTTCAGGCTGTTTCGCCTGCTTTTCAAGCTTTGCTGCCTCTTTCGCTGCCTGCTTTTCCTTTTTTGCAGCTTCTTTCGCCGCCTGTTTTTCAAGCTTTGCAGCTTCTTTTGCCGCCATATCCTTTTCTTTTAGCTGCTTTCCTTCTGGCATACCGACTCCTCCTTTGTGTTTGAAAACAGATGCCTTTTATTCTTCTTTTTCAGACTTTCGTACTATCACGAACAGAATAACGGCTGCAGCTGCCAGCGCCCCAAGTACCAGCCAGATGACTGCATGATGTGCTGTGCCTCCCAGATTTTCATTGGAAAGAGGCGTTTCCTCTTCCTCAATTTCTTTTCTCTCTCCGCCATCTTCCGTATCGTTATCCTTCGTACTTTGGTCTGCCTTTTCTTCAACTTCCTCTGCGCCGGCAGCTTCTCCCTGCCCTGCATCGGATGCCTCCTGCGTTTCTTCCTGTTTTCCGTTTTGCGTTCTCTGTCTGTTTGCCCAAGGCTCCCCTACTTCATCCTGCGGGCTGTGCATACGCTCTTTTCCATCTGCCTGCGTATCCTGACTGCTGCTTACGCCCTGGCCCGTGCTGCTGGTCTGGCTGCTGCCGGCCTGATTTTCTGAATTTGTCTGATTACCGGTTTGCGTCCCGCTTCCCTCGCCGGTTTCCGAATCATCGGAATCCTTATCATCTTCCACGTCATCGGGGTCGTCCGGTGTCATATCTACATCTGCCTCATCGGCAGCAATCAGCTTAACATTGTCAAAATAAAGGTCATGAGCATCCATGGTATCCGCCGTTGTGCCCAGACGGAACTGGATGTATTCGTATAAATCGGCGTCTGCGGTAAACCTTATGGTATACTGTCCGGTTTCCCCGCCAAGTTCCACGCTTCCGAGAAGCGTTTCCGCTGCTCCCTTGCCCCAAACCTCAATACTTCTGTCAAGGGTGGAGGAGGCGTCAAAGGTCAGGATATACTCTTTTCCTTTTACCAACGCCACGTTCTGGTTGGAGAACTGGATGGTCCATGTTGCAGGACCCCATTCACTATGCCCCGCCCACTTGAATGCCACATGGGCTTTTCCGTCTTCGACATCAAGCTCTGCACAGGCATTGCCCGGCGCGTCCTCAATGGCCCAGAAACTCCAGCCGTCCGTACCGTTTGCAAAATCCCCGTTTGCAAGCACGCTGCCGTCCGCCGCGATAATGGTCTGCTCTGTTTCTATGTAATCATAGCCTTCTGCCACGAGCCTTACCCTGTGGGTTCCTGTACCCGGGAAGGACAGCGCCTTCAGACTCAGCGTATTGTTCTCCGTATCCCAGATAACCCTGTGCTCCGGCACCTGTACGCCGTCCACATAAACAGTCTTTGCGGCAGCTTCCCAACCTGCATCCTCCCCGTAGGTAAAGATGGCACGCTTGCCTTCCCTCACTGCCCCGTTTGAAGCAAATGCCGGCGCCTTTCCGATTTCTGCGCCCACTACTTTTATTTCCAAATCATCAAAGTATATCCTGCCCTGTGTATCGGCATACGCTAACAAATATTTAAAGTCCGCCATGCCCTGCAGGGAGGATTTGAAGGTATAGGAATATTCCTGCCACTCCAATCCTACCGTAAATTTCTGGGCAAAGGTTGCAACATAGGAAGCATTTTCCAGCTTTGCCTCTACAGTCTGATTGTCAACATCTGCTTTTGCCCTGAAGCTCACTTCATATGTAAGCCCCTGCGTCAGGGAAACACCCGCATAAATCAGCATTTTATCCCATGCATTGCCGCTGGGACCTGCCGTGGCGTATCCGAACTGATTGCCGTCTTCTGACAAAACTCCCATATCCGTGCCGTAGGTAGACCATCCGGCAGCGCCCTGCTCAAAATCTCCGTTTGCAACCGGGTACACCTTGATATCGCTGTAATCCACATTGTGGTTGGTTTTTCTGATTAGGGAAACATCATCCAGTACCGTTCTTCCATCCACGGTAAAGGTAAGGACTGCGCTGTCCGTACCTACGCCCTCCGGCATGGTGAATGTAAATGCCTTTTTATCCGTGCCGCCTGTCAGAACAAATTCCTCAGACGCATATTCACCGTCTTTTCCCGTCAGCTTCACTGATACTATTTTACCACTTTCACCGGCCGCTGTAAAGGATAGTTCATAAGTATCAGATTGTAAAAGTTCAATACCCATCTGATATGCTTTTGCGCTTCCTGCATCCGGTACCAGCGCCAGCTTCTTGTCGCTGCCTGCGCCTGTACCACTGCCGCCTTCCACATGCCAGTAAGCCAGCCTGTCGTTTCCTAAAGTAAAGCTTCCGTTATAAACATGGTTTCCGTTTTCAAGAGGCGTTTTTGCGCCATCGTTGTCCGTAACTATTTCGGTCTGTGTTACTTTGACATTGGCAATATATACCGTACCCGTATCCAGTCCCATGTTAAACTCCAGACGGGCTGTCGGGTCGCTCTTTGCCCCCATGGTAAACTGATAGCTGTAATGCGCGGGCTTCGTGGTAAGGTTTGCAGTAAAGGCATTGGAATAAGCCGCCCAGCTATTATCCCCGTCGCCCGCCGCTTTTACCGTGATATCACGCTCTTTTGACGCATATGCGTCAAAACTGATTTCGTAGGAATAATTCTCTGCCAGCGGGAAATGCTGCAACAACTGCACCGCATAATTCTGGCTGCCGCCTGCAGTCACATTCACTGCCGCATAGGTTTTGTCATCCACCTTCTTTTTGGAAATGGATGCCGCGCCGCCATAGTTTCCTACCAGAAAATACCAGTCCCTTGATTCCGGATTGACATTGCCGTCTGTAATGGCGCCCGTATTTACCGTATCAAAGTTTTTGTCGGCAAGGAAATTGCCCTCTTCATCACATATATAGCTTTCAAAAGCTTCCGTGTCTTTCTCAATAACGGGAATTTTTATGTTATCGGTATCGTATCCGTCTGCATTTTTGTAAACGCGCACATAATCCACTTCCATGGAAGCAGGGAAATCGGCACCCGTAGGCAGCACGTTTCCGTCATAGGAACCGCCCACAGCCAGATTTAACAGGATATAGAAGGGCTCGTCAAAAGGCGCCGGATAAGCATAATTGGTGGGCTCCCCGTTTCCTTTTGAATACCAGTTGGTCAACGTACAGTATTCATGTCCGTCCACATACCAGGTAATGGAATCCACATCCCATTCCACTGCATACACATGGTAACCTGTGATATCTTCTCCCTCCGGGAAATTATAATGGCCTCCGTCCGGCTTGTTGTTCGGCCAAAGCTCCCCGAAGTGGATGGTGCCGTCAACCACGCCCGGCTGACGTCCCCTTGCTTCCATAATATCTATCTCGCCCGACGCCGCCCATGTGGTATAGGTATCCGTAGCGGGCAGCATCCAGAATGCCGGCCAGAACCCGGAGCCTTCCGGCATCTTAATTTTGGCCTCCACCTTTCCGTAGGTGGTGGCATACAAATCTTCCCCGCTCTGTGTTACGGTGCGGATACGGCCCGAAGTATACGGCTTTCCGCCATAGCTTTGCTGTTTTGCTTCAATGGTAAGCACGCCGTTATTTATTGTCAGGTTTTCTGCCCTGTAGTATTCCTGCTCATTGTTACCCCAGCCTGCAACGCCGTAATCGGAACCGTCGCCAAGCTGATAATCCCATTTTGTCATATCTAGGCTGTTTCCGCCAAACTCATCGTTCCAGTCCAGGACCCACTTGTCCTCTGCATATACTACCTGATAGACATCCGCTGCCTCAAACTCGCCTGCCGCAATCTGAATCTTATATGTGCCGGCCTGTGTAAAGATGGATTTATCCAATACAATGGTCTTATCTGTCACCGTGTATTTATCCTTTGACAGAGCTGCGCCGTTTACGGTAATGCCGGTAATGGCCGCCGCAAACTCGGGATTTTCCGCAAAGGTAAGCGTCATATCGCGGCCCACCGCATTGTGTTCCAGATTTTCCGATACCGCTACCACGCCGGAGTTATGCACTTCGGGAGCAGGCAGGGCGTTAGTATTGACAGATTTGGCGCTGTAGCCTGCCTGTTCAAAACCTGCGGTGGTTTCAAACATGGAAATATCCTGTAAGGTTACGAAATGTACCCCGCCCTTCGGCGTATTGTTGGGAATATCCCTTGCAGGCATTCCCAGTCCGATATAGAAACGGACATTGTCCACCGTTTTATCCATAACACCCGTCATGAAAGTAATGGTGGTTCTCTCTCCTGCTTTCACGCTGTAGCAATAATGCCCGAGCTGGGTATAAGTGGTTTCACTTCCTTCCCCGGTAATCTGCTCTAAATGCAGAACCGCGGTCTTATCCACGCTGGAGGTGATGTCATAGGTAATGACATAATTTTTTCCTTCCTCCAGGGTCAGTCCCGTCTGCTCCGCCCTTGTATGCCACTCCTGCCAGCCTTCATAGCCGGTAATGTCATAAGTAAAATTGTTGCTGCCATACTTTGTAATCTCCATGGCAACCCATTCCTCGGGGTCAAACAGCCCCTTCAGGCCGGAAAGGAGATTCTCTCCCTGCACATCATAAGAAGGCGTTTCCACAGGGGGCTGCACAACCGGCGCCTGCGCCACAATGCTTACATTGGACACCTGCACGCTGTGGTTTGCATAAGCTTCGCCCTCCATATTGCCCAAATATATGTAAAATTTCTGGTTATTCTGGTCTGTATCCGCTGTGAAGCTGTAAGAAACAACTGTTTCCTCCCCAGCCTTTACTTCTGCGGTGTTCATAAAAATACGGCCGTTATCAAATCCGGTCATGACCTTCCTGTCTACTTCAGACAGTACGGTATAAGCCACATCATATGTGGTGCCCGCCTTTAAGTTTATGCCCTCCTGATAAATGCCCGGATTCCAGTCTGCGCCGCCGGTATGGACTGCCACTGCCTTGTAATCTTCAAAAGTTACCTGACCGTTTACGCCCCAGCTGCCTGCATCTGCAAAAATGCCGTTTTGCAACAGATTATTTTCTACAGGCACAGGCGTGCTGCCCTGCGTTACTGCTACCACAGACGCGCTCTTTACCGTCACCGTGTGGGCAGCATAAGGCTCCTGTCCCTCCATCCTGCCGAGGTACAGGTAAAATCTCTGGCTGTTTTCCGCCCCGTCAGTGGTAAATTCGTATGTGACAAGAGTATCCTCCCCTGCAGCCACATCCGCCGTATGCATAAATTTCCTGCCGTTGTCAAATCCGACCATAACCTGACGGTCCATACTGGCATTTAAAAGCACGCTGACTTTATAGGTGGTTTCCGCCGCAAGGTTTACGCCGTCCTGAAAAAGACCGGGCATCCAGTCTGCGCCTTCCCCTGCATTTACGGTAAACACTGCCTGATTGTTTTCTACAACTGCCTGGCCGTTTACGCCCCAGCCCTCTGCACCGGCAAAAACACCGTTTACAAGGACATTTCCCTTAACGTCAGATACGGGCGTGTTGCCGGTTCCGCTGTCACCGGTACTGCCGCCCTCATTTCCTTCGCCTTCGTTTCCGCTTCCTTCGTTTCCATTTCCTTCATTGCCTTCATTTCCGCCGCCGATGGCCGTCAGGCTTACATTCTTAATGGTAACGTCATGGGCTTCGTAGGGTTCCTCCCCTTCCATCTTGCCCAGATAGATATATATTTTCTGGCTGCCGCTCTGAGCCGGCGTAAAATCATATGTAAAAACGGTATCCTGTCCCGCCGCCACGCTCTGTACGCTCTTATAAACCCTTGCCGGGTCCTCTGCCACCATGATTTTTCTGTCAATTCCCGCATTGACCGTCATGGTAAACCGATAGGTGACGCCCGCTGTCAGGGCAATCCCGTCCTGAAAAATACCCGGATTCCAGTCCGCGCCTTCCGCCGGGCCTACATGCACAAGGGCGCTGCCTGCCGCATATTCCACATTGCCGTTCTGCCCCCATCCGCTGCCGTCCGCAAATGTGCCGTTCTGAATCAGGTTCGGCCCTGTTTCCGCGCCAGCGCTTTCCTCCGCATGTACAACCCCAAGACTGCCGAAGCTCTCGAACATAGGAGCCGCCAACAGCAGAAATGCCAGGGCAAGCGCACATGCCCTCATAAATTTTCTCCTCTTTCTCATAAAAAATAACCTCCCTTTATACTACTACCCAATACATTACTTTACTAGGATAGCAATTTAAAGAAAGGTTAAAAGTAAATTCCTTTTTAAAAAAGTGTCTTTTTTTTAGTACAATCTTATATTAACTCATCCGGTCAATTGCCTCCTGCACATTTGCAACGCCGATGATACGGATTCCTTCCATGTCGTTTAAAACCTCCGCATTCGCTTTCGGCAGGATGCAGATGGTAAAGCCCAGTTTTTTGGCTTCCTGCAGCCTTTTTTCTGCCATGCTTACCGCACGTACTTCCCCGCTGAGGCCAACCTCCCCGAATACCATCATTTTTTCGTCTGCGGGGCAGTTCCTGAAACTGGAGGTGATGGCAAGCACAATCCCCAAATCCACTGCCGGTTCCTGTATTTTCATGCCGCCGACAATATTCAGGTATGCGTCACACCCTGCAAGCTGCAGTCCCACCCGCTTTTCCAATACTGCCATCAACAGGTTCACCCGGTTGAAATCAGTCCCGGTGGTCTGCCTGCGGGGAATGCCGAAATTGCTGTGGCAGACAAGCGCCTGTATCTCTATGAGCAAAGGGCGGGTGCCTTCCACTGCGCACGCCACCACACAGCCGCTTGCGCCTTTCGGTCTCCCGCTCAGCATATACTCGGAGGGATTTTTCACTTCCGCAAGGCCATCTTCCCTCATTTCAAAAGCGCCGATTTCATTGGTGGAGCCAAAACGGTTCTTTACCCCGCGTAAAATCCTGTAGGAAGCATACCTGTCCCCCTCAAAGTACAGCACCGTATCCACCATATGCTCCAGCACCCTGGGACCGGCAACCGTTCCTTCCTTTGTCACATGACCCACGATAAAGACGGACACTCCCAGTCCTTTAGCCAGCCCCAGCAATACTGCGGTAGACTCCCTTACCTGGGATACGCTGCCCGGCGCTGAAGAAATGCTTTCCTGAAACATAGTCTGTATGGAGTCGATAACGACCACCTCAGGCTGATGTTTTCTGATGGTCTCTTCAATAATATCCAGATTGGTTTCACACAGCAGAAGAAATAAGTCGCAAAAGCTGCCGATACGGTCCGCCCGCATTTTAATCTGCTTTAAGGACTCTTCCCCGGATATGTAAAGCACCTTCCTTCCGCTTTCCGAAAGAAGGCGGCACATCTGCAAAAGCAGGGTGGACTTGCCAATCCCGGGGTCCCCTCCTACAAGCGTCAGGGAGCCGGACACAATGCCGCCTCCCATTACTCTGTCAAGCTCCTCTATTCCTGTACTGATTCTGTCATCTTCCTTTGTGATGATTTCCGACAACCGGGCAGGCTCCTGCCTGACTACGCCCCCGCCGTTCCCGCTCTTTTTCATGGAAACCGTGGTTACCTGCTCTTCCACAAAGGTATTCCACTCCCTGCATCCCGGGCACTGTCCCATCCATTTGGGAGATTCGTACCCGCAGCTTTGGCAGAAAAATACCGTACTTTTTTTACCCTTTGCCATCTTTATCCCCGTTTCTGTGCATACTTTCCGCGCTTATGCCTGTACCACTTTGACGGGAACCTCGCCGACAGCGCCAAGTTCCACGCTCAGGCTCAGCTTTCCGCCAAGTCCCGTGCTCATCCTGCCTATGCTTGTACCTCCCACAAATACTTCATATTCCGTATCTTCTTTCAGTCCGATGGTAATTTGGGAATCCTCGTTTCCCTCAGCGGCAAATTCCACGCCTTTATCCGTTTCCTTAAACCCCACCACACTGGTTCCGGGTACGGATTCATAAAGGAACATGCCGTCTTTTTCCAGTTTGGTCATCGCCTGATAGGTTTTGACTTTGTACACATCCCCCGCCTGAAGGGACTCTTCCTTCTTGGCCTTTTGTGCCAGTTTGTGATTGCCGAAGCTGATTGCCCCGTCTTCTTCCGCGCGCAATAATTCTTCCACGATTGCCATCTGTATATCCTCCTGATTAAAGGGTCCTCTGCCCTGTGCCTATACCAATAGTATAATATATCCTGCCCGTACTTTCTACTGTAAATTTAGCGAATTTCCGCATTTTGCGTTGCGGCGTCCCCGGCGTGCATTTGTTCCAACAGGACGCGCTCTCGCTCGAGTAAAAACGCAGCGGCACATAAGAGGTTGCAAGACAACCTCTAAGGGCCGGCGTTTTTACACGGTCCTTTATGGAATCAAATGCACGCCGGGGACGCCGCAATGCAAAATGCGGAAACCCTGCCGATTATGAAACCGGCGCCACTGTGAAGGTAACTTTTTCCGCCTTGTAACCCGCTGTCACGGTATCCCCGGGCTTGACTGCCCCCCTTAGGATTTCTTCGGCGAGGGAATCCTCCACCACAGACTGGAGCGCCCTCTTTAAAGGCCTTGCCCCCATCTTCTTGTCCGCATACTTCTTCACAAGGTGTTCCTTTAAAGCCGGGGAAAGCTTTAGCTTAATACCCATCTGCTGCTCGCACCTCTGTGAAAGATTATGGGACAGCAGCGAAACGATTTCTTTCATGTTTTCCCCTGTAAGCTGGTGGAATACCATAATTTCATCGATACGGTTGATAAATTCCGGTTTGAAGGCCTTTTTCACTTCTTCCATAACGCCTGCCTTCATTTTTTCGTAATCTTTTTTTTCACTGCTTTCCGCTGCAAAACCCAGATTTTTGGGGTCCACAATCCTCTGCGCTCCCGCATTGGAGGTCATAATCAGCACAGTATTTTTAAAGCTGACCTTCCTTCCTTTGGAATCGGTAATATGACCGTCATCCAAAACCTGCAGAAGCACGTTAAATACATCGGGATGCGCTTTTTCTATTTCATCGAAAAGGACAACGGAATAGGGATTGCGGCGCACCTTTTCACTGAGCTGTCCGCCTTCCTCAAAACCGACATAACCGGGCGGCGAGCCAATCATCTTGGACACGGAATGTCCTTCCATATACTCCGACATATCCACCCTGATTAATGCGTTCTCAGAGCCGAACATTGCCTCTGCAAGCGCCTTGGAAAGCTCTGTCTTTCCCACGCCGGTGGGACCCAGAAACAGAAAGGAACCTATCGGCCTGTTCGGGTCCTTAAGGCCGACCCTGCCCCGGCGCATTGCCCTTGCAACTGCCTTGACAGCCTCCTCCTGCCCGATAACACGTTTGTGAAGAACGGACTCCAGCTTAAGAAGCCTTTCGCTCTCTTTTTCGGCAAGCTTTTTTACCGGTATCCTGGTCCACATGGAAACTACTTCGGCAATCTCGTTTTCACCCACCGTATATTCATGCGTAAGCTCTGACTCTTCCTGCTTTTTCTTCATGCGCTCATATTTTTTTATCAGTTCATCCTGCTGCCTTTTGATATCCCCGGCCTGTTCAAAGTTCTCCATGCGGATGGAACGCTCAATCTGCACGTCCTTCTTTTTGATTTCGTCAAATAGCGCCTGCTGCTTCTCCGGCACCTTCCCTGCGTGAAGACGTACCGCAGCAGAAGCCTCGTCAATCAAATCTATGGCCTTGTCCGGCAGGTTCCTGTCGTTGATATACCGCTCCGACAGCTTCACTGCCGCCTCTATCGCCTCCGGCTGTATCGTTACGCGGTGGTGCTGTTCGTACTTGTGACGGATTCCCGTAAGGATGCGGATGGCAGCCTCCACATCCGGCTCCTCCACATTGACGGGCTGGAATCTCCTCTCCAGCGCCGCGTCCTTCTCTACGTACTTGCGGTACTCCGTAATCGTGGTGGCGCCTATCAGCTGGATTTCCCCCCTTGCCAGGGACGGTTTTAAGATATTGGAGGCGTCGATAGCGCCCTCCGCGCCTCCCGCGCCGATAATGGTATGAAGTTCATCCAAAAACAAAATTACATTGCCGTCGTCGATTACTTCTTTGATTACTTTTTTGATTCTCTCCTCAAACTCACCCCGGTACTTGCTTCCAGCAACCATGCCCGACAAGTCCAGCGTTACCACCCGCTTGTCTTTTACCGTAAAAGGCACGTCCCCCGACACGATACGAAGCGCCAGTCCCTCTACCACCGCCGTCTTTCCTACTCCCGGCTCCCCAATCAGGCAGGGATTATTCTTGGTGCGCCTGCTCAGAATCTGGATGACCCTCTGTATTTCCTCTTCACGGCCGATTACGGGGTCCAGCCTGCCCTCCCTTGCCATGGCCGTCAAATCCCTGCTGTACTGGGAAAGCGTGGATGCGTTCCTCCTGCCCTGTCTGTTTTTTGCCAAATCTTCCTTATAAAGGCTGGCATCCGCTCCCATGGCAATGATGACATCAATATAAATTTTCTGCGTGGAAATACCCAGAGTGTTTAAAAGCCGGACTGCAACATTTTCCCCTTCCTTGATGATGGCCATAAGGATATGCTCCGTGCCTGTATATTTCTCTCCAAACCGGTCCGCCTGCCTGTGTGCTTCCTCCAAAACCTTGGCTGCCCTGGGCGAATACACTTCCCTGTCCCTGAGTCCTATCTGACCGTCCAGGGATATCAAATCCTGTATCATATCAATAACTTTTATCTCATCCACACCGTTATCATACAGTACCCTTGCCGCTACTCCGGTTTTCTCCTGCATCAGTCCTACCAGTATGTGTTCGGTTCCCACATACCCCTGTTTCAGCTTTTTTGCCATTTTTTCCGCAAGCAAAAGCGCTGTCCTGGCCTTAGCCGTAAATTGTGGCTGCATCAGCAATGTCCTCCATAATCCTCATATATTTCATCAATCAAAGCATGTACCTCTTCTTTGGAAATATTTTTGCAGCTGCTCTTTGCAAGTATCACCTGTAATTCCCGGCGCAGCTGCCTGACAGCCTCGACCCTGTCAATATCCACGGCAATGATTGCCCCTCGCCGCCTGTCCACTTTTACATAACCTTCCTGTTTTAATACCGTATAGGCCTTGTTGACCGTATGCATATTAATCCCTATGGTTTCAGCCAGCTGGCGGACGGACGGAAGCTGTTCCCCCTCCCGGAAACGGGAAGTCGCAATACCCAGAATAATCTGATTCCGAAGCTGTAAATACAAGGCTTCGTCACTGTTAAAATCAATCTCAATTATCATGGCACACCCTTCCTTTCCGTCTGTTATACAAATATTATAACAGGAAAAGGGGCATGTCAACCGACACAATTTAAATTTATTATTTTTTAAGAAAACAGTTCCGAAGGCATTCCTGCCCCGGAACCGTCATTTGTCTTTTACGTTTCATCTCCGTCCCAGTTTAAAAACTCGAACTCAAATTCATCATCATCCGCCATAAAATTTCTTGGCTTACGCCCCTGGGATTCAGCCGTTTTCCTTTCCAGGCTCCTGTTTTCCACATGTGCCCGGGTCTGTCTCTCAATCGTCCCTTCCCGGTCTGCCTGAGAAACCGGTCTTGTACCCACAGGTCTTCCCGCACTTCCCGGAGCTCCCGGCCTTGTACCTACAGGTCTTCCTGTACCTCCTGCAGCTGCAGGTCTTGTACCTGCAGGCCTTGCCGCACTTCCCGGAGCCACCGGCCTTCCGGCACTTCCTGTGGCCGCAGGCCTTGTACCCGTGGGTCTCCCTGTACTGCCTGCTGATGCGGGCCTTGTACCTACAGGCCTTCCCGTGCTTCCCGTGGATGCGGACCTTGCACCCGCAGGTCTTCCCGTGCTTCCTGCAGTCCCGGGTCTTGTTCCCACAGGCCTGCGTCCCGCACTGCCTGACTGTCCCCTTACCCTGTCGCCTGCAGGCCGTTGCCTTACAGTTCTTTCATCCAGTCCGTCATCTTCCATCATATCTTTTATTTTAAATATCAGCAATGTTATGCCCAGAACCAGAAGCACCATAAGAATGGACAAAAATACAATGATTCCCGTCTGTCTGGACATCTTCTTTTCAGCTTTTTCAAGGTCTTCTGCATTTTGGGCAGAAATGGAAAACAATTCATCTATTTTATATTTGTGAAGCCCTACATTATCCACCAGCCACCATGCGCCGTCCGACTGCTCCGTTTCATAGTCTTTCGGCGTCACAACAGGCTCTTCGGGCGGTACTTCACCGGGTTCCTCGGGCGGCGTCTCCGGCTCCTGGGATACCGGCAAAAGTTCTCCGTTCAGCGAAACAAAATCAGAACGGATATACCCCTTCACCTCTGTACCGTCTACCACAAAACTGACATAATACCACACCTCGCTGCCGCTTCCCGCTTTCGTGCCGTGTACGGTAAGCGCCACATCCTTTTTCGCGGATGTTACAATACTGCTGTTTGTGGAACTGTCCGCCCTCACCCGCACCTGGTCTTTTGTCACGGAAGCGCCTACCGGCTGCACAGCTTCCATCCCATCCGTGTTAACGGTAACATTCATGTTAAGCGCAGGCTGGCTGCTGCCTCCGTCCGTCGAAGGAGACGTTGTGGCAGACTCCGTAATCGTTGTGGTCTGTCCTCCCCCCTCCTTGCTCACCAAATCCGAACGGACATACCCTTGGGAATTGGCGTCGATAATGACCTTGTACCATACTTTGCCGTCCGCGCCCGTCACTTCTTCCGTAACAGTCAGCTTATCTCCTTTTAATACGCTGGCCAGCGCTGTACTGCCTGTATCCGCGCTTGCCCGGATGTTGGCAGAGGACGCTGTCACGGTACACTCTGTCTGGGCAAGCACTTCCTTGGCCGGAATCACCAATGCCAGCAGCGCTGTACAAAACAGTCCCGCAACGGCGGCGCTTATCTTACAAAGCCATTTCCTGTTTTTCTCTATTGCGTATTTCATAATTTCCTCCATTCCGTACACATTGCTCTTGCCATGTGTCCCAAAGCCGCCGCTACCTGTCCCGCTTGAACCTTTTTTCGCCGCTGCTCTCTTCCATGCCGAGCCCAAAGCCCTGCATTTTAATGTTTTTCTGTCTCTGCTTTTCTTCCAAATGACGGTGATAATTGATTTCACACTCCGGGCAAAACCTTCCAAATCGAATGGACTTCCCGCAAACCTCGCAGCGGAGAAACATCTTGGAATCCTGCGTAACCTCCAGTCTTCCTTCTTTTAACATATGCCGAATAGTTCGCTGTTTCACGCCCGTGGCTTCTTCTATCTCCGATGCCGTCGCACCTCTGTGTGACTCAATATACAGCCTTGCTTTTCCGTAATCATCATAATCAACGGCTTTGCAGTCCTCGCACTGGTATTCCCCCACACCCTTGAAAATCATGACGCCCCCGCAATTCGTACATACTTTAGGAATATGATAGTCGTCATATGATAACATATCGCGTTCCTTACTCATACCCATCACCCTTTTTATCCGCCTTTTATCAGGCTATATTTTATATTTCTTCAATTGCCTTACCGATATCATGACGCATGTATTTGTTGGCAAAACCAACCCAGTTTGTGGCTTCATATGCTTTCTTCCTGGCTTCCTGTAACGTTGCGCCTTTCGCCGTAATCCCCAGCACCCTTCCGCCGTTTGTTACAATGCGCCCTTTCTCGTCAAACCTGCTTCCTGCATGGAAACAATAATAATCTTCCTTTCCCTCAAAGCTTTCCAGCCCTGTTATCTCAAAACCTTTTTCATAGGAAACGGGATAACCGTCGCTCGCCAGCACCACGCAGACCGCTGCATTGTCCTCAAATTCCAAATCTATTTTATCAAGCGTACCGTCAATGCAGGCGTCCACAACGTCAAAGATATCGTTTTTCATCCTGCACAGCACCACCTGCGCCTCCGGGTCCCCGAACCTGGCATTGTATTCCAGCACTTTAGGGCCGTTTGGCGTCAGCATCAGGCCAAAGAAAATAATCCCTTTAAATTCTCTTCCCTCCGCCCTCATGGCGTCCACCGTAGGCTGGTAAATATGTTCCCGGCAAAAGTCGTCCACTTCCTTTGTATAGAAAGGACTGGGGGAAAATGTCCCCATGCCGCCGGTATTCAGTCCCTCGTCGCCGTCCTTCGCCCGCTTATGGTCCTGCGCGGAAGTCATGGTCTTTATGGTCTTTCCGTCCACAAAGGACAGCACGGACACTTCCCGTCCCACCATAAATTCTTCCACCACCATTCGGTTGCCGGCGCTGCCGAAATGTTTATCCAGCATAATTTCCTTCACACCGGCCTTTGCCTCTTCAAGCGTATTGCAAATCAACACCCCTTTGCCGAGGGCAAGCCCGTCTGCCTTGAGCACCACAGGCATGGAGGCCGTTTCAAGGTAGGCCAGCGCTTCGTCTGCATCGTCAAAGGTTTCGTAAGCCGCCGTGGGAATATGGTATTTCTTCATCAAATCCTTGGAAAAGGCTTTGCTTCCTTCAAGTACCGCCGCTTTTTTGTCCGGTCCGAAGGTACGAAGACCCGCGCTTTGCAGTACGTCCACCAGACCGCCCACCAATGGGTCATCCGGCGCCACAAACACCAAATCCACTTCCTTTTCCTTAGCATATGCGGCGATTTTATCAAATTCCATAGCGCCGATGGAAGGTTCGCACTCCGCTATCTGCGCAATGCCCGCATTACCCGGCACACAGTAAATTTGAGACACCCTGCTGCTCTTTTTCATGCTGGCAGCAATCGCATGCTCCCTGCCGCCGCCGCCCACAATCAATACTTTCATGTTTCCTCCATTCTGCACACACACCGTACTTTGCCGTCTTTTACACGGATTTTTCCGTTGGCAATGGCGTTAATCGCCTGCGGAAGCAGAACCCATTCCGCCTGCTCCATCACACGGCGCTGCAGGCTTTCCGGGGTATCGTCCTCCTCCACGGCCACTGCCTTCTGTGCAATAATCGGTCCTTCGTCCATTCCCTCATTTACAAAATGTACCGTGGCGCCGGTCACTTTGACGCCGCGCTCCAGCGCTTTTTCATGAACCTTCAATCCGTAATAGCCCACGCCGCAAAATGACGGAATCAGGGAAGGATGTATGTTGATGATGCGTCCGTCAAACCTGCACACCATTTCTTCGGGTATCTTGACAAGAAATCCCGCCAGCACAATCAAATCCGGCGCCAGCCTGCACATTTCTTCCGTAAAAGCCGCGTTAAAGCTTTCCCTGTCGGGGTAAGCCTTCGGCGTCATCAATATGCCGGGGATTCCACGGCTTTCTGCACGCTGCAAAGCCTTTGCGCCTGCATTGTTGCTGATTACCGCTTCTATCTTTACATTGGTGATGCTGCCGTTATCCAATGCGTCCAGTATGGCCTGCAGGTTCGTGCCGCCCCCGGACACACATACTACAGTCTTTAGCATATGCTGACTCCTTTTTCCCCTGCCTCGCATACCCCTGCCACATAAGGGGTTTCTCCTGCCTTGCGGATGGCTTCCACGGTCTTTTCCACATCTTCGGGAGCAACCGCAAGCACCATGCCAAGTCCCATGTTGTAAGTATTGTACATCATTTTTTCTTCCAGACCGCCTTTTTCCTGCAGCAGTTTAAAAATGGCAGGCACCTCATAGCTTTCCTTTTTCATGACGGCGCGTACATTCTCCGGCAGCATCCTCGGAATATTCTCATAGAAACCGCCGCCCGTGATATGGCTGCATCCTTTCAGCGTCACGCCTGCTTCCTTTATGCTTTTTAATGCCTTTACATATATCTTTGTGGGGGCAAGAAGCGCCTCTCCCAAAGTCGTGCCAAGTTCGTCATAGTAGGTGTCAAGGCTTTCCCTTGTCATGTCAAAAACCTTTCGCACCAGCGAAAAGCCATTGCTGTGTACGCCTGAAGACGCCATGCCGATTAGGACGTCGCCCGGCTTTATATGCTCTCCCGTAATCAGGTTCTTTTCATCCACAACGCCTACCGCAAAGCCTGCCAAATCATACTCGTCCTCCGGGTAAAAACCGGGCATCTCCGCGGTTTCCCCGCCAATCAGCGCCGCACCGGCCTGCACGCATCCGTCTGCCACGCCTTTTACAATGGAGGCTATTTTTTCGGGATAATTTTTCCCGCATGCTATGTAGTCAAGGAAAAATAACGGCTCCCCTCCCGCACAGGCAATGTCGTTGACGCACATGGCCACACAGTCGATACCCACCGTATCATGCCTGTCTAAGAGGAATGCCAGCTTCAGTTTGGTTCCCACACCGTCCGTGCCGGAAACCAACGTGGGCTTTTCCATGTCCTTAAATGCGCTCATGGAGAAAGCGCCAGAAAAACCGCCGATGCCGCCCAGTACTTCCGGCCTCATGGTTTCCTTTATATGTTTTTTCATCAGTTCCACTGACTTATATCCAGCTTCAATATCAACGCCTGCATTCTTGTAATCCATTTTGTTTTCCATGCCCTTCCTTTACTCTTCCATGTATTTTTTGTAGCCGGCCTCCTGTAAGCGGGCATCCTTTTTTTGTACCTGTTCTTTTTGTCTTGCGCTGTAGTCCTTCAGCTTTTGTAAAAGCGCTTCGTCCGAGGTCGCCAGAATCTTTGCTGCCAGAAGCCCTGCATTGGCGCCGCCGTTTATCGCCACGGTCGCAACCGGAATGCCTGACGGCATCTGCACGATGGAATACAGGGAATCCCTGCCGCCAAGGGAAGCCGTATGCATGGGAATCCCGATGACCGGCATGGGGAAGATGGCTGCGCACATCCCCGGCAGGTGGGCTGCCATGCCCGCTCCCGCTATAATGACCTTAAATCCTTTCTCCTCCGCACTATTCGCATATGCAAAAAACACATCCGGTTCCCTGTGCGCGGAAATAATCGTCATCTCATAAGAAATCCCCAGTTCCTCCAGAATATCTGCGGCTTTCGCCATAATGGGCATATCTGAGTCAGAGCCCATGACAATCCCAACCTGTGCCACTTTACCGTTCTCCTTTCGATTATCCGAATTCATTACATTACTTTTAGTGTACTAAAAATTTCCTGCAGGTGCAATCTCTTTTTCTTAATTTTCTATTAAGGGTTTGTTCAATTCTTCACAACCCGCCAGCACAAAACGGCCTTCTTTTATAATATCGGCTTTCGTGCCGTCCTGCCTTACAGCCGTGATACTGCCCAGTTCATGGTAGGGTATGGTAATATCCGTATGGCAGTTAAAATAAGCCTTTCCCATATCTTCATTTCTGAGTGCGGACACTTCATTGTCCCTTGCAATGATTTCCTTGCCGTCAGGATTGTAAACCTTTACCTCCTCCGTTCGGGAATAGCAGGTATCGCCCACCGCAAAATGAGGCCCCATTTTCTCTGCAATCAGGATAGGGAGCTTCGCGCCGATATCATATTTCTGTGCCGCCACATATGCCGTCGTATTGGTGCCTATGGCAAATTCGCCGAGGGGAAGGGTGTCGTGATGATGCAGGACATTTTCTTTTATATAATTTCTCCCTTTCTCTTCTTCCGCAAAATTGCCGCAGCGGTAATCCGTCACCATGCCGTCCTTAAAGTGTATTTCCAAATCCGTATATTCCAATTCTTTCAAAAACACCCGGCTCACATGCAGTACGCCTTCCGTTCCCGTAAGTTTGGGCGAAGTAAAGACTTCTCCCACCGGGATATTGACGTCCGCCACACAGTTTTCAAATTTGCTCTCCTTTTGGGGGTTACTCAAAGGATGCAGCATGACTTTCATATCCGTCCTGTTGCCGTTCATTCCTTTTACTTCCACATAGTCGGCGGTATCCAGCACATCGATAATCCCCTGCTGTATCTTTTGGTACAGCGCATAATCCAGGGTATTGATGCGGATGATTTCATCAAATATCTCTTCAAACTGCTCCCCGATATCCGGCGTCGGGAAAGCAATGATGGTAAAACTCCGCTCCTCTTCCCGGATATATTCCCCCTGCTGTTTTCTGGCTGCCGACATGTATTCCACCATAAGTTTCTGGTATTTTTCACCGCCCTTAGCCGCTTCCTCTTTTACAACAGGAGAGAAAGGCGTCTCACCAAACACTTCCATGACCGCCGGGCCGCCATAAACGGCTGCCGCTTCCTTGTACCGTTCAAACGCATGCTTCATGGTTTCCAACTTGCGGTTCATGTACAGCCTGTCAAAAAACAGGACTGCGTCGTCCTTATGGTCATACCGGTACTGCCTGTTAGCAGGCGTGCTCTGGTAAGAGTCTTCTGAAATGACGGTATCCAGACCCATCTTTATAAAATTGCCGATTGCTTTTCGGACAACCCGTTCAAATCCCAGATTGTAATGTATGCTCACATTCTTTTTCCTGCTGATGTCCTTGTTTCCGTTGATAAAGCCGAGCCGATATCCTTCCGTAAAAGTATCCGCCATTGTCGCAATCACGTCCTCGGACAGGCTGTTCAGAAAACGGGCCGTGCGCAGTTCGCAGTCCGAAACATACCTTCCGTAACGGTACAGGTAACGCAAATCAGAAAAGTCACTTTCCATAACCAGTTTTTTGACGGCGTCCTGCCTCGGCGTAACCCTCTCAAATACCTGCCTGTCCGAGCGGATGTCTGCATAATCGCTGACGTACCAGTAATAAATTTCCCTTATCTCTTCATATGCCGGCAGTTTCTTTTCCTCTTTCCACGCACAGGAAAACACTCCACAGACTTCTATAAAAAGTTCCGCCTCCGCCGCAAATTCTTCCTCCTGCAATTCATACACAGATTCCAAACACTTTCTCATTTCCGCATAAAGCGCCGACATGAGCGTTCCCAGTTCCTGTCCCAGTTCTTTTACCGCAAAGGCCGGATTGGCATAAGAGTTTTCGTAATTTTCTCCCAGAAGTTCCTCATAATGCTGCCTGTTTAACTCCTGATGCTCCTCCAATGTCATATGGGAAAAAGAACCGTCCAGAAGCTTTTTCCTGACGGCAAACATCTGCCCGAGCCACTTTGCCCCTCTCTGAAAATAAGCTGTAAAAGCGATATCAGAAACTGTTTCTTTTTCTATTTCTGCCACCCTCTCTTCTGCAAGCTGTAAACGTTCCAATACTAATTCGTCCATGCTCTCCTCCACTCCTACTCCATTCATCTGTTCCATCATTTCTTACAAATACATTCCCACATATACCACCAGCCCTATACCCAAAAGGGCTGTCAGGTTAAACAGGATGCCAAGGCAGGGAAACAGCTTATAACGGTCCTTTTCCGCCGCCGTAACAATCCCCAAAATCAATCCCACCACGGAAAAAACCGCCACCAGAAAACCCGTCATGCCATAACCGACCGGTATGGCGCCTGCCTGTACGCTGGACAGGTATATGACCGCCGCCAGGGACAATGAACTGATGATTCCCAAAATTGTGGACATAATCGCCCTGTTTGAATGCCTTTTGTTCGTAAATATATATCCTGACTTACGCCCCATCTTTACCTCCAAATCACACAGCGTGTTGTTTCCTGTTTTTCAGGGGATTTCCATAAAACAAGAGGAAAGGGCACCTCCACAGGAAATGCCCTTACGCTTTAAAACAGTATATTAGACTTACGCGTCAGCAGCTTTGAGCCGCTGATAATAAGGAGAATACCGCTTGTGATTCCCACTACCAGGGTAAGTACCCCCACTACCATATTTGTTGCGCCGGTTCCCCGCATGGTTCTGTACAATTTTTCTTCCATAAGTTTTCTGCTCCTTTCCCTCTTTTCATCATAGCAACACTTATTTATATATGCACACCATACTGCTCATAATATGCATCCAGGGCGCATTTTATCTCATCATTAATGTAAACCTCCCCTTTATAGGGCTTATTGTAAAGATGCTCCGTCACTTCGCTCATGGAAACTATGGCATTGGCTGCAAAGCCGTATTTGTCTTGAATCTCCTGCAGCGCTCCCGTTTTACCCGAAAGACCCACTTCCTCCCGGTTTAAGGATACCATCAGTCCTTTTATTTCCACATCCGCCTGCGCTTTGATAATCGGAAAGGTTTCTTCAATGGACTTCCCCGAAGTGGTGACGTCCTCAATAATCACAACCCTGTCCCCATCTATCAACTTGCTTCCCAGCAGAATACCCGTATCTCCATGGTCTTTTACTTCTTTTCTGTTGGAACAATAGCGGATTTCTTTTCCATACAGTTCGCTGTAGGCTATGGTAGCCGCAACGCTTAAGGGAATCCCCTTGTATGCCGGCCCAAACAATACGTCAAAATCATCCCCATAATTGTCATGGATGGCCTGTGCATAGTACTGCCCCAGTTTTTTTAACTGCGCGCCCGTCACATAAGCGCCTGCATTCATAAAAAACGGACTCTTCCTGCCGCTTTTTAAAGTAAACTCGCCAAACTTCAATACCTTACAATCCACCATGAACTCAATAAATTCCTGCTTGTACTGTTCCATCTGCCAAAAAACCTCCTGTTTTCAAGGCTGCCGCTTCGTAAGTAAACTTCAAATTTCTCATCTATACTACCATAAAATTTTGAAATTATCAACCATTTCAATGCGACTGTCATTTCCGACATGCCGATTTAATTTTATTGTTTTTTTATAATATAAGGGATTGTCACAAATGTGGAGGTGATGCTATGAAAAATCAAAAGAACTTTGATTTTGGGGATTTGCTGGCTTTTGGCTTATTCCTTCTGGCATTGCTTACTTTCGTTTTTACGTTTTGTAAGTAATCTATACTGTATGCTTTTGCATACATAGATAGAAAAACCACCCCTAAACTTTGACCGAGTAGCAGGGTGGATTTTCTATCCTCACAACAGGCCAACCCACCTTGTGGGCGGTTGTTTCTCTTTTATGTCTATAATGTAGCATATCATGCGGGGGAATGCAAGGATTAATTGCCCCCGACAGCGTGTCGTTTGGTATATATCGCAAATACATAAACGCCACATTTTTAAACAAAAATGCACCAATAAACCCCAAACCTATCAACCAAAGAAAACATACACGAACTATAATCACATGGACCAATAGAATTTTTAATAATCGCCCCCTCTTTCAGTATATCGTAAGCCTGTCTGACATGCTTTTCTCCATCTTCTCCGAAATGAAAGCAAAATTGCATAGTGTTTCCTATTTCCAGTTCGTCATTCAACTCTGATACTGCCAGTATTTGACCACAAACATTTAATTCTGAATGCATGTATCCGCCGTTATCATCCGGATACAAACCCAGAATTTCTGCATGGAACGCTTCCTCATATAGTTTTACCGCTTCAACACTTCCCTTTACATAAACTTGCATCAATGACCTTAACATCACACACTCTCCCTATAAATTCAAGCCCTGCCTTTTATTTTCATCCGATAAACTTCTTAATATCTCTTTCTTTAGCTTCGGGATTCAAGAGTAAAATACGCTCTCTGATTTTCTCATACGCTTCAGCCACGGATATATTAGGCGTCAAATCTTCGCCCCAAAAGTCTTCCACCGTGGCAAAAACTGTACTGTTCCATCCGTATGGCTCCCCTGTTCTGCTCAATTTTTGCATTCTGCCACACATTGTAATAAAAAGATTCTTTTGCAAATTGGTAAGAGCCCTTTCAAACTGTCCTGATGTCTCTTTGGCAATACCACATTCTCTTTTCAAATCATGGAGCGCCATATGTCCGTTTTGTTCTATGGCATCATATATTCTCTTTTCCAGTTGTCCTGCTTTACCTTCATCATACCACTCCTTTGTAATGTATCCGCTTGTCCCAAAGAAAACTTTTCCATAAGCTATGTCATCACGTTCTTCCAGTACTCGCATTCGCCATTCCCATGGGTCTGTTTCCGGGTCTCCCGTATGCCATGCTATGGGACAATCAGGCATAGCATTCGTCCAATTAAAAGGGATAATTGCATAGATTCCCTTGGCATTACCACTCCCCATCGAAAAACCACTTTTTAATAACTCATCACAAAATTCATCAAAAGAATTAACCATGTTACTATCCTCAAATACTTCCTTTTGCAGATTCCCAATCAATAAAGAGATTATAACTGTCTGCCACAAATTTTAATACCACATAGCCGGGCGCTTCCGGACCTTCAAAATGATTTGCCATTCCATCATACCACATTTCACGCTTTACCTTTAGGTCTGTAATGACTTCCATGCTTCCCTTCAAAGATATATGATACTTTGGGGAATTAAAGCACACACAAGCATTTTTACATATCATAATTCGTTCCGTCCTGGTACCAAATCCTGTACAAAAAGTAATCCACTTAATTCCCTCTGCCTTTGAAGGTGTGATGGTAGTCGTAGTGGGGCGTCCATCCGTATCCATCAGGGTTAATGCACAGTAACCGTTTTCATTACAATTGCTTTGAATAATCTCCGCTGCTTTTTGAATTAATTGCTCATGCTGTATATTCATCAATTTTCTCCTTTATTCCAAACTTTCATGATATAGCCATCAATGGTAGTAATTTCGCAGGTCTTACCACCCCATAGCTGCTGTGCTATCTCTGTTATTTTATTCCAGCCTTTTGCTGTAATATATTCACGCATATTCTCAATTCCCTGCACCTGCATAAATGATATTACCTCTTTTGATGGTTCACCGTAAAACATATGAAAACCTGTAAAGGATGCCATATGTGTTTTCTCTACTTCAGGAATCATTCCAAAAACTGCTCCGTAACAGCCCTTCCCTGTTCATCCCGTTCCACGATGTTACTGTACCAGCCAAGGATGTCTTCAAACCATTTAACTGTATCATCCATATCTTAGTAAAATAAACAGCAGCATTTTCTTTTACATAATAACCTTTTTCACTGAATCTGCTCATATGTAACCTCCTTTTTTCTCTAAGGTATCACATAAAACACGACATCAGTATGTCATGTTACAAATATTTTTTGAAATAGCAGCAAGCGTACTTTTCATCTTATCCACCATCTTTGGCGGTTCAATTACCTCTACTTTATCTCCCAGACTCAAAAACCCAGGCAACGCATTCTCCGCACTACTAAACCCATGCTATTGCAAAAACATTTCAGCAAAGCCAGCTACTCCATATCTTGCAGTAATGTTTTTCAAACCTGCTTTTATTTCATCTCTGCTATAATGATTTTCTTCCAGAAATTTATCGGACTTATCATTTAAGTATGAATAAAACAGCAAAGCAATTTCTAAATCTGTTGTTTTACCTTCTTCTGTTATTTCATAGATTTTATTTTCTGCTTCATTGATGAATCCATCATCTACCATATCGAGTAATTCCTCCAGAGTCTGCTCTTCCTCTGAATCTTTTAATAATTCTGCTGATGGAGAGTCAGTATCTATATTAAATAACAGTTTTAATATTGCTCTTATCATTTCCTTTATAAGTCTCATGACATAATCTTGTTCGTACAATTTTATTTTCCTCTCTGCTCATAGTTGTATTTTCAATCCATCATACGCAAAATGTATTAAGTCCAATTCCCTCTCCAATTCTCTGTAATCATCATATGACTTTCCCCAGTCTTCCTCCAAATGTGTAATAAAAACTTCCTTGATACCATACTGTTTTCGTATTGTATCAATTTCATCTAATGTAAACAGTTCTTTTCGCAGTGGGTTATTTTCATTTAAAACAAATCCATCTTTTAATATATCCCCGACAATTGTATTGCCAATGATTAAAACATCTGCGCCTTGAAATTTCTCTGACTTTGGAAAAGGCTTTACATCACATGGGGCATAAATTATCTTTTTGCTGTTGGAAGAAATAATAAATATTGCCACGTGTTCCTGTTCATCTACCGGAATCAGCTCAATTAATATATTGTCTTTTTGGAAAGCACGAATTTCTTTTGTATATATAAGACCGCATGCCTCATAGTATTCAATGGCTGAACCATACTTTGTGCCTTGCTTACTAATATCTGCGAGAATGGCAGGCAAAGAAGCAACTTCTATCGGATTATCCGGTTTTTTTCCCAGCGAATTGGCAAGCCAGTCCATTTTCAATTGTTCAATCACACGCATTCCCATTGTGTGGTCCGGGTCACAGTGACTGTATAAAATATGTTCTACCTTCTGTACGCCGGAATTATTCAATGACGCATTGATATCCTCCGGCGTATCAATCAACACATTCACATCTTCAACAAACAGACTGCACCCCGTTCTTGCATAAGGAAATCCTTTCTGCCGCGCTTCTGTACATACGCGGCAGCTGCAACACGCCCTCGGCGTACTGACACAGCCTCCGGAACCAAGTATGATTACATTCATTTTATATCCTCCTCCTTTTTTCGTTTTCTTTTTGTAAATAATACGGATAGATTCTACCTTATTCCACAGTTTCATTTGCAGGACTGGTATCAAAATCCTGATATTTCTCCAATAATTTAAATTAAATCAATCCTTTTGAGTTGGTGTATATTTTTATTTCTATAAACCAAGTCATCCCTTACCGTAAATCCAACTTTTTCCCAAAAAGCATTGCCAGATATATTTTTCTCAAATACCACCAATGCCACTTTGTGTATGCCCTCTGCCTCTATAGCTTTTATTGCTGAATCAACCAGTTTTTTCCCAATTCCCTGTCCCCTATATTCTTTCTTGACCGTAGTGTGATAGATAAAACCTCTGCGTCCGTCATGTCCACTGATAATAACACCTATGAGTTTTTCGTTATCTTCTGCAACAAAGCACGTATTGGGATTTCGCAATAAATATTTGTCGATTCCATCCCTTGAATCATCTGTTGTATTCAATCCCATGCCTTCCGTATGTATCCACAAATCATATATTTTTTCAAAATCTTCGATATTCATTGTCCTAATTGTCATTATCACCATTCCTCCTAACTAATCTTTCTGAATTTCTCCAACCGGTAATGCTGCTCATCATCCAGCTTTTTTATTCCATTTTTATATTCATACCCCTTTTCCCGATAAAATTCTACCGCAGTAATAGATGCGGGAATTTCTATTCTTTCTGCTCTTAAGAATAATTCATCAGATTCAAGGGTATCAATGATATAGCTGCCAATCCCCTGCCCATGAAATTCCGGCAGCACAAAAATAGTAAGCAATATACTTTCCGTAAGGCTTCCCCAAAAACTTGATATGGAACCAACACCCACAATTTTATTTTCATTCCAAAACACATACACATGTGCGTATTCTGCCACGCCTTTGAACCAAATCACATCATGCGTGGCAGAGAGTGCAGCCATAGCTTTTTCCCCATAATCTTTCACATTGACTTCCATGAAATTTCTATGAATCAGCCTGACAATTTCTTCCGCATCTTCTTCACGATAAGGCTTAGTGATAACCTCTGTTCCATTTGATAATTTCATAAAAAACTCCTTTCCCAACAAACGCTGCCCTGCTTCGCAAAGCAGCTTATTGTACAAAAAAAACACCAAACATACAATATGTCCAGTGCATTTCTAAAACCCTCGGCTATTACAAGCATTCTAACAATTACAACTTACACCTGCCGATTTATATGCACAGACATATCAGACCTACCTGCGTAACTGTGCATCCAATCGAAACACAATTACTTCTAAGTACGTCTGTAATACATGTACATATTATGCATTGTAAAATGTAAGTTCTGCATTTTCATGTTCTCCTAAACTTTTAATTCCCTTCACCGCCGCTTTTGTTAGCATTATATCAAACATCAAAACGGCAGTCAAATAATATTTTCATCATTTCACCGCCGTTTTGTTTTAGTTTGCCGCCTGCTATAAATTACAATGCATTCGTCTTTTTGGCAAAAGTCGTCAAACCATTGAAATGTAGATTTGCTGGCTTTCGGCTTTTTTCTTCTTGCATTACTTAATTTCGTTTTTACGTTTTGTAAGTAATCTATACTGTATGCCTAAGCATACACAGATAGAAAAACCACCCCTAAACTTTGACCGAAGCAGCAGGGTGGATTTTCTATTCACCATTAGGTCAACCCACCTTGTGAGCGGTTGTTCCTTTTTCATGTCTATAATGCAACATATCATGATGGGGAATGCAAGAATAAATTGCCCTTTTATCTGCGAACTACCTTCCTCATGCCGCACCCGCAATGCTCGTGCGGAATCCGCTTAAAACCTGCCCTTTCATAAAATGTCTCTTTACCCTTTTCCGAGATTAACTGTATACTGGAGCGCCCGCCGACAGGCGTTTCTTTTTCAACGTATTCCAGAAGCATATTGAGAATGCTGCTGCCAATTCCTCTTTTTTGAAAAGCAGGACACACTATAATGTCGGTAATCAGATAATACATTCCGTCGCCTGTCAGTCTTCCCATGCCGACAGTCTGATTATCACAAACAGCAATTACGGTATATAAACTGTTTTGGAGAGCCTTTTTCGTCTGCTCCTCAGAAAAATTTATCCAGCCAACGCTTTCCCTTAAACCGATATAATCTTCATAGGTTAGAAAATCTTCCTTATATTCCATATATTTTAACTCCCTCGAAAATATGACACTTTATATCATTCTCAAAAAATACTCATCATTCCCTTCAAAGACTCCAGTCCTTTTGAATCCATGCTTTTCATAAAACATAGCTGCTCTGGTATTTTCTTTATGGCAACCCAAAGCAATGGGTCTTTTTCCAAAATCTTGATATACTTCATGGATAGCCCTTTCAAGTATTTCTCCGCCAAAGCCCTTTGACCTGTAAGATTTATCAATCACAAATCCCATCAATCTATAAAATGGTTTATTTTTCATTTCAATGGGGTCAGTATCCCAAGGAATTGCTTCTCCGAGCAGTAAAATACCAATACATTTTCCATTGATTTTAACAAGAAATGTATGTCCTATGCATTTATGTTCAACCCCGTAATCCGTTATCTCCATTAGCGTTTCCACACTATCAACCCAGCTTTTGGGAATATCATCTCTTTGGATTTCTTGGGCATTCTGAAAATTTGAATGTGTCAGTTCTTCTAATGATATACCCATTTTACTTCATCTCCTCCGGCAACTCGACAAATTTTATTTTATAATTTGATTATAAAATCTTTATCTGCCATTTACAATGTATATTTTTAAGGCATTTCCCATTGAGTATATAATTCCGAAAACCGTTACAGATTTGCTAAAGTTCCGCAATAAGCTCCGCATATATTTTTCGGATATCCGCAAAAACAAGATACTCGTGCCCATGAAAAACAAGCTTTAAGATGTCCTGTGCGTTTTTGCAGATATCCTTTTCTAAACCTGCCGCTATTGTTACCGGCTTTTTCGTGTTAGGGTCAATATATACATTATTTATGTATCTTTCGGTAATCGGAAACATATTTTGAATGAGAAAAGCCTTTTCTTTTCCCATTACCATGCCAAATCGGATGGTATTGCATCTGGGTGAGGCAATTCCTCTGTTTTTCTGCATTTCCAGTTTATGTTCTACTATTTTACGAAATTTGGTTACTTGGGAAGAAATCGGTACGCACCATAGAATATCCGGATTTTGAATGTCAGAAAAGGTATAGAAGCAAGGACGGTTATGACTACCCTCCTTATTTTGCATCAGCCGCTTGTCCGAATCATGTCTTTCGTAAAAATCATCTGTAATAAAAAAGAATCTTCCTCTTCTAATAAATACATTACCTCCTTATCTGAGAATGAAAGCCCCGCAAAACAGCGGAGCCTTCAAAATTTGAACCCGGTTATTTATTTCGGCTCCGCTTCCGGTAAGCGGAGATACATTTGAACCCGGTTATTTATTTCGGCTCCGCTTCCGGTAAGCGGAGATACATTTGAGGTATTGCTACCCTGTGCTATTATTTTATGAATTTATTGAAAATATGTCAAGAAGTTTATGGAATTTTCACTTTTAACCTTTCCACGCTATTCCGACAGATATAGCTGTATCCTCTCGTTCACAATATCCATCACCTGCTCTGCCGTTTTGGTACCTGCCTGATATGCCCCGGCTTCCTCCAAAAGGATATCCTGTACGATGCCCGTTTTGTTCCCATAGGGTCTGGCGCTTCGCAGCACCTGCCACATGGCTTCATACTGTCCGGGAGTAAGCGTCAGGATATTTTCTTCTTCCGCTTCCCCTGCCCTTGTGCAAAGGGAATCGTACAATGCGTCCATCGCATCGTTTAGTACCGGGTATCCGGGCGCAGTGCCTCCCTCCAATATGGCATCTGCAAGGCCCGCCTGCTGATTTTCGGACAACAGATAATCTATAAATTCCATTGCGCCTTCCACGGAACTGCAATTGCTGCTTATTTCCAGAACATTCCCAATCAGGCAATGCCCCCCTGTATGGTTTTCCGTCGGGAATCCAATGTAGACCTCCCTTCCCTGCAAACATTCTGACATATACTGCACAATGTCCGGGGTTACAAAGTAAAGGATTCCTGTCAAGCTCTCACCCTTAGCCACCTGCTCAAAACTGCCCTCCGATATATTTGCGTCCTTCGCGGAATATTTAGCGGCAAATTCCAACAATCGGCATCCTGCTTCACTGTCTAAGCGGCTGATACGGTTTTCCCAGTCAATAAAGGCTGTATTTTCCGTAAGGATTCCCAGATAAAAGTAGGTGTTGCCCACGTCTGCCTGTTCAAAGAAAGTATCCGCGCCGCTTTCCTCCATGCACTGCATGGCTTCCTCCAGATTCCATTCCTGCCTGTCTCCCACCACATTCCTGTCCGCCACCAGCGTCATGACATTAAAGGCGTAAGGGATTCCGTAATAGTTGTCCCCGGCTTTTCCCAACTGTTCTGCCGCAGGAAAAAACTTTCCCCTGTACGCTGCGTAATAATCCGTCAGGTCAAGAAGGATTCCTTTTTCCGCCCCCACGCGGGTTTCCAGCACATCGCTTCCCATAATGTCCGGTCCGTTTCCTGCGCTCAGTTCAGCCTGTATCCTGTTTCGGTAATCGTCCGCCGTTTCCTGCTGCGGGCGTGTACGGAGCACAATTTCATACTCCTTGCTTTGTCTGTTAAAATCTATAACTGCCTCTTTTAAATACGGAGATGCATACTGCACCGCCAGTTCCAATTGCAGTTTTCCCCCTGCCGCCTGCTCCTCTTTTTGCACTTCGGCAAACCAGTACCCGCCGTTTCCATACGCCATCAAAAGCAAAAGCGTTCCATCCTCCCTGACGGACATGGCCATCCTTCTGATAGGCGCTCCCATATGCTCATCACCAAAGCTGTAGATTTCCTGATGGCTCTGCTCTTCCATGGAGAACCGGTAGATTCCCAGCCGGTTACAGAGATATCCTTCCGTTTCCCCCGAAAACGCCACGCAGCCTCCGTTCCCGTCCAGATAGAAATTATCTTCCCCATTGCCACTGCCGTTTATGTTATCCCGCACCGCGAATGCAGGCGTTTCCCCGTCTGCCGTCCATATACGGAAACCGCCGTTTTCCACCATAAGCCCCACTTCCGTCATGGACCACGACTCTGCGTCCGCCCCGCAAAAATAGAATTGATTGGAAAAGGGATTTTCTGCCGCCAGAAAAACAAGTCCCCCTGTCTTTTCCAGCGCCGTTTCCTGCTTCTTCCCGTTTTCATCATAGCAAAGGACAATTTCTTCGTTCAGGAAAAACAAACCCTTCTCCCCGCCGTCAAACCATACGGGGCAATTGCCTTCGAAAATCGTTTCCCATTCCGTACCCGCCGTCAGCTCCTTTGCCGTAAAACCCTCTGCCCCATTCCAGCTTCCTATATAATCGCAGTCCGTCCCTTTTATCAGCATCTTAATATTCCCGCCCGCTTCCATATAGGCGTCCTGCACATAGCTTCCCGGCTGTTTTACATATTCCTCCATGGTAAAGGTTACATTCGTCCACTCCTCATAGGGCGGCTTCAATACCTGCACGCAGTAATTTACTTCCTCATAGCTTCCCTCGCCTGCATTGGGATATATCTCCAGAAAACGGTAAATATCTTCTCCGGATAATGTTTCCAAAAGGACCGTCTTTTCTCCGCCCTCCGGAAGGAGTTCACCCAGCACAGCTTCAGGAACAGCAATTTCCTTCAAAGCATACGACGCTTCCGTATCCGGATTCTGTATATCATCCCCTGAACCCGTGGGAACCACAACTACATCTTGCGCGCCTTCGTTTCCGGTTGTCCCGTTTCCTGCACAGGCGCCGAATATCAGGGAACACACAATTCCCAGAGCCAAAATTTTCTTCCGCATAATCCACCTCGTTCTGTAATATTTTTATAATTTTATTATAAAATACTTTTCTTACAAAAAAGGAGGAATAAATTTAAATATTTCTTACAATTATCTGCTATTGCAGACGCCAAAGCAGGGATTCGCCTATGGTATTTTCAGGCATTTTAATGCAAAAATTCTCTGCTATCGTTGCCCCTATCACAGCAAAGCTGGAAGTTTCGGGAATTTCTCCCGCCCCTTTCATAGATTTGGAATATGCCAGAAACGGAACCTTTTCCCTTGTATGGTCGCTGCCGGTATAAGTGGGGTCGTTCCCATGGTCTGCAGTGATAATCAGCAAATCGTCCTCTCTTAAGGCTTCCAGCAAAGTTCCTAAGTTCCTGTCAAATTTTTCAATTTCCCCCGCATATCCTTCCGGGTCTCTCCTATGTCCCCACAGAGCATCAAAATCCACCAGATTCACAAAACAAAGTCCATGGAAATCCTTTCCTGTCGTCTCGATGGTCTGCAGCATCCCATGCACGGAACTTTTAGATTTAAGGGACGCCGTAATGCCTTCCCCATTAAAAATATCATATACCTTTCCGATGGAAATAACGTCCAAACCGGCATCCTGCAGAGCATTCAGCGCCGTTCTTCCGTAAGGCTTTAGCGCATAGTCGTGGCGGTTGCTGGTACGCAAAAACTCTCCTTTCTTTTTTCCCACATAGGGCCTCGCTATAACGCGCCCCACCTTCCACTCATCTTTCATGGTGAGCTCCCTTGCAATTTCGCAGCAGCGGTACAGTTCTTTAAGACCAAAGGTTTCTTCGTTTCCGCAAATTTGCATTACGGAATCCGCAGAAGTATACACTATCATATGTCCTGTGGCAATTTCCTCTTCTCCCAGCTCCTCCAGAATCTCTGTACCGCTGGCGCTCTTATTGCCTATTATAGTTTTTCCGGTTCTTTTTTCCAATTCTTCAATCAGTTCCGGCGGAAACCCTGTTTCCGTGAATGTCTTAAAGGGCTTCGTCACATGCAGGCCCATCATTTCCCAATGCCCCGTCATGGTATCCTTTCCCAGACTTTGTTCATGCATTTTTGCAAAATAGGAGAGCGGTCTTTCTACCGGTGCCACCTGCCTTAAAGGCAGAAGATTTGCAATTCCAAGCTTTTGCAGGTTGGGTATCTCAAACGTATCCACCGATTCCGATATATGAAGCAGCGTATTGACCCCAACATCTCCAAAATCCGCTGAATCCGGCATGGCGCCTACTCCCAGTGAATCCATGACAATGACAAAAATCCGATTATACCGTTTCATCTTCTTTTTCCTTTCATTCTTCCTTTGCCAAATCTCTCAACAGGGACATACATTTTTCCGGCTCCCGGGCATTCAGCCCGATAACGGGAATCCGTCCTGCAAATCCTCTCTCTTTTAATCCCTGCTCCAGCACATCCATCAGAACGCCCCTTTTTTGCACCATACATGCGCTGTCCAGGGTTTCCTGCAAATCCTCCCGTCCGCCAAAGCTTCCGCCCCATTTACCGACCCCGGTGTAATCCACCCCGCAGCTGGGGCTTCCGTCAATGCCTAAGACCCCCAATATACAAAATCTTTCTCCGTGGGACAGATATTCCTCTATCTCCAGATAGATTGGCTCAAGCAGCCGGCGGCAATGCTCCCTAAAAAAAGGATTGTCAAACTGTGTGCTGACATGTCCCCATCGGCGCGCGCCGTAAAGGGTAAATTCAGGACAAGGAAGCTGGATAATCTGCACGCCCTTTAAAACGGCTTCCTGCAGAAACCTGCGGCGAAGCGCCTCCTCGGCCTCCATTTCATCCTTGTCGTACAATACCACCTTAGACGCCGTATTCAGCACACAATGGGAAACAAACAAAATATTCTGCATACTTCCTCCTTCCTTCAACCTGCATTTTTATCTTTCCTGAGATAGTAAAAACTCATTACGGCGCCCAGCAGGTAAACCGCAAATGCTAACCCAAACATCACCGAGTATGAAAAATGGCTTGCTATCGCCGCACCGCCAAATGCAACCGCGATGTAAAGAGGCGCGCACAGAAAGCTTATGGTCGCGCTGTAAATCGGGACATACCGGCCATGGGAATATACCACACTCGCCGTACTGGTGGCAATCGCTATTCCGTTTGTGGCAAACGCAATAAATATATACATCAGTATTGCCATCTGCCATGTCGTTACCACAATGGCAAGCAGGGCAGCCAGCACACCGAAGGAACAAGAACAAACCAGGATGGCAACCGGCCCGAACTTATCGCCGATTCTTCCGGCCGCCAGCGCGCTTATCATCTTTGCAACCAAAAAAATGGTTGCCAGAATGCCGGCAAACCCTGCCGGAGCCCCTTCTTTTGCCGCAGCCGTAATGATATAATAGGGTATGGCAAACTCCGCCGCCCCCAGTATCAACCTAATCACCACAAAATGCCTGAACTTTCCGTTTTCTTTTAAAATTCTCATGCTGATTGGAAATACACCCTTTAGTGTGATTTTCTCCGGTTTCCTGTCATCCGTAACCTCTTTTAAGCCTACGCTGACAACCAGCGTAGCAATCAAGGCGGCAATCAGAGCAACCAGGAACGTCATGCGGTAATCTTTGGGAAAGTCGTACTTTTCCAGACACTTGGTAAAAATCAAGGCGCCGACAACGCCGCTTGCCGCCCCCACCAGATTGTAAGCGCCGTAAAAAGTTCCGACATTTTTATGAATGCTTACGGATACCATCTGGGAAAAAAGCGGCATGGACATCCCATTGCTCAGAGCATACAGCGCCAGCGATACAAAAAATACCGCTAAAGCAAGTTGATTGCTCGAGCTTACGGCATAAGTGGAAATAAAAATCAAAAAAATGCCAATCCGCTGTAAAAAACAAATACCGATACTGACCCACTTCGGACTCTTCGCATTTACGCCTAACGGACAGGCAAAAACATATACCCCATAGGAAAGTCCATAATAAAGCACGGAAATCATGGCAATGTGAATCGCCTTATCCGAAAGGTTTTCCACATATACCGGCAGCACGCTTTCTGCCGAAAACATGGCCAGCGCCGCACAAAAGAAAAAAGATTCCAGGCATAAAGTAATAAAATTTCGCAGGTAATATTTTTCCTTCTTAGCATGAATCTGTTCTTCGGTAAATTGCATTTTTTGTTCTTCTTTTGGATTCATGATTGTATCGTTCCTTTCCGCAAAACAGGAACATCAGGCGCCGCCCAACGTTCCTGCTTTTTCAGGTTTTTCTAAAGTTACTAAATAATATTTGTCAAAAACGGTGTGATGACGGAAAACGCAACGCCAAGCTTATACATGACGGCTGTCACAGCCAGCAGAATCCCAACCGCTTTCACCACTGCGTCCAAAGGCGTTTTCTCAATTTCGCGGTAAACGGTTTTTTTGCATTTAGAGTTAAAACCTTTTGTATCCATGGCAATGGCCTGGTCCTGCACCTTTACGACGGAATTTGCCACCACCGGTATCATAATAGGGATAAAAGCTTTAAACCGCTGAATCAAATTCCCTTCTGTGTTTAAACCCCGGGCGCGCTGCGCGTCCTTAATCTGCTCCATGTCCTTGCCAAGCAGCGTAATGACCTGAAACGAATCGATAAAGGTAAACACAAACCGATAAGGAATTCCGACTTTACACATAACAACCGCCAAATCCGCCATGTCCATGGTGATAAACAGCAAAAACAAGGAAGCAAGCAGCGGTGCAACCCTCATATAATAGCGTGTTGCAAAAGCAAAGCCCTTCGCGTAATACCTGATGCCGAAAACCCGGAACAGCACGGGGTCGTTCGCCTTGTCAATGACCGGCGCTATATTGCCATGCAGCGCATACATGGAAATAAAAAGGACTATCATGGTAACTAAAACCACCTTAAACAAGGTAAACTGCTTTTCCTTGATAATCATGATAATGCTGACGGCCAGTATGGCTAATGACAGATAAAGGTTTTTAAATAAAATGTTCGCCAGAATCAGTCCCAACGCCAGCCAAAGCTTGCTGCCCGGATTTATTTTTTTCATGAAAGTAGATTTGTCGCGTTCTTGCAGCATATTGCACCCCTCTTATCTCAAACTATACTGTTTCTTCCTTCTTTTCCAGTTTCTTTTCCTTACTTCCGTTAAGTTTGCGCATGTTCTCCGGCAGCTTGCGCAGGATAATCCATGCAATTACGCACGCAATGCCTTTATCCAGCAGGTTTGCAGGGATTCTTGCCACAAACGCAGCGCTTGCAAGGTCTGTTCCAAACGCCCTCATTCCGGCAATCAGAAGATTCGTCCCTGCGTTGCCGTCGACGCCGCCATACACCACCATCGCAATCGGCGTTCCAAGCAGCGCGTTCCAGAGAGATACTGATACAATTGCAACCGCAACATGCCATACCTTAGAGAACTTTTTGTATCGGGCCATATAGCCGACAATCAGACCGGAACCCAAATTGCAGAGTCCAAACAAAGACGCCATTATGTTTCCGCTTATCAGGGAAGATATGATATTGTAAAGAATACCCGATGCGGCGCCTATCCAGGGCCCCATGATTGCCGCCACCACAATTGTACCTATGGAATCAAGATAAATCGGCAGTGACAGGCTCGAAGCGATTTGCCCGCCTACATAGTTAATCGCCACGCCCAATGGTATCATAATTGCGATGTATGTGCCGCGAAGCCTTCCTTTTGATGAATCTACTGAATTCATTGCCATAATGTTACCCTCCTTGTTTTGTATTATATTTTTCTATAAATTCTTTTACAGATAACGCAACGGAGCCCTTGCTCCCCCGCTGTTTGGACAAATACAAGTCCAACTGGGAAATCTGGGGCGGCTCTACCTGCGCAAATTTCAGCACCTCCTCATTGGTAAAAATCTCCCCCGGAGCACCGTCATCCTGTATCTGCCCGTCCGCCATTACAATTATACGGCTGGAGTTTTCGGCTACATAATCCATATCGTGTGAAATCATAATTACGGTATGTCCTATCTCGTGCATCATCCTGATAATTTTGGACAGCATTTGCCGTCCCACCTCGTCCAGCCCGCCCGTAGGTTCATCAAGAACCAACACTGCCGGACGGAATACCAGCACGGAGGCTATTGTTACTATCTTTTTCGAGGTGTAATCCAAAGTCATCGGATGCTTCTCCAGAATCCCCTTCAGGTTCATCAAATCCGCCACTTCCGCGATGCTTTCTTCCATTTCCTTTTCCGTAAATCCCATATTCTTTGGGCCTACTTCCAGTTCTTCGCGAACCGTGGAACAAAATATCTGGTGATTGGGATTTTGAAATACATAACCGCAGCGCTTTGACATTTCCCCCACGGACTTTCCGGCTGTGTCCTCTCCCAACAGTTTCACAGAACCGGATGTGGGTCGCAGCAGGCCGTTAAAGTGACGGACAAGCGTTGTCTTTCCGCTGCCGTTCTGTCCTACTATGGAAACTATATCGCCCTGATATATTTTTAAACCGACGCCCTTCAATGCCATAACATTGCCTTTAGGATACGTATGCACAAGATTTTCTGTCTGAATTACCACTTCGCTCATCCCTATGCCTCCCTTCCGTCAGTTTGTCCAAAAACTTTTTTGGCCTCTTCCAGCTTTACCGGAATCGTTTCTAATTTCCATTTGTCCTTCAGCGCAAGCGCGGCGTCCGTCACCTGTGGAATCCTCACAAAATGCCCGTTCAGCTTATTCTTATCAGTAAATACTTTGGAAGGCGTATCATAATCCACCATTTCCCCGTCATGAAGCACCAAAACCCTGTCTACAGAATCGGCAATCTTCTCAATATTGTGGTCAACCATGATAATGGTCTTTCCGTTTTGATGAAGTTCTGATACCAGACGGAATACCTCGTCCCTCCCGATAGGGTCAAGCTGGGAGGTTGTCTCGTCCAAAATAATTACTCGCGGCTGAAGCGCCAGGATACAAGCCACCGCAAGCCGCTGCTGCTGTCCGCCGCTTAACCGATACGGGGAACGTCCCAGCATGTTTTCAAGGCTGCACGCCTTCGCAGCAAAAGCGACCCTTTCCCGCATCAGTTCTCTTTTGTATCCGAAATTGCACATGGCAAACGCAATTTCATCTTCCACAGTCTGCTGCGTAAACTGACTTTCCGCATCCTGGAAAACGATTCCGACAATATCCGTAACGCCGATTCCTTTCATGTCGTTCATGCTCTTGCCGTCGATAACGATTTCCCCGTCCCACGAACCGCCGGAGACAAACGGAAGGATTCCTACCATGGATTTGCACAATGTGGACTTTCCCGCACGGTTGCAGCCGATAATGCCCACAAATTCGCCTTCTTCAATCGCAAAAGAAATATTCTTTAACACCAGTTCGTCGCTGCCTTCATATTTGTAGCTATAATCCTTAAACTCAATGATTGGTTTCATGTTCGGTTCCCTCTAGTGTTTTTTTGCATCTTCTTTTATCAGTATTCTCACCGCATCGCAGGCTGTTTGGATGGTTTCCTCCATATTGCCCCAGTTCATAATTGCAGAAGCTCGCTTCCTGCGAATTGACGCAATCACAAACAGCGCTGCACATTCCATCTCCGAGCAGGCCACGTTTCCTCTCTGCCATGCCTGCCAACGCTTTTTTAACCTCGCCGCCACCGGTGAACTGTCCGGGTCAACCTCCCCGAAAAACGAGTCCTTGGAGTGGCTGATACCTTCCAGATAGTTTCCGTTTCTGTTCCATGCAGCTTTCGCAAGAGCGGCAACCACCCTGCGGTCAGCCACAGCCGGATAACCTTCCGGCACATAATGAAGGGTCGTTCCCTCATCACGAACCGCCGCCGTCACAATCACCCCGTCGTATTTTTCCGAATCCGTCTCATCCTTTACCGGTCCTGCCGTCCCGATACGGATAAAGGTATCGGCGCCGACTTTAATCAGCTCCTCCACCGCAATAGCAGTGGAAGGACACCCCATGCCTGTCGACGTCACGGAAACTTTCACGCCATCCAGGGTTCCGGTCCATGTTTTATGCTCCCTGTTATGTGCAACCAACACAGCGTCATCCAAAAAGCCTGCAATCAAATCCGTCCGAAAAGGGTCTCCCGGTAAAAACACATAGCGTCCCACTTCACCTGGGGCTACCTGCGTATGATATTGTCTTCCCTGTTCTACATTTCCCATATTTTTCCTCCGCAACAATACACCGTTTTTTATCTGTTCCCATCCACGGAAATCAGTCTTCGCAAGGCTCCGCACGCCACTTCTACCGTCTTTCTCATATCCGTATAGGACATGATAGAACCTGCACGGCATTTTCGGATAG
Organism: uncultured Lachnospiraceae bacterium; assembly: GCA_910577015.1. Lineage (GTDB taxonomy): Bacteria > Bacillota > Clostridia > Lachnospirales > Lachnospiraceae > Acetatifactor. Next base: position 18,024 of record CAJTKU010000009.1, on the reverse strand, counting down.
AAGATATCACAAAAATAGCAGCCGATTCCATCTCTGAAGTCATCACATTGCCCCGGCGCCATGCTTCCCAGCGTTCTTTTAAGCGGGATTCCGCCGGCATCTTTTCCGGCTCATGCTGTCCGAAAAAAGAATCCTTAGACTGGGTGATGCCTTCTGCGTAGTGGTAACCCAAGTCTGCTGCCGATTCCACAAGGGCTTCCACAATATGACGGTCTGCAACAGCCGGATACTCAATGGGGATGTAATGAACCGTCGTCCCCTCGTCGCGGACAGCCGCGGTATTGATAACGCCGTCCAAGGTTTCGTCAAACGCCGCGTCGCAAACACGCCCCGCCGTTCCCACCCGGATAAAAGTGTCGGCTCCAATTTTAATCAGTTCCTCCAATGCAATGGCTGCCGACGGACATCCCATACCCGTGGACGTCACGGAAACCTTTACGCCGTCCAAAGTTCCGGTCCAGGTCTTGTGTTCCCTGTTGTGCGCAACCAGTTTTGCATCGTCAAAATAGCTGGCAATCAAATCTGTCCTAAAGGGGTCGCCCGGCAGCAATACATACCTCCCTACATCCCCCGGCGCCAACTGTGTGTGATACTGTCTTCCATCTTCCGTTACTAATCCCATCTTCCCTCTCCTTTCACTATTTCTGCTTATTTGCTATTCAGCGCTGAAATGGCGCTGCTGCATCCAATTCTTGCACACCCATGCTCTATATAAGCTTCCATGGCTTCCCTGGTACGAATCCCGCCGGACGCTTTCATCTTCACCCCGGAGCCGATATACTTTTTAAACAAATCAATATCCTCAACCGTCGCCCCGCCGGTTCCGAAGCCCGTGGATGTCTTGATGTAATCCGCCCCTCCGTCTGTGACGCATTTGCAGACTTTTACTTTTTCCTCCCCTGCAAGATAACATGTTTCGACAATGACTTTTAATACCTTATCTCCTACCGTGCCTTTTAACAGCCTGATTTCTTCCGTCACCTTGTCAAAATCACCGTTCTTTACATCTGTGAGGTTAATTACCATGTCAATTTCAGAAGCGCCGGCTTCTAAAGCCTGCTTCGCTTCAAATACTTTGCTTTCCAAAGTTTGATACCCCAACGGAAAACCTATGACCGTGCAAATGCTTAACTCCGGAAACGCTTTATGCGCCCTCCCTACATAACATGGCGGAATGCAGACGGAAGCCATCTTGTACGTCACGGCCTCCCTGCACAGTTTTTCAATTTCCGGCCACGAGGCAAAGGCGGAAAGCTTTGTATGGTCTACCTTCTGAAAAATCTCCCCTGCATTCATATATTTTCCCTCCTGTATTCTCTTTTTCTATCTCTAAGAGTTTAATTTAATTCTATTTGCTTTTTTCACATTTGTCAAGTAAATTATGTTATAATTTAAACATTTTCCAAAATATTCCTTTTTTATTATCTCTTTTTATCAATATACAGTTATTTTATTCACATATGCTAAATACCATGTTATAAATGTTATAATTTTATCAAATTATAAGTTTGACAAATTACATTGCATGGAATAAACTATAAATGTTAATATGTATATAGGAGAATGCCAAATGGGAAAACGCGAAATCCGTCTTGAAAGATTCATAGGTATTTTAGAAAACAGAAAATTTCTTTCCATCAACGAAATGGCGCAAGCGTTAGGCGTTTCAAACATGACCGTACGGCGTGATTTTGATATTTTAAACCAACGTGATTTGGTGATTATGAAAAACGGCATCCTTATGCTCAACAATGAACACGACTTTCAGCCAATCCGAAAAATATATAATCTTGACAAAGAAATGCAAATAAAAAATGCGGTCAAAACCTCCATCGGACGTTTCGCCGCATCCCTCATCCGCCCCAAAGACTGCGTTATCGTGGATACCGGTTCAACCACCGAATCCATCATTCCCAACCTTGGAGCAGATATTCAGATAAGTATATTGTGTTATAACTTAAACATTTTATTGCCGGCATTGCAGAACCCCAATATCCATGTTTCCTTTTCCAGCGGTCATTACCATCCCAAAACCCAAATGTTTGAATCACCGCAGGGAATCGACTTCATTCATTCCATCAGAGCTAACAAAGTATTTGTTTCCGCCGCCGGCGTACATGAAAACTTAGGGATAACCTGTACCAATTCTTACGAAGTGCCAACCAAGCAGGCCATCCTGCAATCTGCCGCAGAGCATATCCTGGTCGCGGACTCCAGCAAATTCGGTAAGGTTCATGCAGCCTACTTCTGCGACCTTTCGCAAATAGACGTTGTCGTGACCGACAAAGGCATCTCCGATGAATGGATTGCCATTTTACAGGAAAAAGGGATTACACTCCACATCGTTTAACCACTTCTGTTATCATATCCTGCTTCATGCTTTGATTCATGCCAGCGCACCCGCGATGTCCTCCCGCATATCGATAACTGCCGCACGGGCGGCGTCCGCATAGCCCTCCTCGCCGTATGACGCATACTTTTCCTGCTTGTAGGCGGCTATGATTCCCCTTGAGGAACTGATGATGGCTCCAAGCCCGTCCTCGTTAAAGAAATGCGCCAAATCAGCGCCTTTTCCTCCCTGCGCCCCGTATCCGGGTACCAGGATAAAGGTTTTAGGCATTACCTTCCGCAAAAGCTTTCCCTGCTCGGGATAGGTGGCGCCCACCACTGCGCCGACATAGCTGTAGGATGCGCCCATGCACTCCTCACCCCACAGGGCTACCTTTTCCCCGACAAGCTCATACAGGGGCTTCCCGTCAATCAGCCTGTCCTGAAACTCACCGCTGCTGGGATTGGAGGTCTTTACCAGTACAAAAATGCCCCTCTTTTCTTCCTTGCAGACCTTGATAAAAGGAGCTACGCCGTCTGAACCGAGGTAGGGATTGACTGTCACAAAGTCCTCGTCAAAACCATAGTAAGCATTGCTTCCCACTTTTACTTTTCCGAGATGACCCACCGCATATGCCTCGGAAGTGGAGCCGATGTCGCCGCGCTTGACGTCGCCGATGACTACCAGTCCTTTTTCCTTACAGTAAGCAACCGTCCTGGCAAACGCCTTCATCCCTTCCAGCCCGAACTGCTCATACATGGCAACCTGGGGCTTTACGGCGGGAATCAAATCACACACCGCGTCCACGAGTCCCTTGTTGTACTGCCAGACGGCCTCTGCCGCCCCGGCAAGGGTTTCGCCGTATTCGGCAAACGCTTTCTTTTGTATGTGTCCGGGAATATAGGACAGCATCGGGTCCAGCCCCACCACAATGGGTGCATTTGTCTTTTTTATCTTTTCTATCAGGACATCTATCATACTGTCACCATGCTTTCCGCATACTTTCTGATATTGGAGGCATTCACATATTTTTTATGGGTATCGCCGTTTACCACCACAAGGGTCGGCGCCTGCATGACGCCATAGCGCCCTGCCAGTTCCATGTTTTCCTCCGCGTCAATGACTACATACTTTTCACCTTTTAAGTATTCCTTCGCCAGCTTACAGTTGGGGCAGGTTTTGGTGGTGAAAAGATATTTTACGTCCTCCGGCGTTTCCACTTCCACGTCGTCGCCATAGCTTGACAGCGTAACCACTGCGCCTACCGGGCGTTTCAGCACGGAATTTGCAATATCATACTCCGTACGGTTTGCATACTCCTGCAGCTTGCCGTCGTTCCAGTTCTGCACCGGCCTGTAATACCCCGTAATCCTGCTGTAAACCTCCGTCTTTTTGCCACAGTGCGGACACACCTTCACTTCCCCTGCAAGATAGCCATGCTCCTTACAGATGGAGTAAGTCGGGGACAGGGTGTAATAAGGCAGTTTATAATTTTCCGCAATGGTCTTTACCAGACTTGCGGCCGCCTTCCAGTCGGGAAGCTTTTCTCCCAAAAAGGCATGGAACACCGTTCCCGAAGTGTAAAGGGTCTGCAGCTCGTCCTGTATATCCAGCGCGTCAAAAATATCGGCGGTAAAGTCTACCGGCAGATGGGAGGAATTGGTGTAATAAGGCGTATCCCCCGGATTGCCTGCCGTCTTGATGGCGGGCCAGCGTTTCTTGTCATGCTTTGCCAGACGGTACGTGGTGCTTTCCGCAGGCGTCGCCTCCAGATTGTATAAATCGCCGTACTGCTCCTGATAATCGGACAGTCTGTTCCGCATATGGTTTAAGACTTCTTTGGTAAATTCCTGCGTCTTTTTATCCGTCATGTCCGCCCTCAGCCAGTTGGCATTGAGCCCCACCTCGTTCATGCCGATTAAGCCGATGGTGGAAAAATGGTTGTCGAAAGTGCCCAAATAGCGTTTCGTATAAGGATAAAGTCCCTCATCCAAAAGCTTTGTAATGACGCCCCTCTTTATCTTTAAGGAACGCGCCGCAATATCCATCATCCGGTTCAGCCTTGCATAAAACTCATCCTTGCTTGCGGAGAGATAGGCAATGCGGGGCATGTTGATTGTCACAACGCCCACGCTTCCGGTACTCTCGCCGGAGCCGAAGAAACCGCCCGTCTTCTTGCGCAGTTCACGCAAATCAAGGCGCAGGCGGCAACACATGCTGCGCACATCGGAGGGCTGCATATCCGAATTGATGTAGTTGGAAAAATACGGCGTGCCATACTTGGCCGTCATTTCAAACAGCAGCCTGTTATTTTCGTTGTCAGACCAATCAAAATCATTGGTGATGGAATAGGTCGGAATGGGATACTGGAATCCGCGTCCGTTGGAATCCCCTTCAATCATGGTTTCAATAAAGGCTTTATTCACCATGTCCATCTCTTTTTTACAATCCTTATATTTGAAATCCATTTCCACGCCGCCCACAATGGCAGGAAGTTCCGCCAAATCATCCGGCACTGTCCAGTCCAGCGTAATGTTGGAAAACGGAGCCTGCGTACCCCAGCGGCTGGGTGTATTGACGCCGTATATAAAAGCCTCGATGCACTTTTTCACCTCGGAATAACTCAGGTTGTCTACTTTTACAAAGGGGGCAAGGTAGGTATCAAATGAGGAAAATGCCTGCGCTCCCGCCCATTCATTCTGCATAATGCCCAGAAAGTTTACCATCTGGTTGCAGAGCACGGACAGATGCTTTGCGGGTGCGGACGTTATCTTGCCGGTAATCCCGCCTAAGCCCTCTTTGATAAGCTGCTTCAAGGACCACCCCGCACAGTAGCCCGTCAACATGGACAAGTCGTGGATATGGATATCCGCATTGCGGTGCGCGTCCGCAATCTCCTGGTCATATATTTCAGACAGCCAGTAATTGGCCGTAACCGCTCCGGAATTGCTCAGGATAAGACCGCCCACGGAATAGGTAACGGTGGAATTTTCCTTGACGCGCCAGTCCTCCACCTTTACGTAGCTGTTCACAACGTCCTTATAGTCCAAAATGGTGGATTTCATGGTACGCATTTTTTCGCGCTGTTTGCGGTACAAAATGTAAGCCTTCGCCACTTCCTCGTAGCCTGCCTGTCCCAGTACCTTCTCCACGCTGTCCTGAATATCCTCCACCGAAACGGCGCCATCCTTCACCTTCCCCTGAAAGTCTGCGGACACCCGAAGCGCCAGCAAATCCACAATGTCGTTGCTGTACTGCATCTGTGTGGCCGTAAATGCCTTCATAATGGCGTCATTGATTTTTGTCAGGGTAAAATCTACCCTCTCCCCATCTCTTTTGATTACCTGAAACAACAAAAGTCCCTCCCTTTCAAAACGTTACATCCAGTGTAACACCTCATATGGGGAAAGTCAACGAAAAACACAAGATATAGTATGTCAACTTTTTCACAATCGCAAAATGTGTAATTCATGCAGCGCCCTTGTCGCCGCAACATACATGAGTTTCGCCGTTTTGGGGCCTTCTATCTCTTCTGTCTGCGGCGGATTCCACAAAAGCGCCACGTCAAACTCCAGCCCCTTTGTCATGGACACGGGAAGGATGTCCACATCCTCCAGCCATTTTTCCACCCATGCTTTTTCCGCTTCGTCACGGCAGATAACCGCTATGCTTCCATAGCCGTTTTCTTTTGCCCCCGTGATAATTTCCTGCGCCTTTTCATACATGGCTTTCTCTTCCGAAACTTTGTACTCCTGCACAGGAATGCCGTGGCGGATAACAGGCTCAATGCGATACCGCCCGTAAGAGGCCTTTTCCAATATTTTTCCGGCATACTCTGAAATCTCGATGGTATTGCGGTAGCTTTTGGAGAGCAGCCTGAACACATCCTTCTCCCCTGTGAGGAACCATTTTCTCATATCCTCCCAGTCGTTCATCCCCGTTTCGTAATGGATATTCTGGGACACGTCTCCCATCACGGTAAAGTAGCAGGCAGGCAGTACCTTTTTCAGCACATAGAACAGGGCAATGCCAAAATCCTGCGCCTCGTCAATAAATATCTGTCCAAACTCTTCGTCTTCCTTTTTCTGCTTCACCCGGTAATAGATTAGCGCCAGCGCCGCCACGTCGTATATGTCATACTCTCCTGCCGCAGCCCTCCCTGCATGTGCCGAAAGGTCTATGCTTCCCAGAAAACTTTGTTCATACCCGGTAAGAAAGTCACCGTACAAGTCATAAATACTTTCTTTCACTTCCTTATTTTTGTAATACGCTTTGTACTCCCTGCACTTTTTCAGGAAATATTCTTTTTCCCCGTCGGGGGAAAGAAATTTTATTCTCGTTTTTACCCGCTCATCCAGGGTGGAAAGAAGCCTGTAAATGCTGTATTCCGGATTTTCCGCCAAAAGGCGCCCTATCCCCGTCCCCGTCAGGATGGTGCCGAGCTCGCCGTCTTTCAGGTCTTTTGCCTCTATAGCGCTTTCCCGCAGGTGCAGAAGATACAGCTCCAAATGGAGCATAAAATCCATCCGGCTTCTTACGGCGGCGTCCGGCAGCAGTTCCGCCACTTTTTTCTTTTTCGTCCAGTCCTTTTTTAAAAGATGGGTCAGCATCACATCCATGCGTTTCTGCTTCACATCCGGCACATCCAGCTCCGGCAGGCCGCTGGTGATATAGGACAGCAGCAAATCGCTGCCGCCGATAATACAAAACTCATTGGAGGTAAACCTGTCCTTGTAATTATACAAAATGTAAGAAATCCTGTGCATGGCAACCGTCGTCTTGCCGCTTCCCGCAACGCCCTGCACCAAAATATTTTTAAAAGGGGACTCCCTTATGATTTCGTTCTGCTCCTTCTGTATGGTGGCAATAATGTCCCCCAAAACCGCTTCCTTGTTTTTGGAAAGATACTGCACCAACAGGGCGTCATTGGAGGCAACGTCGCTGTCGTACCATCCCACAAGCTTTCCGTCCTGTATATCATAGGTTCTCTTTTCGTGTAAGTCTATCGGCAGTTCCTCCCCGTCCGGCAGCATATAACTGCCTCTTCCCAGTTCGTTTTCATAATATACGCTGGAAATGGGCGCCCGCCAGTCCGCGATGACCACCTCGGTTTTGTCCCTGAAGATACCGTTTTTCCCGATATATACCTTTGCTTCCTTTTCCGTTTCCACGTCCAGATAGGCAATCCTGCCGAAATAGGGATTGTCATACGCGGCGCGGTTTTTCCGAAGCTGGTTTGCGGCATGCTCCTCCAGACTGGCGCTGGTCATCATCTGGTTATATAGTTCCACGTCGCCGCCCTGCATGGCTTTAAACAATGCCTGGGTTTTGGCATGGCGGGCCTCGTATTCCTCCTCATACTTTTTGATGTTGCCTTGAATGAGGGTGCGGCATTCGTCAAAGTAGCGCTGTTCGCATTCGTGGTCTTTTTTCATTTTTTCCTCCTGTTATATCGCGTCACAAAGTGGCGTTGCAAAGTTGCGTCGCAAAGTTGCCGCCCTTGAGGAAATCCATATCCTCGTCACCGCGCTCTCGCTCTTAAAAAACATAGCGGACACTAAGCTCGAAAATACCTCGCTAAGTGCCGATGTTTTTCAACGGGTTCCTTAGGATATGGATTTCCTCAAGGGCTGGGTTACCCGCTGACTACACATAAATGGATGCTGTATAAGAGAAGTATAGCGAAAAAATGAAAAAATACTAGACTTTTATTTTCAAGTGTGATATAGTGCATATTGTAGGTGTGCCTGAAATTCTTGTTTGAATTTCAGGCACATTCTTTTCGTTATTGTGATATTATAATACTTATAAATTCGGATTCGTATGGGGGAATCTCTTGTAACTGCTGCAAGGAAAACTGTGCAAAAGAAATTCGGCAAACGACTTTTGCACCATGGAAATGAGACTCTAAAATCGTGGAAGCCTTTGCTGAACACGATTTTTGTATTATGAGGCTCATTGGAATGTCCGGTGCAACGGAGTGCGCCGAATATCTTTTGCGCAGTTTTCCGACTACGTTCTCAATATGCGCTTCCCCACAAGAACCCCCCTCACCTTGTCGAAAGAAATTCATACTCCCTCTTTGCTGTTTCATCATCCGGGTACATTTGTATATAATTATTGAGCAGAATGGCTGCCTGGGTATATTCGCCCAGATATTCGTACGCAATGATTTCATTAAACTGCAGGGTCTGCTGCATACCGTTTCCTTCTATCTGCATGGCATTCTGGAAAGCGGCGAGGGCCTGGGCGTAATCTTCCTGATTCATGTAGCAGAGGCCAAGCTGATTGTAAATTTCCGCATTGCCTTCATTTTTTGCAAGATAGCTGCTGTATACATTGGTGATGGCATAGTTGTAATCCCCTGTCGCTTCATAGGACAGTCCCAGATACAGGTAAGCGTCCGCAGTGCCGCTGGCTTTTGCCTCTTCCAAAAGTACCTGCGCCTGCTCATAATTACCCAGATAATACTGGATACAGCCTTTATCAAAAGCACTCATTTTATCGGAACGGGTCAGCGCCTCCTCCAGATAGTTCTGCCCTGCTTCCTTGTATCCGTCTGCCTGAAGGACTTTATAAATCTGGATGATACGGCTGTAATCGGCGGGCTCCAGTTCCACGGCTTTATCAAAATCTTCTTTCGCTTCCTGATACCTTCCCTGGGAAAGCCTTGCGCAGCCCCTGAGATAATAGGCGTCCGTTTCCCCGGGTTTCAGCGCCAGAATGGCGTCGTAGACTTTTTCCGCCTCCGCATATTTTCCTGATTTCTGGTAAGCGGCAGCCAGATAGTAATTGACATCATAGTCCATACTGTTTATCAGACCGTTGCTGTAAGAAAGGCATAACAGCAGATTCTCCGCTGCCGCATCATAATCGGTAAGCCCTATGTAGGCAATCCCCATTCCCCTTGCTATCAGTCGTTCATCTTCTCCGTTTGTGCGTGCCGTTTCAAAGGACGCAAGCGCCGCGCTGTACTCCATGTCGGCGATATGCTGCATTCCTTCCTCCAGCGCCGTCGTACCTGCTTTGCTGCCGCATCCTGAAAGGAGCAGGGATACTGCTGCCAAGAGAAACCCTGTTTTAATTGTAAATTCTTTTTTATTCATTCTCTTCCCCCAGCCATCTGGAAAGCACACGGTTAATGACTTCCGGTTCCAGCGGCTTTGCTATGTGTTCATTCATTCCTGCCTCCGTGGCGGCCCGCACATCTTCCGCATAAGCATTTGCCGTCATGGCAATAATGGGAACGGAAAGCGCATCCGGTCTTTCAAGACCGCGTATGGCCCTCGTCGCTTCATATCCGTTCAATACAGGCATCATGATATCCATAAATATCAGCTGGAAAGTATGGGGCGCAGATTCCTTAAAGAGTTCCAACGCTTCTTTACCGTTGACGGCAAGCGTTACCTCCAGCCCGTTTTCCTCCAGCATATACTGTGCAATTTCCTGATTCAGCGCGTTGTCTTCCACAAGCAGGACTTTCTTTCCGCAGACCGCCGCCAAATGTTCTTCCTTTTCTTCTTTCTGTTCTTCCGGCGGGGATGCGATTTCAAGCGGCAGCACCACTGTAAAGATACTGCCTTGATTCAATTCACTTTTTACCTCAATGCTTCCTCCCATTTTATCCACCAGATTTTTGGTAATGGTCATGCCAAGTCCGCTTCCCTGGTAATTTGTTCTGGCGCCGCCCTCCTCCTGGGTAAACGGCTCGTAAATATGCTTCAGGTACTCCTGTCCCATGCCGATTCCCGTATCGGCAATTTCAAAGCATATCTGCGCCAACCCGTTTTCTTCGGAAACCTCATGACAGTTAAACCGGATTTTTCCCATAGGCTTATTGTATTTAACAGCGTTTCCCGCAATGTTTATTAAAATCTGCTTAATGTGCAGGGGGCTTCCCACAAAATAGGCATGCGGCAGCTTTCCCGACTCTCCAAAATCCGTTATCAGGGTTATATTTCTGTCCGCTGCCTGTCCTCCAACGATGGACGCACAGTTATCTAACAGTTCCTTTAACCCAAAAACTTCCCTCGCAAACTCTACCTTTCCCCGTTCCAGCTTACTGATATCCAATACATCATTAATCAGGGACAACAGATGTTTTGCGGACATTTTAATCTTTTCCCGGCAGTCCGCCTGCCTTTCCAAATCTTCGGGATTTTTTTCCGCAATATTTAACATGCCCATGATACCGTTTATGGGAGTGCGTATGTCATGGGACATATGGGACAAAAACTCTGTCTTTGCAAGATTTGCCCTTTCTGCCTCCCGGATGGCAAACTGCAATTCTCCATTCTTTTTTTCAAGCAGAAGATATGACCTTTTCCGCATATGAAGCACGGTGCCTCCGAAGACCAAAAACACCAGCAGCAAAATGCCGAATACGGCAATTACATTCCTGCTTTGATAGAGATAATCCCGCAGTTCATAGCTGTTATAGGAAATGTTCATATACTGGTTGATGATGTCTTCCTTTTCAACCTCTGATATCAGCCCCAGCGCCCTGTTCATCACGCTGAACATAACAGAATCCGCATCCCTGCATGCAGCCAGGGTGGTTCCTGACTGGTATCTGTGGTTATCCCATTCAATCAGGTCGGAAAACCTTTCGTTTTTTGACTGGTAATTATACTCTATAGTGTTGAGAATCGTGATATCCGCCTCGTCTTTTACCAAAGCCTGCAGACAGTCTTTTGCGCTGTCACGGTAAATCACCTCTGCCTCCATATCAAGATTATCCGCCCAGTAAGCACGGCCGTTTGTCAGAACCATAGTAACTTCTTCATCTGACAAAATATAATCATTTTTAGATACAATTACCGCATTATACTCCATAAAGGGATTGGTAAGCAAAATGTTTTCATCACGCGCCAGATTCATGTTGTTGGCGCCCACATAAAAATCAATCTCCCCGGCTGTCAGCAATTCCTTCCAATACTCGCTCCGTTCCAACGGGCAAAACTCAATAGTCATCCCGCTCCGCTCTGCAATGGTCTTTAATATCTGGACATAGATTCCGTCATAATCCCCCTCCTCATTGATATAGGCCAACGGTCTTGTATCCTTATAAAAACCAATCCTTATCTTTTCTCCCCTGTCAATAAACTGCTGTTCTTCAGCGGCAAAACGTTCCCAGCGTCCCCCGTAATAGTGGGTTATCAATTCCTGTTGAAACGCAGGGGCATTCATTTTTAACTTTTCGATACCAAAGTTCAGTTCATCCAGCAGGGCTTCATTGCCCTTCCAGGTTATGTAATAAAAAGGCGCATAGGCAAATTTACCGACCAGGAACTGTCCCGCCCCTACTTCCGTCAAGGTATGGACTGCGACATCGATTTCACCGGACGCAAGCGCTTCTTCCATTTCCTGCGTCGTGTTATATTCTTTCAGCCGGGGATTATCAATGCCGTTTCTGGACAGATACTCTAAAAATTCCGCTTTCCGTATATAACTTTCCACGACACCGAAATTCATATCCCGCATCGAATCAAAATCTTCATAAGCAAGACTGCTGTCCTTTGTCACAAACAGGCAGCCGAAAGTATACCCACTGGAAAGGGCGGCAAAATCATAAAGTTCGGCCCTCTCTGCAGAAAACTGCGCTGAGCCCACCAAATCCACTTCTTTTGCTTCCAGTTTTGCAAGGGCGTCATTCCAGCTGTCACAATCCACATAGACAATGTCCCATCCGGTATATTTGCACAGTTCCTCCAGATAAGCCACATCCATGCCCCCATACCCTTCCTCCCCGGAATAGGTATGGAAACCTTCCATCGGAAAAAATGCCACCCTTACCGTACGGGACTCCAGCGCCCGTGCAGTCATAGGAAAACCTGTTATCAGAAGAATCATTGCAAAAAATATGATAAACAAACCCCGTATTCTTTTTTTCCAATATGATTTCCTCATAAACCTCTCCTTATGGCACCTTTCCTATCTTTTACGGGATAAAAAAATCTGCCGATTCCATTATACAGCAATCGGCAGATTTTTAAAACAATTTTATTGACAGTATCCGTTTACTGCTCCCTGAAAGTTCCACATGCGGTTTCCCTGCAGTCGCACGCGCCGCAGCCTTTAATATCGACATGGTCGGCCATACATTTATAGTCCTCGTTATAAATGCATTTTGTCGCCTCACAGTCAATGCTGATGGTCCGGCTGGGATGGAAAATGGAACTGGTATAAGCATCGCCCTTTCTCTGGGCAAAGCTTTCACAGCAGGTGTCATCTTTTTTGTGCGCCTGGTCACCGCCCACACAGATATCACCTTTACAGCAGTAACACTGGTCATTATAGGTACAATTTTCAACACTGCAACACAATTCAGCCATATCAAGTCCTCCTTATGAATGATTTTCAAACTTAGTATGGCTGTAAAGGGCAGACTTTATACATAATATAGGCGGAATGCTGTTTACTTCTTTTCTTCCGGCTGGACTTCTTTGCGGATAGCCTTGGTACGGATTTCCTCAGAAATATTTTTGATAAAATCATCCAAATTTTTCTGACCCTCATCACCAAGGAAACGGCTTCTGACGGATACCACATTTTCCTCTTCTTCCTTTTGCCCCACCACCAGCATGTAAGGAACTTTTGCAAGCCTTGTTTCCCGGATTTTAAAACCAATTTTTTCAGAGCGGTTATCCACCGTAACCAGAATGCCGTTCTGTTTCAGCTTATCAGCCACTTTTTTCGCATAGTCCGCATACTTTTCGGAAATGGGGAGCACACGCACCTGCTCCGGACAAAGCCAGGTAGGAAACTTGCCTTCATACTTTTCAATCAACCATGCAAGGGTTCTCTCATAACAGCCCATGGAAGTCCTGTGTATGATAAAGGGACGCACCTTGTCGCCGTTCTGGTCAATATAGTACATGTCAAACTGCTCTGCCAGAAGGGCATCCCACTGGATGGTAATCATGGTATCCTCTTTGCCGTACACGTTCTTTGCATTGATGTCCACTTTTGGTCCGTAGAAAGCTGCTTCTCCCACATCCTCCACAAACGGAAGTTCCAGTTCTGTCAGGATGTCACGGATATGCTGCTCCGTCTCATTCCAGACTTCAGGTTCCCCGATGTACTTTTCTTTGTTTTCAGGGTCCCTCTTGGACAGATGCCAGGTAATGTCATCCAAAAGCCCAAGCGTTCCCATCACATACTTGGCAAGCGCAATACAGCCCTTGAACTCTTCCACCATCTGGTCAGGGCGGACAATCAGATGCCCTTCGCTGATGGTAAACTGACGAACCCTTGTCAGCCCGTGCATTTCCCCTGAATCCTCGTTTCTAAAAAGTGTGGAGGTCTCGCCGTAGCGTATGGGCAAATCACGGTAGGAATGCTGCGCCGCCTTATATACATAGTACTGGAATGGGCAGGTCATGGGACGCAGGGCAAACACTTCTTTGTCCCTCTCCTCATCCCCCAGCACAAACATGCCCTCTTTATAGTGGTCCCAGTGACCTGAGATTTTGTACAAATCGCTCTTTGCCATAAGCGGGGTTTTGGTTCTCACATATCCCCATTCATTGTCTTCCAAATCTTCTATCCACCTTTGCAGGGTCTGGACAATCTTCGTTCCCTTAGGCATCAGCAGCGGCAGTCCCTGTCCAATCACATCCACCGTGGTAAACAGCTCCATTTCACGTCCCAGCTTATTGTGGTCCCTGTTTTTGATGTTTTCCAGATAAACCAGGTACTCCTCCAATTCCTCTTTTTTGTTAAACGCAGTGCCGTAGATTCTCTGGAGCATGGCATTCTCCGACTTGCCTCTCCAGTATGCGCCCGATGAAGAAGTCAACTTAAATGCCTTGATGCCCTTGGTACTCATCAGGTGGGGGCCTGCGCACAAGTCCACAAATTCACCCTGGCTGTAGAAGGAAATTACCGCATCCTCCGGCAAATCACGAATCAGTTCCACCTTGTATGGCTCGTTCTTCTCCTCCATGAACTGAATGGCTTCTTCTCTGGGGAGCGTAAACTTTTCCAGCTTATTTCCTTCCTTGATGATTTTCTTCATCTCCGCTTCCAGCTTATCCAAATCTTCCCTTGAAAAAGGCTCATGTTCAAAATCATAGTAAAAACCGGTGTCAATGGAGGGACCGATGGCAAGCTTAGCCTCCGGGAACAGTCTCTTGACCGCTTCCGCAAGCACATGGGAGCAGGTATGGCGCACCGTACGCAGCCCCTCTTTATCATTTGCAGTCAAAATATTCAATTCACAGTCTTCATCCACCAGAGTCCGCAAATCCTCTGCCTTACCATTGATTTCCACTGCGCATGCCGCCCTTGCAAGCCCTTCGCTGATATCAAGCGCAATGTCGTAAGCGCTTTTTGCCTGTTCATACTCTCTTACGGAACCATCCTTTAACGTAATCTTCATTTCTATCATCCTTCCTCTCAATAATTTATTCTAATCATTCGTCTTTGCCGTTACCATCCCCGTCATCCTCAGCGACATCATGATTATTGTAATTTCCGCAGTTGCAGCCAATGGAGACGCCCCTTGTCCACGGCGCCGTAAAAAGCCCGTACACCACGCCTGCCAGAAAGCAGATGCCTCCTGCCAGCCACAATTCCCTCTTGCTTATAATCGTTTCTCCACAAAATAAATTCTTTACATTTTCTTTCCAATTTTTCATATTTTCCTCCATTCCGAAGCGCTTTTGCGCTTTTCTCCTTTCTTTTTTCGTCAAAACAAAAAATCCCTTACATTACCTAAGTAATGCAAGGGACGTGTTAACGCGGTTCCACCCTGCTTGCCCTGTAAAAAACACAGGACCGCTCATTTTACCTGTAACGCCGGCAGGCGGACCTTATTGGGGCCACTCAGAGGTGGTGGGGGATGCGCAAACATACAGGCGCTTTCAGCACCGGACTTCCGGGCGCCTTTCTCTGCTATTTTACTGCATCCTCTATTCTCTTCAACGTGTTTGCCATCTGTTGCCTGTAAAACTGGCTTTATTATAATTCGTATTTTAATCCATTTCTATCCGGCTGTAAAGTACTTTGCCGAAATTTCTTCCACAGCCATTTTATTCCATATCGTTTAACAGAGTATCCTCTATAATACGCGCTGCCCGCGCAACCAGCCTGCTGCAGGGCCGTTTTGCGTAATATTCCGCAGTTCTCTCCGAAGGCGCTGCGCTTGCTTCCCTGCCCACGATGCCGAGCAGTTCCCTGCAAAGCATACTGCCGCTTTCTTCTTTAAACCTGTCCGCCATCTGCCTTGTTTTTTCATAGACGCGCTGTTTTGCCGCCTGGTCTTTGGCATCGGCATTGCCCTCTTTCATGCCGAGCAGCATGGACATGGCGCAGACGGTGCCGCAAACCTCGCGCATACGGCCTATGCCGGCTCCCATGGGACAAGCCAGCTTTAAAGCCGCCTCTTTTTCCATCCCAAACAAGTCTGCATATGTGGCAAATACGGACTGCGCACAATTATATCCCGATTCAAACAATGCCACCGCATCCGAAACCCTGCTCTCCATACGCTACCCCCATGCCGCCACTCCGTGGCGGCTCAAATCCGGATGAGAAATGCCGTATTTCAGGCATTTCTCAAGCGTGAGACATAGAAGTTCTCCGCGAAGCAGCCTTTGCTGCGAGCGAAAACTGCCAAAGGCGGTTAGAACTTCTTTCCACGCTATTTCCCACAGCACTTTTTATATTTTTTACCGCTTCCGCAGGGACAGGGGTCATTGGGGTAAACCCGGGGCGCTTTGCGGATGGTGGTGGAATCCTTTTGCTCTTTATAAAGGGCCTTTCTGGTATCCTCGTCAAAAATATCCTTCCACGCCTCCAGCTTATACAGCCAGTCCGCCTGTGCCGCCACCATGTTTTTATATAACAGTTCCTTGTCAAAGCCGAGGTTTACCACCGTATCTTCTTCCATCTCTTCAATGGGATTCGGCTCCTTTAAGCTGTCGTTGATACCATCCAGAAAACCTGTCATACTCATGATGCTGACATGGTATTTCTCCGCCAGTTCCTTTACAGTACCCTTCACCACGGTATCGGGATTTTTCAGAAGTTCCGCGTAGATATTGGTTTCCTCCTGAAAATAATCCATCCACAGTTTTTCAAGCACCTTCTTATCTTCCGTCTGGGAATATGCTATTTCTTTCCATTGGTCTAATAATGCCATAATTCATACCATCCTTATTGCTTTTGTTAGAATACCCCGTAAGTATAATACAAAATGGGGATAAAAACAAGTGTGGAAACTCTAAACCCAAAATATTGACATGAAAACCAAGATATGCTAATTTATGTAAAATTATCTGCATTTAGAAAATCAGAATGACTCAATACAAATAAAACTATTGTGAATAACAAAATTGGGAGGATTTTGTATATGCCAAATCAATATAAAGTAATTGATGAAAAGAACTGGAATCGGGCAATGCATTGTATGGTTTTCAGAAACAGTATTGAACCGGCGTTTTGTGTAACTTATGAAGCGGATATCACAAATTTTAAGAAATATATAAAGAGACGGGGAGTTTCTTTCACACTGGCAATGGTATATGCGGTCTGTAAATGCGCAAATGAAATAGAAGCATTTCGCTATCGTTTTGTTGACGGACAGGTTGTTTTGTTTGACAGGATAGATACCGCATTCACTTATCTTAACCCGGAAACTGAATTGTTTAAGGTAGTCAATGTTCCTATGATGGATGATATGATAGAATACTGCGAACTGGCAGCAAAAACAGCAAGGGAACAGAAGGAATATTTTACAGGCCCGTTAGGAAACGACGTGTTCCAATGTTCTCCGATGCCATGGTTATCTTACTCACACATTTCCCATACCAATTCCGGAAATAAAGATAATGCAACCCCTCTTTTTGATTGGGGAAAGTATTATGAAAAAGATGGCAAAACCGTAATTCCGATATCAGTACAGGCACACCATTCTTTTGTTGACGGCATACATATCGGGCAGTTTGCGGATAAACTACAAAAATTTTTTGACAAATTCTGAATCAAAGTTTGAGGAGAGGCTAATGGATAGAAAGTACGCAGAAAAATTGATGGAAGAAGCAAAAAAGCTTAATGACGGGGCATGGATAGCACATTCCTGTCATGTAGCCAGTCTGGCTGAAAAAATAGCATTTGAAGCAGGCATGGATAGCAACAAAGCATATATTTTAGGATTGCTCCATGATATAGGCAGAAGAAGCGGCAGTATGCAGGCCCGGCACGCGATAGAAGGTTTTCAATTCCTAACGAAAATAGGATTTGCTGAAGGGGCAAGAATTTGCATGACACATACATTTCAATACCAGGATATTGAGGCTATTTATGATTTCTGGGATTGTAATGATGAGGAAAAAAAGTTTGCAGCAGAATATTTAATCAAAGTAACCTATAATGATTACGATAAACTGATACAATTGTGTGATGCTTTATCCTTAGCAAACGGCTATTGCTATGCCGAAAGAAAGATGGTAAGCAGTGTACTCAAATTTGGTTTTAAAGAAACCACGATACCTAAATGGAAAGCAATACTTGAATTAAAAGAATACTTCGATAAGAAAATAAATGGAGATGTGTATTTGCTTTTTTAAATGGTAAATATTTTTGCTATACCGGGGAACTGCCTGTAAAGGCGGCTCCCCGATTTTCGGGACTATGAAAAAAAGTCTGTAAATAAGGTAATCAATTTTAGAACTTCTATGATAATGACAGGC
>CAJTKU010000008.1 GCA_910577015.1 uncultured Lachnospiraceae bacterium | reverse complement strand
GGAATTTTCAGGGCTGCATTGCTGTTTAGTTGTCAAGGTCCTTCTGCCTGCTGCGCACCCTTTTCTTTCATGGGCCGCAACTCAATAAGAATATCATGCGTTTAACGCTTTGTCAAGAACTAAATACAAATTTTTTAGACTTTGGTTTTTCGCACTTTCTATTCCACACTCCACCACTTTTCAGAGGTGGAGTTATATTATATCATTGCCACTAAATGTTTGTCAATCAGTCCGCTGCTTTTTTCACAGGATTTTCCAGTACAATTTTTCCATCAACAATAGTAACCCGCACTTTGTTGTCCTTCAGTTTCATGCCCGCCAGCATTTCCTGCGGAAGCTGGATTCTTCCGGCCCTGTCAAGGATGGCAAATTCCTCCTGCGTCTCGTCGACATGCCAGTCCACTGTTTTATCCGCATTTTTTACACGTTCCGCATAATCCTCTTTCAATATCCTCTCGCTGCTGATTTTACCGTCACGGATTGCCGCGACGCGCTGTACTTTCTTGGACAGGGATACATCATGGGTTACAATGACGATTGTTACGCCCATTTCCTGATTTAACCGTTTGAATATATCAAAAATATCATTGGATGTCCTGGTATCCACGGAGCCAGTGGGTTCATCCGCCAAAAGCAGCTTCGGAGAATTTGCGAGTGCAATCGCAATCGCAATTCTTTGCTGCTCTCCGCCGGACATTTCCTGCATCCGGTTATTTTTCTTGGAGGAAAGTCCGACCATGTCCAAAAGCATTTCGGCCCTTTCCTTTTTCTTCTGGCTGCTGTTCAGTTCCATCGGCATAACAATGTTTTCAAAAGCGGACAGATAAGGCAGCAGATTCCTGGCGTTATTCTGCCACACAAAGCCCACCGTGGAACGCTTATATGCCACCAGTTCCTTATCCGTCATGGAAAACAGATTTTTCTTATCCACATACAGTTTGCCGGCGCTGGGTCTGTCCAATCCGCCCAGCATGTTTAAAAAAGTAGACTTACCGCTGCCGCTGCTGCCGATAATGGCCATCAGTTCTCCCTGTTCCACACTTAAATCCAGACCTTGCAGCGCCACAACTTCGATTTCCCTGGACTTATAAATTTTAACAAGATTGTCCGCCTGAATTATCACATCGCTCATATCAGTTTTCCATCCTCCAGTTCATACACCACATTACCTGCTCCCATAAGGGATGTATCATGCGTTGTCATGACAATGGTAACCTTTTCTTTCTCTATCATTTCTTTAAATAAGTTTACAACGTTGATGGATGTCGCCGAATCCAGTTCCGCCGTCGGTTCGTCTGCAAAGATAATGCTCGGTCTGTGAGCCACCGCCCTTGCAATTGCAACACGCTGCTGTTCTCCGCCGGACATTTCCTGCGGCATATGATGCATTCTTCCCCCAAGCCCTACCATCTTCAGGCATTCTTCGCATCTCTCTTTACGGTTTTTCTTTATCCCTGCCATACGAAGCGCAAAGTCCACATTCTCAAACGCCGTCATCATGGGAATCAGGGACACCGACTGAAATACAAAACCGATTTTTTCCCTGCGCAGGCGTTCTCGTTTTGCCTCTGTCCAGCCTGTAATATCCTCTCCCATAAAAAATATCCCTCCGCCCGTAGGCATGTCCAGCGCCCCTAGCATATTTAACAATGTAGTCTTACCGGAACCGGAACGCCCCCTTAAAATGGCAAGGCAGCCTTCCGGAATCTGCATGGAAACCTTATCCACCGCCACAAAATGTCTGCCTCCCGCTATCGGAAAGCTTCTGGTCACATCCACCGTCTTTAAAATTGCATCTTTCATCTATTGCTCCATTTCTGCGCTGCTTTTTGCGCGCAAGGCTCCGCTTTAATCTTCACCCAGTTTTAACGCACTGCTGATATTCATCCGGGAGATAATCCTTCCCAGAACAATAAGACAGATGCACAGGACGACGCCGATAATCGCAAACAACTGTATCAAATCACTGTTTCTGGTAATCAGGCTTAATGGCAGCACCTGTTCCGACGCCGCATAAGCCTGCTGTATCATCGGCACAAACATACGTGAGGAAAGTATCCCTATCACGCCGCCTGCCACAATTGCATAGAATCCGGAACAAATCTGCTCCACTATAAGAAGCCAGTTTATCTCCTTTTTACGCATTCCCATGGCCCGCAGAACACCAAACAGCAATTCTCTGGAACGTATTGACATAATCCAGTAAATCAGGTATCCCACACAACAGAGCAATAAAATGACAATGAAACTCATGGATAAAATACCATTTGTCCCCTGGAACATCGTGTCCGTAATAATTTTATTTTCTTCCGCCGACATATCGCTCAACTGTGTCAGGGAAAGCAGATGCTGTTCTCCCAGCCATCCGTAAAACCCTTCTCCCCCGTCATTTACTTTCATCCAGATTTCATAGGGATATACCCCCCACTTATCCTGCAGATACGCAAGGTTGGTAACAATCAGGTATTCATCGACAACCTGCACGCTGCCATCCTGCCCCTGTACATAACCGGTAGGCTTATATGTAGGCCAGTATGTGAAAAAGCCATAAATATAACCCACTCCCTGTTTGCCGTCCGCATTTTGGTAGGCAATCGTGTCGCCCAGCCTGTAACCCTGTTTTATCATAAAGTTCTCGGAAACGATAACCGCCTGGGAATCCGCCGCAAGCACATTCAGGTAATCTGCATAAGAATATGGCAAAAGGCCGTCCTTCATAGTCGTTACCTGATAAAAGCCGCTTGCCTTAATCCCCATAACGGTAACCTTCTGGTCCCCTTTCCCATCTACCAGTTTTCCTTCCCTTTCTACCAGAACCTTCGTCGCTGTTTCTACACCGGGAATCGTCTGATAACGTCCGAAATCCGACTCATAATAAGTAAGGCCCACGGAAGAATCCCGCATTACGGTCCCCATGTTACTGCTCCATTTTTCCTTAAGCGTTATGTCTGCACCGGCTATATATCTGGTATTGTCCACCGCATTTAAAACTATGGTTCTTGCAATTACGGTATTGGATATTCCTATGGCAACGGTCAGAATCATAAAGAGAATAATAAATTCCTGTTTCTTTTCCGTCCTTATCGTTCCCAGCACAGAGGCATAGGTGGATGGCTTTAAATGATTTTTGAACACTGCATAATAGCATTTTAATAAAAATGGCTGTAATCGTACGCACAAAAGCCCTGCCCCCAGTATAAACAAGGAAAAACTGACATAGAGCAGCGGGTTCAGCGTCTGTCCCGACAATACATCCTCCGTCATCCTTCCTGCTTCACGCCTGAAAGAGTAAAACCCGTAAAACGATACCGCAAGAAAAATCAAATCCAGATACAGTTTCTTCCAAAGAGCCTTTTTCTGACGTGAACGTTTCTGCTTTAAGTTTACGATGGAAATCCTGCTATAGGAAATAACAGGAACCGTCGTCATCATGACAGACAGCAAAAATGCCGCCGCCACATAAAGTATCACATCAAAAGTAAACCTGATTTCCAGATTCCTGACCGCAGAAAACTCCAGAAAAGCAGTTGAAGAACCCAGCATTTTGCAAAAGAGAGCCCCGAGTGGTATTCCCACAAACATGGAAACCATACCAAGAAAAATGCTCTGCATTAAATACAGGAATATTATCTGCTTTTTGGAAGCGCCCCTGGAACGCATCAAAGATATTTCATTCTGTTCCATTTGCAGCATCTGGCCTGCAATCATATAAAGGAAAGCACATAAAAGCAGCAAAACCGGCACTTGCAGTATTAAGAGCGTTGCCTCAATCCGGTTTGCCTTACTGCTGTAATCCGTAAGAATCTGCAGATATGCGCCTTCCGAAATCTTATCCTTCAAAATCCCGGAACGACCCAAATCGCCCAGCGTATGTAATAACGGCCTGACATCTGACGTTTCTATCTTTTCATAATCCCAGATAAAATTCCAACTGCCGCTCATATTGTACTGGCCTTTGGCTTCTTCTGACAGAAAAATATTTTGGAAAGCCGCCATGGATGCGATTATCTGATTTCCACTGCTATCCGCAACCGCATCCCAATAAGGTTCCTTCTCATCGATTGCGCGGTAGACGCCTACCACCCTGACTTTACAAGGACTTCCATCCGGAAAATTATACCGTTCAAAAGTATATTCGTCACCTGTAAGAATATCCTGGCCGACCATGGTAACATCACTGACCATAACCTCCAAAAATCCATCTCCATCCAAAGATTCATCCGGAAACTTGCCTGCCAATAACTCTACATGGTTTTCCATGCCTGAAACTGCCATAACCAAAAGTCTCTTTTCCGTCTCCCCATCCCTTACCGGAAAAACTGCTGCTTTTTGGGAAGATAACCAGAGGCTGATTACCGTTTCCTTCACTTCCACGCCAAGTTCTCCGACTACCCTGAAAGCTTCTTCTTCTATTTGGTCAAACCCAAAATCCCCGCCGCCCTTAATTACGGAATTATTTATCGAGAAAATTGCCGGCCAGCATCGGTTCTCCTCCCCATATTGTACAAATTCATCCGTCAGCATTTTCTGAAAGGAAGATACCCGGTACAATGGATAGCTGGCTGCCACCGCTATCAAGAGGATATTTCCGATTAAGAGACAAAAGACCATCCACTTTTTATGCATTAACTTATGTATCATCAAAGAAAACATATATCCCGCCTGATTCCTTCCTTTATCATTTATAGATAATCTGCATACCTTCTTTTAATCCATTCATCACCCAGTAATATTCATCGTTGCTTCCTCCGGGGATAAATTTCGTTTTTAACAGGCTGCCATCCTCTTTTAATACAGTAACAAAATATTCTTTATTTTCCTCTGAAACCGCCTGTTTGGGTACCAGCAATACATCGGATACCGTTCCCAGGCTTCCCTGCAAGGTATTAGACTTATCGCCGCTGTCCAGCAATTCTGTATCGTCCATATCCAGCCGGATAATAGCGTCCCCCGTATTCAGATTGCCATATAACGCTATGCTGCCTGCACTGACTACCCTGCCGGTCTTTTCTCCGAATAATGTGTCAACAGAAAGGTCCATACCGTAGCAAAACCGTTCCCCCTGCCTTTCAACTCTCAGATAATAATCTTTTCCGTTCAATATCTCACAAAAAGGGGAACTGCCGGTAAATGTCGAACCCTCCATCCATCTGCTGGAAAAGACCACATACCCTTCCACAGGCGCCGTCAACTGGTAAATACCCCCGTTTCCCACCAGTTTATCAAGTTCTTTTTTAGCGTCTTCCACTTCCTGCTCTTTCTTCTGCCGTTCATATTCCCATGTAAGTTCACTTTGTCCGACGCGCATGTCAAATGCCTTTATCTCATAACATTCTTCTGTCAATCCCTGCTTTTCCACCTCCAAAAGCAGTTCCTTTCTTTCCTTCTCCTGCTCCCTGACTTCGTCTTCCCTCTCTAAGACTGCCCGTTGATATTGTTCCTGTAATCTTTGCAATTTCTGCTGCGCTTCCGTGGTAGCTATTTCGTCTTCGGAAGCACGGAATGTAGCTATCACGTCGCCTGCATTGACATGGTCAAAATAATTGACAGAATATGATTCCAGTTTGTATGCCTGCTCTCCTAAATCCAGGCTAACCACTGTAGTGTTGATAAATTCCCTGCCCAGCTTTTGCGAAAGAATTTCCTCTACAAAAGTACCTCTGGTAAGTGTATATACCGTATATCGTCCTCCGGGTCCTTCTTCTTCGCGTGATGAAAGCGCATTCACATTCAGGTACTCTTCCCTGGCAATCTCCTTCTTTCCGCTGCTTCCCGTATCCGCCATCCATTTTTCAGGTACTGCACATGCCTGGAAAACCGTTACTGCCGCCAATACCGGCAGCAGCCATCCCACTCTTTTACTCCTGCACATAGACGACATCTCCTTCCTGTAAGCCCTCCGTTATCTCTACAAAGATACCGTCGCTGCTTCCCTTTTTTACCGCAACCCTTTGTCTGCTGCCCTCCACATCCATATATACATAATTTCCCGTTTCATCCCCCATCACTGCATTTGCCGGCAGCAAAAGCACATCCTTTTTCACAGCCGAAATCAGTTTGATTTTCCCATAATCCCCGTATTCTATTTCCCCCTTTGGCTCCGTGATTATAAATTCCGAATACAAAGTTTCCTTATTGTTTTTTTTCTCAGCGTATATTTTATCATCCATAGGAAGATATTCTATGGGATACTCTTTTCCGTCCATCCAGAAAACCGTTTCCTGCATGGCGTTTACAATCCCCTGATTTACATAGTTACACCTTGCATAATAAACGCTCGTGTCGGCAATCGCTGCGTAGTACAATTCCGTATCGATAGTATCTCCATATGTAACGGAAGCCAATGCGACAATCACACCGTCATATGGCGCTCTTATCACGTTTCCGTTTTTCTTTTCCACCAGATTGGCAAGCTGCTTTTCCAAATGGGCAAGTTCCAGTTCATACGTCTCACCCAGTTGCTTCAGTTCCAGCTCCAGTTTCTTTCTCTCCTCCCTGCATCTCCCTGTCTGCACGCTCAAGCTATTATACATGGGGGAATTTTTCTCTTCAAACACAATCTTTTCGTCTAAATCCTTTACCTGCAAATTGAGAAGCTCAATATTGCTTTCCAGCATGGCTCTCTCGTATTCATAATCTCTTTTTAAGTTTTCCAGTTCCCTCTGCTTTTCTTCTATACTCTCCTCCGTTGCCCTGCTGATGGAAAGCGCAATCACATCACCAGCCTGCACTTCCTGCCCCAGATTCACACAAAATCGGGAAAACTCCCCCTTTTTTTCAAAGGTAAGCTGCTCTATTGCCGGACCAATCAGCGCGTCTATCGTTAAGGAAACCTCCAAATCACCTCTTGTCACTTCCGTCGTCTGCGGGGCATTTATCGCGCTTTCCTGCAATTCAATAACGACGTTGTTTTCTTCTTTTTCGTCAGTACATCCAGCCGACATTGCCACTGCCACCAGCAGGATACCTAATCCAATTTTTGTTTTCATCCCAATGTCCATGCCTTTCCTTCCTGATAGGTTATTTTCTCAGTAAAATCGTATCTTCCTGCGTCAGGCCTCCTGTAATTTCAGTCAGTTCCGAGCCGCAAAGACCCACTGTCACATATCGCATATTCAAAATACCTTCCTCCGACACATAAACAAAAAATCCTTCCTCCGACTCATGCAGCGCTGCATTGGGAATACAGAGAACATTTTCCCTTTTCTCCAATTCCACGACAATGTTTCCGGTCTGATTAAAATCATATATCTCTTCTCCCACAGGCTTAAAATACATTTTTTCGTCCCACTGCCCTACCAGCGCCGGTACCGCTTCACAATAGCTTTGGGCGCCGGAATCAGTACAGGTAATGGTAACGCTGTCCGCTTCCCTGAAATAGTCTGCATATTCTGTGTTCTGCGCCACAAAATAGCAGGAGTCCAGATTGCTTATGGTTACCACTTTTACCTCCTTGTCAGAAGAAAAAAAACGGTACTGCACGGATTCTTCCAAATAAGTAACCACACCGTTAATGCCTGCCCTGAAAAAACCTTCGTCATAGTCTTCTTTACACTGTTCCAGTTTTTTCTGCGTTATATACAGCGCGTCTTCCAGTTCTCTTATTTCATCTGCATGAGCCTTTTTAATCTCTTCCAGCTCTTCCTTCATCCTTTTTTTGTCATCTTCGGTCATGCCGGTGTAGCTATACAAAAACTCCTTGCTTGACAATTCAAACGCTTCCATCTCCCTGATATGGGCAAGTTTTAAAGAAATACTGTCTATTTCATATTCAAGTTCCTCTATTTCCTCTTCCAGATGCTCAACGGAAAGCATAAATAATAGTTCGCCTTTTTCGACAATATCTCCCGTTTTTACATTCAAAGTTTCAATCCACAGGCCTTCCCCCTTCAGGTACAGGTCCTCCTGTTCCGTCGCCTGATAGGTACAAGTAACCTTCACACTTTTTACAACATCCCCATACTCCGGCGCAACTGTAACAAATCCTTTATTTTCTTCTTCCGACTCCAGTTCAATCACCGGTTCCGTATCTTTATTTGCCGAACAGGCTGTTATACCCAGACACGCCGCCGCCAAAAATATCAACAAACTCCGTTTCATCATGTTCTTTCCTTTCGTACCAAAAACACTCTTCCAGAGGAAGAGTGCCATTTTAAACATTATAAAGTTACGCCCAACAGGTTCATTTTCTGGGCAAGAATATCCACAAAATGTTGTAAATAATTATACTTATAAAAAAAGCTTAATACCGGATTTTCCGAGGCATACTGCACAATCTGCGGTCCGGCCATACCCATTCCAACCGTAATCACCAGGGAATAAAGCACCCACAAGAGCAAAATGGTTTCCAGCACACCGATAACCGCTCCCATCGCCTTATCCATGGAATGGATAACCGGCAGCTTGGCAATCAGTTTTGCCGAAAAAAACACCAGACTTAACAATCTGTGCGCAATGCATAAAACCAGCAGCAGTATAATAGCAACCGCCAGACTGACCATATCCTTTTCAAAGTATTTGCTCAGGGCTGTGCCAAGCAGCGCAACCGCCAGGCACAAGACAATGAGGGAAACAAAGGAAATGATTTCTTTTACCATACCTCTGTGTATACCCTCCGCAATCCTCCATACCAAAACAACCGCCGCCGCAATCAATAACCAGTTCATATCAGGTACTCCTTTACTTCATTTGTATCGTATCCAGGGAATCTCCTGTTATCAATGTATACCGGTACTGTCCGTTTCCGGGTACCAGCAGTTCCACCGTCTTTTTAAATCCGCCATGGTATTTGTCAATGCCGTCCATGGTAGCAATCAGGCATTCTTCATCATTATATATGATAAAAGTATCTTTGTGAAACACAATTTCCAGATAATCCATGTCAAATTCGCGGGTTCCTATGTTTTCCCCTGACTTATCATATATTTCCAGCCGGTATCTGCTTTCGCCTGTATCGTTGTTGAAAACCAGACCTACATAATTTTCATTGTAAAACACGCTTCTCACTTCTGTCTGGAGATAGTGGATGGACAAAAGTTCCGGCACCTGACTGCCGCTGTAAAACATAACGGCGTCATCGGCAACGGCAAACGCAGTTTGATTGTCCATAAACTGCACATACGGAACCACAACATCCGTATAATTGTAACCGCCTACCAGATTATCTATCTGGTTTTTCCCGTACTCGTCAAAGTTGTAAAACGCTATACTGGATTTTAAAACGCCCGCGTCCACATACATATAGGATACCATGCAGAGCAGCGCATTTGGGGAAAGGCTCACAGAAACCGGATACCCTGTATTTTTTATGGTGGTGTAAAAGTACAGAAGTTCCTTTCCGGCAGAGTCATATATGTATATCCAGGTTACTTTTGTGTCCTCCAGTACAGCCGCCACCACCCCGTTTTGCGCCACGCAGATATTTCTTATGGGAAGGTTTGTGGATATGGTGCCCAACTGCTTTTCAGAATCCTGGACATATATCGTCCTGCCGTTAAAATCACCGATTGCCACCACATTGCCGCATACGGCAACGATAGGACTCTGCATCTCGTATGTCTGGTTCCAAAGGACATTTCCTTTTGCATCCATGCAGCGTGCGCCATCCTTGCTGTACGTCAGAATATTGCTTCCCAGCCGGATATTCGTCGCCTGACCTGCCATTTCCATATCAACCTTGCTTATAACCTCATAGTCTTCATACAGTCTGTTTTTGTATTGAAGGACAGCTATTACAATAAGGGCGGCACAGACCAGGACAGAAAGCATGATTTTATAAAAAAAGGACAATCTGTGCCTAAAAAGTTTTTTTTGGAAGGTTTCCTTGCTTTCCGCTTTTACCAGCCGCAGCCTGCTTTCTTTGTTTGTCTTTTCTGTCTCTCTTTTTGCTTTTTCTCTTGTATAGCTTCTGATATCTGCCATCTTATTTCCTCGTACCGCACAAAACTTTAACTTTTTATAGTATAACACAGAAACACTATGGAAGTAAAATGGTTTGTCCTACCTGAATATTATCTGCATTGGCAATGCCGTTCAGTTCGCAGATTTCCTGTAATTTATCCAGAGAGCCGTACTTCTGTGTGCAGATGCTTATCAGGGTATCCCCCTTTGCAACCGTATAAGACACAAGAGTTCCCTGGTCCGCCATCACATCCTCCGCGGGTTCTGTTTCTTCCAATCCTTCCCCGTTTTGAGATGTTTCCGCATCCGGTAATGTACCTGCATCCGGCTGGCTGCCTCCTGCCTGCGCTCCGTCCTGCTGGCTCTCCTGCTGTCCCCCCTGCAAAACATCCGGCTGTTCACCCTGCTGCATGTTTCCTTCTGCCTGCTGCTGTCCCTCCATACCGGTATTTTCATTTTCCTGCACCGTCGTTCCCTGTGCGGCGTCCGGCCCTGCTTGTCCGTCTTTTTCATTTCCCGAAATATCTTTTTCGTCGTCCTCCGCCCCGGGACTTACCGTCTGTAAATCGGTTCCCAATCCCAGTATGGCGTCATCCGTATCGGCATCCGGCAGCTTTTGTTCCGTCATATTTGCAATCACCTTCCTCGCAGCCACCTGGATGTCTTCCAGTTTTTCATAATTGTTCAGGGTGGAAACCCCCGCTACGCATAACACAAGAAAAACTGCCGCCACTGCCACCTTCATATATTCCGTCTTTTTGACTGCTTCTTTTTTTCTCTTTTCTATTTTTTCCGCAGTCTTTTCCACCGGTTTTATGTAATCAGCCGCTTTCCATTCTCCCCTGCCGGGCTTTTCAGCCGCCTGTTTTGAAGGTTCGCTTCCGGCATCCTGCTTCTGTCCGGACAGAAGCATATAGTTTAACATGCTTTCATTTTTTTCATAAAAGCAGGCATACCCTTCTACTTCCACCCCTTTTCCCTGCACCTGCACAAAAAACCCTTCCAGGGGTTCCCCTTTCACACTGCACCATGCCAGGAAATCGTAACCGTCAAAATACCGCCTGCCCACATCCGCAACTTCTTCTTTCTCCACCTGGGAAAGATAGGGGCCCCGGTGCTCCAATCCGTCTATTCTTGCCGCTCCGTACAAAAAATAATACTTGCATTCTTCCTCTTCAAAAAACTTTCCATACAGGGCAATGCCGATACTTTTATCGTCGCAGGCTTTATTTAACTGTTTTATGTATGACACCACATAATCTTCTACAAAAATCTTGTGTACCCTGTCCGGTTTTCCTATCTGTACAATATTTTTTGGCAGTTCCATGCAAATTCCCCGCTTCCTATTTTGCGCACAGTATACACCTTTCTTTTTGCATTTTCCCGCGAAAAATGTTTGCCAAAGTGATTTTTTTTCGACAAAAAAACAAGACGCCTTTTTAGCGTCCTGTAATTCGTCTTATAATTCCGTACGTCCCTCCAGGGCGCGAAGCAGCGTCACCTCATCAATGTATTCCAAATCGCCTCCCACCGGAACACCGCTGGCTATCCTGGTCACTTTCACCCCCGTGGGCTTAATCAGCTTACTGATGTACATTGCCGTGGTTTCTCCCTCCAGACTGGAATTGGTAGCGACAATCACCTCTTCCACATCCCCTTCAAGGCGATTCACCAGTTCCTTCAGTTTGATGTCCCCCGGACCTATTCCGAGCATGGGAGAAATCGCCCCGTGAAGCACGTGGTATACGCCTTCGTACTTGCCGGTCTTTTCGTAAGCCGCCAAATCCCTTGCGTTTTCCACCACCATAATCTGCGCGTGGTTTCTGCGCCCGTTTGCACATACAGGACAGATTTCTTTATCCGTCAGTGTGTAGCACTCCTTACAGTAACGCACATTTTCTTTGGCGTCAACAATGGCCGCCGCAAGCCTGTTTACCTTTTCCTTAGGCATGTTAATCAGATGAAAGGCAAGCCTTTGCGCCGATTTGCTGCCTATGCCGGGGAGAGCTGCCAGTTCTTCAATTAACTTATTGATATGTCCGCTGTACAGTTCCATCAGAAAGGAAAGCCTCCTCCGAACCCTCCGGTCATCTTGTTCATCAACGCCGCATTCTCCTCTTCCGCCTGCCGCATCGCTTCATTGGCTGCCGCTACAATCAAATCCTGCAACATTTCAATATCCTCAGGGTCTACCACTTCTTCCGCCAGTTTTACCTTCAGGACTTCTTTCTTTCCCGATACGGTAACCTCAACCGCACCGCCTCCTGATGTGGCAGTAAATTCTTTGGTTTCCAGTTCCTTCTGGTTCTCCTCCATCTGGCGCTGCATCCTCTGCGCCTGTTTCATCAGGTTGCTCATGTTGCCGGGCATTGCTCCGCCCGGAAATCCACCACGTTTTGCCATTTTACTTTCCTCCCGGTTTTATTCTTCTATTTCTATCTCCATGTTCACAATTTTGGACAAATCAATATAGGACTCTTCAAATTCCCTGTCGCTTCCTATCACCTGAAAATTCACTTCAACCTGCTTGCCTGCAAAATCCGACAGCAGCGTTTCCAGCTGCTCCTTATTCGCCGGATTTTTCATAAAGTAATCCGATGCAAGGCCGTCCGGCAGCACCACCATCAGGCAATTGTCACCGCCCAGGCTGAGCTTGGCAGACTTCAGGTACATTTTCATGGGATTATCCGTGCTTCCCACAATGGACGGCCACTTGGCAGTAATCTGCTTAATGTCTTCCGGAATCGCCTTTGGCAGTTCGGGTTTCTGTTTTTTCGCTGTTGCGGGAAATGCCTCCGGTACATTGCCGAAAACGCCCGCATCCATGCCCTCCGGCAGGATGGCCGCATGTTCCACTTTATCTTCCACCTGCCTGATGCGCTCGAGAATCGCGTCCTGGGACGTTTCCATCGCCGGTCTGCACACCTTGATGAGCGCCATCTCTATGAGGATTCTCTTTTGCGCCGCAAAACGAATCTGCCCGGAAAGTTCGGAAAAAATACGGATGTAGCGCATAATGGCATCCATCTCGGCCAGACCCGCCTCTTCTTTCAGGCGGACAATATTTTCCGTGGAAGCATCAATAACCTCCTCTATATCATCCGTGGCTTTCGCCAGCATCAGGTTTCTGAGATACCATGTGAAATCGGCAACAAACTGCGAAAGCTCCCTGCCCTGCATCACAACCTCTTCCAACACATGGATACAGGAAAGCACATCCGCCTTCAGAATGCTTCTGAACAATCTTCCGAAAACCTCCGTGTCCACGGCGCCAAGCACATCCAGTACCTTGTCATAGGTAAGTTCCTGCCCGAAAAGGAATGCAATGCACTGGTCTAACAGGCTCAATCCGTCACGCATGGAACCGTCCGCCAGTTTTGCCACATACCGCAGCGCCTTTTCTTCAATCTGCACCTGCTCCACATCCATCAGTTCACGCAGACGGCCTGCTATGGTATCGATGGTAATCCGCCTGAAATCATATCTCTGGCAGCGGGATAAGATGGTAATGGGTATTTTGTGAACCTCCGTCGTCGCAAGAATAAAGATAACATAGGAGGGCGGTTCCTCCAGCGTCTTAAGAAGGGCGTTAAAAGCCCCTATCGACAGCATATGCACCTCGTCTATAATATAAACTTTATACCTGCCTTCGGCCGGGGAGTAGGAAACCTCTTCCACAATCTCCCTGATATTATCGACGCCGTTGTTGGAAGCGGCGTCAATTTCAATCACATTCATGCTGGCGCCGCCTGCAATATTCCTGCAGGCGGCACATTCTCCACAGGGGTTGCCGTCCACGGGGTTCTCACAGTTGACCGCCTTTGCCAGTATCTTTGCAACGGTGGTCTTGCCAGTACCCCGCGTGCCGGTAAACAGGTAGGCATGGCCCAGCCTGTTAGCCCTGATTTGGTTGCGTAAAGTTGTTACAATGTGTTCCTGCCCCTTGACATCGTCAAAATTATCAGGGCGGAACTTTCTGTATAATGCGGTATACGACATGTCATCAATCTCCGAAGCAGATGCCTAACAGCTTTGCCTCCTGCACAATGGTGGCATCCGGCGATACGGTCTTAAGCTTTCCGGCCACTTCTTCCAGGGGAACTTTTACAATTTCACGATTCCTATATCCTACCATGAAACCATACTCCCCGTCCAGAATCAATTTGCCTGCCTCAGAACCCAGACGGCTTGCAAATACACGGTCATAAGGGCAGGGGCTGCCGCCTCTCTGCACATGGCCGGGAACCGTTACGCGCACTTCCCTGCCGCATTTTTCTTGAATCTGCGCCGCCACTTCATAGGAAACGGAAGGATACGGCCTCGTGCGCAGCTTTTCTTTGTATGCTTTTTTGGGAAGCTTTGCATCCTCTTTGGATATGGCGCCTTCCGCAACCGCAATGATGGTAAAGCGGCTGCCATTTTTGTGCCTTGCTTCGATGGCGTCCACCACCTTGTTGATATCATACGGAATCTCGGGCAGCAGGATGATATCCGCGCCGCCTGCCATGCCGGCGTTGAGCGTCAGCCAGCCTACCTTATGCCCCATCACTTCCACGATGAAAACCCTGCCGTGGGAGGCAGCGGTGGTGTGGATGCAGTCAATGGCGTTGGTGGCAATATCCACAGCGCTCTGGAATCCAAAGGTCATATCCGTTCCCCACAAATCATTGTCAATGGTCTTGGGGAGCGTAACCACATTCAGCCCTTCGCCCCGAAGCAGGTTCGCCGTCTTGTGGGTACCGTTGCCGCCCAGAATGACAAGACAGTCCAACTTCAATTTTTTATAATTTTTCTTCATGGCTTCCACTTTGTCAATGCCGTTTTCATCCGGCTCCCGAATCAGTTTAAAGGGAGTGCGGGATGTGCCGAGAATCGTACCGCCCACCGTCAGGATGCCCGAAAAATCCTTGCCGGTCAGCATCCGGTAATCCCCGTAAATCAAGCCTCTGTAGCCATCCAGAAAACCGTATATCTCTGTTTTTTCCCCACTGTTTGTAAGCGTCTTTACAACACCCCTCATGGCAGCGTTTAATGCCTGACAGTCGCCGCCGCTCGTCAACATGCCGATTCTCTTCATCGTCGTCCCTCCTGTACCATTCTGAAAATTCTGTGCTTCCATTACAGTATGGCCGCTTTTGCGGCCTTTATTATTTTACCACATTTAACCGGATACCACAATATTACAATATGACGCTGACCTTATTTTGCACTGCGGCAGCCGGGGCGGGCATTTGTTCCAACAGGACGCGCTCTCGCTCGGGTAAAAACACAGCGGTACATAAGAGGTTGAAATACAACCTCCAAGTACCGGTGTTTTTACACGGTCCTTTATGGAATCAAATGCCCGCCCCGGCTGCCGCAGTGCAAAATAAGGATACTCCAAAAATAAAATTGCTTGCCAAAAATCCATATTTACTATAAAATGGTTCTTGCAATATATGGAGACGTATCGAAGCGGTCATAACGGGGCGCACTCGAAATGCGTTTGCCCTTAGGGGCACGAGGGTTCGAATCCCTCCGTCTCCGTTTCCAAACACCGGGAGCCGTTCCCGGTGTTTTTATTTGCCGGAAGAAGGCTTGCATAGCTGTGGCGCAAACCGTGGAAACGTAGCATTCTTTTTAATTATCCTTCAAATATTTCATATAACGAATGTCGGGACCTTCAGCCATCAAACCGAGAGGAAACCTGACGTCCTTCAACTTTTGCGCGAATATCATTTAACCGCTCACCGTTATACTTGAAATAACGCGGTCCGGCAACACCCCATTTGCTACCGAGCAATTCGGTGGCAAGTGCAGAAAGCGACAACTTTCTACCCTCATATTCCACGGTTTTATCGTCAATAACGCTACACTTAGCCCCGGAGTTTGCGTTGCCCTGACTAACAAATGTAATGATAGCACCCACGGGGATATTACACTTAGAGAAGGTAAACGGTGCCATGCGCTCAATGTGTTGTTCTTCAATATCCTGCGCCATTTCTTCACTCTGACGTTCTATTGCAGTCGGCTCATACAAATGAAGTCTATCTTTGCGACCGCCTAAAACTGCAATGGTTTCAAGAATAGAATATGCCTGTTCGGGAGCCATAGCATAAAACTCACGCACACGTTTTTTGCCATCTACATTGTCGATAGAGCGCAGATTGGGGTTGAGTTGGTCAATCAGCGTATGGAGCTTCAAATCTGTCAATCGTTCTTCAACTTCGTATGTAGCATAAATGCGGAATGCGAACGGAATGCACTCGCTGTTATTAAGTTGTTTTAACCGCGATTCCACGTTATCGGCATAACCAATCTTTACGTATTGAGGGAAAGACGGGTTTGTAAGTATGTATATTACTCCCATAATATTGTCTCCTTTTATAGCTCACCTAAAGCTACACCATCCAAAATGTCCTTGTGTTTAGGTTTAACCTTGTGTTCATCCCCCAAGAGTATTTTTTCAACCTTTATTTTTGCATCTGTAATAACATTTTCAGCTTCCATTTGTAATTCAAATGCACGTCTTCTCATCCCCGCAGCATGAATTGCAATGTCCTCCTGTTTCTTAAGTTCCGGAAGAAGAATGGTTTGAGTGAAATATTCTTGCATTATCAGATTCCTAATGCCGTTTGTTTGAGTTTGCATAACTTCAGTAATTTTTATATTGTGCATTAAACGCAGATACTCAAATACGTATTCCGAAACAGCCTTATTCTCATCAATCCTAATACGGTGAATAAAATTGCTAAATGCCAAAGGATAGTTATCATGCATGTCTTTCTCGATAAAGGCAACACGTCCTACAGGTTGTTCTTCGCTGCCCCCTGATTTTTCAATCAGAATGTCTTTTTCTTTCAGTGCAATTTTATTAAAGGATGCCCTGCTATATTTTCTGAATTTAGTTCTGTTATTATCTAAATCCAAATTAAACTTATTATCAAATTCTGTGCCTCTGATTGTTAAACAAGATATTAAATCGGAATCTTCCGCTGCGTCGTCCATGCCCCAATCTCCAGAAACATCATTTAATACTATTTCTTTCAACAACAATCTATCGTAGGGCGCTGATTTTATTGCATCCAATAATTGTTTGTATTTGAGGCTATATTTGCGAGGGTCAAATCTTCCACTAATCATATCGTTTGCGTGTATATAAAATATTCGATTATGTAAATCACATTCTTTCTCTAAAGGCAACGATATGGTAAGTACATCCAATAAATAATCATTAATGTTATTAAGTAAATCTTTCGATTCC
The DNA here is from genome assembly GCA_910577015.1 of uncultured Lachnospiraceae bacterium. Classification (GTDB taxonomy): domain Bacteria; phylum Bacillota; class Clostridia; order Lachnospirales; family Lachnospiraceae; genus Acetatifactor. Next base: position 108,474 of record CAJTKU010000008.1, on the reverse strand, counting down.
TGAAGCTTTTTTCTCTTTTGATTATAGGCTTCGTTCATTATTGATATGATTCTTTGTTGAGTGCCTATATCGGGAATTGGAATAGGGAGATATAACAAAAAATCTTTAGAGACACGTTGCTGACCTGCAGCTCCTCCAAAATAATTTTGGGCAAAACTTAATACACGTTCATCCCGAAGGAGGAAATGAATGTACTCAATTAGTATTTTATTGTTTTTAGGACGAATAACAAAAAATTCAGTTGAGCCACAACCCAAATTATTTACCAAATTTTTTGCTACTGCTGATTTACCATTTTGCATACATGGTGTTATTTTTGCCCAAAGAAGGTCACCGCTATTAAACCTTGTAAAACCAATAGAATCTCTAATTTTTTTAGTACTGGTTTCTTTTATGCTTCCAAACGCTTCATCTATTCGTTCCATAGGCACAAATGATATATCAGTGTCCTTATCCAAACCTAAAAACGAAATGCGTGGATTAATTTCAATCACTTCGCCCATCGGTTGAATAGAAAATCTATCACTATGAAATACGGCAAATTTCCTAAAAGACGATGGGTCAATCCTTCCTTTAATCTTACCCCAATTTATTAGAAACAATTTATTCTCGTCAAAATTGGGGCTTAGAGAAAAAAACTATCATTTCCGTTTTCAATTGCTTCGATAAACTTGCTTAACTCCTTAGAAATTTCTATTAGTTCGTTATTGCCGGTCTCCTTTCCTGTGGCGTCAAAACCTATATCTTCGGCAATTGCCATGAGAATAGGATAATTAATTAATGATTTCTTATATTGTTCCTCATAAGATTCTGTTAAAAATTCTTTGACTTTTTCTATTTTTTCATCAAACTCATCAATAACAGCCTGTTTTTCGTCTTTCAATCTTTTAGCGGCTTCATCCGAATCTTTTTCGGCTGTCTTAATTAATTTATTATACTTAACTGTTTCTTTTTTCTTCTGTTCAAATAAATCAAATAATTCCATGCCATTATCGGATTCTGATAACAAAGAAGATTGTATTCCTGTTCTAACTGCCTGACGCTTTTCTTTTTCATTTTTGCTGTATTTTTTTAAGAACAAAACAGAACTTTTCACTCCCGCGCCCGTTGCCATAAATGCGGTTTGGGGCATGGAAACAACAGCGACAACACGGAAGGTGTCACTGATATAATCACGAACATATTGTATACTGGAATTTGTTAAAATACCATCGGGCAAAACAATTGCCAAATAACCGCCATCAGCAAGGTATTGCTCTGCCTGCTCAATAAACAGCACCTCGCTGCTTTGACTCGGACGCTCTGCTGCTTTGCTCGCAGGATTAAGCCAATCCACATCTTTAGCAGCTAACGAATATTGATGCAAATAAGCTTTTTCTGTTTGTTTAATAACAGAACCAAAAGGAGGATTCGTAATAATAAACTCAAAAGAATTCCGTCTAAAGCCTGAATTGCCCGTCTTCTCCTGCAGAACCTCGGGAGATACTAAACCATCTGATGCCACAACATTGGTATGACCGTCATCGTGAATAATCATATTCATTTTAGCGGTACGTGCGATTTGCTCGTTAATTTCAATTCCAAAGAGATTGTTTTCTGCAAAATTATGCCAATACGGCCACCATCTTTGATATTGTTTAATATCCGTTTTGTAATTAGGGTATTTTTCAGTTGCAGCTTTACGCACTTTGTCCAAGGCATGCAGCAAAAAACCACCGCTGCCACAAGAAGTATCTAACACTCTGCTTTGATTGGTGATAGGAAGGCTGTCAACAATAAAAGATACGATATTTCTTGGGGTGAAATATTGTCCAAAATCGCCACGGAAGAACGAACCCATAAAGGTCTCAAAAGCACGACCTTTACTATCAAGGTCGGTGCTTAACAAATCAACGCCTTCCAAATAACTTACAACCGTTCTTGCTTTGGAAGCGTTTAATTTAATATTATCCTTAAAGATTTCAGGGTCATTCTTTCTTTCACCGATTTGACGTCCTTCTTCATAAAGAGCTGTCAATCGTTTGAGAAGTCGCTTGTTAGTCTCTGCTTCAGCCTTAGCTTTCGCTTCTTCGGTATTGTTTTCCGGTTCGACAGGTATTACCTGAAAATCATAAGGTTCCCCAACATCTCTATCTTTTTTCTCGTCGAAGATTTTACAGAAGATTAATTTATCAAGTTCATCAAAAGCTTCAGATGGATTGAGCTCACCTCCACCCCAAAGAGCTTGATGTGCTTGCTTGAATATATTGGTCAATTCACTTTCGGTAACTTTTGCGAGAGGGAACAATTGTTGACCGCTGGTTGTAGTGCCGCCGTTATAGGCATATTTGTAGGAACTGAGCTTTTTAATGCCATGCTGCGGTATATCGGAAACAGTTTCCCTGATACTACTTTCTTTGTCGAACTTAAAATAGGCATTTTTGATTCCAGATGTAGTCCATACATATTTGATGGTTCCTGCGGTAAAGTGAGCATATGAAAAAGCCTGATTGGTAGCTTGGGCAAATTCTTGCTCGGAAACATCTTCTTTTTTACATTCAATTACAATAAGCGGAGATGTATGGGCGCTATCATTATATACAAAGATATCTGCCTGCTTTTTTGTAGAGCCATCCGTAACAGGAACATACAGCCCGATTTTTTCTACAGGATATTTATACCAAAGGACTAATTTGCAAAAAATTTCCGCCTGTACCTTTTCCTCCGGATTTTTATAATTTCGAGTCATATTATGATGAACATACGTAATAACGCTTTCATCTTCCGTAATATGGATTAATCCTTTTTTAATACCTTCTTGTGTATAGATTCCGTAACTCATTTCGTTTTCCTCACTTAATCCTTCTTCACATATTTTTTACTGCTGCCGCGACCAACGATAACAATCAGCCCGTCTTTTTCCATTTTTTTCATCAGCGTGTAGGCGCGGGTGTTTTTAATTTCGAGTAATTCCTGCACCTCACTGTCGGTGATTTGACCGTTTTCTTCAATGAAATCAAGAACGGTTTGCATTTGGGGAGTTATGGCTGCCGCCGTATTTATCGTTTCCTTCACATTATTGCTATTCATATTGGGAAGAACGATTTTGAAGGTGTTTGCCGTAACTTCAATGCGAGGTTGAATGGCGCAATTCTTATAAAAATTATAAATTCTGCGAATACCCGTACCGTAGGATTCAATCAAGTGCAGGCGATGAAATACTTCTGCCAGTTTTTTATTGCGCGGCTGAGAAATTCCGCTGCAAATATCGTCGGGAGATAAGCCGGACAGCAAGCCACCTATTGATATAAATTCCATCTCGTTATCATTAACGTTGATAATGATGCTGCCGCTGAAACTGTAATCACGGTGTACAATTGCATTGAGCAATGCCTCACGGATTGCTTCCTGCGGATAGTCGGAGCGTTCCACTCTCTCCAAGCCTTTGAAAGTTGCAACCGTTTTATTGCAAAGCATCAGATAGCCAAAAGTATCCTCAAGCTGCCCGAATACCGAGCCTGTAAATTCTTTGCTGTCACGGAATTCAGTATTGAAATCGTTTCCGAACACTGCCACCTTTGTTGTGTGCATACACTGGTCGGATAAGAGGAGCGCCAGATTGGTGTAAAGGGAATTGGAATCGTCGGTAATTCCAAGAGCGCGATATTTTTCCGCTGAGAACTCCACATTGTATTTCTCAAACATTTTCTCTGCGGCGTGGAAGAAAAGGTTCTGTTCCATGGAACGCATATCTTCAAACACACCGCTGGACTTCAATCCCTTTGATTTGAGATAATACGGCTTATAGCTGCCCTCGCCGACGGTGATTTTTACGACCTTGTTATCCTGCAGCGTATATTTTATACACATCGTAACATCCGGATGAATAGCGTCACGAATACCGTTGGTAATTCTTGTGTAGGTTTCGTCTACATTGTCAATGCCAACGGCGTTGCCGTTATCGTCAGTTCCAATATATATCGTACCGCCATCCGTATTTGCAAATGCAATGACTTCTTTATAAATCTCATCTGTAACCTGTAATTTAAATTCAATGTTTTCGGTTTCAAATTTCATAAGAAGTGCCTCCGTATCATATTACAATATCATTATACTCTTATTTTCGCAAATCTCAACTGAAAAAAGTGAAAATTCGCTGAATTTTCACTTTTAGTGAAGACCTTTAGGCCTTGGTTTTCACTGTGTTTTTGCATATACATTATTCATGTATCAGGCAGCAAAGGGGATAATTCTGCTACCCTATGCAATCAATGAAAACAAAAACACTGCCACTCCTAATATAACAAGGACTGCTCCTGTCGCCCTGTTTAAAACCTTCGGCTCCGCCTTGTTTGCAAACACTGCTGCAATCCTTGCCCACAAGAAAGTAAATACCACACAGAAAATCCAGACGAGAAGGTCAGGACTACCGCCTATTACAAAGTGGGAAACAGCTCCGGTAAACGCCGTAAAAGCCATAATAAAAACACTCGTGCCCACGGCGGTTTTCAATTCGTACCCAAGGACAGATGTCAGTATCAAAAGCATCATCATGCCGCCCCCTGCTCCAATAAATCCACATATAAAACCAATCAGAATGCCGCATATAACAGATTGGGCTGCCCTTTTCTTTGCTGAAACGCCCTGCATGGATTCTTTTGTTGTCATGATGGGTTTCACAATAAATTTTATGCCAAGAAGCAGCGTCATAAAAACGGAAAAGTTACCCATCGCCGCTGCCGGAACCAGACTGGAAACATAGCTGCCTGCTACTGTAAATACAAGAACGCTTACCATCATAATCAAGCCGTTTCTGATATCAAGGTTTTTATTTTTCCCATATGTGTAGGCAGATACAGCGCTTGCAAGCACATCGGACGAGAGTGCAATTCCTACAGCCATATAGGGTTCAATGCCAAGAAATGTAACCAGCATCGGCGTAATGACAGCCGCCGCACTCATTCCTGCAAAGCCCGTGCCTAATCCGGCCCCCATACCTGCAAAAAAAGTCACAATAATAGTTATCAGCAGCTCCATGTTAATCATCCTCCTCTAAAATTACATCCAGATTTCTGCACATCACTTCTATCATTTTATAAAAAGTTTTTCTTGTGCCTTCATCTGCATTTTCAAACAGCAGTTCAAAAAATGAAGCCTGTAAAACCTTTCCTTTATTTATGACCGACTGCGCTTTATCCGTGCAAACGAGCCATGTCTTTCTTCTGTCACCCTCCACAGCCCTGCGTTCCAGATATCCCTCCCGAACCAGCTTTTCCACATTAATGGATACCAAATTTGCCTTGATTTTTCTAATCTCAACAATATCACTTGCCGTTTTATAATCAGGGTTATTCGCAAGAAACATTAAGATATCAAACGCTGTCTGCGGCAGTCCAAGCTCCAGACATAACGGCTTACATTTTTTACTGTACGCCATAGATATTTTCTGTGCAAAATCTATACTTACATTCATATCAAATCTCCATAAATTCATTTTTGAATATTTCAATAATGAACTATTATATTAAACGCTTTACCTCTTGTCAACAAAAAAGAGCAAAATTCAAAAGGTCAGATGCGATTGATGAAACCGCACCTGACCTTTTCTGGTGATTACTCTTCCTGTTTCTTATGCATACGGAGGCACTACGGCTGAATTGCTTCCATAAAGTATATCCTTGATGCAAAATCCGGGAAATGCCTTACTTCGCTGCTGTATCCCGTGCCGCCGAAGGACTGTTTCAGCCTTACGCCGCCGTACATCAGCGCATCTCCGAATGCATAACAGTCTTCTGTCTCCCCGTCCAGCTTCACAAATTTTGCAACCACATCGTGGAGCAGGGAATCCTGCTTAATGTGTACCGGGGAAACCATATTTACCAAATCGCCGAACTCTTTGATATTGTACTTTAAGAACCGGTTATAAAAATGATACTTGATATCGGGCTGCAGGCCCCTGGCCTTAAAATAATCAAACTGTACATTCGGCAGTACCAGCTTTTGCAGTACCATTCCCACTGCCCGCTTTTTGTCTTCTGAAACGCAGGTCCATTCCAGCACGTTGCCCGCCGTCTGGCTGATGCAGCTTTCCGGGCCGTCCGTGCTGTCATAGAACGTCCTTCCCCGGTAGAAGGTACCTGTCTGCAGCACCTCCCTCCACTCCTTGTACAGTGCAATCTGCGCCTTGATTGCCGCCAAATCCTCTTTTTTCATGTCACAGAGATTGCACTCATAACCGAAAGCGCCAAAGCACGCCACATGGAAACGGGTTTCCAGCGGGGTAATCCGCAGCGTCTGGTGGTTGGGGCAGGCAGAAACGTGCGCGCTGACGGCAGACATCGGGTAACCGTAGCTGTAGCCCGTCTGGATTTCGGCACGGCACAGCGCGTCCGTGTCATCGCTGGCCCAAATCTGCGGGAAATAGCACAGAATGCCAAGGTCAAAACGGTTTCCGCCGCCTGAACAGCCTTCAAACAAAATGTGCGGAAAACGCTCCGTCAGTTCCTTCATGCAGCGGTACAGCCCCATCTCATAGCGGTGCGACACTTCTCCCTGACGTCCGGCAGGCAGGCCCGCGGAATAATAATCGCTGAAATTGCGGTTCATATCCCATTTTACATAGGAAATCTCAGCCGAAGAAAATACCCGGCTCATCTCACCGATGATATAATCCTGTACCTCTTTTCTCGTCAAATCCAGAATCCTCTGGTTTCTGCCCTCCGAGTGGGGTTTGCCCGGAATCTGCAGCGCCCACTCAGGATGCGCTTCATATAAATGGCTGTTTACATTCACCATTTCCGGTTCCACCCATATGCCAAACATAAGTCCCATATCCCTGACTTTTTTTGCCAGTCCGTCCACACCGTTCGGAAGCTTTTTCCGGTTGACCTCCCAGTCTCCCAACGACTGAAAGTCGTCGTCCCTTGTGCCGAACCAGCCGTCATCCATGACAAAAAGCTCCACACCCACTTCTTTTCCGGCCTTGGCAAGCGCAAGCAGTTTTCTCTCATTAATGTCAAAATACGATGCCTCCCAGCTATTCAGCAGGACGGGCCTTATCTTATGCTTCCATTCCCCGCGCACAATATGCTCCCGCACAAATTGATGCATATGCCGGCTCAAGCCGTTATATCCTTCATGGGAATAACTCAGCACTGCTTCCGGCGCTTCAAAGCATTCCCCTTCTCCAATCAGGAAACAGAAGGACTGCGGGTTGATTCCCGTCACAATCCGGGTTTTCCCGTAGCCGTTTACTTCCACGCATTCATAATGGTTTCCGCTGTAAATCAAATTAAAGCCGTAGCAGTCTCCGAAATCTTCCGATGTTTCCCTTTTTCCCAGCATCACAAAAGGATTGGCGCGGCTGGAGGACGTCCCGGTATAAGAGGCGTTCACATACTTTCCTGCCCGCATTTTGATGTCGGTTCTTTTCATTTCCCTTGCCCATGTGCCGTTAAAAGTAGTGAGCGTATATTCCGGTGTATCAAAGTCAACCTGCGCGCTCATAAGCCTCGTCAGTTTTACTTCTTCTTTGCTTTCATTAACAAATCTGGCACACCTTGTAATCACATCGCAGTCTGCATAGACATAGTAATGGAGTTCCAACGCCAGATGATACTGCGCGTCCTTTAACGTAATGCAGAGATGCTCCACCTCTCCGCTTTCATCATAGGAACCGGGCAGGGTCTGAAAATCTTTCTTTTCCTTATCTATTACGGCATGTTCATACAAAAAATCCGACGTTTCGCTGCCGTCCGCATGGATGACCTCTATAAAAGGCTCCCTGATATCGCCTTTTCCGAAAGCCGACATTTCCAGCCGGAAATCCTCCAGGGAAAACTCCCTGTCCTCCTGATTGTATGCGACGGCATTGCCCGGCATAAAAGCATGTTTTTCCACCAGAATGCCTGCGCACGCCTCCTCCGTCACCGTAATTTTGCGCCCGTAATAAAGATGCTCCAGATGATTGGTCTTTGTTACCCGGAAACAGTATGAGGTATTGTCTGTTTCCAATAAAAAAATCTGTCCGTGTCTGCTAATCATGCTGACTCTTCCTTCCTTTCAAATTCTATTTTCTTGCATGACATGTAATTTCTTCCATTTTTTTCTCAGTCAGGATATATTTTTTGCGGAACAGGAATACGGCTGCCAAAAGCCCGGCAATCGGCACAACCGTCATCGTCATCCGAAGGCCCACTACAGAAGCGCCCGCTGCCTCTACAGTTTCCGCTGCTGCCGAAGTATCTTCACTCAGGTTGCAGACGGCAAGGCAGATGGACGCCGCAAGCGCCGCCACGCCCGACGCCAGCTTTACCACAAATGTCTGCATGGAAAAGATAACGCTCTCATCCCTTCTGTGATTTTTCCACTCTCCGTAATCCACAGTATTTGCCAGAAACACCGTAGTCAGGACGGTAAGCATCCCGTTTGCCGCAAAGATACAAAATCCGGGAATAAACAGAAGAGCCACGTTCGACATGTTGGTAAACGCCAGAACCAATAATATGATATACCCTATAATCGCCATGGCAAAGCTGATATAGAACACCCGGATGGCGCTGAATGCCTTGCGCAGCAAAGGGAAAAACAGCATCATGGAAAGAATCTGGACAGCGCCGCCAAACATATTGAAAAGCGTGTAGGCATTGTGCCAGCCCTCTCCTCCGAAATCATATTTAAAGAAATATATGACCAGATTGGAGGTGATGTAAATAGAGCAGTTTATTAATACAATGGTAATTACCACCGCCATCGCCTGGTCATTTTGCAGCAGCGCCTTAAACATCTGCCCGATGGACGGCGAGTCCACATCGGCGGTTGATTTTTCCTTAATGGTAATACAGGTGCAGACTATGAAAAGGATAAAAAGCACGGCAACGATAAGGGCAAACCATTGAAAACCGGCACGTTCGTTTCCCTGCCCAAGCAGGTATACGCCCTGCATGGTAATAATGGTAACGATAGCGGAACCGACGCCTGCGCATGTACGCGCAAGCGTGGAAAGCCCCTCCCTTTCCCTGCCGCCTTCCGTAAAAGCCGGAATCATCGACCAATAGGGAATATCCATCATCGTATAAGTGATGCCCCACAAAATATAAGTAATTGCGGCATAAGCCACAAGCCCTTTCCCGTCAAGGGCAGGCGGGGCGGCGAACATAAAATACAATACAACGGCATTGGATATGGTTCCTATCAAAAGCCATGGGCGGAACTTACCCCATCTCGTTTTGGTCTTTGCTACCACAATACCCATAACCGGGTCGTTGAATGCATCGAATACACGTGCCGCCATTAAAATGATGCCCATTGCGATAGCGCTCACCCCACAAATATCCTGATAATAATACAGGACATAGCTTGCGGAAAGCATGTATACCATATCCTTTCCAACCGCTCCCAAGCCATACGACACCTTTTCTTTTACCGTCAGCTTCATGCAAATCCTCCTCCCAATATTCCTATTTCCGCATTATGCTTCGATTGTAAATCTGATTATCGCTTCTTCCCCCTGCATTGTACTGAGCTTCACCACGGCGACACCCGCTTTTCCCGTTGTGCGGATGTACGTTCCGCCCATGCCGCCCTGCAATGTCGTCACCTTTGGCCCGATTATTTCAATGGGACCTTCCGTTTCAATAATGACTTCTCCGTTATAAAAATGGGCCTGATTCCGGTTTTCATCCAGCATCTTTATTCTGACTGCCGCCACATCATATGTGTTTTTCTCCACAAGCCCGGTATGGTCGGCCTCGGCCTGCAGCATCAGGGCAGTCATCGGCGTCTTTGTTACGGATTTCACTACCTTTCCGTCTTTTACCACGTCAAATCGGTACGCGGTGGCGCTCCCGCCCCAGTCGCCGATATACCGGGTATAAAGGTCCACTGCCTGCGCCATCTTCATGCGGTAAACGACAAGAAGTTTCAGTATGGCGGGATACACCGACTTCGGCAGCCGGGTCAGCCCGTATTTTGCCGTCGCGCCTAACACTTTTTTGAGCGCCCTTGCCTGTGCGGGCTTAAAATGCTCCTCCTTTTCCAGCACATCCCCCAAAAAATCATCGACCAGTATCGGTCCGTGTTTCAGATTCCTGTAAGGGGAGTCCTTTCCGCTGTACTCTTTGATAAACCTGTCGTTTTTATACATGCGGACGCTGTCTGCATTGGTAAAGATATAGACATCCCCCCTGTTGCTTCCCGGATATTCCCCGATGTCCATGGAGGAACTCACGGCAAGCACGGTTTCATCCTCCTGCTGGGAAGCATAGACCTGTGCCGCCATTTTGGGATTGCGGAACATATCCAGCACGCCGTGGTAGCAGATTCTGTCCCCGCTGCCAAAGTCTTTGTGCGTATTGTAGTCCGCCATACACCAGCCAAAGCTACCGGCAATATCCTCTTCTCCGGCAACCGCGTCCAGCACGTTTGCATGGCGCAGCGCGTGTTCTTTTCTGTGCTCCTCACAGTCGTATGCCTTCGTCGGAAACATATGCCCGTTGTACTCGGTGATAAGGTAAGGCTTATCCTTACGGGATGTAATGCGGGCTTTCTTTTCACAGCCTTTTGTCCTGCCGTCATGGGAAAAATCATTGTAGGTATACACATCCTCCAGAAGGCTGCTCTTTTTGTTTGCCCGCACCCCTCCGGTCTGCCTGTAGGGGTCAAGCTCATGCGCCGCCGCATTGGTCTCAAGGTAAAAGGCGTCGTCATCCTGTGATTCATTAATCCGCACCCCCCACAAAATAACGGATGTATGATTCCGATACTGCAATACCATGTCTCGCACATTCTGCACTGCCTGCCGCTTCCATTCTTCATCCCCGATATGCTGCCATCCCGGAATTTCCGTAAATACCAGAAGCCCGAGTTCATCACATCTGTCAAGGAAATAATGGGACTGCGGGTAATGGGATGTCCTCACTGCATTGACACCCAGTTCCTTTTTTAAAACGTCTGCGTCCATCCTCTGCATGGATTTTGGCATCGCATATCCCACATAGGGATAACTCTGGTGGCGGTTAAGCCCGCGGATTTTCAGCTTTTTGCCGTTGAGGTAAAAGCCGTCCTTCCGAAACTCTGCTTTCCGGAATCCGAAGGTTACTACCTTTTCATCCAGCACACTGCCGTCCTTTACCAGTTCCGTTTTCAGTTCATACAGGTTCGGATGTTCGGTATCCCACAGGGCAGCATCCTCCACCTCGCAGGAAATTTCCTTTTCCGGGGCATCCGCCGTTACTTCTGCCAATACCCTCCACTCAGTTTCTCCCCTTTTTTGCAGGGACTGCCGTATCGCAGGACCCTGCTCTGTATTGCTCAAAGTCACCTTGGAAATCACTTTTGGCCTGCCTGGTTCCTCTGACTGTACTTCGGTTCTGACAAATACATCCTGCAAGTGACAGGGATTTTTGATGTCCAGATAAACTTCCCGGTAAAGTCCCCCATACGTCATGTAATCTATCACAAAACCAAAGGGCGGAATGTTCAGGTTCTCCCTGCTGTCCACCTTTATCACGAGAATATTTTCCTGACCATAGCGGAGTTTTTCCGTCAAATCAAGGAAAAAAGCCGTGTAGCCGCAGTGATGTTCCCCTATCTTTTCCCCGTTCAAAAAAACTTCGCTCTCATGCGCTGCCCCCTCCACCGTAAGGATGGCTTTCTGTCCCTCCCACTCCTTTGGAGCCGCAATCACACGGCGGTAAGCGCATACCATCTGATAGCGCTGCTCGTCAAAATAGTGAAAGGGCGTTTCCTTGCAGGTATGGGGCAACCGTACCTCTTTCATGTTTTCCTCCCCGTACTCCGGCGCAAGCATTCCCTCATCATATTGCTCCGCAAACTTCCATCCGTCGTTTAAATAGATTCTTCCCGTCATAACGCTCCTTTCCGCACCGCAATGCCGTCCATCAGAATATGCACTACCTCGTCCAGCGCCTCCCTGTAGGTAATGTGATTCCGAATCAATATATCCCTCTGGAAAAACTGCTCCAGAGAAGCCTCCAGCATCATTTTCAGAATCGGTATCCTTACAGGCCTGACGCAGCCCTCCGAAATCCCCTGTTCAATCAGCGCAATCGTATTTTCCCAGCCGGTTTCCAGCCGTCTTTCAACCTGTTTATATATGTTAGGATATTTATCCTTCAAAAGGTACAACTGCCTGAAATCCACATCCCTGTATCCTTCGGGAAGCACCCCCAGAATTTCCCGTATCTTTTCCGCTGTGGACAGCCGTTCATCCTCCAATACTCTTTGCTCGCTCTTCTTTATCGAGTCAAACATATAATCCACCATCGCCAGAAACAGGGATTCCTTGTCATCAAAGACTGAATATATGGTTTTTTTACTTATTTTCAATAACGCCGCGATATCGTCCATGGTAAACTTCAGCCCCTTTTGGTTAAATACCTGAAGCGTTCCTTCCAAAATACTTTCCCTCAGTTCCATGCCTTCTCCCCTTCCGCTTTCCTAAGTACTTTCCACGCTATTATACGTCAGAAAACTGGATTTATTTATTCCGTTTCCTTAATTGTATCCTGAAAACAAAAGAAAAACAAGAAACTAAAATAACAAAATTAGTTTCCTGTTTTTATATAAAACAACCAAATTCCTAAAAAATGCCGCATTTCAGGTTATCTAGAAAGCCTCAGCAATTCCTCGTAAACCGCCATGGTTTCCTCATCGTCATAGCCGCTCATGTAATAAGTGACTCCCGATGCCTCAAACCGGATAAAAAGGCTGTTTGCCGGATTCATAAAAACCTGGCACTTTCCTTCCTCCGGAATCCGGAACGTTCCCTTTCTCAATTCCTCCATACCTGTTCCGCTTACCTTGGACAGCTTGGGAAGCTCCTCCAAAAGCGTAACGTTTTCTATGAGCGTCACCGGAATGCGATATTCTTCCCTGATTTGACTTGCCACCAGCAGATTTTTTTCCACGGATAATTGTATCGGGGTAAACTCCAGAAGAATCAGCCATACACAGAGAACCGGCAGGGAAAGCAGCGCCAGTCCGCTGAAAACAGCCAATCCTTTTCCGGCAGGCGTCGCCATGTTCATGGTAGTACCGATACCCACCCTCTTTTCCACCATGGAATGTTTGTCTTTCGGGTTATAATATAGCATCCCCCATATCCACTTGTCGTCATCATCAACCGGCTCGACATCCATTTTATCCTTATATGCAGCGTCTATGCTTCTCCTCTTTTTCACGGCAAGCAGAAGCAGGATAATTGTCGCCAGAATATAGAGCGCCGTCGTCCAAAAGAAAAAATCCGACAACTGCCAATTTGCATCCAGCATAAACAACATGCACAATGCATATACGGCATTTATCCATGCCAGCCACATCCACAGGTTTTTCCAAAGATTTTTCCCTGCACGGGCGTAACCCAGATTGGCTTCGCTGTCCGTACTGATTACCTTTGTCTTCTGGGAATCCATCCACACTGCCATGAAATAAATCAGAAAAGTGACAAACGCCATACTGCCCACGGCAATGCCCAGCGCTTCCTGCCTTTCCCCGCGAAAGCCCGCAAGCGCCCAGACGAAAGCGCCCGCACTGAGCAGACAGGGCGCGGCAAACTGGTAAAATCTTACCAGACGCACTTTTCCCGCATGTTTTATCTCCACTGCCGTCAGCGCGTCCTCGCCTTTTTTCCATCCTTTTTCCCGTTTAACAGCCTTTATTTTCCCGTTTGCGATTGCAAAGGGAATCACAAATGCAAAAATTGCCGCCAAAATCCACAGCATCCAGAAGGAAATCACGATGGACTCCCATGGAATAAAAAATACGGGAAGGGGCAGAAAAACAAGCGCTGCAAAAAGCAGATTCATCTGTCTGTTATACGCCTTGACAACCTCCACAACCTCAGGCTCCTGCAGCCTGCTGCCCGTAAGCATTGCCCCGAAAGCCATCCCTTTTTTGGGCTGCCCTTCATTTTTCAACAAGAAATACATAAGAAACACCACCGGATAAAGACATACCGTCATAATGATTTTCACTGCCATCTCTCTTCCTCCTTTCGGAATACCCGTTATTTCATATACTTCTCCATCTATGGCTTACTCCGGTTTTCCCGACCAATACCTGCCGCATTCTTCCATAAAATCCTGCTCTGACATTCCGTTTATTTTTGCCTCGCAAATAATCCTGCGAAGCTGTTCCCTTGCTTCCCCGGAAAGGCAGCCCTTGTTTTCAAAGGTCGCCCGGACTCTGGCGCCGTTTCTTTTGTCCGTCAGGATATAGCCCTCCTGCTTTAACAACTGGTAGGCTTTATTCACAGTCATGGAATTGATGCCAATTTCCTCAGCCAGCGCCCTTACCGTGGGAAGCTTTTCCCCCGGCAGGAGCCGCCCCTCGGAAATACCGATAACAATCTGGTCCCGTATCTGCCTGAATACAGGCACGTCCGAATCATCATTTAAGTAAATAATCATGGGATTCTCCTTTTTGTATTACTTATTATAATACAAATAATACAAAAAGGCAAGAAAAACAGATAGAAAAATGAAATGTAAGGCAGGTTAATCCCCGACAATGTTGGAAAGCCATACTCCCTTTTTCACCAGCACATAGCCGATTGCGCATTTGAATATATCAAGCATCTGGCAGTAAAAATATAAAGGCGCCGTAGGAACCGCGGTAAATCTGCTCAGGATATAGGCAGCAGGAATACTGACAAACCACACAAACACACTGTCAAACAAAAAAGTTATTATCGTTCTACCGCCTGCCCTGAGAGTAAAATAGCATGCATTCAAAAAGGCACAAATGGGTATGCAGATTGCAACAATACGCAGCAGGCTGACTGCCAGTTCCCTGACATCATCCGTGGTATTATACATTTTGGGAAACAGCGGCGCCAGCAATGCCAGCACTATCCCCACTGCCACACAGGATACGACGGAAAATGTAATCAGCCTTCTGTCTGTTTCCTTCGCTTCTTCCATTTTGCCTGCGCCTAAAAGTTGCCCGATAATGATGGCCACTGCATTTCCCAGGGAAATGTAAACCACACTGAATAGATTGGAGATGGTGGACGTAATATTCAAAGCCGCCACGGCTTCCAACCCTCTTATGGAATAACACTGCATCAATACCGCCACGCCTGCAGCCCACAAAAACTCATTCAGCATAAGGGGAGTACCCTTAATCAATATCTTACTCACCAGATTGCCGGGAATATACAGGCTTCTGTATGCCCCCTCGATAAAAGGATGCTCTTTTACATGGCGGTGTGTCCATATCATTACAATAGCAAGTTCCACATACCTTGCCACTACGGTAGCCACAGCAGCGCCTGCAACGCCCATGGCAGGAAGACCAAACATACCGAAAATCAATACGGCGTTCAGGCACAGGTTTATGACAACCGCCGCCACGCCCGCCTTCATTGGAAGAAGCGTTTCCCCGCACTCCCTGAGCGTGCTGGCATAACATTGTTCCAGGGCAAAAGGCGGCATCTCCAGCAGCATAATCAACATATACTGCCTGCCGTAATGAAGCGCCGCATTAAGCGCCTCCTTATTTTCTTCTCCATGCAGGTAAAGCTGAATCAAAGTATTTCCACCAAAGAAAAACAAAAGACAGCCTGCTGCGGTCAGAATAAGGGTAATTATCAACTTAAAGCGGAAAGCATGCCGTACGCCTTCCGGCTTGCCGCATCCGAAAAACTGCGCGCCAAAGATACCTGCGCCGGAAACGGCGCCGAAAATGCCAAGGTTAAAAACAAACATCAGCTGGTTGACAATGGCAACCCCTGACATCTGCTCCGTGCCTACCCTGCCCACCATAATATTATCCAAAAGACTGACAAAATTAGTGATGCCGTTCTGTACCATAATAGGCACAACCACCCCAAGCACCATAATATAAAAAGCCTTATCCCCCAGATATTTATATATTATTTTTTTCATTTCCATCCTCCATAAAAATACCGCATTTCACGCTAACCTGAGTTCTACCCTATGTATGGTTTTTCTTAGTATTTCCGCAAACTCCTCCAGTTCCTCTTTTTCATAGGAGGAAAACCGCCTTTCCATGACATGCTCGCTGTCCCGATATGCCTGCAGGAAATAGGCCTTTGCCCCTGAAAGCCACTCCCCTATTTCCATAAAAGCTTCCCTATCATGCAGCTGCCTTGTCACCGTGGTGCGAAATTCATAAGGTATACTGCCCGTCATCAATAGCTCCACACTTTCCTCTATCAGCGATAAATCCAGATTATCCTTCCCCACAGTTTCAGGGTAACGTTTTCCGGAATTTTTGATATCCATTGCCACATAATCCGGCAAACCGTCGTCCATCAGCCGTTTCAGCACATCCGGTCTGTATCCGTTTGTGTCCAGTTTCACCAGATAACCCAACTCCTTAACTTTTTTTATAAAATCCGGCAAATCCTTTTGCAGGGTAGGCTCTCCCCCCGTAATGCATACGCCCGAAAGAACACCCCTGCGTTTTTTCAGAAAGGCAAATACTTCTTCCTCTTCCATCCGGGGATATCCCTGCGGCATTTTGACTAAATCGCCGTTATGGCAGAATGGACAGCAAAAATTACAGCCCCCCGTAAAAACGGTGGCTGCCACATGCTCGGGAAAGTCCAGTAATGTCGTTTTATTCAAACCATATATCTGCATTTTGCTTGCCTGCCATCTCCTTAAAAGTTATAATACATACTATAACAACAAAACAAGTGTAATGCAATCACCAATTACTTGGATATTCCTTATTTTTCATTGGGGCAGCCTCGGCGTGCATTTGTTCCAACAGGACACGCTCTCGCTCGGGTAAAAACGCAGCGGCACATAGGATGCTACAGAACAGCATCCAAGGGCCGGCGTTTTTACACGGTCCTTTATGGAATCAAATGCACGCCGGGGCTACCCCAATGAAAAATAAGGAATATCTCAAATCATCTAAAAAAAGAAAAAGGTCGGAAAATCAATGGATTTGCACGAGAAATACATGAAGGAAGCCTTAAAGCAGGCGAAAAAGGCGTACGCACTCGGGGAAGTGCCCATCGGCTGCGTCATTGTATACGGAGACAAAATTATCGGCAGGGGATACAACCGCCGCAATACCGACAAAAACACCCTGGCACACGCGGAAATCACCGCCATAAACAAAGCCAGCCGGTTTATCGGGGACTGGCGGCTTGAGGACTGCACGCTTTACGTGACCTTAGAGCCCTGCCAGATGTGTTCGGGCGCCATCGTGCAGGCGCGGATTCCCGAGGTTGTCATCGGCTGCATGAATCCCAAGGCAGGCTGTGCAGGTTCCATCCTGAATATTTTGCAGATGCCGGCTTTTAACCATCAGGTAAACATCACACGGGGAGTGCTGGAAACCGAATGCAGCGACATGCTCACTGTCTTTTTTAAGGAACTCCGTGTGCGCAATAAGATGGAAAAGGAGAGAAAACATACCGATGAAATCGAAAATCAAACCTGATAAATTTCACTTTCTATGGATACCCGTTCTTTTTCTTCTGCCGCTGCTTGCCGGATGCAGCAGCGGTACACCCGAAACACCTGCAAATTTTTCCTCCGGTCATGCAAAAAACATTGCCGTGGAAACTTTTCCGATAGAAGAAACCGTCCCTCCCCTCCCGGATACCTTCAGTCAGGAGGAAGCTTTCGTGCAAATGCTTTTGTTTTTACAGGAGGGCTTCAGACAGCATAAAATCCAAAACACCTACACGGTATATTTCAACGGGATAGAGACCATGAACGACGATAGGTTTTCCTGCAAAATGTTATTGGAGGACAAATCCGGCAGTGACGCCGGTTTCTGCTGGCTTGAGCATCTGACCTTTACCTATGACGAAGAAACCGGATGGTATACCTTCAAGGGCGAGTATGAACCTGTCCTGACACAGGATATTTTTTACGCCTATGATAATATCGATGATGCAGGAGAACTGTTGGACGGCTCTGTCCATGAAGCGGAATTATCCATAAATACGGACTTGCAGACTTCCATCCGCTATTTTGCGGACCCCGGACCAACTTCAGCAACAACCTATTTTTATTCTCCCGGAAACCACTTTGCAGGTGATATTAAAAGCTGTATATACACCTATGAGGATGTACGACTGGATACCAGCATCACCATTCTCTACCCGTACATAAATACTTCTGATACAGAACTGGAGAATCTGTTAAACGAGAAAATTCACGAGGCCTTTTTTTATGGTTATTATGATGAAGAATGTTTAAATCCTGAAAAAGAGATGTGTGTTTCTATTAAAAGAATCCACAAAGTCACCCGTAAGGACGAGCAGTTTTTATCCGTCCTCATTTATGAATTTAACTCATACCGTTTTGCAAACCATCCTAACGACTGGTATAGAGGCATTACGCTTTCACTGGAAACAGGAAAAGTCCTCACCTTCCGGGATGTCGTGGGTGAGGACTGTACTGTGGAGCAGCTTTTGAACAGCGGCGCTTTCCATTGTATGTGGACATGGGAATGCGCCTCCGATGAAGAACAACTGCAAAGTATTAAAGATTCCTATCTGGAAAGCAGCCTTGATGATTTTAACGACATGTTTTACCTGACCGGGGACAGCCTTGGGCTTATCACACATGAAGGCAGGTACTATACCTGCATCGAGGCCAAATTCGCCGATTTGGGATTGGACGAATGGATTACTGCTCCTCAGGAAGATAAGTAGGAGCCGCCTTGGGGCTTTTTCCCTTGATGACATTGTGGTAATAAGCATAAGTCATGGCGTCGTCATCCTTTAAAACGTCGCAGTCAAGCACCTTCCCCAAAAAGACCGTATGCGTGTCCGTTTCCATCTGGTCAATCACCTCACAGACGATATACGCGCAGGCATCCTTCAAAACGGGAAGGTAGCTTTTCACCTCATGCGCCACCCCGTCAAACTTGTCGCAGTCCCTGCCGCTCCTGAAACCAAAGCCTCCAATCAGCGACGGCTCTGAATGCTCCCCCAGCACGGATACGGCAAACTTCCCGGTATCCCTGATGCATCCGTTCGTATAATTGTCATGGTTGATGCTGACGGCTATGGTGGCAGGCTGTGATGTAATCTGCATCACACTGTTGGCTGTGCAGCCCGTCGCCTTTCCCTTATCCCATGTACTGATGACATACACGCCGTATGAAAGCTTCCTGAATGCATTTGTATTCATGTTTCCCTCCGTTCTGCCCGAAATCAGGCATCCATTCATTTACTATTTATATTACCATTTTAACTGTAATTATTATACACCAATTACCGGATTTGAAATAGTATTTTTTACTTATCTGCGTTTGGTTCAGGCAACGGCGGCAATGTTGAAGAAATCTTATTTTTTTGTTATAATATATGTATATATAGTTTCGTCACTTACAGATAATAATAAAGGTTCGGAAACAATCCTCCGGACGTTTTATTGTTGCAGTATCGCAAGCCGCGCTTACGATATGCGAGGGTATAAAAATGAAAAAGTTGATTGAATGGGTTGCTGTGAATAGAAACAAAGCATTTTTGACAGTATGTCTGATGATACATATCATTTATATCATCGTCTTTTTCAGGTTACAGATACGCCTGCTGGCATATCTGAATATCTTTAGCGCCAGTTTTTATGCCTATTACCTATTTATAAAGAGAGATACATCTGAAGAGAGTATGGTATCTACTTATTATGAGATTATCCTGTTTTCCGCATTAAGTGAACTTGCCCTTGGGCCTTCTTATGGATTTTTCCTTTATATAGTGGGCATGTCGTCCACTATTTTTTACTTGATTCCGTCTTACAAGCATAAACGTTTCATTTATCAGATAAAAGGCATTGTTTCCGCTCTTTTGACAGAAAGTCTCATTATGATAGGACACATCCGGCTTTTAGACACGGAGCAAATTATCGGGAAATACCAGCCGGTATTTTTTCTGACAAACTTAGGAATTACAGCAACCATCGTACTGGCCGCCACTTTTTTCTATTCAAGGGAAACGGAAAGCGTCTGGGAAACACTGCGGTATAATATGAACCATGATACCCTGACCGGACTTTATACCCGCCGTTTTCTTGAAAAACATATAGAGCTTATTCCTCAAAACAAGCGAAGACAATATGTGATATCCATGATAGATATCGATTTTTTTAAAAAGGTAAATGATACTTACGGGCATGAAGCCGGAGATGCCGTGCTTGTCAATGTTTCCTCCTGCCTGCAGGAAACGGTGGGCACCCAAAACCTGGCGGTTCGCTGGGGCGGGGAAGAATTTATCCTCTACTTTCCTGACGCTACCCCTGATATCATATATCCCATGATAGAAAAATTAAGGATGCAGGTTGAAAATATGGTAACCGAAGTGGCCGGAAAAGAGATTCATGTCACCATTACAGGCGGAGTGGCAACCGGTCTTGCAGACAGCAATTATGAAAAAGTAATCCGGTGCGCCGACGAAAAACTGTATCTCGGTAAACAACGCGGGCGCAACTGTGTTATTGTATAACAACACCCTTTCAGCACAGAATATCATACAGAAAAACATAAAAAAGCTGGCAATTTCTGCAGACACTATACAGAAATTGTCAGCTTTTCATTACTTTTTCTCATGGATTAGCGTTTTAAGCGCCTCTTCAATCTGTTTGTCAGTCGCGAGCGAATTTTCTTCTTTCCCCTTGGAAATAACCGCTAAATCAGCATTGTTAAGTGTAATGACATGCTCCCTTTCACTCTGTGGCTTTGGAACCACATATAAATCCATTTCTTTTTCCAACTGATTCAACCGGCGCATAATACTGGTAATCTGACTTTTTCCTAAATTAACCGCTTCAAGCAATTCACTGTAATTTTCCATGATACGCTGGCATTCCGGAATGTCTGAATAAATTTCTTCTACTTTATCCATGATGCCGGATTCATTGCCGTTTTCATAAACGTATCGGTTGTCCTTGATGTTCCTGTCCAAAAAGTTCAGGGTCTGTGTGATTTTCCCGCCTTCCACTGTAATAATCAGTTTTGCCATGTTACCATCCTCCTTCGCAATACTTTTAAAAAATTGTATCACAAATAGGATTCTCATACAATATGAAACATACCCTATATATCCTGTGGGGGCTGCATTTTGCACCTGTCTGATGCCGCCCGTGCAAAATGCAGCCCCCACAGGATAACACCGCAAGATAATATAGGGTTGACACCACAGTGCAAAACCGCTATACTGTAAAAGCCGTATATTTACTTTTGGGCAGGCGCTTCTATGGCTGGCCTTTTTTGTCAATGATGAAGTTTGGGTCTTGCGCAATGGACATCTGCGAACCGTGTCAGGGTGGGAACACAGCAGCACTAAGCAGAACCGTCCATGTGCCGCAAGGGTGCCTGGCCTAGTTGGCTTAAAGGTATCGCATAGAAGAGCCTTCCCAAGGGAAAATATACGGTATTTCTTTTGGAAAGGGCTTTTGTATGGGATGCAGATTATGTCCTAGGGAATGTGACGCCGACAGGGCGGCAAATGAAAAAGGATATTGCGGGGAGACAAATGTCATCAGGGTGGCAAGGGCTTCCCTGCATATGTGGGAAGAACCATGTATTTGCGGAAAAAATGGCTCCGGCACGGTCTTTTTTACCGGATGTCCATTGCAATGCGTCTTTTGTCAGAATGCCTCTATTGCAACAGGCGCCTGCGGCAAAGCCATTACCCCCGGACGTCTTACGGAAATCTTTTTGGAACTTCAAGAAAAAGAGGCATGCAATATCAATCTTGTTACCCCTACCCACTTTGTCCCACAAATTGCTTCTGCCTTAAAACAGGCTAAGAGGGAAGGTCTTTCCATTCCCATTGTATACAATACCGGCGGTTACGAAAAGGCGGAAACGCTCCGCCTCATGGAAGGATTGGCAGATATTTACCTGCCTGATTTTAAATATGTTTCCTCCCGCCTGTCGACCCGTTATTCCAACGCATCTGATTACTTTGACGCAGCCTGCGCTGCAATTGCCGAAATGTTCAGGCAGGTTGGTTCTCCTGTTATAGACAGCAGAACCGGGCTGATGAAAAGCGGCATTATCGTACGCCACCTTATGCTGCCCGGGCATCTGGCAGATTCCAAAAGAGTCGTATCGTATCTTTTTGAAAACTACCGGCACAACATTTACATAAGCATTATGAACCAGTACACTCCCATGCACATCTTTGCGGATATGCCTGAACTGAGCAGGCGTGTATCCCACAAAGAATACTGTGCATTGATAGACTATTGTATATCTCTCGGTATAGAAAACGGATTTTATCAGGAAGGCGGAAGCGCTTCGGAAAGCTTTATTCCTTCTTTCGATTACACCGGCG
Source organism: uncultured Lachnospiraceae bacterium (assembly GCA_910577015.1). Taxonomy (GTDB): domain Bacteria; phylum Bacillota; class Clostridia; order Lachnospirales; family Lachnospiraceae; genus Acetatifactor. Next base: position 86,198 of record CAJTKU010000008.1, on the reverse strand, counting down.
TCTGAATATTTTTGACACATTCGTCATTTTATATTTCTACCCGCTTCATGTAATATCCGAAACCGCCTTCGGATATCTGTTCACATCCTGCTTCAAATCCCTCAAATCCAAACATAAGCGCCGCCTGTTTTTCCCGGTCAAAGTATACGCCCGGAACACCCAGATAGAAACATTCCTCATCCCGCTCTTTCAATCGGGTTAAAATAACATGCCCGTAATTATAATATCCGTGCAAAAGAAAACTGTTCTGGACAAGGTTCTGATACTTCCTTGACAGGATTACAAAGTCCCTCGGCGTAATGGACAGATATTCCCTTGCATCGCCAAAAGGATGGATTCTCGGATATTGTTTATTTAATTGCTCCCACTTATCACTGGAAAGCATTGTCTGCTCTTTGGGCATGGACTTTGAAACTGCTTTTGCCGACGCCGTTACCGCAATAGCGGGTTCCTCCTTTTCGTCCGGAAAAGCTTTCGCTATAACGGATTCGGTTTCTTTCACAAATAATGCCTCCTCAACCGGCAAAATTTCCAAATCGGCAGATGAAACCGGTTTTTCTGACAATACTCCCATAACAACTGAGTCCGCGTTTTCCCCTGGGAAATCTTCCTTACTGGCAGATTCCGTTTCTTTCCCGGAAAATGCTTCCCCGACGGCCGGGTTCGTTTCCCTCTCCGCCAACACTTCGCCGACGGCCGGGTTTGTGTCCCTCTCCGCCAACACTTCCCTAACAGCTGGGTTTGTGTCCTTCTCTGCCAACACTTCCTTGTCGGATGGGTTCGTTTCCCCCTCTGCCAAAGCCTCCCTGAAAGCCGGGTTCGTTTCCCCCTCTTCCAGCACTTCCCTGACGACTGTTTTTGTTTCTTCTAAGGCAATCGACTCCCTGTCGGCCGTATCCGTTTCCTCTTCCGATATTGCTTCCGTTACCGCTGTCTCTGCTCCCCCCCTTGGCAACGCTTCCGTTACCGCTGAGTCTGCTCCCCCCTTTGGCAACACTTCCGTTACCGCTGTCTCTGCATCTTCCTCTGAAAACGCTTCCTTCGGCTCAATATCTTCACGGGAGATAACCGTTTCTTCCTGCGATGACGGCAAAGGTTTTTTTATACTTTCCCTCCACTGGCCTTTCAGGTAACGGTTCTCGGATAACCTGATTATAATTCCATCACATTCCACATAGGCAATGCCTGTTTCTGCAAGATTATCATTTTTCCATATAGAAGCATAGTCTCCCGTGCCGTAATTTAACAGCAGGTTATCTGCCACATAGCTTTCCCCGGCAGAAAGAATCCTGATTTCCCCCTGCAAGGTGTCTGTCGCATAAAGTCCCCTGATATGTACCTGAACCCTGCTGGTATCTCCTTTTGCCTCCCATTTTACAAAACCGCCGTTCTTTATTTTTTCCCCTCTCTCATAGTAGTCCAGATACGCAATTTTTTTATCATAAAAAACCTTGTCCGCTTTCATTATAAAGTCCCCCGCTATCTAAAATGATTTATACCATTATATTCGGAGAACCCTATATATATTCCATGTCCGTTAACTATGTTCCGCTCCATCCAGATACTTCATATAATTCACCACCATCAACGCAATTTTAAAAGTCAGGGCGTCATCAAAAGTCCTGATGTCCAGTCCGGTGCTTTTCTGAAGCTTTTCTATTCTGTATACCAGCGTATTCCGGTGTACAAAGAGCTGTCTGGAAGTTTCCGATACATTCAGATTATTTTCAAAAAATTTATTTATTGTAGTCAGCATTTCATCATCCAATTCTTCGGGAATGTCATCCCCGAAAATTTCCTGTATGAAAATGCGGCACAGGTTGACCGGAAGCTGGTAAATAAGCCGGCCAATCCCCAATGTACTGTAGGCCGCAACACTTTTTTCCGCATAAAATATTTTACCCACATCCAAGGCCATTTTAGCCTCTTTATACGATTTGGAAACATCCTTGAGTTCTTTCACCACTGTTCCGTAAGCCACTTTGGCGCTCAACATTGCCTCCGTGTTCAGCATATCCAGAATCGTATTGGCTATATGCTCCAATGCGGCCTGTGTACACCCTCCCTCAAGGGATTTGATAAGAATAATACTGCTTTCGTCCACAGCCGTGATATAGTCGCCGCTCTGGCTTGAAAACATGCCTTTCAAAAGCTCTGTGGCAATACCGTCTTTTTCCTGCTTTGTTTCAATCAAAAAAACCGCCCTTGGAGCAGATACCTCAATATGCAGCTTTTTCGCCCGGTTATAGATATCAACCAATAAGAGATTATCCAGCAATAGGTTCTGGAAAAAATTGTTTCTGTCATATCTTTCTTTGTATGCAATTATCAGGTTTTGAAGCTGGCACACTGCAATCTTGCCCACCATGTACACATCATCGCTAAGTCCTCTTGCCACGAGAATATAGAGAACTTCTCCTTCATCAAGAACCTTCAAAAGATGTTGTGCGCCGATAATCTGACTGTCCGCCGGAGATTTGGCAAAACCAAGTACCAGACCGGTATCCACCTTTTCCATATCCATGGTGCCTGCAACCAGATTTCCACCCGTATCGTAAACGCCAAACTCGACTTTTGTGATTGCTTTTAATTCTTCAATGCTTGTTTGAATAATCTGACTTGATATCATATTGCCCTCCATCATTCTGCCTGTATTTATGATATCTTATTTTATTTGCCATCGCAAGAATAAAAAGTTGGAGTTTCCTCACTTGTGTGAAAAAGCCGGGTTTTCTCACAGGCCGTCATAATCTCATCATCATTATGCTGTCCCTGCAAATCAATGTTATTTCTAATCGTATCCTTGAAAATGTAAGAATCCTGAGGTACATAGGATACTATCTCGTTCCAGCTTTTTTTGTCAATATCCAATAAATCCACCCCATTAACCATAATTTGCCCGGCATAGTCGCAAAATCCCATGATAATCTTTAGCAACGTAGACTTTCCAATTCCGCTTTCCCCAATGATTAAATACTTTTTCCCTTTCTTTATCTCAAAAGTTACATCTTCAAGTATTTTTTAACATATCAGTATCCCTTTTCAGTCAATTTAATTAAAAACATATCTTTTCTTTTTACAAGAGAAAAGAGGGATGCAATATGCATCCCTCCCATTAACTCATCACTAGTTTGTAATAACCTGCTCGGTCTCTTTGTCGAATACATGAATCTTTTCTACGTCCAGAGCAAACTTGATGGTGTCGCCAGGTCTTGCTGTGGTACGGGAATCCACTCTTGCTGTCAAAGGGAACTCCTCAAGGTCAAAGTATAAGTACACTTCTGCGCCAAGCAATTCGTAAACCTTAACGGTAGATTCAAATACGCTGCTGGGAGAAGCCTCGATATACATCTGGGAATCATAAACATCCTCAGGACGGATACCAAAGGTAACAACCTTTCCGTCATAACCGCCGTCAATCAACTTCTTGGATTTGGAAGGAGGAAGCGGAATGCTGTGTCCTGCAATCTTCAGGTTTGCAACATCGCCAGCCACTTCAACAGTTGCATCCAGGAAGTTCATCTGAGGGGAACCCATGAAACCTGCTACAAACAGGTTGCCCGGTTTCTCATACAGATTCTGAGGGGTATCAACCTGCTGGATAACGCCGTCTTTCATAACAACGATTCTGGTACCCAAGGTCATAGCCTCTGTCTGGTCATGTGTAACGTAAATAATGGTGGTGCCTAATCTCTGATGCAGTTTTGCAATCTCGATACGCATCTGTACACGCAATTTTGCATCCAGGTTGGAAAGAGGCTCATCCATCAGGAATACCTTAGGATTACGAACAATCGCACGTCCCATGGCAACACGCTGTCTCTGTCCACCGGAAAGAGCCTTCGGCTTTCTGTCAAGAAGGGGGGTCAGGTCAAGAATCTTAGCTGCGTCCTTTACCATCTTATCGATTTCATCCTTCGGTACTTTTCTTAACTTAAGACCAAAAGCCATGTTGTCATAAACTGACATATGAGGATACAGAGCGTAGTTCTGGAATACCATTGCAATATCTCTGTCCTTAGGCTCTACGTCATTTACCACTCTGTCACCGATTTTCAATTCACCGGAGGAAATGTCTTCCAGACCTGCAATCATACGAAGGGTGGTAGATTTACCACATCCGGAAGGACCTACGAAAATAATAAATTCCTGGTCTGCGATTTCAAGGTTGAAGTCTTTTACTGCCTCAAACCCGTTGGGATACACTTTGCAGATATTTTTTAAAGATAAACTTGCCATTGTTATGACTCCTTTCTTTACTATAAAAGGCACTTACGTACCATTTCATCTGCATTAAGTATAGCGAAAAATTCCTGATACCGCTATAACATAAATACACAAAGTTTTTTGCTTAGATTGTAATATTTGCTTAGTTTACAGTTACTTTTGGCCTATTTCCGACAAGTTGACCAAAAATAGTTTCTCATCATGTGCATATTGAACAAAGGTACTACATAAACGCTGCCCGGAATATGGCATTCCTTACTTTTTTATGATTCTTCTCCATAAAATGCCAACTGGTTTTTGCCGCGTTTCTTTGCAACATACAAGGCCTGGTCAGCCGCCTTGTACAATGCTTCAAAATTCTTTCCATCCGTTGGATAAACTGCTGCGCCGATGCTGGCGGTAGCAGAATACTTCACGTATTCTCCGGCCTGAAAATTCTTAAAGAAACGCTCCACACGCTGGGCTTCCGACTTAATGATGGCGTCTCCTTTCATATTGCGCAGAAAAATGGTAAACTCATCGCCGCCGGTACGTCCCACTATGTCACTGCTTCTGAACTCAGCCTTAATCCTGATGCCAAGGGTGCGAAGCACTTCATCCCCGAATGCATGGCCCATGGTATCATTAATTTTCTTGAAGTTATCTATGTCCAGCACAAACATCAATCCCAATTCATCGGGATGCTCTGCAATATACTCCTTGATTTTTCTCTCGGTAGCCACTTTATTATATAAATCGGTCAGCAAATCGGTATCCGCCTTGTTGGCAAGCTGCCTGCTTTTTTCTTTTTCTTTCTTTTTATCCATGGCATTCATGATAATCAATATGGCTACAAATATCAGGAACGCAATGCCGCAGCGCCACATCATGGAACCGCTGGACGACCACTCCCTCTTCACTTCCTTATCAACATAGTTCTGGGGAATACCTGCCAGCAAATAAAACCTTCCGATTCCTACCGGAACATAAACAATGCATTTTTGCTCCATCCGCCCCTCAAAACAGCCCATATCCGAATTGCCGTTCTGCATCCGCGTATACATTCTCTCCGCGTCACGTTTATTGTCCCCTGCCTCTTTCAAAAAGGTAAAATAATCTGAAGAATACTGGCACAAAATACTATCCGTGTTTCCGGCAGCCGCCACCACCTGTCCCGAAGTATCCAGCAGCATATAATAAGTCATGGAACTAAAATCTACCTTTTTGACCAGCGTTTCAAAATTTGCAGTATCGTAAAAGCAAAGAATATATTTCTCTACATGATTCGCCACCACAACAGGACTCACAATTACAATGGCGCTTTTATTGTTCAAACCGTCATCCTGCACATAAAAAACCTTATTTTCTTCTGAAAATGCCTTAACAAAATAATCCGTGCCGCTCAAATCGACCGATATACCGTTTCTGTTTATTCCATTCCCGTCAGTATCACATATTACAGCGTCGTAAACACCAAGATTTTCACAGATAGAAGCAATCACTGCATTTTTATCAATCTGGTTTTCCGGAACCTTTTCCATGTAAGAAGAAATCGCTTCCACGCTTTTTTGTATGCCGTTCAGTCTTTGTGCCACGTCAGCCGCATATCCCTGAACCACTGTTATGATTTTATCCTGTACCTCCGTCTGCTCCTTTTGCCTGCTCGTCACAAAAAAGTGCATAAATAATACAATAATCACCAGCAGTAATATGACAATTGATAAAAACCACGGTTTTAAATTATCATTTAAACGCTTTGTCTTCATTATTCCCCCATTTGCATGTAATGAACATGCACCTATAGTTCTTTCTCTGCATTTTCCCCAATCAAAGGTTTATCGCTGAATATCTTTTCCGTTTCATCACTTTCTTCTATTACTTCCGCTGCCGCATTATTTTCCAAAATTCTGTCTTCTAATTTCTTAAACATCTTATTGTACAGCTTTGCGCTGAAAAATATCGGAGCCGAAAATCCAAACAGGAAAAACAACGGCATAATTCTATAAATCAGCAGACAGACAACAGGAAGCAGATACAGAATAATCATCAAAAACGTTCTGGGAAGCTGTGCTATACTCAGGGACAGGGCATTCTTCATCGTCCTGAACACCTTATTATCAAACCGCGACTGCACAGGAAAGGCCCACAACGCCATTAACAGAAACAAAACGCCTGCCGCTACCATAACCCACTGCAATATTTGGGGAATATTCAAATCCACATGCGTGATAATGTAATAATCCGCTCCTAAAATAAAAGAAACCAAAAGAATCAGAAGCCAGATGACAGTGGACTGTCTGAAATTTAATTTAAAAGATTTGAAAAACTCTCTTGCAATATAATTTTCTTCATCACGGCACATCTTCAGGCAGACGTAATGGGCCGCCGTAAATGCCGCTCCCGCCGTAATAATCGGAATACAACAAATCAGCACCAGAACATTCAGCCACAGCAAATCCGTAATTCTGTTAAGGGCCCTGATTACAGGGCTGTCAAGGTCAAAAAGTTTACCCATGTATAACTCCTCTATTCTGTCAGTTTATGGTATGCCTTACAGGGCCTTTTCCATGGGCGTCACACGGATGCCGGAAAATGCCTCCTCCCCTGATAAAGCATTAAACCCCAGCCTGCCGTAAAAGTCCACCGCATAAGGCGCTGCCATAACAGAAACAGACCGCTGGTTTTTTTCCTCTTTTAAATACTTTGACATTCTATGAATCAGCTCCGTCCCTATGCCCTGTCTGTGATATGCTTCATCCACAAACAGCAGGGAAATCCGGTTTCCGTTTCTGGAAGAAATCTGCCCTATAATTTTTTCACCGTCCAGAGCCACGAACATGGGATACCTGCCCTCCAAAAAAAGATGATATATCATCCCGTTGAAAATAAAATCGTAAAAATTGTCAATTCCCTCTCTTGTATAGTCACCGGCTTCAAACTTCATAAAAGTCTTCCACACCATATCCATGGTCGGCTGCCAGTCTTCACAAGTAGCCCATCGTATATCATATGACATCATTTTGTATGCTCCCGTCGCTCAGAAAAACCTTTGCAAGCCATCTGATTTTCTTTTCAATCATATCAAATTTAATCCCGGCTGACAAGGTGTTTTGAAAGCCAGTCCCCGATATCTTCCATTACCTGCTGTCTGTCCAGCTCATTTAAGAGCTCGTGTCTGTCTTCGGGATATAATTTCATTTCTATATTTTCAAGGCCCGCATCCACAAGCGCCTGATATGCCTTTTTCACGCCTTTCCCGTAATTGCCCACCGGGTCCTCATCACCGGAGGCCATGAAAACAGGAAGGTCTTTAGGGATATTATCCAGATTTTCTTTTTTCTTGCTTCTGGATATCAGTTCAAATGAAGTTTTAAATCCGTTGACGGTAAAGACAAAACCACAGTCCTTGTCGGCGATGTATTCCGCAACCTTTTCCTCATCCCTGCTCAGCCAGTCAAAATCTGTTTTGGCGTCCTTAATATGCTTGTTATAGCTTCCGAACGCGGCCTTGTCTATAAAACGGCTCACATGCTTTAATCCCTTAAACGTCCCTTCAAGGGCGGCCGCTGCTTTAGCTGCCGCAAGTAAGGCGTCAGACTGCATACCCGTCCCCAGAATCAGGGCTCCGTCAATCCCCGTGCCATATTTGCATATATAATTTCTTACAATAAAAGACCCCATACTGTGTCCCAGCAGGAAATACGGTACTCCGGGATACATTTCCTGCGTAATTTTTTTTAATCTGTGTACATCCCTCACCACAACGGTAGCAGGGTCCTGTTCGCAAAAGAACCCTTGCAGTTCTCCTTCCCGGACGCTCTTACCGTGTCCAAGATGGTCCTCACCCGTAACCACAAAATTGCGCTCTGTCAGAAACCTTGCAAATTCTTCGTATCTCTCTGCATATTCGGCCATACCGTGTACAATCTGTACCACCGCCACGACATTTTCACTGTCAGGAGTCCACCTTACGGCGTGTATCTTAGAACTGTTATCCCTGGAATCAAAATAAAATTCTTCTTTCTTCATCGCCATCCTCCGGTACGCTTTCTTCATAAAAATGCATGGCCGCAGGGACCATGCATTCATTATACACCACTTATCTTGATAATTATATAGTTTTATGGATGTTTTTAAAACATTTCTTTATTATTTTATTGTTTTTTAACAAATTTCCGCTCCGGCGGGCATATTTTTTTCCGGCGTCATAAGCGCAAGGTTTCCTTTATCATCCTCCGCACACAGAAGCATTCCCTCCGAGACCACGCCTGCCAGCGTCGCAGGTTTTAAATTCACCAGCACCATTACCTTTTTTCCCACCATCTCTTCAGGTGTGTAATACGCCTTGATGCCGGAAACAATCTGTTTCACCTGGCTGCCGATTTTTACCTTGCTGCACAAAAGCTTTTTGGACTTGGGAACGGCCTCGCAGGCAATGATTTCCCCTACCTGGAACTGCAGCTTCGCAAAGTCGTCATAAGTAATTTCCGGCTTGGCTTCCACATCTATGACACTGTTGTCATCTTCCTGCTGTTTCTCTTCTTTTTCAGCAGCCGCCGACATGGCTGCCGTAAGCTCTTCTTCGCGTTTCTCCACTTCCTTTTTGTCCACCCGGGCAAACAAAATCTCCGGTTCTTTGGTAACTTTACTGCCGCTTGGATACAGCCCGAAGGTGTGAAGTTCCTCAAATCCCCGCAGGGAGGTATTTAACTGCCGTACGATTTTTTCGGCTGTTTCAGGCATAAAAGGCTTTAGCAGGGAAGCGCCGGTTACAATGCCCTCCACCAGATTGTAAAGCACGGTCGAAAGACGCTCTGCTTTCGCCTCGTCCTTCGCCAGCACCCAGGGTTCTGTTTCGTCTATATACTTATTGCAGCGTTTAAACACCGCAAAAATTTCCGTCAGCGCGTCCGCCACCCTTAGCGTCGCCATCTTTTCTTCCACTTTTTCCAATGCCCCTGTGACTACCGCCTTGAAATCGTCGTCTGTTGCGGCGTCCGCAGCGCCCTTGTCCGCCACGACTCCCCCGAAATATTTGTTGCTCATGGATATGGTGCGGTTTACCAGATTGCCCAGCGTATTTGCCAAATCCGTATTGGTTCTCTCGGCAATCAGTTCCCATGTGGCGTTTCCGTCATTTTCATAAGGCATCTCATGCAGCATATAATACCGCACTGCGTCCACGCCAAAGAAATCTACCAAATCGTCCACATAGATAATATTTCCTTTGGACTTGCTCATCTTACCACCGTTCATCAACAGCCACGGATGACCGAAAACCTGCCTGGGCAGGGGCTCTCCCAGCGCCATCAGGAATATGGGCCAATATATGGTATGGAAACGGACAATATCCTTTCCAATCAGGTGGAGGTCAGCGGGCCACAATTTCTTATACTGCTCTGTGCTGTTTCCGTCAGCGTCATAGCCGATGCCGGTAATATAATTGCTCAGCGCGTCCAGCCAGATATAGATTACATGCTTATCATCAAAGTCCACGGGAATCCCCCACTTGACGGAGGTTCTGGATACGCACAAATCCTGTAACCCCGGCAGAAGAAAATTGTTCATCATTTCGTTCTTACGGGATACGGGCTGTATAAATTCCGGATGGGCATTGATGTGCGCAATCAGTTTATCCGCATACTTGCTCATTCTGAAGAAATAAGCTTCTTCCTTCGCCGGTTTCACTTCCCTGCCGCAATCGGGGCATTTGCCGTCCACCAGCTGCGATTCCGTCCAGAAGGATTCACAGGGCGTACAATAAAGGCCTTCATATTCCCCCTTGTAAATATCTCCCTGCTCATACAGCTTTTTGAAAATTTTCTGTACCTGTTTCTCATGATACTCATCGGTCGTCCGTATAAATTTATCATAAGAAATATTCAGCAAATCACAAAGCTGTCTAATAGTGCCGGCGATATTATCCACAAATTCCTTGGGGGTAACGCCTGCCTCCTCCGCCTTCAGTTCGATTTTCTGTCCGTGCTCATCCGTACCCGTCTGGAAGAAAACTTCATAGCCCTGCGCCCTTTTATACCTGGCTATGCTGTCCGCCAGTACGATTTCATAGTTGTTGCCGATATGCGGTTTGCCCGAGGTATAGGCAATCGCCGTGGTGATGTAGTACTTTCCTTTGCTCATTTTCTTTCCTTTCCCTGCACCAAAAAACCCGTCTTCCCACACATATATGTGCAAGAAGACGGGCAAAATGCCGTGTTACCACTTCTTTTTATTCTTTCCTCGCGAAAAGAACCTCCGCGGGTGCCTGAAAACACCCTTCCGCTATAACAGGCGGACCTGTTGCAGCCTTGCCGCCAAAGACGGTTCGGTGCACTGCTCCAAAGCCATGTTCCTTCTGCTGATGCTCCCCTCCTCTCAGCGTCTCCCGGCGCATGTCTGCTGCCAAAATCCGGAGGGCTCTCTGTAAAGCTTTCACAAAAGTACTCTCTTTTTCGTCGCTTTTACTGTTTATGTCTGATAGATTAACACAAACCGGATATGTTGTCAAATTATTTGGAGAACATAACCTTTTCACTGTTAAACATGCGGGTAAGCGCCCATGCCATCAGGCCTGCAAATACCACATTCACAATTATGGTTACCACCACCTGCACGGGCTGGTAGGTAAAGGAGAATATGGCATGCATACACTGTACGCTGTTATAAATGGGGATGCAGAACACACCAAGGCTCTTTTCCGCGTCACCGCCAAACATGGGGGACAGTCCGACCAGCATCACAAGAATCATGAGCGGGGAAACCATCGTGCCTGCTTCCTTAATGCTCTTTGCAAAAGCAGAAATAATGGAAATCAGGGATACCATTACCAGCACGGTTGTCAGGATAACGCCCAGAAGCAGCAGATAATCGGAGATAACATAGACCGATGTATCCATTCCTGATTCTTCTCCCCCCATTAGCTTGGGCAGGGAAAGCATGGTGCCTGCAAAGCTGGAAACACCTGCCAGAAGGGCTATGCAGCTTAAACTGATAATCTTGCCCAGCGCAAGGGCGCTTCTCTTCATAGGCGTCACAAGCAATGTCGCAATCGTACCTCTTTCTTTTTCTCCGGCGATGGATTCCGGCGCCACGGAGATACAGCCGCTGAACATAAAGGACATCAGAAGCATCGGCAGCAGCATCGCAAACATCTGTCCTGTCACATCCTTCTTCGACGCAAGGTCATAACTTACATCACCCGCGTTAACGTCCAGCTTATTGGCCATGGAAGCCTCGTAATTATTGAGCATTTCCGTGATGATACTGTATATTTTCTGGGACTCCGATTCGGTGGAATTGTAATAGATTTCCACATTGGGAGCGCTTTGTCCGCCCGCCACGTCATAGGCGTCTACCTCTGCAATAAAATTTTCAGGAAATACCACCAGCACATCCGCTTCTTTTTCCTGTATCAGGCCTTTTACATCCTCCAGTTCCGCTTGGGAAACAGTAGTCCATTCTGCAGACAGTTCGTCAAACATAGGAGAAAGCTCCTTGGGCATATTCTGCACATATGCCTTTGCCACGTATTCATCATCCGTCATAAATTCTTTCATCATGCCCTGACCCATAAAAGAATAAATCAGGTAAATGAGCAGGCCGGGCATCAGCACCGTGGTAAAAATCATTCTTTTGTCCTTAAAAAAACGGGCAAACTCTTTTCTTATTATTGTCATCATATCTTTTTTCATGCGATACTTCCCACCTTTTCCTCGTAAATTTCAAAAAATCTGTCCTCTAAGCTTTTTCCGTCCGTAATGGCGGCAAGCGAATCGCAGCACACCATATGGCCGTTTATGATAATACCGACCCTGTCGCATATTTTCTCAATCAGGCTGAAAATATGGGTGGAAACAATGATGGTTTTTCCCTGTCCCTTTAAGTCCACCAGAAAGTCCGTTACCACTTTTGCGGTAAGTACATCCAGTCCGTTTGTCGGCTCGTCAAATATGATGATATCCGGGTCATGCACCATGGAAATTACCAGGGAAGCTTTCTGCTTCATACCTGTGGATAGATTGCCCACCTTAACCTCTGCAAATTTGTCGATGCCGAACCGCTCAAACAGTTCCTTTTTGCGGGTATTCTTTTCTTCCGCTGGCACGCCGTGTAAATCGGCAAAAAAATCAAATAAGTAATTGGGGGTAAAAAACTCCTCCAGCTTCAGTTCGCTGGTCAGAAATCCGATTTTACTGCGGACCTCCTCCGGGTTTTTTACAATGCTTGCGCCGTCCAGAACGGCATCTCCTTCATCCGGCTTAATCAATGTGGCAAGCATCCTAAGCGTTGTGGTCTTGCCCGCGCCGTTGGGTCCCAGAAGCCCGAACACCTCTCCCCTGTATGCCGTAAAGGATAAATCATCCACGGCAACCTTCTGCTTTTCGTTTGTTTTTTCAATTTTTTGCTGCTTTGCAGAAAGCTTAAATGTTTTTTTCAAGCCCTGCACCTGTAAAATTTCTTCCATATTCTCCTCTCTTTCCGCCGCTGTGCGGCAACTCCGTAACCTACCGGACTTTATCATAATATTTTATAAACGCCAGATAACATAAGAAAAAGACGCCTATCAGTGTGCAGCATACATATATCAGTTCTTCAATAAATAAGCTGCCAATAATCATCAGTGCATAAAGCACGGCCAGCACTACCTTCGCCGTCGCCTGCAATGCAAGGTTGCGGATTTCCACATTCCGCTCATCCACTTCCTTTAGGCGCTGCTCCTTGAGCTTTTCCTCATCCGCCAGCAGCCTGCGCATTCTGAATATGGAAACAAGAGCGCCTAAGCAGAGTCCGAAACCGAATCCACAAAAAACGCCGGAACGGTAATCGTCCGCCCCTTCTCCCAGCCAGAGATAAAGAGCGATGCTGACGGCAATGGTAAACAAGCCCACTCCAAACAGGCACCAGACCCTGTTCTGCCTTTTTCGCAGGACAATCCGAAATTCTTCATTGTTTTTTGCCTTTCGGTTTCCAGTGAACAATCCTACCATAAATTTTCGTCCTCCCCATCGAAAATGAAAATCTCCTCTATGCGCACGCCAAAAAACTGTGCAATTTTATGCGCCAGCACAAGGGAAGCATTGTACCTGCCGTTTTCCAGTGAAATAATCGTCTGACGGCTTACATTAACCGCGTCCGCCAGTTCGTTCTGTGTCACCCGCAGTTCCTTGCGCAATTCCTGAATCCTGTTCTGCACGCGCCCTCCCTTTCCTGCCCTGCTATCATACTTCTTTTACAGGCAATTTTCAACACTTAGCAAATAAGTAAAGCATGCTTTACTTTTGAAGTATAGTATGCTTTACATTAAATGTCAAGTATATTTTACATTTTTTTATTGTTAAGTAAATATTTGCTAATTTGCATCCTCTGGAAGGGAAAAACTTACCCCAAGGGAAAACCTCTCTGTAATTCCCTCCTCATTTTCTGCAAAAACCGGCTTGATAAACAGATAAACGCCTTCCGGCAATTTTCCATAGAGCCATTCCCAGTTATTTTCCGCCTCCCTGTAACCGCCTGCCTCCACCGGATACGCCGGCTCGTTAAACGCCCAGTTATCAATGATATAGGGTACATCCACCCATTTATTATCTTCCCACCTTTGCAGCCTGAAATCATCTGAAAAAACAAGTTCATCGCCGGAATTGTTAAAAATCCCAAAGGCTATTCCCGTATCCGACGCTTCCACTGCCATCATGGCAAATTTAGACGAGGACAAAAAAAGAGCATCAAAAATCGGATAAGTCTTATATCCATATTCATTATCCCCTTTATATCCTATTTCTTCATAACAGATATCCCCTACGGTTCCCTCCAAAGAAGACAGATATCCATATGTGACGCTTCCGTCATCTTTCGTAATAACCGCGCGCCTGACTGAGCGGAAGCCGATATATTCCTCCAAAAAATCAATTTCGCTGACAAAGGCATCGAACATTTCTATTCCGCTTACGTCCCTCGGTTTTTCTGTCAGGCTTTGGGAAGCAACGTCATAAACATACATATTATTGCCGGATAAAGGAGAAAGATAAACTTTGCTGCCATCCTTAGCAACAGATACTTCGCAATAATTATCCCCCTGTGTGGCGTCACACCCGATTGCCTTCAAATCCACTGCGCCGATAATAGAAAAAGATTGCGTGTCGCACACAAACAATCCGAAATACCCGTGAAAAATCAAAGTCCGGCCGTCCGCATAATCCAGAATCATGCCATCCGCGCCTATCGGCATACTGTCGGTAAGAGAGGGCTGCGTAATTTCAACGGTTTTCTCCCATCCTCCATCTACCCCTGATGGCGGCGTCACTTCCTCCGGTTCCGTCTGCCCGCTTAACCGAAAGACGGAACCGTCTACCACATCCGGTATTTCATCAATCCCGCTGCCCACCAATTTTTCCGAGCCTTCCTGAATAAATATCAGGGAGTCGCCTTCTATTCTGAAACGGTATTGATAACCTTCCATGGAAATCAGGGTCAGGACATCACCCTCTATCGTATAATTCCCGTAAGGAAGACGACTGCTTATCAGGCTGTAAGAAAACGACATGGTTTCCCCGTCAATGACAATTTTCTGAAAATCGGAATTTTCCAGCAGGTATACGCCTTCCTGCACCTGCATATCCTCCCTGTTTTCTTTAACCGCTGACGGCGGATTGCTGATAAGCCCTGCCGCAAGCAGGATAACGGCAGCCGCCGCAAGCGCCGATAAACCCAGAAGCGGTTTTTTATAGCGCAGGATATGCCGGATTCTCTCTTTGGGGCTCCCCTCCGAAAAAGCCAGCGGCACCCCCTTAAGCTTTCTGCCTGCGGCACAGCCAAGCAATGTCCTTGCATATTCTTTCCTGCATTCTTCCCCGTACTGCTTCATAACCGCTTCGTCACATGCCGTTTCTATATCCCTGCCAAGCAGTGCAAACGCCGCCCATGCAAGCGGGTTAAACCAATGCAGTACCGTAATCAGGAAAGCCGCCATTTTATAGAGATGGTCCCCTCTCTTTATATGCATCCGTTCATGCGCAAGCACATACTCCCTGTCTGCCGCCTCCAGCGAAGAAGGCAGATAAATCCGCGGGCGCAGGATACCCAGTACAAAAGGCGTGCCGATATAGTCCGCCAGAAAAATATTTTTCCCAAAATGAATGCTGCACCGCAGCTTCCGTTTCAGGCAAAAATAAGAAACCATACTGTATACCAGGCACGCCGTTACCCCCGCAAGCCAGATAAGCCGCAGCACTAACAGCCAGACCTGCATGGGATTGACGCTTGCTTCGGGCGTTGCAGCCGGCAGAGCCTGACTGATAAGCACATCCACATAAGCGCTGCCCGTCACAATCCTCGGCTTAGCCATATAGCCTATGTCCGGCGGCAGCAAAGGTTCTTTTGTGGGAAGCAGGCTCAATATACTCTCTATGGAAAAAGGGAAAACCAACCTGAAAAGCGGAATCGCCCACAGCATACAGGTATATTTTCGCGGAACCTGCAAAAGGCGGAACAAAAGTCTGACTGCCAGAATAATGCAGATAACCATTGCCGCCTGATAACTTCTGTTTAGCAAAGATATAAAAAATGCTTCCATACCGGCGCCTCCTATCTGCTTTTCTCAATAATGCTTTTAAGCTCCTCAACTTCTTTTTCACTCAGACTTCTTCGGGAGGTAAACGCCGCCAGAAATCCCGGCAGGGAGCCCCCGAAAGAATGCTCTACATACCGCTCGCTCTGCCTTGCCAGAAATTCCTCCTTGGTAAGCAGTACCCGGACGGTTCCGTTCTGATTTTTAAAGATGCCCCTGTCACTCAGTTTTTTTAAGACCGTATAGGTGGTGGTACGCTTCCATCCCAGCTCCTTTTCACAAATCTTTACCAACTCTGCCGTGGACAGCGGCGCATGAGTCCAGATAATATCCGCAAATTTTCCTTCAATGTTTCCCAAAGTGTATTCTTCCATATAAATAACCATTCCTTCCTGTTGTCTATATTTTATAGACAAGATTAGTCTATCACATATAGACAGAAAAGTCAACACGGGAAATGTTACCAGCCCTATTTATGGCAAAAAAGAGACCGATTAACCGCAACAGCGGCTGACCGGTCTCTCACATATTCTCATATTCTGCATTATAACCTGTAAATTACAGCATTTTGCTTAATTTAATATTATCCAGTTTAATGCTTCCGCCTTCAGGCAGGGTAATCATAAAGGTTGCATCCTCATCATCCGCCCCTTCCGGCATGGTAAAATGGAACGAAAATCTTTCTGCACTGCTTCCTGCCGCATATGCACAGGTTTCTTTCATGTATACAGTACCGTCTGCTCCGATAAGCGTTACATTTACCTCTGTATCGGCGTCTCCTAAAAGGTCAAACCTCAGGTAATACTCTTTTCCTCCCAGAAGCTGTATTCCCTTCTGGTACAAAGCAGGCGCCTCCCCTTCGGCTGTAAGCTCCGCCATCCTGCTATAATCTGCGACGCCGTCTTCTCCCGTCACAAAGCTTGGAACCGCTACGTTCAAATCTTCTGCGTGCCAGAATGCCAGTCTCTTGTTTCCTTCGTCAAATGTACCGTTGTAAATCAGGTTCCCTCCAAACAGAGACGGCTTTTTCATATCATCATCCACGCCGCCCTCTACGTCCACAAGGGTAACGCTCACATTTCCTATCCACACGCTGCCTTCCGTCAATCCCAGATTAAACTCCAGGCGGGCAGTGGGGTCAGTGGTACTGTTCATTTTATATATAAAACTGTAGCTGTCCACTTCCGTGCCGACAGAGATATCCACAGAAGCATATTTTACCCAGCCGTTATCACCGTCGCCGCTGGGAGAAACCACAAAGCTTCTGTCTTCTGAAGCCTTGGCATCAAAGCTTACCTGATAACTGTACCCTTCTATAACCGGAAAATGCTGGATAAGCTGTACGGCATAGGACTGGTTTCCTCCCTCGGAGATATCGATTTTCGCAAAATTACCTTCCTCCAGTTCTTCCACTGCAGCCGTTGCTGCGCCGCCAAAGTTTCCTACCGCAAACTGCCAGTCCTTGCTCTCCGGTACAATGCCCGTATCCGTATTTTTAATGGCTTCCGTGTTCATGGTGGAAAATTCTTTGTCTACAATATACTCCGTATATTCGCCGTCTGTATAGCTTTCCGCATAAGCTGCAAAGCCTTCCTTATCCCTGCTGTCAACTGCTCCGGCATCTTCCAGTCCTGCAGTGTCATACCCTTCTTCCTTATGGTAGACCCTTACAAAGTCCACTTCCATTGAAGCAGGATACTCTGCATTATCCAGATTTGCGTCGGGGTCGAAAGTGCCTCCTACCGCAAGATTAAACAAAATATAGAATGGCACATCAAACGGCGCAGGGCGCGTATATTCCGTTGCACTGTACTTCCCTTGGCTGTACCATCTATCCAGCGTGTAAAAGCACTCGCCATCCACATACCACCGCAGGGCATCCGGCTCCCATTCCAGTGCATAAATGTGGTAATCCGTAATATCGGTTCCCTCTGGGAAAACATAGTCCTCCCCGTTATACACATTGTTAGGCCATACCTTACCGTAATGTGCGGTTCCGCCCGCACGCTCCGGCAGCCTGCCGCGGGCCTCCATAATGTCGATTTCCCCGGAAGCAGCCCATCCGCCATAAATATCTTCATCCACAGGAAGCATCCAGAATGCCGGCCAAAGCCCTTCCCCTGAAGGCATCTTAATCCGGGCTTCCACCCTGCCAAAGGTGGTGGAGAAAAGCGCTTCATCTTCATTCGTCATAGTCCTGATACGGCCGGAGGTATAGGGCATTCCCTCATATTTTTCTTCCTCCTTGATTGCCGTAATAATCAGTTTTCCATCCTCTACGCGGACATTTTCAGTCCTGTCCGTGTAATACTGCAATTCCGAGTTGCCCCATCCGTCCAGTCCGTACTGGGAACCGGTTCCGTACTGGTAATCCCATTTCGTGGCGTCCAGACTGTCCCCGTCAAACTCATCGCTCCAGACCAGCACATAGCCTTCATCGGATTTATCCGGATTATCCACAAATGTATCAGTTTCTTCCGGGGTATCCGTCGGTGGCTGTGTTTCCTGACTTGCATCTGTATCCTGCGGCTTCCGGGCGGTATCGCCACATGCAGCCAGACCTGTTACAAATCCCACCGCCAGCGTTACGGCAAGCAATTTTTTTGCTGCCAGCACTTGTCGTTTTTTCCATATCTTTTTCATTTTGGCATCTGCCTCCCCATTTTGTATGATAATTCTAGTATAACAATATCTTTTTTTCATGTGGGTAGACGTTTTTTTAATTAAGTTTCAAAATTTTATCTAATGAGAATCAAAAGGCCTCTTTTTTACAAAAAGGAAAGGAGGCTTAAAGCCTCCCTTCCCTTCTCTGTATTACTTTTTTCACAATCCAATAAACAAGCGCAGCATCCAGTATGCCGAGTACCATTCCGCCAAGGATATCCGTCGGATAATGAACGAACAGATACAGTCTGGAGAATGCTATGGAGGCTGCAAACAAAAGCGCAAATACTCCTGCTTTTTTGAAGTGCAGGAAAATAACCGTTGCCGCCGTAAAGCCGTTTAAACTGTGTCCCGAAGGAAATGAATATTCACCCGGAAACGGAATCAGAAGCCTTACAGATGTATCTACCGCACAGGGCCGGGGCCTTGCAATCAGATTCTTCAGCAAAAGATTCCCTAACAGGAATGACAGCGCCATGGCTCCCATCATGGTAAAGCCGCAGCGTCTGGTTCTTTTGGGGAAAACCAGCACAATACTCAGAAAAATCCAAATAAGACCGGCGTTGCCCAACGCAGAAAGCAAAATCATGATTGCATCCAGCAAATCCGTATGCAGTCCCTGTATTGCATGTAAAATCTGTAATTCCATACAAATGTACCTTAGCTTTAGTGTTTACATGGTAACAAAGATAAACTTAAGCGTGAACAACAATGCGATTACCGTAACCACGATATCGTTTTTCTTGAACTTGCCTGTGCAGAGCGTCATGATGACATAGGTAATGGCGCCAAGTCCGATACCGTTTGCAATGGAGTAAGTCATGGGCATCATGATAAGCGCAACAAAGGCCGGAAGCGCGGAACGAAGGTCGTCCATATCTACTTTTGCAAAACTCTTTAACATCAGTACGCCTACATAGATAAGTGCGGAAGCCGTTGCAGCAGAAGGTACAATGCTTGCAAGCGGAGAAAGGAAAAGACAGATACCAAGGCAGATTGCCGTCACAACGCTGGTAAGGCCTGTCCTTCCGCCTTCAGCAACACCTGCTGAAGATTCCACAAAAGTGGTACAGGTGGAAGTACCTAGTACTGCGCCGGATACGGTTGCGATGGAGTCGCAGAGCATCGCCTCGTTAACGCGGACCGGGTCACCTTTCTCATCCAGCATATTTGCCTGGGATGCAGTGCCGTAAAGGGTGCCGAGGGTATCAAACATATCTACCAGACAGAAAGTGATAATCAGCATAATGGCATTGAAGATGCCGCCAACGTGCGCCCCGCCGAAAGCATTGCTCCATGCTGCGCCGCTGAAAATACCCGTAATACCGATTTTGCCGAAATCCTTGAAGGATTGTCCAATATTGTTAATGTCAAAATTGGGCACTGTACCGGAAAGAAGGTAATAAAGAACCGTTGAAGCGATAATACCGATAATCACATTTCCTTTTACTTTCAATTTGCCAAGCACACCAATGATAAGCAGTCCCAGCAGTGCGATAAGTGCAGGAAGCGCAGTTTCTTTAAAAGTGCCGTTTGTAATTGCGCCTTTGATGTCAACAAACTGTACCAGTGTAAACTGATTCGCCTGGATAATGCCTGCATTCTGGAAACCGATAAAGGCAATAAAAAGACCGATGCCTGCGGGAATCGCCTTCTTCAGGCAGTCCGGCATGGCTTTTGCGATATAGCTGCGAAGACCTGTTACAGAAAGCAGCAGGAAAATAATTCCGGAAATCAGGATGATAACCAGTCCGGAATGATAACCGTCAAGCACATCAACGCCGTTGAAAAATGCGCCCGATACAAAACAGGTACAGAAGAATGCGTTAAGTCCCATTCCACATGCCTGTGCATAAGGCAATTTGGCAAGAAAAGCCATTAACAGGGTGCCGATAATGGCAGCCAGAATGGACGCAATATATACTGCATTCCAAATCTGTCCCAGAACCGCGCCGTCCGCTCCGGTTCCTGCCAGCCAGCCGCCTGCTCCTCCGGCAGCAACCTGGTTCGGGTTTACAAAAACAATGTAAGCCAGCGCAAAGAAGGTTGTCAGTCCGGCAGCAATCTCTGTTCTGACTGTCGTGTTGTTCTCTTTGAGTTTGAAGAATTTCTCCATGTTTTTTCCCTCCATCATAGTCGTTTGCGTTACAGGAAATGGCCTATGCCAATTCCGCAAAACATAGAGAAATTATAACATTCTTTTTTTCTATTTACAACAATTCTGTCAAATAACCTTCTAATTTTCGTTAAATTTAGTAATAATTTCCATAAACCCGGCTGTATTGTCTGCAATATTCCCTTGAAAGACCGCAGAACCCGCCACAATAACATTTGCGCCGGCCGCCAGCACTTTTTCCACATTGCCCCTGTTAATGCCGCCGTCTGCCTGAATGTCAATGTCTTTTCCCAACTCCCGTACCATTTTACGGACCGCCCTAATCTTTTCGGTGCAGGACTCTATATAAGCCTGTCCGCCAAACCCGGGCTCCACCGTCATGACAAGAAACATATCCGCTTCTTCCACGTAAGGGGAAAGCGTTTCCACCGGCGTACCCGGCTTGATGGCTATACCGGCCTTCATCCCCCTTTGATGGATTTCCGTAAGGATTTCTCCTGCCTTGTCAGTAGCTTCTATATGAAAAGTAATAATATCGGCGCCGCAGTCGGCAAAATCCCCGATATAGCGTTCCGGCCTGTCAATCATCAGATGGACGTCAAATACTTTTCGGGTAACCTTCCTGATAGATTTGATTACCGGCATTCCATAGGAAATGGACGGTACAAAAAGCCCGTCCATGACATCAATATGCATATACTGCGCTCCGGCCTCGTCCACCGCCCGTATCTGTTCTCCAAGCTTTGTAAAATCAGCCGATAAAATAGATGGGGACAATATATTCATCTTTCCTCTTCCTCCCTCACCTGCCCGTTTAACACCTGCATATCCGCTATATAATTGTCAATCTTTTTAGACATATACAAGGTAGCCGCCAAATCCGTTGCCCCGCTGAATATCAGCCCTGCGCCAATCAGCCTGAACAGTATAATTGCTTTTCCGAAAGGGTCCATCAACAGTATGACTCCCAATACAATATTCACTAAGGAAAGCAGAAACAGCGCAATGCCGTTTCCATATCCCATGCGCCGCACATCAATACAATTCTGCAATTTAATGAAACCGCTGATAATAACCGCAATTCCTAAAAGGAACGGTATCAGTGATATCACCAAATCCGCTTTGTAAAACAAAAATACTCCCAAAAGCACGGAAACCAGACCGCTCACAAAATCATTCCTGTAGGTATTCTTTGAAACGTCACGGAACAGATAAATACAAACGGCTGTCAGTCCCGCCACAACGGCGGCGCCGCCTGTGGCATAGCAGATTGTCTTTGCCGTAGTCTCGGGAAATATAAGCAGAACCGCGCCCATCAATATATAGAGAGCATGGTACAGGATGGACTGCCATTTTAATTCTTTTAAAAACCTCATATGCCCGCCTCCTTTATTTATGCTTCTAACATACTATTTCACGCAGGCAATGTCAATTAAGTTTTTGTGCTACATCCTGTTTTAAGCTTTCCCATGCATTTTCATTTTCCACATAGTAAAGCGGGCAGAGTTTACCGCCGCAGTCATAATGTCTTAAAATATCCTCCGTGGAAAGGTGATATGTCTGCAACAAATATGCAAGAAGCTCTATCAGGGCATCATAGGTTTCTTTCGTAAAAGATGCTTCCTCCTCATCCAAATAACAGCATTCAATGGAAATGGAATCAAAATTTCTGGTCTGCACACCGTACGCTATTTCATTGAGGGGAATGCACTGGATGATTTCCCCCTCGTAACCTATAATAAAGTGCGCGCTTGCAGAACGTTCGTGCGTATCTTTCAACTGCTCAAAATAATTTCTGTTGTTGGCTGCGCTGGTTCCCGGGTTGGCTGTGTAGTGGACAAAGATACTGTTTACTTCCTCCAGTGCGTCGCCGGGACGGGAGTATTCATTCGGAGTCAGGTAATCCGTCGTCCATTCGGGATGCTGTGCGGTATCATACATGACCGGCGCCGCTATATCCTCCTTTTTCGGCAGCGGCTGTACCGAATCTCCCCCGTCCTTCAGAAACAAAGCCACCAGCCAATAAAATGCCGCCGTCAATGCAAGCATGGCAAAAAGAACCATGATGATTCTATGCTGCTGTTTCTTTTTCTTCTGCTGCTGCCGCGCGAGCATTTCCCGTCTTTGCTGTTCTCTTTGCGGCTCTTTCCTCCGATACGCCGTATCGGCATGTACCGTCCGCGTACCCTGCGCTGTTACACGCCTTTCTCCGGCATACGCAGTTCTCGTACCCTGCGCTGCAACCCGTCTGTTCCCGGCATATGCTGCCGCCTGCCTGTTCCCGGTATGCGCTGCTGCCTGCCTGTTTCCGGCATGTACTGCCGCCTGCCTGTTTCCGGCATATGCCGGTGTCTGCCTGTTCCCAAACTGTTCCGCCAGATATGGATTCCTCGGCTTTGTCAGTTCCAACTGTAATTCTTTTTCCCTTTGTCCCTCATGCATTGGTATATTCTTCTTTCCCAAAAATCTTTTGCACCGGCAGGTCGTTACCTGTCAGGATATACCTGCCTTTACCAAGAGCCGGACGGTGTCCGGCTCTTATGTCAGTCATTATATCAGTTTTTTAGGGGAATTTCTTTAATGCTTTCTTAATATTTGCTTAGGAAAATTTAATCATTCACCGCCAGTGCAGGCGATGGAGTCCGCCTTCCTTCTGCATCATGGAAAAACCGTTCTGTCTCAGCGCTTCATAAAGCACGATGGCAACGGCATTGGACAGATTTAGGGAGCGGATGGCGGGAAGCATGGGAATACGGATACAGGCATCTTCATTTTCCACCAGCAGTTCTTCCGGAAGCCCTGCGCTTTCTTTACCGAACATAATAAAATCATCCGGCCCATAAGCCACTTCCGCATAGGAGTATCTGGCCTTTGTAGTTGCCATCCACACCTTCGCCCCCGGGTGGCAGTCTTTAAATTCCTGATAATTCATATACCGGGTCAGGTCAAGCTGTTCCCAGTAATCCATCCCCGCCCTCTTTATGGACTTTTCATCCAAGTGGAAACCCAGCGGCTCAATCAGATGCAGCGATGTGCCTGTCGCCACACAGGTCCGCCCGATGTTTCCCGTATTTGCCGGTATCTCCGGCTGATGAAGTACAATGTGCATATCGTATCCGCCTACTTTTTTTGTTCTTCCCGCAGTTTCGTGATAAACCTTGAAAGCCTCTCCATGGCAACCCGCAGCTTATCCAGGGAATATGCATAGGAAATTCGCAGGAAACCTTCCCCGCTTTCCCCGAAGGCGTCTCCCGGCACCGCCGCCACGTTCTCTTCATCCAGAAAACGGGTTGCAAACTCTTCGCTTGTCATGCCAAATTCCTTAATGCAGGGAAATACATAGAAAGCGCCGAAAGGCTCAAAGCATTCCAGCCCCATTTCCCTGAAGGCGTGCATGAGGTACCGCCTTCTCTGGTTATATGCCGTGCGCATTTCCAGAATATCCTCGTCACCGTTTTTAAGCGCTTCGATTCCGGCATATTGTCCGGTGGTCGGCGCGCACATAATGGCAAACTGGTGAATCTTCGTCATCTGTTCAATGATATTTGCCGGCCCGCACGCATAACCCATACGCCATCCCGTCATGGCATATGCCTTGGAAAAGCCGTTAATCAGCACGGTTCTCTCCCGCATACCGGGAATGCTTACAATGGATACATGTTTGCCTTTATAGGTCAGTTCACCGTATATTTCGTCGGAAATAACAAAGATATCCTTTTCCGCCACAATCCTTGCAACAGCTTCCAAATCCTCTTTTTCCATGATGGCGCCGGTTGGATTATTCGGAAACGGCAATACCAGTATCTTTGTCTTTTCCGTAATGGCTTCAGACAACTCTTCTGCCGTCAGCCGAAATTCATTTTCCGCCTTCAAAGGAATGATAACGGGCTTTGCCCCGGCAAGGACTGCACATGGCTCGTAAGAAACATAGCTGGGCTGGGGTATCAGCACTTCCTCGCCGCACCCGGGATTAATCATGGCGCGCATCGCTATATCGATTGCTTCGGAACCGCCCACTGTAACAAGCACTTCCTTACCCGCATGGTAACGTACCCCCTGCGTCCTATAGAGATACCTTCCGATTTCCTCCCTGAGAGCCATCAGTCCTGCATTTGAAGTATATTTTGTGTGGCCTCTTTCCAAAGAATAAATACCTTCGTCGCGGATATGCCAGGGAGTTGCAAAATCGGGTTCCCCGACGCCTAAGGAGATGATATCCTTTCTTTCGCTTACTATATCAAAAAACTTACGGATGCCGGAGGGTTTGATTTCGACAACCTGGTCTGCAAGTGGATTTCTCATGGTGTAATCAACTCTCTTTCGTCTTCAAATTTTTTAGTCAGTATGGTGCCGTGGTCCTTGTATTTCTTTAATACAAAATGGGTAGCCGTGCTAAGAACGTTATCCAGGGTGGACAGCTTATCTGACACAAAGTTGGAAATCTCTTTGAGCGATTTTCCTTCCAGCGATACCAGAAGGTCATACCCGCCGGAAATAAGATATACAGAATGTACTTCGGGATACTTATATATACGCTCTGCAATATTGTCGAATCCCTGTCCCCTCTGGGGGGTAATGCGCACCTCAATCAAGGCATTCACTTTCTCCAGGCTGGTCAGTTCCCAGTTAATCATGGTGTGATAACCGCAGATGATTCCTTCGCTTTCCAATGCGGCAAGTTCATTTACCACATCAATTTCTTCCACTCCCAGTATCACTGCCAATTCTTTTAAATTCATTCGGCTGTTTTTCTCAATAATGCGCAATAACTCTTCTCTCATTTTAAATTCTCCTTTATATTTTTATGAAGGCATCCGTTTGGGGCCTTTCCAGAAAACGTCTTTCTTCTTCATTTACCACAACCCTGTCATGGCTGTCCGTCACTTTTCCGATTACCGCTGCCGGAATATGTACTGCGTCCAAGGCCTGCACCAGGCTTTCACCGTTGTCTGCCGTCATGAGCAGGCAGCCGCCGGAAAGCAGTTCGTAGGGGCTGATTCCAAAAAATTCACATACCTCTATGGTTTCCTGCCTGACGGGAATCTTTTTCAAATCTATGGTCAGTCCAACGCCAGCGCTTTCCGCCAGTTCCCACAACGCGGCAAAAATGCCGCCTACGGAAACATCGTGTATCGCGCTCACATTGGACTTTACCGCTATGGCAGCCTCCGGCAGTACGGAAAGGTAAGAGGCAAAGGATTCCGCTTCGTTTACCATGTAATGCGGAATCCTTTCTGCCAGTCTGTCCCCGTGACGCCGTGCCAGAAGTGCAGTGCCCTCCAGCCCTATCCATTTGCTGGCAACCACATCCTGCCCGGCTTTGGCGCCGCCGGGAAACAGAACGCCTGCACCCGGTATGCCCGTCACCGTTACGACAGCCATGACCCCTGAAACCGATTCCGATACTTCCGTATGTCCTCCCGCTATCTGCATATGCAGGGCATTAGCCGTTTTATCCGCTTCCTTCATGATTTCCTGCAGCTCTTTTTCTTCCGTTTCTTTTGGCAGAAGCAGGGCTATCTCCGCCATTACAGGGACTGCGCCTCCGCAGGCTGCATTGTTGGAAGCTTTTATAATGGCATAACGGATATCTGCCGGTTCCTTCAATGCAAAACTGTGAACTGCCTGTGTAAATGCCGCGTCTCCACATGAAAAAATGGCGCAGTCTGACCCTGCACCACTTTTAACGTTTTCATTTTTGCTTTTGATATTTTTTATCACGGAGCGTTTTAACACGCTTTCTGATATTTTACCGACCTTCATCCTGTATTTTCCTTTTACCGTCCTTATTGCGGAGGCTGTTCCGCCGGCGGCGGAGCCGTCAGCATTGCGGCTACGTTTTTCACATGCTCTATACTGTTTGTTCCGATTGCCGCCATGATTTCATTGTAAGCGTTGACGTCCGGTGTAGATACGCCGACAACCGCGCTTCTCGGCACCATCTTATAGCTGCTGGTGTTCACTATCTCACGGCTGACCTCTTCACCGTTTTCTTTTACAATCTTCCACAGTCTCGCTTTATAGCCGATATGCGCGCCGGTCACGCTTACGTATCCGATGGGCTGCGTAACGTCAGGGTAAAGCACCTCCGTGGTCGGGCTGATGACTTCCAGCACCTCGCTGACATATTCCACAGTATGGCCTTCCGGCCTGGTCTCCACACCGTATATTGTAAATGTGATTTTCTTATCCGAAGATACATAACCTTCTATATAAATAGGGTGTCCCGTGTTATTGACAAATTTAAAATCTTTTCCGGAAGACTCCGCAATCGCCGCGTCAGCGGAAGGCTCCACATAAGTTACAATCATGGAATGGTTATACCTTTCCGTAACGTCAAGTTCCGATAACAGCACGGCATTGTAAAGAGTCGTGGAAACCTGGCAGATGCCTCCTCCCAGGGAATCCACTACCTTTCCGTTTAAGTAAGAGCCCGCCATGTAATATCCGTTGTTCTCGGTAAATGGCGACACTGCTTCATATGTGGAAAACTCATCCCCCGGATACAGTATTGTTCCGTTAATAAGACTGCACCCGTTTGTCACATTGGCGCTTCTGCTCTGGCCGGAAGAGGAAAAGGATGTCGTATACGTGCCAAGTACGTCCTTAACCTGCATAAGTTCTTCTTCGCTTCCACGGGGTTCCGTGACCGAAACATCCAGCTGGATGGAACAGGCTTCGCGGTTCCAGTCTCCGGTCAGGTATTCATAGATGGTGTCAATGGAAGTTTCCACATCCAGAAGATATCCCGTCTGCCCTCCGACAACCCGGAATACTCCCTCCTCCAATACCAGGGTAGCGTCCACCGCTTCCCGGTCAAACTGCGTACATCGCTCTGCCAGAATACGGTCTATTGCAGCCACATCAAAATCCAGTTCAATGGCATAGATTTTGTTTTCATGCTCCAAGTCCTTCAATGCTTTATAACGCTGTACGATATTACCCTGCGTGCCAAGCTGCATTGCTTCATCTATAATATTGCGGTTGCTCCAGCTGATTCCAAGGTCTCCTGCCGATACGACAACCTCCTCATCACCTCCGGCAATCAGCACCACCTCTACATTTTTCAGGGAATCCACATATTCTTCCACGGCAGCAGAAGCCTCATCCGCCGTCATTCCGGATAGGGAAATATCACCTGCATATACGCCTTCTTTCATTGTATCCGCACTTTTTGCTTTTGCCTCCATGGGACACAGCAGCAAAACTGCCGCCATGCAGGAAAGCATCATCATTTTTTGTATCGTCTTTTTCATATATTGATAGCGCTCCTCCAAAGCCTCAAAGATTGAAATTGTTAAAATAATATGGTAATCTGTAACAAATCACATGCCAAGCAGCATGGGAATAATCATTGCGAGAATCAAAAACAGGATGATAATTCCTGAAACAATTCTCTGCGTTTTCCTGTTATGCATATTTATCATGGCAGTCTCCTAAGCTATACTTTTATTGGGATGATTCAAACTACTGAAAGGATATTATATATGATAACGTCATTTTTGTCCAGTTTTATCGTGTTCTGTCTTGTGATTGCCTATGTGACCCGCAAGCACAGACGAATGGAGGAGAACGCCATCAAAGATTTCTGGGAAAGGGAGGAGCGGGCCAACAATACCCGTAAGAAACCGCTCGAACATCTTCCCTATATCACAATCCCTTTCGACAGCCTGCCCATGGAAACACTGAAGGATAATCCTGATGTGGCAGAATACCATGCTTTGCTGTCCGGCCTGTCCTCCGTGAAAATTGTTAATTTAACCGGCTACACCAATACCGACTTAAAGCTGGAATACGGCACCGCCAACATTACCCTCCTGACGGAATATGACCAGAACTATACCCTTCTGGTACGGACGCTGCAGGATTGGGCGGAAGTCCTGTATCTGTCCGGTTATGAGGACGAGAGCCGCATGATTCTGGAGTTTGCCGTATCCACACAGACAGACGTCAGCCACACTTATTACCTTCTTGCCGATATCTATGACAGACGCGGGGAAGCCTCCAAAAAGGCAGCCCTCATTGAAGCGGCCGGCAGCCTGCGTTCTTCCATGAAAAACGCTATCGTCCGTACTTTGCAAGAATCCGGTCCGTATAGCGGCTGGCTTCGCTCCGTGTGAGCGTATCTAAATTGTATTCTATATTCAGTTTATGTTTGACAAGTAATTTATATAACCGTTCTTTTTGGGCCGGGGTTATGGGCGTATCCCTTTTGGCCTGATACAGTAACGGTTTTGGCATAAACATCTTCACCGCGTCCTCCGTATTGCCAAATTCTTCCCAAAGCCTGTCATACAGCGCACATGCCGCCTGCGCGTCCTGTAAGGCACGGTGGGGGCTGTGGGGTATGGCATAATGCCTGCACAGGCAGTCAAGGCTCCTGCTCTCTAAATCCGGCAAATATTTCCGTGCAATCTTTAACGTATCTATTCCCAATCTTTCAAAGGAAACTTTATGGTTGACTGCTTCCTTTTTTATAAAGGAGTAGTCGAAAAGCACCTGATGTCCTAGTAAAACCGAATCCCCAAGAAAATCCAGTAAATACGAAAGCACGTCCTCCATCTGTGGCGCGCTTTGCAGCCACGCATCGCAAATGCCCGTTAATTGCCTTACACGTTCCGGAACCGGCCTCCCAGGATTTACAAATGTTTCATATACCCGGACAATTCTGCCGTTTTCCACTTTCACTGCGCCCACTTCCATAATTTTATCTGTTTTCGGGTTCAGCCCGGTGGTTTCCAAATCCACACAGACATAACTTTCCGTCCTCATCCGGTGCGTCATTTTCTATCGCCCTCCCGCTGCCAGTCGGATTGGCGGAGAATGGTTATCCCAGCCTCATGGGTAAGGGGATTGCGATTTTCATAATCAAACAAAATATATGTCCCTTCCTCCGCAGCCGTTTTTCCCTGCATGTCCCACACAGGATAGGAAAACGGTTCCATGTGCGTCATGCGGGATAACTGCCTGCTGTCATATTTCCGATAAGCAG
This sequence comes from uncultured Lachnospiraceae bacterium, assembly GCA_910577015.1. Classification (GTDB taxonomy): domain Bacteria; phylum Bacillota; class Clostridia; order Lachnospirales; family Lachnospiraceae; genus Acetatifactor. The sequence goes on along the minus strand of CAJTKU010000008.1, from coordinate 56,657 downwards.
GCAGGTAACGTCCGGCTTCCTCCTCATATTTATAGAAATCCGTGATATCTTTTTTGCTCTCCTCCAAATCCGGTGCAAAGTCAGGACGGCTTTTCACTTTTTCCCTCAAATACAAGTCAAAAACAAGAAGCTCCCTGTATATGGAAAGATTTTCCCCGTCATGCTCTTTTGCAAATTGCAGCAGCGCCTGATACCGGTAAATCCTTGCCGGCGCCTGTGTAAAAAAGCCTTCTTTTTTGTAATACCGCGCCAACGCTTCAAACATGGCAAAAGGGCTGTGGAACGCCCCCTGCAAAAAAGTCAGGGTATGCGTAAACTGATTGCTGTTGTAGTAAATTTCCACCATTTCCTCTATCCGCTTTAACCGGCGCACTTCTTCATAAGACAGCCATCTGGTAAAAAGCACTTCGTAAGGCGGCTCTTGTGTATACACAAGGCCGTACTCTTCTGCCATCTCATGCATGTAAGAACCCTTCAGCACCTTTAAAAATCCCAGTTGAAGCTGATTGGGCCCCAGTGAAAACACTTCATCAAATGATTTACCGAAGCTCTCGTAATCCTCATAGGGAAGCCCCGCTATCAAATCCAGATGCTGATGGATGTTTCCCGCCTTTTTGACGGTTTCCACCGCTGCTTTCAACTTTGTAAAATCTGTTTTCCTTCTTATTTCCTGTAACGTCCTCTTATTTGTCGTCTGTACGCCAATCTCCAGCTGCACCAGGCCGGGACGCATACGGGCAAGCAGCGCTGTTTCTTCATCCCCAAGCATGTCCCCTGCTATTTCAAAATGGAAATTGGTGACGCTATTGTCATGTTCCAGAATATATCTCCAGATTTCCATGGCGTGTTCACGGTTGCAGTTAAAAGTCCTGTCTACAAATTTGACCTGTTTCACCTTATTGTCAAGGAAATACTGCAATTCCCGCTTTACGACATTAATGTCACGAAACCTCACTGTCTTATCTATGGAGGAAAGGCAGTAACTGCACCTAAAAGGGCAGCCTCTCTGGGATTCGTAATAGAGTATCCTGTTCCGAAAATCCTCCGTATTTTCATACAAAAAGGGGATTTTTGACATATCAAGCGGCTTTCTCTCCCCTGTGGGCCCGTCCCTCAGCACCAGCCCCGCAATTTCCCCAGGCTGCCCGTCCTGATAGAGATAATGAGACAGCAGTTCCGAAAAAACTGCTTCCCCTTCCCCTGTCATGATGCCAGAAAGCTGCGGATACCTGTCCAGTATTTCCCCTGCATCAAAAGAAACCTCAGGCCCGCCCAGCCAGATGGGCAGCTTCGGAAGCAGTTTGTGCAGTTCCACTATTATTTTCTGTATGATTTCCCAGTTCCATATATAGCAGGAAAAAGCTATAACATCCGGCTTTCTGCAGAATATGTCCTCCAGAATTTCCTCCATGCGGTGATTGATGGTATATTCCGCAATCTGCACATGAACGGCATTTTTTCCCGCAAAGCGTTTCAGGCTGTATAACGCCGGATTGGAATGTATGTATTTGGCATTAAGCGCCACCAGTAAAAATTGCATGTTTCTCCTTTTTACGGGGAGAGCAGGTTTGTAAACCGCTCTCCCCGCCACTTTCCCTTTATGAACGGTAAAACTGGGCTAACAGTCCTTCCGTCAGGTAATCCGCCAGCTCCATGAGCTGATTTTCATTTTCATCAAACAGGTCTATTTCATTTTCATACTCTTTGTTTAATTCGGCCGTCATCTGGCGTTTTAACATATCCAGATGTCTGGTCAGCATACGCAGCAGTTCTTCATAGCTGTATTCGGAATTGGCGTTACTCAAAAGCCTTGCAATATTCTCTGCATTCTGATACCATTGCCGTTCCAGTTGGTCCGCTTTCTGTGTTTCACCGTCGCGCATGGCCATCATCACTTCCCCTGCAAGGCGGATATGCTCCTCCAGAAGCTGCGTCAGCTGGTTTACCATCGCGCGCGAATAGAACTTGTCAAACACGTCGGCAATGTCCTCCGGATTCTGCATCAGACGTCTTTTGACTACTTCCGTATCCTCCAGGGAATTAAACAGGCTGTTCTGATAAATCTGCATCCAGAAGGCATGCTGCGTCCATGCCTGCCGCATGTCGTTGTTCAGTTCCAGTTCGTCCTTCCACGGCGACTCCTGCTCCTGCCCCGCACAGATATTAAGCCGGGTGCCTACCTGCAAATTGTATGGGTTGACACCCGGGTTTCTCATGATGATATCAGGAACCGTCGTTTTGTACTTCTGCGCCAGCCTGTAAAAAGTGTCGTTGGGCTGGACTACGTGCATAATTGTTCTGCATAAAGCCATATTTCAATTTTCTCCAAACTACTGTTTTTTTCTATCATATGCATAATAAACAGAATTGGAATAGGAATAGGGCTTTACCTGTGCCTTTTACAAAATCATTTCCTTTTTGTCCATATCTCTCTGCACTTTTTCCAAGTCTTCCCTGATGGACAGCTTCTGCGGACAATGCGCCTCACACTTTCCGCACTTAACGCAGTTTTTTGCCTGACCTTTTTCACCGATTTCCGTTTCCCACTGCCACTTTGCCACGTTATAGTTCTGGTACATATGGTAAGTGTTCCACGCCTTGAAGTTTGCGGGAATATCCACGCCTGCCGGGCAGGGCATACAGTAACGGCAGCCGGTACAGCCGTTTTGTATCCTGCTGTTCAAGATATCTACCACCTCTTCAATAGTCTGTTTTTCTTTATCAGAGACAGGTTTAAAGCTGCCGAAAATACGCAGGTTATCCTCCACCTGTTCCATATTAGACATGCCGCTTAAGACAACCTTCACACCCGGCAGGCTGCCCACCCAGCGAAGCGCATAGGAAGCCGTGCTTGCATCCTTGTCAAGCGCCCTGAACTTTTCTGTGATATCATCCGCAAAAACAGCCAGAGAGCCTCCTTTCACAGGCTCCATTATGACAAGGGGCACGCCCTTTTTTTCGGCAAGCCTGTAACCTTCCAGGCCGGCCTGTTCATCGGCATCCATGTAATTCAACTGAATCTGACAGAAATCCCAGTCCCTTGCGCACAAAATTTCCTCAAACACTTCATACGAATCATGGAACGAAAATCCCAGATACCGGATACGTCCTTCCGCCTTCAATTTTTCACAATATTCCACTACCCCGTTTTTTACCGCCGCTTCCCACGAAGATTTGTTCAGGGCATGGAGAAGATAAAAATCAACATAGTCCGTCTGCAGCCTTTCCAACTGCTCTTCAAATATCCTTTCGGCATCCTCTACGGAATGAACCAGCCAGACGGGCAGTTTGGTTGCCAGATAAAAAGACTTTCTATCGTATTTTTTCAAAGCCCTTCCTACAAAAGGTTCGCTCTCCCCGCTGTGATAAGGATAAGCCGTATCTATGTAATTTACTCCTGCCGCAATTGCTGCGTCCAGCATTTTCTGCGCCACAGGCTCATCAATCTTCCCCTCCTTCGTAACGGGAAAACGCATACATCCGAATCCCAGCAAGGAAGTTTCCGCACCGATTTTTTCCATTTTTCTCTTTTCCATATCCATCCTGCCTTTCTGTTATGATTTGTTTTTTATTATTTGTCCTATTGTACCAGATAATATCCTTTTTCGTCAAAGCTGACTCCGTATTGGGCGCTGTAGGCATTGATTCTTCCCAGAATCCGTTCAAATTCCTCTCCCTCCGACGGCGTAGGGCAGAAATCGTTTTTGTTTTCCACGGAACTTACCGAGCAGGGAATCACCCTCGCTGCCATGTCCTCCTGCTTTACGCCTTCACGGAATGTAAATGTCTGCTGAAATATCATGGTATCCTTATCCGCCGGGTTCCTGTTGCCTCCGAAACAGAAATTGGCAAGGCTGTACACGATAAACTTCCCTTCATAAACCTCTATACCCTGTAAAACATGCGGATGGGAGCCCAGGACCAAATCCGCACCCCAGTCAATACATTTTCTCCCCAATGTCTGCTGGTATTCCTCCGGATAATTGTCTTTTTCCGTTCCCCAGTGGCAGCATGCAATCACCAAATCGGCGTCCTCTTCCGTCCGCAGTTTTTTTATGCCTTCTTCCAGATATTTTTCAACAGCCGCCCCCTGGCTTGCCTCGTTTACGGACACAAAGCCGATACGAATGCCCTTCGTTTCGTACAGTCCGGTTATATTATCATAGGCATAGGCAATACCTGCTTCCTCAAACGCAGCCACCGTGTCATTGCTTCCCTGCACCAGATAATCCAACCTGTGGTTGTTGCCAAAACTGACTGCTTCCACACTTCCCTGTGTGAGTATTCCGATATACGACGGCTCGCCTTTCATATTATAGTCTTTGGGCTGCATTTCCTCGGAAAGAGTCAGTACGCCTTCAAAATTCACAATAGTCAAATCATCCTTGCCAAAGAAGTGATTTACATTTTTAAAAAAATAGGCTTCCCCTTCCCTGTCATACATTTGTCTGAAAGAACTTGCATATTCCTGCTCCTGATGATTGCCTAAAGTCACATCGCCTGCTGCCGAAATCAAAACAGTGACAGTCCCGTCATCTTCCGGCAAAACCGGTGTTTCTGTCAGAACATCTTCCTCCTGAAATGCATTTCCCGTTTCTTCCTGATGGGGTTCGTCTGAATCTTCTGTCGGCAACACGGCGTCTGCCGGCTCCTCCATCCCCATGCTCCAGAGCGGACCGTCCACAGGCACTCCCGTTTCCGCGTTGTCTCCACAGCCACATAAAAAACATGATAAAATCAGAAAAAGGAACCATCCTTTCCCTTTTTTTAATCGTTTCATTTCCATCCTCATTTCTGCACCGCATTTTCGCACACAGCAACTTTATGCCATTATACCATATTATCCTCCTCTCTACAATTTTGCCGGGAACTCTGGTAATTTTTTACGAAAAAATACGAAAATTTTTATACAAAACATAGAAATTACTGTTCAGGCACAATATTTCCCTCACTTTTTCCATTTATGTGATACCATAGTACTATCATAACCATTGGCAATTATATTCGGAGGTGTCGCATGAAAAAAATTTCTTTTTTCCGAAAAATCAGTTTCCGGCTGACTGTCTGCTTTTTAATTCCGGTTTGTTTTATTATCCTGCTTGGAGTGATTTCCTACAAAAAATCTGAAACGGCTATCACTGCCAATTATGAAACATCCTCTTTGCAGACCATGACTGCCATGAACCGCTACCTTTCCCTTGTAATTGATACCGTGCAGTCCAGCTACAGGACTTACAATACCGAAGATGAACTGACCTCCTATTTCAAAGGGGTATTTTCCAATGACACTTTTACCCGGGCCAATATCAAGACTACCTACACCAACACCTTCAATAAATGCGTGACGGGAGATGCACTCGTTTCCAATATTTATTACCTTTCTGATGTGGAGGACCCTCTTACCACCTCCTCCTGCAGCGGGGATAAATTGTATTCTGCTTTTGCCGCCACGCCCATGGGCGCCCTTGCCGACGCGGATTCCCAATCATTTTACCTGTTCGGCAACAAATGTGATATCGACGGACAACTGGGCACCGACAGTTCCGCCTACTGCCTCCGTCTTGTAAAGCGCCTTAACAGTGTGAAAGCCATGATGATTGTGGACATCAGCTACAATATCCTTGCGGAAACCCTTATGTCGCTGGACTGCGGGGAAGGAAGCTTTATCGGATTTATCACCGTTGACGGAACAGAATTTTTCGCCGCGTCCGCACCCGATGAAGCAATCAGTACAAGTGATTTTTTTCAAAACGCCGTATCTTCCGAGGAAAATGAAGGCATGGAGTACATATCTTTAAGGGGACGGGAATATCTTTTCCTGTATTCCAAACTGAAAGGGCGGGGCGCTACCATTGTCGCGCTGATTCCCCAGGCCACCATATCCGCACAGACGAGTGAAATCCGTCTTCTGACTGTCGCCGTAACAGTTGCTGCCAGCATCCTGGCAGGGCTTTTGGGAAGCCTGATTTCCGGGTCTTACGCCCATACCATCAAAGGAATCCTGAATAAACTGGCCCTCGTCTCAAAAGGCGACTTGACTGTGGAAGTAAAGACGCGCAGGAAAGATGAATTTTATGTGCTTTGCACCGGCATTAACAGTATGATTGACCACATCAAGGATTTACTTACCGGCGTCAAAAATGTAACGGATGAACTGACTGCCGCTTCTTCCCAGATAGCTGAAACTTCCGATACTTTTATGCAGACTTCAAAGGGTATCCGGGCCTCCATCAGCGAGATTGAAACCGGAACAAGCAGGCTGGACGCCGATTCCGCAGATTGTCTCTCCAAGATGGATTCCTTATCGGAGCAAATCCGTAATGTATCCAGCAACACCGTACAGATTCAGAACCTGACCAACTCGGCAAGCCAGTCCATCCAGGTCGGCATGGAATCTGTCGACAAACTCAATGATAGCGCGCATTCCACATATGAAACGACGCAGAATGTCATCACCGCCATAGAAGCCCTTGCAGAAAAATCAAAGTCCATCAGTGAAATTATAACTGTGATTAATTCCATTGCGGAAGAAACCAGCCTGCTTTCCCTGAACGCCTCCATAGAAGCGGCAAGGGCCGGAGAAGCCGGACGGGGCTTTACCGTTGTCGCGGAACAGATTAAAAAGCTTGCTAACCAGTCGATTGACGCCGCCAATGAAATTTATAAAATCATCGAAGAAATTGTACTGAACACGGAGGATGCGGTAAATGTGGCAAGGCAGTCCGAAAATACGGTTGCCACCCAGGAAAAAGTTGTGGAGGTTACGGCAAACTCCTTCCAGGGTATCAATGAAAACGTAACGCTTCTGGTCAATGCCCTGACTACTATTTCCGCAAACATGGAAAGCATGGAAAAGGACCGCCGGACCACATTGGCTTCCGTGGAAAGCATTTCCGCCATTTCCACGCAGACGGCCGCCGGAACTTTAAATGTAACCGCCACCACCGACGAACAGCTTCTGGCCATTGCCAATCTGGAAAAAGAGGCAGCCGGAATGCAGAAACTGTCCGCACAGCTTACCGGGATGATGTCCCGCTTCCGAATATAAAAGGCAACGCAGCCTGACTGAAAAGCCAAATCAAAAAAGGCATGTATACATCCGAAGATGATACATGCCTTTTTGATTTTGTTATCCTGCTTTCATCACTGCGTTATTGCTTACTTGATTTCCTGCGCCTGATTCGCTGCAATCACCGCACCGATAGCCGTTGCGTAATCGGAATACTCCGGTATGCTGATTTCCACATCCCACAGGCTTCGGAATGCACCGATAATCTGCCTGCACTCAAAAAACTTAGTCAGCCCTCCAATCAGGATATAATCCTTGATTCCGGTATTGACAGAAGCTAAGATTGCCGACTGGCAGATATTTTCTATCACCATATGGACGATGCCCGCCGCAATATCTTCCTGTCTCGACTGTGCGTCAGCCTTCCCAAAGTTGGACGCCGTTACATCCAGATTAAGCCCCGGCAGTTTTTCCCTTGCCAAATCACCAATGCGCAAATCTATTTTGGCAACATCCCCTCTTCTGGACATTGCGGCAATTTCATGTATATCACCTGTATTTAGCATAATGGAGGATAACCCGCAGATAGTGCCTCCGCCAAGCCCCACACCGCCAATATGCTTCATCTCCTCCTCGGTAACCTTCACAAAAAAGCTTCCGGTTCCCATACTTACCACAATAACCTCTTTTTTATCTGTTAAATAATAACCGCCCGTTCCTGTGGCCTCAAACTCATCAATCTTATAGGTAGGACAGCCATAAACCGGTTTGTCGACAAATTTACTCCCTACGCCGGTAATGTAAACAGCCGACACATCGCCAAGTTCCAGTCCGTTCTCATATAGGTATCTGCCGAAGGCGCCATACAGGGAAGCCACCTGACTGTCCGCCCTGACTACCATGGGCTCCAACATGCAATCCTTTTCAAAAGCCACTATTTTTGTGGTACTGCTGCCGATATCTATTCCAATCCTGACCTCCATTAAGCCCTCCCCATCTTAAAAATATACAAAACCGGTTACCTGCATAGTATAACACGGGAGATATAATCTGTATATATTGGTAAAATAAATTTTTTTCTTCTAACCCCTTGACAACTATGGCTGTTTTGGGTAAAATAACGAATGTTGTGACGCGAAGTTTTTTGCGGGTGTAGTTCAATGGTAGAACACCAGCCTTCCAAGCTGGATACGTGGGTTCGATTCCCATCACCCGCTCTCATTCAGGACATATTTCCGGATGCGCGCGAGTGGCTCAGCGGTGGAGCACCTCCTTGCCAAGGAGGGGGTCGCGGGTTCGATTCCCGTCTCGCGCTTTGTTGTCTTAATACCCTAGCCCGCATATCGGTTTTCCGGTATGCGGGACTCTTTTTTTACTTCATGTCAAACTCGTCAAAAGGAATAATGTAATCTACGTCTCCTTCCGCATAGCAGCCTATTTCATACACATCATAATGAATGCCGATACCTTCCTCAGTAAGGAAAAAACGGTCCTGTTCCAATATGGACTCCTCCTCCATCCACTCATACTCATCCAGACCCCACCCACGGTCTTTTTTTATATAAGCATTTACAATCCCGCATATTTCCTCTTCCGTATTGTTCACGATATCCGTAATGGAAATCCTTTCTCCGGTTTCCCGGTCAAAAACGTATTCGTCGGACCAGTGCATACCATGCGCGCCCGGATAAAAATAATCTTCATAGGCCACATATATACCAATGTACTTTTCGTCAATGTAGCTTACGGCTGCGCGTATCGAAAGATAACTATGGAAAAAATCTTCCATGCCACTTTCTCTTAATTCCTCATTCCAGAAGATTACAAACTCCGTATCTTCTTCAATTAATTTATCCACCTCTTTGTATATCTTTTTTAAATAGTCATTGATGTTTTCTTCCGCTTCCGTATCCCCGTTAAGGAACAGCTTGGTAAAGTCGATGTCAAAATATGCATTTTCCTCTATCTCAACCGTCCACTCTTCCGTCTCCTGATAACTGACAGCGGCCGACTCCTCTAAGGCGCAGATATCCACTACCTCCGGTTGTTTTTCTCCGAAAAGCGGTACTCTCACAAGCCTGAGAGCCGCATCGGCAGACTCATAGTAATACAGATAGCTGTCCACAATAAAAACCCTGTTCTTCCAATAGCAATAACTTCCTATGTCATAACCGCTTAACAGAGTCTCCAGCCTGCCCTCCCGGTCAGCCTTCTTTACGTCAATCCTGTTCCCGTCGGCGGAATATTCCATGTCCAGAAAATAAATGCCTGTTTCATCCCAGCTCGTCATTCCGTAATCAGAAATCTCTGTTTCCAAAAAGACTTCCGGGCAATCCATATCGTCCAGCCAAACGCGGTACCACTTATTTCCTTCCCTATCCGCACAATACAGGGCGTCGTTTGTCAGCACATACCCATCCCTTGCGGGAAGCCCAATCTGTCTCTGCTTTTCCACGCCTTCCCCGGCAAACAATATCTGCTGCAAATTCTTATCAATATTCCATGTAAAGGCATATCCGTAATTTTTCAAGCAATATTCCAACGGATAAATCGCATAGGTATTGCCCGTGGGCAGCTTCCCATAAACCGTGTCCTCTATGGAAAGCTCCTGTAATCCGTCGCCCGAATCCGACAGACGGTAAAATCTCTGTTCGTTATAATAAGTCAGATAGATAATGTCATCAAAGACTCTGGGGCAGTAAGTAGCAAAAGAATGTTCCGAAGCATTAGCATTGGGAATGTCATCCGCCAGTATCGTAAGCTCCGTGCCGTCGCACTTCATCCTGTAAAGCAAGGTATCCCTGTCCGTCAGGGAACTCGTGCGGGGCCTGTCCGTAAAATAGACATAGCCATCGTCTATGCAAAAATCAAAAATATGGTCCGTATGCGCTTCAAACAATACTTCCTTTTCCAGCGTTTCTTTATCGTACCTGAAAATTTTACCGTCCGCGCTCCCATACAGATACCCGTCCGCTTCCTGCAGCCAGCTTCCCGAATCATCAATAAAAAAAGGGACTCTTCCCATGCCCGCATATCTGAATGTCTGCCCCTTTCTGGCCGCTCCCCTTTTGTCTGTCTGCCTGCCCGCATCAGGAAACGCCTCCGTCCCCGCACCACAGGATACAAGGGCAGACGCCAGAAGCAATACGGCAGTAATCACACAGAACCTTTTCATAATTTTATTCATAAGTACTCCCTCTCCTTTACTTCCGGCTAACCAGTATAAAAATTTCAAACACAATCAGCAGACTGCCTGCAATAACAAACAAATCCTGCAGGAAAGTGACCCTTTGCCTCCAGTAAAGGTGCTTTTCCGGATTTTTAGGAAACTTCTCTGCAAAAAAAAACGTTCCCACTATGACGCCCCATATGATAACGGCGAGTTTCCAGTATATAACAAATACAGCGCAAAACAGGCATAGCGCCACAAAAACCGTCACAATACCTATCAGATTCCTTACATACGGCGTAAGCAGCGGTGCATATTTACCCCAAAAAAACATCGCTGCAATCCATAGCAAAACCAGAATTTTTTCTCCACTCATATAGCCTCTCATCCTACAACCATCCGTTTATTTTATATTACTATAAAGATTCCATCTTGTTAAGAGAATAAAAACAAGTTATGATAGAAACTGTAGAAAAAAAAGAAAAAGAATCGAGGTTATTATATGAGTGGTTTTTTTGGCGTTGCCTCCCAGCAGGACTGTGTGTTTGATTTGTATTTCGGAATAGACTACCATTCCCACTTGGGAACCAGACGCGGCGGCATGGCCGTATACGGAAAGGACGGCTTTAACCGTTCCATCCACAATATCGAGAATGCGCCTTTCAGGACCAAATTTGACAAGGATGTGCAGGAAATGTCCGGGCATTTCGGCATCGGCTGCATTTCCGACTATGAGCCGCAGCCCTTAATCGTGCGCTCCCACCACGGCACTTACGCCCTGACGGCAGTAAGCAAAATTAACAACGTAACGGAACTGACGCAGATGTTGTTTGATAACGGGCACTCCCATTTTCTGGAAATGAGCGGCGGGGACATCAACGCAACCGAACTGGTTGCCTCCCTGATTAACCAGAAGGACAACCTGATTGAGGGCATCAACTATGCCCTGGAACAGATAGACGGCTCCCTCTCCCTTTTACTGATGAATGCCGCCGGTATTTACGCGGCGCGCGACAGGCACGGCCGCACCCCCGTCGTCATCGGGCGCAAGGAAAATGCTTTCTGTGTTTCCTTTGAAAACTTTGCCTACAAGAATCTCGGATATGCAGATTACAAAGAACTCGGGCCCGGGGAGATTGCCGTTATGACCGACAAAAACTGCATTACGCTGGTAAACCCGGGCGCCGATATGAAAATCTGCACCTTTTTATGGGTGTATTACGGCTATCCCTCCAGCTCCTACGAGGGATGCAGCGTGGAGCAGATGCGCTACAACTGCGGGGCAAAAATGGCGCAGAGGGACAATGTCAAACCTGATATTGTGGCCGGCGTACCCGATTCCGGTATTGCCCATGCCATCGGTTACGCCAACGAATCCGGCATTCCGTTCTCGAGGCCTTTCATCAAATATACTCCCACCTGGCCCCGCTCCTTCATGCCCACCATGCAGAGCCAGAGGAACCTGATTGCCAAGATGAAGCTTCTTGCTGTGGACGAACTTATCCGTGATAAGAGCCTTCTTCTTATTGACGACTCTATTGTCAGGGGAACACAGCTAAGGGAAACTACGGAATTTTTGTACCAGAGCGGCGCAAAGGAGGTACATATCCGCCCCGCCTGCCCGCCCCTGCTTTACGGCTGTAAATATCTGAATTTCTCCCGTTCCACTTCGGAAATGGATTTGATTACACGCCGCGTCATCGCAAGGCTGGAAAACGGCAATGTCACAGATGAGATTTTGCAGGAATACGCCGACCCGGATTCCGAAAAATACGAACGCATGGTGGAAGAAATCCGTAAAGAACTGCATTTTACTTCCCTTCGGTTTAACCGCCTGGATGATATGCTGGACTCGGTTGGCATTGACAAATGCAAGCTTTGCACATACTGCTGGGACGGAAGGGAATAGCAATATAAATACACCGAAAGGCAGGCTAATACAGCCTGCCTTCATAATATTGTAAGAGAAGTTTTACCACACGGCTGTAGCTTACCATGCCGTCCTCCACCCCGTTCAGTTTCAATGAGGTTTCCGTAAAACTGTCCGATACAGCCTCCACCACTTCCGTATCTATGATGGCCTTCCCGTTAATCCTTTCCCATTCCTCTTCTTTCACAAAGATATTGTCCGTATATACCTGCGGCAGTATCTGCACTTCTTCATAGTAACGTTCCAAATCTCCTCCCACCGCATCATAAAAATCATTGTTTATGTAATAAAGGACGCTCAGGTAGCCGCTGTATTGGAATAAAACATCATCCGATGAAATACAAGCCAGAAAGCCGATAAAATTTGCCTCGTCCTCATAAATATACCCTTTCAGGTGCGCCAGTTCATGACACATGGTTGCCGGTTTATTCATGATATACATCACGTCATTATAATTTGCTTCCATGGAAAACGGGAAATAATACCCCTGCATATACTGCTGGCACATAAAATCCGAATTTAACAGGGGCTTTGTCTGCGGATAAAAGCCGCTAAGTCCGCCGTAGGTTTCCCCCAGCGCCTGCATACAGTTTATTGCTTCCTGCTTCATATCCCCGCCATAGAGAATATCCCCGTTTTCGTTCCTTTGCATCTGCCCGGACAGTTCATTGCACTTTTCCACCACAAAATTTCTGAGTGCGGTGAGTTCTTCCAGGCTGTATTCCCTGTCTATTTTTCCAAAGTATTTTTCATTGAAGGTTGAGCCATGGTACAAAAGGGAGCAGTTTAATGTCATAATCAGGCATACGCCTAACAAAACCCATGCATAGAAACGGTAAAAAATCCGGGCACGGACAAACAGCTTTTTCTCTTTCTTCCTGCGGTATGCCGGTATCAGCAGACACACCAAAAGCGCCGGCAGAAGCAGAACCGCCGCTGCGGTAAGTAAAATACCCGCTCCCAGCAAAAACTCTCCCACGGAAAAAGGAAACATGCCGTTGAACCTGCCGTATGTATTGACCCACACCGGGAATACATGCGCTATGTACCAGTCGCTGAACAGGGGAATATTCCACGCCGCCGCATTTAAAAGCACTGCCGCCCCGGCCAGTACGCCATATATTATCCGCCGCCTTTTTCTCTTTACATCCTCCACACCGCACCCCATCCTTCCCTTTCTCCATCATACCACTTTCCGGGGAGAAAATCATTGTGAGATGGCTGGAAATTCTTTCAAAGCCTTCTGTAAAATGGTTCCACATTCTCCACTGCCCTTTTGCCGAATCCCTCCTGATACGGCAGCATATCCAGATACATATTCTTCAGATGGGGACGTGCTGCGGCTGCAATCCCGCCAAATATTTCATCCCGGTTTCCTTCAAATTCCACAATCACTAAAAAGCTCTGCACATTGTCCCTGACCATAAGCCTGAGCCATGCACGGCTTACCGTCTTCACCCCAAGCATATGCTCACGCATGGCATCCACCATTGCCGTCGGATATTCCTTTGGCGCTCCCACCAATACCTTTGTATCTTTTGTAATACGGCTCTGGGAAACCCCTTTTAAACGCAAATCCTTCTGCGTCTTTAAATGGACAAGCATTTTCCTGTCCATGATAAAATTATCGCCAAAGGGATTAATCACAATACCCCCGGCCTTGTCATTTTCCATGACAAGCGCCGTATAATCGTCAAAGTCAAGCACCAGGGTGTCGGGCTTACCCATCTGCTCCCACTTTGCCAGCTCCTCATAGTCGGTAAATACCGGATAAAAATTTTTGCCGCCCTGGTTGGTTATCATGGGTATCTTTATTGTAGTGTCCTTTCGGAAAATGGCAGTTCCGTCTTCTTTTCTTTCAGGCTGCTTAGACAGCGAAATAATTGACAGGAAACGCGCTTTCATCACAATTTCCTCAAACAGCATGTTCATGCCCGTTTCCGTCCTGTTTTCCCGCATGTCCCGCAGCAGCACCTTCAGCCGGAAATTCTGAAGCGGCTTTCCGGCGTCTGCTTTTCCTAAGTGCGCCTTTTCTGCATCCGTATTTCCTGCATCTGTTTTTACTGCGTCCGCTTTATCTTCTTTCCCCTGACCCGCAGGCTCCTGCGCCGCTTCTCTGTCTTCGCTGCCCTTTAAGCTCTTATCTGCACCCTTCTCCGGTTTGTCTTTCTTTTTCCCGAAAAATGTACTCCACTTTCCCATCGTCTCCTCCATTCCAATACGCCTTTTATCCATATCTTATTATTTTCCGAAATTATCCTGCATAGCCGCATAATTCCTTGATTTTCATAATTTCCGCTTCATGACCTTTTGTATCCGTAGGGGTTTCCAGTAAAAAAGGCAAATCCCTGAGCGCCGGATGCCTGACTATGGCAAGAAGCGCCTCCATTCCAATTTTTCCCTCTCCAAGCAGTGCATGTCTGTCCTTATGGCTGCCTTTTTCATGAAGACTGTCATTTAGGTGGAAGGCTTTGAGCCTCTCAAGACCTATGACTTCGTCAAACTCCCTAAGCACCACGTCCAGACTGCCCGCAATATCATAACCTGCGTCCCACACGTGGCAGGAATCCATGCATACGCCGATTTTATCCCTGCATTCCACCCTGTCGATAATCGCCTTAAGCTCCTCAAAGCTTCTTCCCACCTCGGTTCCCTTTCCCGCCATGGTTTCCAGTAGCACAGTGGTATGCATTCCGGGATACAGCACTTTATTGAGCGCCTCCGCAATCTGTTCCACCGCAGTATCCACTCCCTGCCCCACATGGCTTCCCGGATGAAAATTATAAAAGTTTCCCGGGAAATACTCCATGACTTTCAAATCCCCTGCCATCATCTCTACCGCCAGCCCCCGGAGGTGTTCATCATCCGAACAGGCATTCATGGTGTAAGGCGCGTGTGCCACCGCACATTGTAAGCCGTCCGCCCGAAACAGCCCTGCAAAGGCTTCCATGTCCTTTTCATCAACAGCCCTTGCCTTTGCTCCCCTTGGATTTCTCGCAAAAAACTGCAGGGCATTGGCCCCGATGGACAGCGTTTCCTTTCCCATATGCGCATATCCCTTTGCAACCGACATGTGTGCTCCTAGTATAAGCATAAAATCTCCTTTATATTTCTGTTTGAGGAATATTATATCACTTTGGAAGATTTCTTGCATCTTGCTTTTTCATGTAGTAAAATCAAGAAAATACATTTATGCAATGGGATAAGGAGGCTGCTCTTTTATGGACATTAATTCTTTTAAATCCGGTGTTAAACGTTCCCAGAATGATTATTATACATTTATGCCCACTTTAATCAACCATACTTGGAGATGGACAGACCCTGAATTGAATGTTTTATTGGAGCAGGCAAGCAGCGAACTTGGCAGTTTAAATGCGTTTTCAGACCTCATCCCCAATGTTGACATTTATATTGAAATGCATATAAAAACCGAAGCAAACAAGTCCAACAAGATTGAAGGGACCAAAACCAGCATAGAAGAAGATTTGATGCAGATGGAAGACATCGCCCCCGAAAAAAGAAATGATTATTTGGAAGTACATAATTACATAAATGCATTGAATTTTGGAATCGCCAGAATCATGCAGGATGATTTTCCGCTCTGTAACAGGCTTATTTGCGAAATTCATCAATTACTGCTCCAAGATGTACGTGGTAAATATAAGACACCGGGAGAATTTCGCAAGTCCCAAAATTGGATTGGAGGCTCTAAACCTTCGGATGCCGTTTATGTGCCTCCAAGTATAATTGACCTTCCCGATTTGCTTTCAGACTTTGAAAAATTTATCAACAACGATACCTGTAATGTACCGCATCTTATTAAAATTGCCATACTGCATTATCAATTTGAAACTATTCATCCCTTTTTAGACGGAAACGGCAGAATCGGACGTTTGATTATTCCTTTATATCTATTAAACAAAGGTATTTTATCAAAACCCTGTTTCTATATTTCCGATTACTTTGAACAACATAGAACAGAATATTATAATGCCCTGAATAATGTACGTGTTAAAAATGACTTAATAGGATGGATAAAATTCTTTTTACAGGCTGTAATTTTTACCGCTAAATCAGGAAAAATAAAATTTAAGGCTGTAACAGAATATGTTCGCAAAACAGAAAACCTCTGTTTATCATTAGGCGGCCGTCCTGAAAACATCCATAAAATTTTATATGCATTTTTTGACAATCCCATTTTAAATACAAAACAACTTATGGAAATTACAGGTTTATCGCAAGGCACAATTGATAATATTATCAAAAAACTTTATGACGCCCATGTGATACATGAATTAACCGGTTATTCCAGAAACAGGATTTTTGTACTTTTTAACTATTTAAAAATATTTATATAATAAATTTTTAAGGTTTTCTATTTTATAAAAATTTATAAAATAGATTTTGCCCGAAATTTATTTTATAAAAATTTATAAAATAGATTTTGCCCGAAATTTATTTTATAAATTACTTCCATTCCATCCCCAATGCCCCGTTGTCTGGTAAGAGATATAGATGCGGTCTTTGGGAATGGACAGTTCAGCGTTTAAAATATTGCTGATTTCGCCTGTCAGCTTTTCAAATGCTGCGCTGTTTTCCCTTCCGAACAAATCTACCTTTACAAAAGCAGTCGGTTCATCCTGATTGCCCCTAAAGTACAGACAGTACTCATCCTCCATACCTACCATCAGCCAACTTTCTGACTTTCCGGGTATCAGCTCAATCGCTTTTCCGAACTTCGCTTTAATTGCTTCCCTTTTTTCCTCATTTACCTTTACAGAAACCTTTGCGTCAATAAACGGCATACCTTTTTCCTCCTAAAGAAACGTTTTATAATCCTCATAATTTTTTTCAAGCAAATCCGGCGTATGCAGCCCGTACGGACACTTACCCATGCATTTGCCGCAGTGCAGACAGTTTTCTATCTTTTTCATTTTCTCCTGCCATTCTTCGGTAAGATAAGCTTCTTTGGGCGCGCGGCGGAGCAGCAGGCTCATCCTTGCACAGTTATTGATTTCTATGCCCGCCGGACACGGCATACAATAACCGCAGCCCCTGCAAAAGTCGCCGCAGAGCTGTTCCTTATCCTTTTCTATTTTTGCCGCTATTTCTTCTGACAATACAGGCGGCGTCTCCTGATAAGAAAGAAATTCATCCAGTTCGCTTTCACGCTGTATGCCCCAGATTGGAGCCACATTGTCAAACTGTGCCAGATATGCATAGGCGGCGGCGGAATCTGTCAGTAAGCCGCCGGACAGGGCCTTCATGGCGATAAATCCCATATTCGCTTTTTTACAGGCCTCTTCCAGTTCCAAATCCGCCTCGCTGGCCAGATAGCTGAAGGGAAACTGCAGGGTATCATACAGACCGGATTCCACAGCATTTCTTGCAACGGCAAGCCGGTGGTTGGTTATCCCGATATGGCGTATTTTTCCCTGCTGCTTTGCCTTAAGCATGGCCTCATACAAGCCGGATTCGTCCCCCGGCTTCGGGCAGGCCGCCGGATTATGGAACTGATAGATATCTATGTAATCTGTACGAAGATTGGACAGGCTGGTTTCCAAATCAGTCCAGAACCCTTTTGCATCCACAGCGCCCGTCTTGGTGCTGATGATAATTTTTTCCCTGGTGTAAGCGAATGCTGCGCCCAGTTTTTCTTCGCTGTCCGTATACCATCTTGCGGTATCGAAATAATTCATTCCATGGTAAAAGGCTTTTTGTAAAAGATATACGGCTTCCTTTTTCTCAATCCGCTGAATGGGAAGCGCGCCAAAACCGTTTTTACTCACGACCAGACCTGTTTTTCCAAGCGTCACTTTTTGCATGTTTTTCCTCGTTTCTACATTTTGTTTCAAAACTTTTTTATCTGACTGCAAAGCAGTAGTGCGTTTGTCCGTTATCATCCCTAATCCTGCTGATATGCAGGCCAAAGACTTTTTCCATAACCCCTGTTTCCAGCGTTTCTTCCGTGGTGCCGTACTGCACCGCCCTGCCTTTATTTATTATGAGCAATTTATCTGCATATTGCAAGGCATAATTTAAATCATGCGTAACTGCAACAACGGTTTTTCCTTCCCTGCTTAACGTTTTCAGCATTGCCGTAAGGGAAAGCTGGCAGGATAAATCCAGACTGGCCGCCGGTTCATCCAGCAAAAACACGGGCGCATCCTGTACCAGCGCCATGGCAAGATACACTTTCTGTTTTTCCCCGCCTGAAAGTTCAGATACGGGTTTATCCCTGAGCGCTTCTATCCCCATCTTTTTTAAGGCCTGCCCTACTTTTTCTTCATCTGCAACCGTATAGCGCCTTGGAAATGCAATATAGGGAAATCGGCCGTGCAGCACCATTCTGCCGACGGAGATACCGGCGTCATCCCTGTGCTGGGGAAGGTAAGCTATCCGTTTTGCAAGCTCCCTGCTGCCGTATTCCTTTATCGGTTTTCCTTCCAGGCAGATATCTCCGCCGAAAACCTTTGTCTGTCCCAATATCGTCTTTAACAGCGTGCTTTTTCCGCTTCCGTTCGGACCTATCACAGCGGTAAATTTTCCTTTTTCCGCTTCCCAGCTTATCTCATGCAGAACCTCTTTTCCACCGTAGCCTGCCGTAAGCTTTTCGCACCTAATCATGGCTTTTTCTCCTTCTCTGGCAAAACAACAGATACAAAAAGAACGGCGCCCCGATAAAGGACAGCAAAATGCCCGTGGGAATTTCATAAGGAATAAAAAGCGTCCTTGCCGCCAAATCGCAGAGCATGACAAAAACAGCGCCGAACAGCGCGGAGAACGGCACAAGACGGCGGCATTCCTCTCCAATCAGCCTGCGGGCAATATGGGGCGCAATCAGGCCGACAAAGCCGAGCAGTCCTGCAAAACTGACAACCGCCCCCGCAAGCGCTGATGCCAGCGCCAAAAATAAAAATCGAAAAAGCTTTGTATTCATTCCCACAGAAGAAGCCACCTGCTCCCCGAGCGACAGGATTTCCAGTTCATCTGCAAGCAGACATGCCGCGAATATACACGTCAAAATCAAAATGCCTGCCGCAAAAAGCACATTTCCGTTTACAAAACCAAATCCTCCCAGCCGAAATCCGTAAGTTCCCGTCAGGGTGTTATCTCCAAAGGTATGCACCACGTCAGAAGCCGCATTAAACATGCTGTTCACGCACACGCCCGCCAATATCAGCGTAACCCGGGACGCACCTGTTTTCCTTGCCAGAAAATAAATGATTAACATGGCGGTAAGCGCCCCTGAAAATGCAGCAAAAGGAACCAGCCTGTAAGTAAGGGGAAACAGCGCGCTGCACAATACCACTGCAAATCCGGCGCCGGCATTGACGCCAATGATATTCGGACCGGCAAGAGGATTGCCAAGCACATTTTGTATGATAACACCGGATACCGCAAGACCGCCGCCTGCAAGGGCACAGGCCGCCACCCTCGGCAGCCTGACAAAAAGCAGGATGTTTATGTGGCTCTGTTCCCCCTGTCCCGTCAGAACCGCCGCAAGCTCTTTTAAAGAGAGGGAAACGGAACCCAGTCCCATACATAAGAAGAAGCAAAAAAGAAAAAACAGAAACAGACAGGCGCCTGCCTGTCTTTTCCTGTTCTTCTTTTCTGCCCTGTCCCGGATGCCTCTTCTTTTCATTGCGCATCCTCCGGATATAAAATGTCTGCCAGCATACGGTAACTTTCTGCCCACCGCTGGTTGGGTTTATTGTGAAACCTGTTTTTCGGAAGCACATAATAGCGGCCATTCTGCACTGCGCGCAGGTTCTTCCATGCCGGGTTATCCAAAAGCATTGCCTGCACGCTTGCAAGCGCCGCTTCATCATCTCCCATGGTCGTCACAAATATATAGTCCGGTTCCATCTCCAATATGGCTTCCACGCTCAAATCTTCCAGCAGCCGGTTTTCCCCGTCGGCTATATTGACGCATCCCAAATCCTTGAGCATGATACCTGTCATGTTATCACTGCCTTTGGCCTTTACCCCTGTGGAATATGCCCTGATTAACAGTACCGTCGGGTGCCGCCCATCCTGTCTGGCTGTCTGTCCGGCAATTTCCTTTTCCACCTCTGTCCCGTACAGTACATACCGTTCTTCCTGTCCTGTCAGCATTGTGTAAAACCTTAATACCTGTAAATAATCATCAAATGTTTCCACAGAGTGATAGATTGTCTTTACGTCCAGACTTGCCAGCTTTTCTTCCAGCGCAAGGTGGCCTTCAATGTCTGCCGAAAGTATCACCAGCCCGGCGTCTGCCGACAGCAGGCTTTCCAGATTGGGATTTTTCAGGTTTCCCACATGTACGGTATCATCGTCTATGGCAATCATTCTTGTCTCGTCATAGGCGTCCTCCGTCACCGCCGCCAGCCTGCCGCCTGCAATGGACCATATTTCCGCAAAACTGCCGTCCAATATGGCAACCCGAAGGCTTCCGGATTGAATGTCTGAAATTTCCTGTGCCGTAAATTCCACCGTTCTTCCCAGCGCATCGGTATAAGATACTTCAGCCTGCCCTTCTTTGTTTTCCTGCCCTGCTTTCTGCCCGCATCCTGAAAGACACAGGCAGAATATACAGATACAGGCTATCCTTCGTACCATATTGTATTTGGTCGTCACGAAATTCCCCCTGCTGCATCAGCCCCAGAAATTGATATGCTGTCCTATCATTTTTTCAGATTCGGTTTGCACCGAATCGCTCATCGCTTCGTATATCGTATCATCAATCTTGCGGAGCAGCTCATCCATGGAAGATGCTGTCACGGTAACCGAATCTTTGTCTTCTTCTGCTTTCTTTGCACGTGCTTCGGCTCTTTTTTCCTCCGCTGTCCTTTTTGCTTCTTTTTTGGCAGCCTGTTTCCGTTCCGCCGCCTTCTTTACAGCTCCCTTTTTAATCCTTTCCCTCTGTGCTGCAAGGGATTTATCGACTACCGCAAAGAAAGAAGCGTTGCCCCCGTCGTTTATCTGCATTCCAAAGGCCTTTACACCGCTTTTTCCACTTAGTTTTTTCTGCATCTGTGGAAGTTTCACGGCTGCACTGCTGATAATCCCTTCATACTGCTTTCGATAGTTTTCATCCGAAGCCATTCTTTCTACTTTTTCCTCGTCAATCAAAACTACCATTCTGTGCGGATTGGCATAGCTTCCCGCCTGCGCCTTGGCAACTCCTTTCATATCCTTGCTGACAAGGACAAAATCCATGTTAGAGTATTTTTTCTTTAACTCCTCATAGTATTTCTGAGCCTTTTCGCTCAGTTCCGGATTGCCCAAGGTCCTGCCATAGTTTGCCGGTTTCTTTTTTGCGGCATTTGTTTCATATACCGCGCCTGTCTGTGCGTTTCTTTCCGCCTGCATGACTGTACTCATTTTTTTCTCCTCCTTGATAATGATTCCCAAAATCCATTTTGGGTTATAGTCTATATCGGCATAAAAATAAAGATTCTTTACATACGGCTTCCCTTCCCGAAAATGTCACTGTCATCCTCATACCTTCATATTTATATGCTATAAGGACCACCTCAGGCCAAAAAGAAAAGGAGAGATTATCTATGGCTATCGGATATTTGATTACACAGGCGCGAACCGCCCATGACGCCATTCCCATAACCGGAGTGAGGGTTAGTATTTATGATGACCAGGGAAACAATATTTATGAATTGATTACGGATGAAAGCGGAGAAACACAGGCTGTGCCGCTTGAAACAGTCGACAAAAGCTTTTCCCAGAACCAGTATTTTTCGGGAATCCCTTATGTAAGCTACAATGTCCTTGCACAGGCTGCCGGCTTTAACTCCGTTTACATTTCGGATATTCCCATTTATGACGGGGAAACGGCGACCCTGCCCCTGAATCTGATTCCCATGCAAAATATGCAGCGCAGTCCCAATCAGACGGAAATTTTTATCGGCAGCCCGGCTGTTGCCATGCCCCAAATGCGCAATCAGGAAGGGGGAAGCAGCATACGGCCATACGTTTTACGTCAGGTTGTAATTCCCAATCCCATTACGGTTCACTTAGGCCCTCCCAGTTCATCCGCCTCAAACGTACAGGTATCTTTTCCTGATTATGTCAAAAATGTGGCAAGCAGCGAAATATATCCTACCTGGCCCGAGTCAGCGCTGACTGCCAATATTTACGCCATAATTACTTTTGCCTTAAACCGGGTTTTTACAGAGTGGTATAAGAACCAGGGCTACAGCTTTGATATCACAAACAGCACCGCGTATGACCAGGCTTTCGTCTATGGAAGGCCGATTTATGATTCCATCAGCAGGATTGTGGATAAAATTTTCAACGAGTACGTCCGCAGGCAGGGCCAGAATGCTCCCTATTTTACCTCTTTCTGCAACGGCACTACCGCTACCTGCCAGGGCTTGTCTCAGTGGGGTACCGTAACGCTTGCCAACCGTGGTCTCAGTCCCTTGCAGATTCTTCGTTCTTATTATCCAAATGATATAGAAATTGCACAGACGGATATTATCACGGGCGTCGTTTCTTCTTACCCGGGTACGCCGCTCAAAACAGGAAGTAAGGGGCTTGACGTACAGACCATACAGACTTTTTTAAACAGAATCCGGCGCAATTATCCTGCCATCCCTGTTATCACGGATGAAACCGGCGTCTTCGGGGACAGTACAAGGGCAGCCGTCACCAAATTCCAGAGCATCTTTGGCCTTTCTCCGGACGGCATCGTTGGAAAATCCACATGGTACAAGATTTCCAGCCTGTATGCTGCTGTCACCAGACTTGCCGAACTGGACAGCGAAGGCACCTCCCTTGGTATCGGAACCGTACCGCCGCAATCCACCTTAAGGCAGGGTTCCAAGGGACCTGATGTAATCACCCTCCAATATCTTTTGGATGTTATCTCCGAGTATTATCCCGGTGTCCCTGCACCCACACAGGACGGCATTTTCGGCAGCGGCACAAAGCAGTCCGTTATCGCCTTCCAGCAGGCAATGCAGTTAAATCCCGACGGCATTGTGGGCCAGCTTACCTGGAATGCCCTGTATGAAACTTATCGCGGAATAGGGCAGAATGTCCCTTCTCCCGGACCGGGAACCGACACCATTGAATATGTGGTAAAATCAGGTGACAGTCTCTGGCTGATTGCACAAAGATACCAGACTACCGTAGACGCCATAAAAAGGCTCAACGGTCTGACCAGCGACATGCTGCGCATCGGGCAGGTACTGAAGATACCCGCGAGCCAGGCCGCACCTTATATTGAATATACCGTAAGGGCAGGGGACACCCTGTGGCTGCTTTCGCAAAGATACGGCACAACCGTGGACGCCATCCGTAGGTTAAACAATCTCACCAGCGATATCCTGCAGATTGGTCAGGTGCTTCGCATTCCGACACGTTAGATTGTTTTTTATATGACAATCCGCTGGAAGCATATAAAGCATACCATTAATTATGAAAAGGCAGCGCGCACATTTTGGCGGCTGCCCTTTTTTCAACCTTTTCCTATAAATACCCACGAATATCATCGACAAGCTTTTCTTCCAGATTTATCAGCTTTTTGGCAATATCCTTTGTTTTTTCATCCGCTGCCTGATACTGGTTTAAATATTTGTTCAGTGACTTCACGCCCATGTTGCATCCGTCTGTCATCAAGTTTGCTATGGTCTTATCTGATTCATTCATCACCAGCTTGACATTGGTTTTTATCCATGACATGCTTTTGGCCATGGGATTCGGATTTTTCCCTTCATCATGGTATTTATCCAACAGTTCCTGAATCTCTTCTTTCATTTTTTCATGCTTATTCTCACATTCCACAAGAAGTTTCCGAAATGTTTCGTCATTCACATAGCTGATTACATCCTCAATGGAATCTATCCCCATCTTTATGCCTGCGTCACACTCCCGCAGCAATTTTATGGTATCCGGTTCAATCATTTTTGCTTCCACTCCTTTTTCTTTTTGGAGTAGTATGCCCAACTACGCAATGATTCATTCTTTCGTGCCATTATGGCTCTTCGCAGATTTTCTGCTTTATCTCCTGCCGTGCAGACACCCTTTACCGAAAGCGGTATTTACCCTTTCCATAACCTTTTACAGGTTCAATCACTTTTTTATCCAATAATATTTTCAACAGTTCAGACGCCCTTGATGATTTTAAACCCGTTACCTCTTCCACACATGACCTGCCAAAAACCTGTTCCTCGCCATACTTTTCAAGAAGTGTAACCATATGCTTCACCGTTCTCCCAGAAACTGTTTCTGAAATAGCAGCAAGCCGACTTTGAATGTCCGCTTTTGGTTTTCCAATGACCGCTTTCATGTCTCCAATGTCCGCTTCTGTATCTTCAATGTCCACTTTTGAATTGAAATTTAGTTTTCCACTGATATGCATCGTTCGGTTATGGAGTTCATTGGTTTCGTCCAATAACAGGTTCCTTAAAAACAGTTCAATGTATTTTGTTGTCTCATGGATGCCATTTTTCAAATCATTGTAATTTGCCCTGACAAGAGCATTTCTAAAATACCACGCATTTTCTGCAAAAATGTCATTAGCTGCGTCAAATCCCAGTGTCCTTAAATATTTAATAAAAAAGACAGCTGTGGTTCTGGTATTTCCTTCCGCAAAAATATGGGTCTGCCAAAGCCTTGAAACAAATACAGCCAAATGATGAATTACCTCATCCATGGACAGTTCCTTATACCTGAATTTTCTTTCTTCAGAAAAATCATACTCCAACGTTTCTTTTAATTCAGATGCACTGCCGTACAAAACCGTTGCACCGTCAAGAACCCATTCCTTTTTAGTGATATTATAATCCCGTATTTTTCCGGCATGTACAAATATCCCTTCAAAAAGCTTTTTATGAATTGCTATATATTCATTCGGGGTAAAGCTAAAAGCCTTCTCTGATAAAATCTTCGCAATCCTCACCGATACTTTGTCGGCTTCTTCCGTTCTGTCTCTTTCATCTTCCCCGGGGTTTTCTTGATAATAGCTATCTAATAATGTCTGGACTTCATCAAAGGAAATATCGCCTTCAATATTCTTTATTGCATTGTCAATCAAATATGCGGAAGGTTTCAGCCCGTCAACGGCCTGAAGACCGATGGCTGTATGCCATATATATCCTTTATCCCTCTTATTGGGCTCGGACTGTTTTATATATTCCTTAAGCGGGTCCCTGTTCAATCTGTCACCTCATTTCATTTTCTAAAATCCTGATATTACCAGTCGCTGTCCCAGTCGGACCAGTCAGAATCCCAATCGCTTCCGGAATCCCAGTCGGAGTCCCAGTCAGAATCCCAGCCGCTGTCATCATTCCAATTGTCATCATTGTCCCAGTCACTGCCATAGTCCCAGTTGTTATCATCATCCCAGTCATCACCCCAGTTACTGTCATTATCCCAGTTACTGTCATTATCCCAACTGTTATCACTATCCCAATTAGTGCCTGTATACGGATGGGAGCCGTAATAGCAGTTGTAAGGAATACAGCCGGAATAATGAAATACTCCCCACATCAATCTAAACATACTCATCAATGGTATGAGTATTGAAATAATCAGGACAATGGTAAGCATGTTTCTTTTGTGTCTGTTCTGATATGTACTGCCGCTTTGGCGCACCGGCCTGTTTACTGCCTGCATCTGCCTTTGATTGGTCATCTCTGATTTTATCTTCTGATAAATCTCGTTGACCGCATAGGCTTCGTCTTTTCCCTCATACCGGATGGCGCGGCTGCCGTCACTTTTGTTTTTATATACAATAAAGTTTCCGCTTTGCTCCTCTTTATAAATGCCAAACGCCCTTGCGCCGGTATAGTTTTCCCCTATAAAAAACCGCATCTGCGACAGCGGCAAATTGTGGGATATACAAAATGCCTTTAATTCTTCAATTGTATGGGGTACATTATTTGCCGTCCGTTTAAGGTGGGAATTTGTCCCGCCGCAATAAGGGCACACACTGTCCGTATCATTTATAAATTGTCCGCAATAATCACATTGAATCTGCATATTTTTGTGCCTCCCATCTACCGTTACCTCCATTTTATCATATCTTATCATCAATTCAATAAAATAAATTACCGTTACTTTAGTTTTATGCTATAATGAACCAAGGGAAAAATACACCAAACGGAGGATATCCATATGCTATTGCCAATAAGCTGGACATGGAAAATAAAGGGAAACGATGCAGTCAGCGAGCTTCGTAATATCCATATAAACGGTACAAAACATGCTTTTTTGATACGGGGAAAAAGTCGTAAGAATCCGGTAATCCTGTTCGTGCACGGCGGTCCCGGATGCTCGGAGATTCCGTATGTGGCAAAATATCAGAAAGAGCTCGAAAAATATTTTACGATTGTGCATTACGACCAGCGGGGAAGCGGCAAATCATTCCATTGGAAGGAAGATTATTCCGACATTACGGTTTCCCTGTTAATAGAAGATTTGAAGTGTATCATTAATTACATTTGCAAAGAATTGGATAAAGACAAAATCATCCTGGCCGGCCATTCCTTCGGAACGGAGATTGCTTTGCGGACGGCAGCGGTTTTTCCTGAAAAGATTGCGGCTTATGTGGGAATCGGACAGATGGCTTACACTGCGCTCAGCGAAAAGGAAGGACTGCGTTTTTGTCTGGAGGGGGCTAAGAAAGCGCACAGACAAAAGGATTATGATGCCCTCATGGGGATAAAAGAACAGATAGACGCAGGAAAGGGCGCTGTGCCGAGAACCTATATCAGACGGTATGGGGGAGGAGCCCGTCTGATAAACGACAACCGGGATTACCTTTCATCTCTTATCACAAGACCCGAATATTCCATACCGGATGCGATACGGTTTGTCAAGGGACTGTCCGTAGCACAGAAGCTGTACGGCACTGCGGAAGGTGAAACTGCGGAAGCAGTCAGGCAGTTATCGGTGCCGTGCTATTTCCTGCAGGGCAAGTATGACTATATGACGTCCACACGCATAGCAAAACAATACTTTGAAGAATTGACTGCTCCCGAAAAGGAATTTGTCTTATTTGAAAAATCGGCTCATTTTCCTCAATTTGAGGAAAAAGAAAAATATACCGAATGGATGAGGGAAAAGTTCTCTACCCTTCCCATCTAGACACCTCAGGCGGCGTACCCTGCTCCTGCAAAGGCATTGCTGTCTGCCCTGACAGACAGCTTCCCACTGTCACGCAGAAAAGAGTAAATGCCGTCACGGTAAACAGGAAAGTAACCTGCCAAACAACATTGCTTAACACGGTATAACCCGCATACTCCGATATCCCCTTCAGTCTTGCCAGTAAAACATTTATACCTGCTACAAGCAGCGCTGTCACAACCTTAATCAAAACCGCCAGCACGGCAAAAATAATCCCCAACGTCTGTCTTGCAAACGTCTTGTCCATGACAAAAACAATACAGAGCAGAAATATCACATAAATCAAAAGAGGCAGTAAAATCTCCGCCAGCGCGCTGGCCGGAACAGCTTTTATACTGCATATTTGCTCCGGGCTGCCATATAACTGCATTACTTTGTCCTGAAAGACTGTCACCAAAACGGCTGCTATCACCGCCACTGTCTGTAACGCTGCCGCTATCGCCGCCATTACCATTATCGTTTTCTTCCTCATATGCTTTCCCTTTCCAGAATGTATTAACTGGCGTTTGTATCCTTGAAGCCTATCACATAGCCCTTTTCATAACCGGTCCGTCTTTTTTCGTTTCTTTTCTTGCGTCCTCATCCGTTGCCGGCGGCACACTTTCCGCTGCTTCTTTATTTCCATTTTTTTCACCGACGCATCCGGTAAGGGCTAGGCTTAGTCCTATCGCAAATATGAATATCATCTTTTTCATAACATCATTCATCCCTTCTCCCCTCCGATGTTTCGTTAAATACATTCTATCATAGGCATCCTTTTGCCACAACATAAATAATGTTAGAAGCCCATTCTATCGATATGGTACAAAAAAACAATCCCACAAGGCTTCTCACACCAACTCGTTAACGTCTTCCAACATCGTTTCCAGACTGTCTTTTAAATCATCCAAATTGGCACGGTATAATTATTCTTATCAATTGCACTAAGCCCCGGTTTCATGCAGATAACCGCACCCTTGGAGCGGGGCGTTGAAGACTTATCCAGCAAATGGAATACTTTTGTTAATTCACTTCCCGGATTTGAAGTCTTTTTTATCTCGATTGGATTCAGCACACCGTCATGCTCCAGCACAATGTCAATTTCCTTGGCATCTTTGTCACGATAATAATACAAATAGGGTTCCATGCCGCAATTAAGGTAAGATTTCATTAT
The DNA here is from genome assembly GCA_910577015.1 of uncultured Lachnospiraceae bacterium. Classification (GTDB taxonomy): domain Bacteria; phylum Bacillota; class Clostridia; order Lachnospirales; family Lachnospiraceae; genus Acetatifactor. Next base: position 28,261 of record CAJTKU010000008.1, on the reverse strand, counting down.
CTCGGCAACCACATAATTTTCCAGTACAGCGCCGTTCATCGCTCCGCTCTCCAATGTCTCCGCACTGCTCCATCTGGTCAGATGGCAGACCAGGCCGGTATCATAAAAATACAGCTTCGGTGTCTTTACCAGACGTTTTAACAAATTGTTGGAATACGGATGAAGATAGAAAATGATTCCCAACGTTTCCAAAATTCCCAGCCAGTTCTTTGCCTGTACCTGATTGATATCCGCATCGCTTGCAATATCCGCAATATTCAGCATCTGTCCGCATCTTGCCGCCACAGCAGTGTTAAACCTAAGAAATTTCAACGAATCAATCGCGTCGGATAATTCCTTTACATCACGTTCTATATAGGTAGTTAAATAACTGTTGTAAAAAATCTGGCTGTTGCTGTTGGCTCCGCTTACAATTGCCGGCATGGAACCCTTAAATATCCTCTCAAAAACAGTCTTTGCGTCTGCCCCTTCCCTTCCGGCCTTTCTTGCAGTGAGCGCTTCCATATCAATGGTAAAGGGCTCGCTTATCCCACCGTAAATTTCTGCCTGTGACAAGGATGTTAGTGATAAAACCGCTACTCTTCCTGCCAAAGACTCCTGCACGCCTTTCATCAGTTTAAACACCTGTGAACCCGTCAGCCAGAATGCGCCCGCATCACGGTTTTTATCCACATGCATCTTTATATAGGTAAATAACTCCGGTGCATACTGAACCTCGTCAATCAGTATCGGAGGCTTATGCAGCTGCAGGAACAATTCCGGGTCCGTCTTCGCAATATTTCTTTCATTCAAATCATCTAACGTAACATAGCCTCTGTCCGTGCCTTCCATCAACTTTTGAAGCATAGTAGTCTTTCCAACCTGCCTGGGTCCGGTAACCAGGACAACCGGATATTCCTTTGTAACCTGATTTACCACATTTTCTAAGCTTCTTTTTATATAATTCATATCGGCACCTGCTTTCGGCTAAAATTTATTATGTTTATATATTAGCCGAACTCAAAATGAAAATCAAGAAGAATATTCTGCAAAAGCCTTTCTGCTTTCCCAAATCAGCTCACCGCTTATGGCATTGATTGCAATCATCTCTTCACCCCTCAGGCTTCGCTCTTTCTCATCTTCTCCTGCCCAGAAGCGCCAGACCGGCACAATGAGCAAATCGCCCTCGGGAGAAACAACCGACAAATATTCCAGACTGATTTTGGTAACAAATAGCGTTTCTTCCTGTACCGGAATCATGTCAAACTGCTCCTGCATGGCTGTTATGGCTTCATTTATTGATAAAATAGGCTTGTCCAGTCCAATTCTTTCCTCTGAGTAAAAGCTTCCCCGGATTTTTACAGGAGACAGACTGTCTTTTCCCGTTACCGTGATGAAATCATGCCAGGCTGTCACAGGCATCCCATCAATTATTTTTCTGAATACAGCCTTTATAAAAAACTGCCCGTCATCCGTCTCACAGACATGTATCATGTCACATGAATAAGTGCCGTTTTTATCTATGGCACCGATATCATACAATCCATGCTGTTCTATCTCTGCCGGAGAAATATCTGTCACCTTCAAAAGGGTTGTATATGTATACTCATCCATCACAGTCATTGCATCGTCTTGAACAACAATGGGAAATACCTGTTTGATGTCAGAATATATATCTGTGGCAGTTTCTCTATGATTTAAAATATCTTCCGCCGGTGCTTCAGAACGGATAACCTGATACACCCATGAATTCCCTCTTGGCGTCACAAATTCCCATACATCCTTTTCCGGATTATATTCGGCGGCATCTATAACGTCCCATGTTTCTGCAGGATGCATTGCTTTCAGCAAATCCTCCCGGCACTCCTCCGTAAATGGCTCCGGCACGTATTTGTAGCAGCTAACCTGATTGATTCCATCCGCAAAAACCTGCGCGTCAATAAATATTTTTCTACCGTCTGCCCCCTCTATCACCTGTTTGATTGTTTCACCAGACAATTCATCGGCCATTTCACTATAGGGGATACCTGCAAGATTTTCCGTACTTTCATTTATTACGGCAGTATCTTTTGCATTGGTATCATTTTGCTCCTTATTATCCGTCTGCCTGCTGCATCCCACGAAAACCATCGGTATGAACAGCAATGCCATCAGCAGAAATAAACATTTTTTTAACCTACTTGTCATCATCTTCCTCATTTCTGTTCCCAGCCACCGGATAACCTTCACGGAATCCCATCTGGATATCATAAAGGATTCTGTCAAAGCAGTAAGGAATCTTATGCTCAAAATCTATTATCTGCAAAAGCTCCGTATCGGATAACTCCCCGTCGGGAAGACAGAATTGACTGTTTTCTTCACAAAATGCAACGCCGGCTCCCGTATATTCATCCCATTTTTTTATAATCATGATTTCCTGCTCCGAACAGATGCCTTCGGTTTCATACCGTTTTTTAAGTTCTTCATATCTCTGGCTTTCCGACAGGCTAAACTCCCTGCCGTACCCGCCTCCTACATCCAGATTAGACGCACAGTAAGCCAGATAAATCCTGTCAACCTCCTCATCGGTCATTTCCGCCATACGGCTTTCCCAATCGCCCCGGGCAATTATCCTCTCCTGATTCGTTTCATAGATGCTGTAGACCAGCTTATGGTTAAAATCTATAATCTCCAAAAGCTCTTCATCGCTCAGGGATTCCTCGGGGAGATAAATTGTTCTCGTGGACGCATCAATCGCCACGCCCTGTCCGTTATAAGTATCCGTGTCTGCCAAAACAGTCAGGGGTTCTTCAGGAAACCGGCCGTTCTTTTCATATTCTACTGTCAGGGCCTGATATCGCTCTGCTTCTTGGGCCGTAAACGGACGGTTCAGGCTGTCTGCCTCACCGGCATTCGCCAGTTGATAGAAATCTTCTATTTCCTGTTTCTCCATGCTTTCCATACGCTGCCTGTATGAACTGATTATTTCCATTGCCGTAACAGTGGTTCCGCATATAAGGCAGCAGATAATGGCAATCACAGCCGCCTTGGGCAGATGTAATTTCCGTGCTTTTCTTTTTACCGAAGTTTTGATTTCTCCCTCCGATTCCATGCGTATCTGCGAAAAAGCTTCATTCGCCTTATCCCATACAGCTTCGGGTATTTCCAAATCCTGATATAAAATATCTTCCTTTTTATTGCTCATCAACGCTGCCTCCTTTATAATACTTTGATAATTGCTCCCTTCCTCTGGAGAGCCTTGTGCGCACCGCGCTGTCCGTGATTCCCAATATCTTTGCAATTTCTTTTGTGCGGAAACCTTCCGCGTAAAATAAAATAAGCGCTATGCGGTATTTTTCGTCAACGGACGACAATGCTTCCTGCCACTCAATATTGCTGATATTCTCTTCTCCGGCTCTTTCAGGTAAATTGTCCGTATATATTATCCGCCTGTTACTTCTGATAATCGCATAACAATTGTTGACAAGGATTTTTGTCATCCAGGTTTTAAAATACCGGTTCACCTTTAAGTCGCCCAATTTTTCCCAACAGATTAGTAGCGTATTCTGGACGGCGTCCGCCACATCCTCATCGTTCATCAGAATGGCTTTTGCCGTGCGGTACATGCTATGCATCTGTGACTTCATCAAATCCGTAAATGCATCGGGATTTTTCATTTTTGCTTTCTGAATCAGAATTTCGTCGTTCATATACTTTTAACCATCTCCTCGTTTGCGGGTGCGGTAGTTTGTAAAACAGGAGCTCCCTATTTTGCTTTACATACATTAGATGCTTCAGGGTTTAGAAATGTCCCACAAACTATATTAAAAAAACAGACTGTCGTATACAATCTGTTTTTATTACTTTGCCTGTTATTCTTTTTCAATCAACCGCATCGGCTGGGACACCACCGTGCTGTTATCCGGCACATCCGTATTTACCACAGTCCCTGCGCCGATTTTTACATGATTGCCAATCCTGACATCGCCGATAATAATTGCGCCCGCCCCTATCAGGCAGTTATTCCCGATTACCGGCGCTTTCCTGTTTACCTCCCCAATCGTTACATTCTGGTAAATCCAGCAATTCTCCCCTATTGTCGCATATCTGGAAACAAAAATCCCATGCAGCCCATGGGGCAGCGTCGGCACGCCCAAAAATTCCGCCTCCGGCCCGATATATCCACCATGCTTATGGGCGCACCTGCTCATTCGGAAGGTCAGTATATCCTTGAAAATACCGTTCTTCGCCTTTTTATGACGCCGGTACAACTTCCAGAAATGCCCCAGATTATCCCCTCTGGAATAATCAATGATTTTTCTGCGGATGTTCATTACAACGTCTCCATGTCCATTATATTTTTTCCAAAATCCTGTTTGCGCTAAATACTGAAATCAAATCTCGTGCCGTTTTCAGGCTCCCTTTCTTCATAAGCCGTATTCCGGCTTACTTTCCTGATTTTTTCCAGAAGTTCTTCTATGCTGTCCGCCTGTACGAGTGTCTGTTGCCTGCCAAGACGTTCCTGTTGTTTTTCCCGCTCCGCCTCTTTTGCCTCTTCTTTCTTCTGGGTACGCTTTTCCTCTCTCTGCTTCTCAATATATTCCCTTTGGGCAGCAGAAGATTTCTCCAGTTCCGCAAAAAATGAGGTGGAACCGTCCGCATTGAAGGAAATGCCAAACTTTGTCAATTTGACGCCGTTACCGGCAAAAGCGCTCTCAAATCCATACTGCTCATTTATCTGCCGGGACATCCTGATTGCACCTTTCATGGCATCTATCTTCTCCTGCGCATATTTTTCGTCAGATGCCATTCTTTCAAGCTCACTTGTCGAAAAAATAACGGAAAACTCTTTGCTGCTGTTTTTCACAAGAGAGCGCAAATCATCCCCTGCATTTCCCACAATAAAGTCATAATCTCCATACGTCTTTCTGAGCCTTTCCAAAAGAGCTGCGGCCTTTTTCGATAACTTCGACTCGCTGTCCTTTACCTTTACATCCTGTTCCGTCTTTTTTGCAGCCTTATATTCTTCCAGCCAGTTTGGATTCTCATTGGCTTTTTTCTGCATCCATTTATACAAATACCGAAAGCCCGCCGTCATCCCTTCCCTTGTACCCGACGCATTTCCTTCCTGGGATATTCTCTGGTATTCTTTATAGGCAGACGAATCCACATCACGCATAATAGCGACCATATCGTCACCCAGTCTTGCACTTTTTTCTTGTATTGCTTCCCACTCCTCGTCCGTAAATGCGCGGACTCCTTCCAAAGGCTTTGTCGGTATGGGCTCCCTTTCTTCAGGTTCTCCCAGAAGTCCTTTTCCATACTGCTCCAATGCCGTAAGCGCGTCGCCGGAAAATTCCACAATGACGTTGTCCCCGTACTGGGAAGCTATGTCATTCATAATGCGGAAAGACTCCTCTTTGGACATCTTATCCATGACCTTGTTGCCTTTTTCGTCCGTGGTGTTAAATTCATATTTCACCAAGGTATCTTTCTTCGATGCCGCATTGCCATAACTTTTTAACTGCTCCGTCCCTTTGTAAAACCGGCTGTAATCCTGATAAATGTTAATTCCCATATTTTTCTCCTCCTTGATTATAAAAATGAAATCCTTTTCATTCTTTGCCTTTTTCCAAGACAGATTTTTCACTTATCAGTATACACCCATAGAGGGCGTCTGCCAAGTCTGACAAAACCGTAATTTCTGTTTTTTATTCGTCCACAGTAATAGCAAAGGTGTCCGCAATGGCATCCAGTCTGGAACCCCACTCATATGCAGCGGGAAAACCGGTGGAAACCACCCATACATCATTGTCCTGACCGTAAACCCTTGCCTCCAGCAAAAGCTGTCCTTCTCCCTCTCCTTCAAATTTCTGCAGCTTCCCGCTGTCTTCATCATAAGAATATCCTTCTGCCGTCAGTTCAGCCGCCACATCCGTCAAGGTTTTATCCGTATAGCGGGCTACTCCCACTCTAATATCGGAAGAATAAACCGCGGATATCAGGTTCGGGGACTCCGGCGCCTTATCGTAAATCTGCCATCCGTCATCCGGAATATAGATGGAAAAACCATCCCCTACATAAAGTGTGGCAGGCATCTCCTCAAGCATCCCTTCAAGCATACACGAAATTACCGCCGTTTTTTCTCTTACATTTCCTGTCGGCCTTTCTCCGACAAATTCCGGATTGTCCAATATCTGTATCAAATCAGCGGAAAACAATTCATCGCCGGGGAAGCAGTCGTTTTCCATAAGATGCGTACGGTAATACAGGTTTGCCCCTGTCTCTTCAAATACCAGATAAGTGCTGTCGGCATATTCCGGCGCCACCCAGCCGTCCTCATCCATTGTCATGCCGCCCGCCAGCACTACCGTTTCAGGATTGGCAGCCAGAAATTCATAGTTCATACAGTATATCTGCAGGGTCATGCCGTCCAAATCATCGTAAGTATAAACTTGCTCCAACGATGTAATTCTCCAATTACGGTAAACACCGTCTTCTGTACTTGCATATTTTTGTTCCGCCAAATTCATGGCAGCATCCTGTACCACAGAGGGAATTTCCCCTTCTCCGCTCAGGATTCCTCCTATGCTGCCGATATTCTCCTTTTCACCGTCCGCGGCGTTCACGGAAGCATTGTCCCACGCATCAAACTGAATCCATTTTCCATCCATATTTACCGCAACACCGCTGCCGTTAAAAACTACCTCCGAACCGATAGAGCCAAAATTTGACTGCAATTCTTCCTCCGGTACGTCCGTTTCGGCAACAGTAGAACCGATAAAACCTATATGGGGGGAATCCAGTTCCGACGCTTCGGCTTCCTCTGCAACCATATCGGAAACATCCTCCCCTGTGGAAACATACAACCTGCCCATTACAAAAAGCATCTGCTCTTCTTTTGCCTTTGCTGAAGTTGCAAAGAGTACTACAATGGAAACCACTACTGCCATACTTAGTAAGATAATTCCTATTGTGATTTTTCTGGTCTTCATAATGGCTGTAATCCTTTCTTCTATGGCATTTTTGCTGAAGTTATTGCACAATGGCGTCAATGTGCTTCTCTTTTCTTCCATGGAAAGCAGGGTTCTCGCATAGGTAGATTTTGAAGTCTGGCCGAACCGGCGCACAACGCTTTCATCACAGGACAGTTCGATATCCCTGTTAAACAGAATGTACATTGCCCAGACCAGGGGATTGAACCAATGGATGCACAATACAAATGCCGCGGTCAGCTTCCAGACCATGTCAAAATGGCGGATGTGCATATATTCATGCAGCAGGATATACTGCAGCTGCTGTTTGTTATCCCATTCGGTCTTCTTCGGCATCAAAATCACCGGCTTCAGTATGCCGTAAGTCAGGGGCGCGGCAATCCTGTCCGACTGCCTGACTTTGATTGGACGCTTGAGGGAATGTTCCTCCATCCACCGGGAAATATACGCGTCCCTGACAGGCAGTGACGTCCTAAACTCCAAATAACAGCGCAGATAGGACACTGCAAAGAAAATGATACACAATGCCGCTCCCACAAGCCACAGCGCCTGCCAGCCAGTCATCCCCTGTCCGCTGTGCGGTACGTTTTCCAAGGGAGCCTGATTTGTATTCATCTGCACCTCTTCCATCGGAAAAATCAAGGCATTGCCCGGGATATCCTCCATTGCCTCCTGTATGGGGGCATTTCTGCTTACAAAAGTATATGCACTCCACATGGATGGTACGGAAAAAGGAACCGCCAGACGCAGCAGCACAACTCCCCAAAGCAATACAAATATTTTTTTCGGAAGTCTGTTCACTGTCAGCGCCCGCACAACGATAACAACTATAATCATAACAGCTCCTGAAACACTCATTTGTAATAAATTCATACCATTCACCCCGCATTCTTCATTACTTCAATCCTTATTGTCATGTTTCCCGTCAAATCATTCCATATCATCCACTAACTGTTTCAATTTTTCAATCTGTTCCATGGACAGCTTTTTCCTGCCAAGCAGCGCAGCAAACAGCTTATCCACAGAACCGTCATAAACTTTATTTATCAGTTCGTTGGTCTCCGCCTCCTGCACCTTTTCCTTGGGAATCAGGGCATGGCACATGAAATTCGGTTCTGAACGCTCAATGGCGCCTTTTTTGATGCATCTTTTTATCAGGGTATAGGTGGTGTTCATATTCCAGCCAACTTCTTCTTTTAATACGTCTGAAATATGCTTGGCTGTGCTATCCCCCTCCCGCCAAAGCACATCCATTATTTTCAGTTCCGAATCAAATAGTTTTATTTCCATCTCATTACCTCTCATTCTGCCGTTCCGGCATTATATCCGTCCGCTGTGTACACTACTGTGGTAGTTTGTATATGTATACTACCACAGTAGTTTGTGTTTGTCAATACACTACTGTGGTAGTTTTGTGATAAATTTTATATCCTCCATTGCAAAGTAAAAAGCACCTCCTGCATTATACAGAAAGTGCTTTCTTTTATTTCTAATCAATATCTTCAAATCCCAAACTTGTTATTTCCCATAATGCATGCGCCAAAATGGATTCCGGCAAAAACTTTTTCAGCGTATTCCCATCAATGTGATACTGTATAAATTCTTCATATGGCAATGTGCCGATAGCGTATAAAATCTCACCGCCTTTTTCATATCCGCTTACGTCATAATATATATCCATGTCTTTTTCATCAGATACATCCACGGCAGGGTCTGTTCCATCCTCCGACATTCTGCGGACTGTAATGCCAAGATACCATTCTTTCTCAAGGGGTTCTTTTACCGTCATCGCGTTCAGTTTCCGGTACAATTTATAAAACTTTTCCGTGTCAACATTGTTATAGTGTAATTGTAATTCCTTTTCGACATCCTCAAAGGGACAGGACCGCAGCAAATCTAATATTCTCATATGAAATTTCCCTCATTATTTCCAAATCAAATATTTAATATCAAGCCCGTTTTCATGCATATAGGCATCCTTCTCCAAATACCAGATTCCTGCTTTGTTTTACTTAGTAGGCTTATTCTTAAGATAACCTTGTTTCCAAAGCCACATAATTTCCTCGCCGGTCAACACCATAAAAGGGTTGTCCTGCTCATCTTTAGTCATGTCGGGCTTATAATCTGCCGGTTCAAAACCCAGCTTTTTTACAATATCATCATATTTCTTTGGCATTGAAAATTACCTCCACCTTAAACCACATGCCCTGTGTCATTTTCTATTCAAATTCAATTTCTTCTTCTGCCTTACTGTATACATCAATCTGATTTTCTATATCAATTCTATTGACAAGCCATCCTCTTACCATACACAATTTTATAAATTCATCAATACGATTTACACCATTCATCTCCTTTAACGTAACAACCACACCAAATTGTAATCCTCTTCCAGCTTTTGGAACAAGTCGTTCCTTTGTTTTAATACTCAATCCCCACATTCCTGCTGGATAAGCTTTTCGAGGCCTTGCATTTTCTTTAATTGCCTCACTAATATGTTTTATGTTATCCCATTTTCGATACAGTTTACGTGCATCTTCTTCATAAATATTTTGAATTCCTTCGTCTGCTTGTTTGTTGTAATCTATGGCTTTAATTACTGCTTTTCCATCTTTTTCAATTATTCGTCCAAAGTGGAGATCCATTTCTGTACTTGTATAATCTACACCCTGATTTCTATCGCTTTTTGGAAAATATGCCAATGTTGCCTTTGCAAAAAAAGGATGCGCATTCATATCTTGTGGAACTGGAATATTATACGTATATGTTTCATATTCATCAATGGTTCCATTCATAATAAATCTAATTTCATCATCTTTGGAATGTGTAATATCCTCAATACGTTTTGGTACAATCCCATATCCCATGGCAAAATATTTATTATCCTGACGATTCCATCCTGCTGCCGAATCAATTATCAGTGCTTTTGCAACTTCTCTGCTTAATCCGACGATATGGATAAGATATGCCATTTTTCTTGTAATCCAAGGTGCAGCAAATGAAGTTCCACATACTGTTGCCATTCCCAAAGGCTCACAAACTGTAATTTTTTCCTGTTTATCTCCCCCATAGTAGCAAATATCTGGTTTATAAAAGAAAGATAGTACCGGTCCTACCCTTGTATATGAAGCTGGTTTACCGTTAAAATCAACAGCATTAACTATTAATGAGTTAAGTGAATCTGCTGGAGCACCTATTTTAACAGTTCCTGTCATTTTCCTTGTTTTGTTTGTCCCTGCGACAACAAATATAACATCATACTCACATTGAATCTTATCTAATTCTGCTGCTTCGGGCGATATAAAATTGGGATCAATTTCCATCGCCGAACCTAATGAAAGATTCCATACCTTAATATCTCTGTTACTCGCTATGATATCTCTAATCATTTTAAGGATTGTAAACGAACTGAATCCACCTGCTGTTGCTACTCCAAAATGTTTCACCCTAAATCGTCCACAGCCATCATCCAGTTTTGGATTAAAAGCTGGTCCATCCACAATTATTGAAGTTACCGCTGTTCCATGGAAACGATCTTCTGTAGTAATTGTGATGTTCGGATCAACCATATTGTGTGAAACAACCCAATTATGAAAATATACCCTTTTGTCAAATTGAGTATCAATAACACCAACTGTTGGTTCATTTGTGGGTTCTGGAATCGATATTATACTTTCTGATTCATTTTTCACAATATCTTCATCTATAACAATTTCCGCCAAATCTCTAACATGCATTGCAATCAAATATGGGGCATTATTTTGCAAAATCTGAATTTCTCTACTGTCAAGTCTAAGAGTTGTTTCATCAATCATTTTAGCATGTATCATATCAATGCCAAATTTACTTAATAATTCTACTGTATTTACTCCTGTTTTATAAATCGTTACAATTGATCTATCTTTGATTGTTTCATCTACACGATCTAATCTAAAATTTTCTACATAATTAGAATCTACGACTACTCGCAAAAAACTAGATTTTGCCATTATATTTACATTATATTTTCCACTGTTTATTAATTGGGTATCTTTATCTGTTATTTCACCATTATAATATTTATTTAGAACCAATTCACATTTTTCTAAATATTGTATTGATTTCCGCAAAGCTTCAAAAGAAATAAAATAAGTAAAAACATGCTTCTTTACTTTTTCATTGTTTGCGTTATTCTCATCCACAAATTTCGCCCCTCTTATTGACATGTTGGGATGTAAATTTTTTTCTCCAAGCAAAATCTGCAGCCTATTGCTCTTTGCAACAATGCACTTATAATGAACGCTAATTAGAACTCCACCTATCGTCATCTCATTTTTCCAATAGTTCTCTAATTGTTTTAACTGTTGTTTCATATTTCCGACATGCTCAGCTGTAACTTTTGAACCTTTTGGAAGATTCGTCGGTCCAAAACCATTCACGTTTTTCCGCTTCTGAAACTGTCCTCTAAGTTGTAATATATTATTCATCCATGCTCTCCTTAATTTCTCTAGCTACAGTGCTCCTAGGAACCCTTGATAAAATTTCTATTTCTCTAATTGTAAATTTCTGAGATTTTAATTCTTTCAAATTTTGAGGCTGTTTACCATTAACTGCATAATACAATCGTCTAAAATAATCCATTCCATCATCAGGATCACTAAACGCAACCGCTGTCCTTATTAAATTTTTTAAATCTCCTGGATATGGAATTGGTTCCATCAATCCAATGATTTTACGGAATAAGCGGATATCCTTATTTGCTAATTTAAATTTTACTAAAAACTTATTTAAAAATTCTTCTGCGATTGACATTAAATCTCCTTTTGTATATCTGTTGAAATCTATTACAGAATCAAACCTTCTAATTAAAGCTTTATCAAAATGTTCATATAAATTGGTTGTCGCAACTAGTACAACTCTTTCATCCATATAATCCATTCCTTTAAGCATAGAAGATGTCGCTCTTCCCATTTCTCGCAAATCATTTGTATTAGTTCTGTCTAGCGCAATTGCATCTATTTCATCAAATAGTATTATTACATTTTCTGGATGAACAAAATTATTTATTTCTTTAAATAAAGAAGAAATATTTTTTTGTGTCTGCCCTAATTTACTATCAATAACAGCAGCAAAATCCACCATATAAATATCTCTGTTTAAGATACGAGACAATTGTTTGACCGCTTCCGTTTTCCCTGTTCCTGGCGCTCCTTGAAATAGGAATTTATTTATTCCAGCTTTATGTGCAACTGCATGGACTATTCCAAGAATATCCTGTGTAACTGCATCTGGAAGCCATAAACTATCTCCAGATGATTCAATTTTTTCAAATAACGTTGAGTCATTTTCACTCATTTGAGGTACAAATGTATTCGCATTTGACATTAATGCCATAATATACTCGGCTAATTGGTAATCTCCTGATTCATCAAAATCTTTTGCAATCTCATATGCTTCACTCCTAAAACCTGCATCATTTTCTTCTGAATAATATTTTATCAAATTAAGAACGCTTTTCTTCTTCATAATGCTCCACCCCTGTCTTTTTCTTAATTATATCTCTATGGGACATTTTTGTCAATATTGGGACAAAATTTAATTGACTTTTTTATTGAGTCGTGTTATAGTAATTATGTAATTAAAACAAATAAAAATTTCAATAAAAAAAGAAACCAGCATCTAAGCGAATAGAACACTGGCCTCTGTGTACAAATGTACTTCATCCAAAGTAAGTTTAACACAGAACAATTTCCCAGACAACCGAAACTTTTGTTCGACTTGATTTCTTTTCTTATTGTTTATATAGAATATTCACAAAAAAATTTGAAAGGAAATATAGAAAATGAAAGCAATAAAAATAAAAATGAAAACAGGATGTGCACAGTCCAACAATACTACTGAAATATCCGAAATTTACGTAGAAGGATGTACTAACCCAGGATACTTTGCCAAAGAATCCTTATATGATTACCTAAAAAAGAACCCTGATTCCATTCAGGTAAACATTTATCCTTATCCAAACTTAATCCCTGCACTCAGCAGTAAGCAAGAAAAATATGTTCGTTCAGAGCCAAATGATACCCCGAATGACAATCTATTAAAATTGCCAAGAAACTAATCAATATTTACATCAAACACGTAGATGAAAGATGCCATCTACGTGTTTGCAATTTCTATAATAAATTTTTTTAAATCATTCGAAAATGTTTCAACGCTTCCCTTATAGCTGCTTCTTTTTCTGGCAGTCATTTCGACTGTCTGAAATTTTCCGATTTCGGCAAATTGTAATATACCCTCTCAATAATACCACACTTCTGTTTTATCTGCGCAATATAGAGATTACTTACCCTTAATCTCCTCATAAGTCACCTTGCTCTCCACCTTCGTCAATTCCATCTCATCAAGGTTTACTTCTACCTCAATATGATGCTCGACTTTAAGTTTGGACAATAAGCAAACCGTCTCCACATGCACCGTATGCCCAAATTGGTCCACCGGGCGCACCCGTTTCAGCTCGTAACCGCCGTCGCACAAAATACGCAGGTCCCTGGCAAGGGTCGCGGAATCGCAGCTGACGTAGACTATCCTTTCGGGGGCCATTTCCAGCATGACCTTCAGACACTTTTCATCACAGCCCTTGCGGGGCGGGTCCACAACAATGACATCAGGGCGCGCCATACTGCCGCTTTCCTTTTCATGACTGTGCCTTTCATAAAATTCCGGCAGGACTTCCTCCGCCTTTCCTGTAAAAAACACCGCGTTTTCAATATGGCTGCGTTTCGCATTTGCCCGGGCGTCCTCAATGGCCTGCGGTATGACCTCCACGCCGTAAACCTGCTTTGCCCTCGTTGCCAGAAACAGGGAAATCGTCCCGATACCGCAGTATAAATCCCAGACTGTTTCTTTTCCCGTAAGGCCTGCATACTGTAATGCCAAACTGTATAATTTTTCCGTTTGCAAGGGGTTTACCTGATAGAAAGACAACGGGGATATGGCAAATTCCAGCTTTTCACCTGTAAATGCCATATCTTCTTTCTCCATGTCGCGGACACGGATACAGTCCCGGATGGTATCCTTTCCCCATATGGTGTGGACTTCTTTTCCCATAATAACATTTGTTTTTTCCGTGTTAATGCTTACCGACACGCTTGTCATGTTGTCGATTTTGGCAAGTCTTTTCAGCAATTCCTCCTGATAAGGCAGAAATCCGCCTTCTTTTTTACGCCCGTTCAGGACAACGCACACCATAATCTGTCCGGTTGCAAAGGCTGTGCGTATCAGGACATGGCGTATCAGCCCTGTTCCGTTTTCTTCCTCGTATGGCGGCACATGAAATTCTTTCATATAGGCAAGGATGGTTTCCAGTATTTCTTTGTTTTCTTCCCTGCCCAGAAAACAATCCGTATTTGCTATAATGGAGTGGGTTCTGCCGGCATAAAATCCGGCCACCGGGTTTCCTTCCCTGTCTTTTCCGATAGGATATTGGGCTTTGTTGCGGTACCGGTACGGGGATTCCATGCCCACAATCGGCTCCATTACCTTTTTTACTTCCTCTTCGGAAAAACCGCCCAGCCTTACCAGATGATTCTTTACTTTATCCTGTTTAAACAAAAGCTGTCTTTCATAGTCCATCGCCTGAAGCTGACAGCCTCCGCACTGCCTGTGGCAGGAACAAACGGGTTTCACGCGAAAAGGAGAAGGCGCAAGCACCTTCTCTAATCTGGCATAAGCATAATTTTTTTTCACTTTCGTGATTCTGGCTTCTACCGTATCGCCAATTACGGCGTCCTTGACAAACAGCAGGAATCCGTCCGGTTTTCCGATGCCTTCCCCTGCCGTGCCCATATCTTCAATGACTGTTTCCACCACATCATTTTTTTTATATTCCATCCGTATTCCAATGCCCCTCTAAAGAAAAACATTATTCCATTCTGCTGTTTCTCAGATTGGTTTCAAATACCCGGTTATAGCCCAGCCAGCCGTTATCCGGGCTGCTGCCTAATATTTCCGTCATCATTTCCAGTTTTGCATCTGTATTGTCCGCCATATTTAACGCCACCGCCTCAAACAGCGCCGGTTTCTTGGGAGAACCGTACTCATATTCCCCATGATGCGCCAGAATGCAGTGCTTTAACTCGGAAGCCAGCACTGCCGGGAAACCGGGAATATCGCGTATCTTTTCTTCCAGCATCTCGCATCCCATGATAATGTGTCCTAAAAGCTGTCCGTCATCCGTATAATCATTTTCCGGGAAAAGGGATATTTCCTTCACTTTCCCAATGTCGTGAAACATGGCGGCAGGCAAAAGCAAATCCCTTTTCAAAAGTGGAAAGGACTTGCACAGATAGTCGCACAGTCTGGTTACGCCCAGCGTATGCTCTAAAAGACCGCCCACAAAACCATGGTGCATGGTCTTGGCGGCGGAAGATTTTCGGAACTTTTTGACAAATCCCTCATCCTCCACAAAGAATGCCTGTAAAAGCTGTTTCATATATGTATTTTCAATGGATTCTATTATGCCGAGCAGTTCCTGATACATGGTATCATTATCCTTGCTGCTGACGGGCAGATAATCTGCAGGGTCATATTCTCCCTCCCTGCAAATACGGATTCTCTTGATATTTGCCTGCAGCGCACCCTGAAAATTGTTCACTTCACCATATACTTCGATATAATCCAGCGTATCGAACTCTTCAATCCCCGCATTGTTCGGGTCCCACACTTTTGCGTCCAGAGTACCCGTTTTATCCTGAAGTATCACATTTTCATAGGGCTTTCCGTTCTTTGTCACCGCAGACTGCTTATGCTTGCAGAGATAAATATCAAAAATCCGGTCGCCTTCCTTATAATCTTTGATGTATTTCATTCAATCCTCCTTAATTCCGCTTCACGGAATCTCAAACCCCACGGAACTTCTTCACGAAGCAGCCTTTTTACTCTGCTGTTCCCAGCGTGATTTCCATTTCCATTTCCTTGTAGCTGTCCTGTACCAGTCTCTGCACGACTACTGTAGCGGTTTCTCCTGCTTCCAGTTTCATAAGCGCTGCCGTATAACTGCTGAAATTGTTAATTTCTTCCTGTTCAATCGCCACAATTACGTCCCCACGCTGGATACCTGCCAGCATGGCGGGAGAATCCATTGCCACGTCTCTTACATATGCCCCAAACGGCACTCCCGTTTCCTGGTTTGCTTTTACCGTGACATCCATCCCGCTTACTCCGAGATAAACCGGTTCTTTTCCGTTGGTCATATTTTCAATCAGTTTTCTCAGCTCCGAAATGCCGATAGCGGTAACTGCGTTTTTCATATCGGAACTTGTCCTGTTTGGCGTAATAATGCCCACAATCTGCCCCTGCATATTAAAGAGTACTCCCACTGAACCCGGACTGCCATAGATATCGGTCGTCAAAAGCTTGTAGTTGGCATCCACCTTTCCGAGCGGGCTTCCTGCTGCCGCCACTATGCCATACTCCACAGAACCCACTATTCCCATGGGACACCCCATCGCTACCACCGGCGTCCCCACAAGATTTCTGGTATTGGAGGAGCCAAGCGCCGCTATGCTTATTTCTTCCTTTATTTCCTCCGGCACCTGGGCTAACGGCACGGATACCACTGCAAGACCTGTCTGACTGTCCATCTGTTTCAAAGAAGCCTCAACCCTTGTGTCAGCGCCGAATGTTACGGTAATGCTTTCCGCATCAATAATCGTATTTCTGTCGGTTAAAACAAGATATTCCTTTCCGTTGCTGGCAATAATCACGCCATACGTCTGGCCCGTACTTTCATAAGTATCGTTCAGCCAGTCCACATCCGAAGCGACTCCGGTAACCGTAACCATGGAAGCGGACAATTCCGTAGTATAGGAAAGGAGCGCCTGGTACATCTGCATGTAATGCTCTTTGTCAAGCTGGATATTTTCCAGAATCTTCTGAATCTGCTCATCCTCCAGTATGACGGATTCAACTGCTTCCTGCAGGGAAGGCACTTCTTCCTCCACAAGCATGTCTTCCGGAGAAACTTCATTTGATTCTTCGGGAAATACCACTGCCTGAGGCTCTTCTTCGGGATAAAGCCAGTTGCTGAAAAGCGGCTCAAGAATTAAAAAGGTAAGACATGCTATCAAGCCAAAAATAACTGCCATTGCCGCAGTCGTTATCGTCCTTCGCAGCAGTTTTTTCTTATTAACAGGTCTTTCTTTTATTTTTTCTATCATAAAATCGGACTGTTTATTCTGTTCTGCATCAGACATGCCCATAAAACCTCCGTTCCCTGTAACAGTTAAAAAAAGCTGCACAAAAACGTCCGTTCCGTGCAGCTTTTATCCTTACCGGCTTACTCTGTTTCTGTTTCCACAGGTACGGTTGCAGTTTCATCCGCACCTGCCACAGTGTTATTGGTATTTTCCGCTTTTAAATAAGCAAGATGGCCCTTAGGGTCGGATACCTCGCACTTACCTTTGATTTCCTCAAGATATGCTTCCATGATATCACTTAAAAGCGTACTGGCAATCTTTGCCTGCCATGTAGGACGGCTTTCCTCCACATAATAAACAATGTATGTGTAAAGGTCTTCCGCAATGGTAGTCACATCACCCGGTTTTCTGGAATCGTCAAATATCCATGCGTTCAGGGCGCTTTCTGCATTGGATTGTCCCAGTTCTTTATACAGACCGCCGTTCCTGTTGGTATAAGTGTCTTCACTGTATTCTCCCACCAGACTGATAAAAGCGTCTTCCGTGCCGCCTGCCGCTTCCCACTCTGCAAGGATGGCTTCACTGTTGCCTGCCGACGTTACAATCGTACGGACGGTTGCCGTAGGCGTTTCGTCCAGATACCTGTTCTTAAACAGCACCACATAATATTTATGGGCTTCCGTATCCTCGGCAATCGTTGTATCGCCCTCTTTTCTTGCTTCGTCAAAAAGCCAGTCATTATAAACAATGGGAATACTTGCTTTCTGGATTCCTGTTTTCTCTGTGCCTTCTGTCTCGATAACCTGAAGCGCTTCTTCTGCCTTCTCCTTTGCCGCGTCCATGGCTGCCTGGATTTCTTCTTCTGTCGGCTCTGCCGTGCTTTCATTACCCGCTTCGTCCGTCACGGTCTTTGCCTCCGGTATCTGGGCTTCAATCTCTGTGAGCAGGAAATCCACACTGTCGTATTCTGCTTTATTTTCCTCGTAGTATGCCTTGATTTCCTCGTCGGAAGCGCCCTTCTGCTCAGAAACGGTATTGTAATATGCCGCCGCCAGATATCCCTCTTCCACATACGGACGGATACTGCTTACTGACGCATACCTACCGAAATTGATTTTATAGTACCTTCCCAGGGACTCTCCTGACTCGGCTGCCCCGTTTTCCAATGACTTCGCAAATGCTTCATACTCTTTGGATACGTCATAAGTAAAACCTGCTGCCTCTGCCTCGGCAAGCAACGCCTTATTCTGCTTGATGGCGTCCACGGCAAGCTGCTCAAAATAATCCTGCCAGGTCATGGTTTCACTGTAACGCTGGGTGGAAAAATCACTGTTTACATTGAGTCCCATGTAAGACATGATACTTCCGTACGTGTTTAAGTATTCGTTCTTTGCCAGATTATAATAATAATCAAACTCCGCCCTGGTTATATCATCGCCACCCACCGTAATGTAAGTGGAATGGGTTGCAATATATTTTCTTACCGGAATGCTTGCCAGGGCAATAATGATAACAGCCAGAATCGCAATGCCAATCACTCTGTTTATCTTTTTCTGTCTCTGCTCTTTTAACTCTTGTTCCTTTCTCCTCTGTACTTTTCTATCGTACTTTGTCACAACTTTCTGTGTTGTCTCTTTTTCTGACATTGGGATATCTCCTTCCTTTTTCTCATGATGGCACTCTTTATATTATCTTGTCCCATGCCACATGCTTTATCATTATAATCTATATCCCAAAGAAAAGGTAGCCCTTTCACGCATTTTTCACAAAAAAATTTGTAACAATCCCGTATTTCCGGTTATTACAGGTTATTTACCCTGCCCATAAAAAGAATAATTCCGGTTTCTGCATCCTGCAGCACATAGACAAACGGCTTATCCACTATAAATTCTGTGAATTCCTCCTCCATGAGAGCAGCGCTGTCATTCATCAGCGCCGCCGTTGCGGCAGCGGCCTTTGTTCCTTCCTCATCCACTTCAATTTTTGCCTTATGAAGTATCCGGGAAACGTACAAACCCGTTCCTATTTTGTCAAAACCGGCATCCTCGCGAAATGCTGCTGCCACACCCATATCCTGTAAAATTTCTTCTATGCCGTCAATGCTTTTTTCCATGGAAAACTTCGGGAGGGCAAGCCTGCTTATCTCCTTTTTTTCCACGTCATCCAGACTGTTTAACAGTTTTTCTCTCTCTTCAATATCCAACACAGAAAATAAAGCGGTGATATCCTCTCCGTCTTCTGCCGGTAAAAACACCTTCATAACCACATTCCCGCCCAGATACGGAAGCGCTATTCCTTTTATGCCGCCGCATTCCACATAGGCATAATCCTCCCTGTACTGGTTCATCATTTCCACACGGCTGTCCCCGTCCGTTCCATGAAAAGTATCTTCAAAAGTACTCTCTTTCTTAAACGGTGTTTCCCATTTTCCTTCAAAATAAACGGCATTCAGCAAAGCCATTACGGTGTTTGCCGGTACTGCCCCCACGATTTGCGGTATCATACCCCTTGTATTTTTGTCCGTCCAGTTGTTTATCTCCCGGATTGCGTCCTGGGGATTTTCCCTGAAATCCGCCTTAAACACTTCACATTTATAATAGTATCCTGCCGGCTGCAAAAAGTCAGCCTGCACATTTGGGGCAAATTCTTTGTTTTCATCCATCCATATGGCATTTGCAGTTATGACAAAAGTGTCATCACTCCATTCTTTTTCCAGATACCCTTTCATTTCCCCATTCCATGCGTCCAAATCTGCGATGCCCAGCAATTCTTCCAGTTCTTCTTTTGTTTCGGAATCCGCACCTACATCCAGAAGTGAAAGCGCGCTGCACAGACTGTACGGGGAAAAAAACACGTTTTCCTGCTCCCCGAGTTTATCATACATATGGTAAGCAAAACTGTTGATACCGTTTCTCATGGCTTCTTTGGGTATAACCTCCACCTGCTTTGGTTTCTCATAATCCTGCTCTGCCTGTATGACGGGATATACAGGCTCCGGTTCACTTTTTCCGCACCCTGTAACTCCCGTAAGCACACATGTACAGATAAAGATAAATGCCATCCATCCCCTTTTTTCCATAAAAAGACCTCCCTTTCTCCGTATCCTGTTGTTAATGATACGTCAAAAAAGGAGGCATTTTATGGGCTTCCCCACCCTCATTTTATTTTTTTAGAAATTCTTTTACGGATTTGCAGACTCCCTTTGCATCCAGTCCGTATTTTTCCACAAGCACTGCCGCCGGACCGGATTCCCCGAATACATCCTGCATTCCGAGTTTGCATACAGGTACGGGATATTCCTTGCACAGTGCGTCGCACACCGCGCTTCCCAGACCACCGATAACGGAATGTTCTTCCACCGTCACTATTTTGCCGGTTTTTTTCGCACAGTTTATTATCAGTTCTTCATCCAGCGGTTTGATGGTACAGATATTTACCACCTGGGCGTTTATACCCTCACTTTCAAGCATTTTAGCCGCCCCCAGCGCCGAATCCACACAAATCCCCGTTGCCACAATCGTGACGTCGGTCCCTTCTTTCAGCACAGTGCCTTTACCGATTTCAAAATGAAAATCGGGCCGGTCATTGATAACCGGTACTGCCGAACGTCCGAAACGCAGATACACGGGACCCTCATACTCTATCGCTGCACGAACGGCTGCACGCGCCTCCACATCGTCGGAAGGACACATCACCACCATACCGGGAATGGTCCTCATCAGCGTCAAATCTTCGTTGCACTGATGCGTTGCGCCGTCTTCTCCCACCGTAATTCCTGCATGGGTGGCGCCAATCTTTACGTTCAGGTGCGGATAACCCACCGAATTGCGGACCTGCTCAAACGCACGCCCCGCCACAAACATGGCAAAAGAACTTACAAACGGAATCTTTCCTGTCGCTGCCAGTCCTGCTGCAATTCCGACCATATTGCTTTCCGCAATGCCGCAGTCAATATGCCTTTCGGGATACGCTTTCCTGAAAATATCAGTTTTGGTGGCTGTCGCAAGGTCTGCGTCCAAAACCACAAGATTTGGATATTCTTCCGCCAGTTCCTTCAGCATGTTTCCATAGCTTTCCCTGGTTGCAATCTTTTTTACCCCTGTATCTGCCATTATTCCTCACCTGCCTTTTCCAGTTCTTCCCCTTCTTTTACAAGGTCCGCCATAGCCGTCTTATATTGTTCCTCATTGGGGGCCTTCCCATGCCATCCGGGATTGTTTTCCATAAAAGATACCCCTTTTCCCTTGATGCTGTGCATCACAATGCAGGTTGGCATTCCTTTTGTTTCCCTTGCTTCACGAAACGCATTTCTAATCTGGTCAAAATCGTGTGCGTCAATATTGATGACATGAAAGTTAAACGCCTCAAACTTTTTGTCGATGGGATAAGGAGAGCAGACTTCATCCACGGGTCCGTCAATCTGCAGATTGTTGTTGTCCACAATCACGCAAAGGTTGTCAAGCTTCCTGTGTCCCGCAAACATGGCCGCCTCCCAGACCTGTCCTTCCTGAATCTCGCCATCCCCCAAAAGAGTGTATGTACGAAAATCTTTGTTGTCCATTTTTGCTGCCAGCGCCATACCCACCGCGGTGGAAACACCCTGTCCCAGGGAGCCTGACGACATGTCCACGCCCGGTATATTGATGCAGGGATGCCCTTGAAGATAAGAGCCTAAATGCCGTAAAGTGCTTAAATCTTCCACTGGAAAAAAGCCTCTGTAGGCAAGCGCCGCATACAGTCCGGGCGCCGTGTGGCCTTTGGACAATACAAACCTGTCCCTGTCCTCCATGTCGGGATTTTCGGGATTTACGTTCATTTCTTCAAAGTAAAGAAAGGTAAACATATCTGCCGCCGATAAAGAACCGCCGGGATGTCCTGCCTTTGCACTGTAAACCGAGGAAATAATGCCCTTGCGGACCTTATTTGCAATCTTTTGCAGCTCTGAATTTTTCATTTTTTCTCCTCATTTCTGCCAATCTCTTCGCCGTTTTGATTTATGAAGTATTGAGAACAACTTTTTCGCTTATACTCTAGCATATTTTTTCCGTTCCGTCCATAGATAAAACAAAAGAGTATCTGAAACATCAAACATAAACCCCCCTGCTTCCTGCATATATATAATTAAAAAACATACAGGACCCCTTTATGCCTCATTTTTCATTTTCCAAAAAAATAATTCCCCTGTTTTTCCTGATTCCTGCATTGCTGTTCCTCACTTTTTTTCTTTTTCGCTCCGGAAGCGACGCAAAGGAATTTGATTCTCTTTCCATGACTATTTTTCAGGAAGAGCTGGAAGGAAACACCCTGAACCTGCATTATACGCTGGCATACCCGGAAAACTACGGTATTGAACGCTATACCCCCGTTCTTCCCTGCTATACGGCTGCGGGCAAATCGGAATCAGAAGCTGAACTGGAGGATTATATCTCAAAACTGGAGGATTTGGACTATAATAAACTAAATGAAAACCAGCAGTATACTTATACTCTTTTGTATAGATTTCTTACACATACAAGGGAAGGAAACCTTTTCCCTTATTATGACGAACCGCTTTCGCCGTCTTCCGGAATGCAGTCGCAGCTTCCCATACTGCTGGCCGAATACACCTTTCGTTCTGTGCAGGATTTGGAGGATTACCTTGCGCTTTTAGAGCAGACGGACGACTATTTTGCTGCGCTTCTCACCTATGAACAGGAAAAAGCGGCAGCCGGTCTGCTGCAGTCAGATTCTTCCCTGCAAAAAGTCCGCGACCAGTGCTATACCATTCTCTCCAAAGAAGAACTTGCCGCAGGCACCCACTTTTTGCAGACTACTTTTACCGAACGGCTGCAAAGTCTTATAAACCAGAATCTTATCACGGAAGAAGCGGCGCAAAAATATGAAGCGGAAAATAACCGCCTGCTCTCTACCGTAATGCAGCCTGCCTATGAATCTTTGGCAGACGGCCTTTTCCTGCTTATGGACGACGGCACTTCCCTGCCTGCGGGACTGTGCTTTACACCTCTCGGCAGAGATTATTATGTATGGCTGGTAAAGAAAAACACAGGCTCATCTCTTTCCATTGAGGCAATAAAAGCTGTCTTATATCCGCAATTTGATTCGGAATATAAGGAATTGCGTAATCTATTAATGTCCCGGCAGGATGCCGCAAACGTCTGGATGCAGTCCATTACGCAAAACAGCTTTTCCCTTCAGACGGCAGATGAAATGCTGGCTGACCTGCAGGCAAGAATGTCAGAGGACTTTCCTGATTTTCCCGGGGGCAATGTCTTAGGCGCCCGCCTTCCTGCGCTTTCCGTCAAAACCGTATCTCCCAGCCTGCAGGAATACTGCGCGCCTGCCTTTTATCTGACGCCGCCTTTGGACGACACGCAAAACAACGTGATTTATATCAACGAAAAATCTACACCCGACGGCCTGGAACTTTATACCACCCTGGCCCATGAAGGTTATCCGGGACATCTCTACCAGTCTGTCTACAACCAGCTTAACTTGCAAAAGAAAAAAGACAGTCCCGTGCGGCAGATATTATGGTATGGAGGATATGTGGAAGGCTGGGCCGTATATGTAGAATTTATGTCCTATGATTACGCTGCACAGCTTGCAGCCGAACAGGGCAACGAAGACATTGCCTTTGCCTACACTTTAGAAAAGCATAACCGCAATGTGCAGTTATGCCTGTATGCCCTGTTGGATTTATCCATTCATTATGACGGGGCGTCTTATGAACAGGTGCATCAGGTGCTTTCCACCTTCGGCATCACGGACGCGGATACCACACGCAATGTATACAATTATATTGCGGAGGAACCCTCCAATTATTTAAAATATTATCTCGGTTATCTGGAAATCCTCCGTTTGAAAGAAACGGCACGCGAAAAATGGGGAGAAGAATACAGTGATTTGCGTTTTCACTCCTTCTTTTTAGACAAAGGGCCTTCTGACTTTACCACCCTGACCGAAGCATTGGATTCCTATTGACACTGTATCTATTTATCCGTTTTCTTCCGGGAAACCTGCCCCCTGGCCTGCTCTTCCCGGAAGAAGCGGTTCAGGCGTCCGAGCGCCCTTCCCAAAACCTCTTGTTCTTCCCCACTTAGTTCCTCCATAACAGCCTTTACCATATCTTCATGGAATTTCTGATGCTCTGCAAAAGCCTTTTGCCCTTTTTCCGTGAGGGATACAAGAACCACCCGCCTGTCTTTTTCACTGCGTGTACGCTCCACAAATCCTTTTTTTACCAGACTGTTCACGGAAATCGTTAACGTCCCGGTGGTAACCATGAGGGCATGGGCAACTGCCGTCATGTTTTTCGGTTCTTCCGTGCCGATTGCTTCTATGACATGCATGTCGTTTATTGTCATGTTTTGATATCCGCTCTGTTTCACAATGTTCTCTTCGATTGCATTAATATTGCGGAACAACCGTACAAGCACCTCGTTCAGCATTCCTTGTATATTCATACTTATACCCACCTCTTTTCACTCTCCCATCAGTTCTTCCATATATCCATGGTCCCAATGGGACCTGTTTTTACTCTCCCATCAGTTCTTCCATATATCCCCGGTCCCATAATAGGATTTTGAGTTTTTTGGCGGCCTCCACTGCCGGGGCGGTAAAGTACTGGTTTGTAAGCACTGCCCCGACCATCCTGTCGTAGTAATCCCTGCCCGCATAAGCCTCCTGCACTGCCGCCACCCCCACCGGGGCGCTGTAGCATTTACACTGGATGGCGTAGGTGACCCCGTCTTTTTCCGCAAGTATATCCACACCGTAGTCCCCGCTGCCCTTTGTGACCTCCACCTCCAGAAATCCTCTTTCCTTCAGTAAATCAGCGCAATAATACTCAAAATCATGTCCTTCCATCTCATCCACAATAAGAGGACGTCTGCGCCTTTTCTTACGCATATGCCACACGGCAGCCAAAATCATGGCGGCAAACAGACAAAGTATCATTATCGCTATCGTTTTATCCTGCATGTAAACTCCCATCCATCTTATATATCCGTTTTTTAACATAAATGAGTATACCACATTTCTTCCTTTGTTGCACTTTTATTTGTTACACGGAATTGGGTAATTTTCTGTAAAGTACCGCCCCCAAAACGGCAGCCATTCCTTCTGTTACGGGAAAAGCCAGCCATATACCGTATATTCCCCATACTCCCGATAACAAAACTGCCAAAGGTATTATCAATACAAATCCTCTCAGCAAAGAAATCCAATGCGCAGGCACGGCCCTTTGTGTTGAAGTAAAAACGGCGGAAATAACAATATTAAAACCGGCAAAAGGCGCCGCCGTAAAATACAGACGGATTCCCGGCACCGCAAGACTTTGCAGGGCAGCGTCGTTTTCACTGTTAAATATTCCTGCAATTCCGGAAGCAAATCCATACATAACCAGATAGATTGCCAACGATATCACAATCATTGCCGCCATCCCATAACGCACCACCTTGCGGACGCTTTCTGTATCACCCTTTCCGCAATCAGTGCTGATAACAGGCTGCATCCCCTGCGCCAGCCCGGTGTAAACTGCCATCACCACAAGTGAAAGATTGGCAACCACACCGTATGCGGCAACACCGGTGTTCCCGGCAATCTTTAATATGATAATGTTGTACACTATCATCACTACGCCGGAAGACACTTCCGCCACCAGCGACGGAAATCCCAAGGGGAGGCCGGAAAACATACAGGAAAGTTCCGGCTTTTTCCACGTGAAATGAAAACCGTTTTTTCCGTTTTTCCAATGCAGGGATAAAAGCAGCATACTGATGACAGGCGCTGCCCCCGTTGCCAGCACAGCCCCAAGGATTCCCATGCCGAGGGGAAATATGAAAACATAATCCAGAACAATGTTGCAAAGACTTCCTACAAGCATGGCAAGCATGGAAAGACGCGGGTTCTTATCGTTTCTGACAAAGCATATCAACACGTCATTCATCATAAATGCCGGGGCAAACAGCAGAATGAACTTCAGATAGGTTTCTGTCATATCTGCAACTTCTGTATCCGCTCCCAAAAGCTGCGTAAGCCCGTCCGAAAAAAACACTCCTGTCAGAAGAAACAGCATGGATATTGCCACGGAAAGATACACGGTATTCATAAAAATACTGTCCCCGCTTTTCCCGCTCCTTTGTCCCCTGAAAACAGAATACCTTGTTGCGCCCCCCATTCCCAGCATCAGACCGCTTCCGTGGATAAAGCTATATACGGGAATTGCCAGATTAAGCGCCGTCAACCCCTTTGTTCCCAGGCCTTTTGATACAAAATAAGTATCTGCAAGTATATAACATGACAATCCTAACATGCCCATGATATTCAAGACTGCATATTTTATAAATTCCGCAAACTTAGACTGCCGGTTCATTTCATCCTCCTTACAAAACTTACAAAACGCCGGTTCTTTCCGTCTTCTGAGACCTAACGATGGAAAGCCCGGCGTTTACTTTCATTACCCGGTGGCAATGAAACCGCTGTCAATATAAACTACATGTATTATACTGTAATAGTATTCAGGGGTCAAGAGTTGGTCTGATACTGTAAGTTAAAGATTGATTTTGCATTTCTCCAAAAAACATTGTCTTCAATACTCTTTGCCAATTTAAGCTTTCTTACAAACTCTATATGTTCCTTCTGGCTGCAGCAGGAAAAATCAGAACCAAATATTACTCTTTGGGGAACCAAGTTTATTATTTTTATTATTTCACTTGATGAGTTTTCACGTGTACTTACGTTATCAGCAATAGAAGACAAATCAAAAAAGACATTTTCCAAATCCAAAAGAAACATACACTTCTCTAATTCCGGATAAAAACAATGACATACAATTAATTTCAATTTTGGATAATTGTTTGCAATCTCAGCTACTAATTTTACATCGCTATATTGGCTGTTATCCCATCCGGAATGAAAAAGCACTGGTACATTGTATTGTATTGCAAGTTGATATATCTCTTTTAACTTTTCATCTGTAAGGTAAAATGCTTCATGCCCAGTGAACAGCTTAATTCCAACAAGCAGCTTCTTACATAAATACTTTTCCAATTTTATAAACTGTGCTTGAAATTCAAAATATGGACTTATTCCCCCAACAATAGAAACATTACTTATTTCTTTAAATAATTCCACGCATTCATCCATAGAGCCAATAGCGCTTTCAGTACAAGAATCTGATATAACAATTCCCCCCCTCACATTATTCATACGCATTTCATATAACAAATTTTCTTTTTTTTGATGAAAGGATGTGCATTCATCTTTTACCGGTAAATGCATATGCGCATCAATAATCATTTTCCTGTTCCTCCTTCAATACTTTTATCATAAATAAGCACGGATTCTCTTCATCCCAAAACGTTGTAAACACTTCCAACGGGTAAAATCCTTCTTTTTTGTAAAATGCTCTCGTACCTTTATACGGTTCATAAACTGCTGATTCATCCAATGTCTTGACCGTTAAAAATATAAAAGAATTTACTTTACACCATTGAACGCAGTATTCCAATAGCTTATGCCCGATTCCCATTCTATGGTATTCTCTTAATATACCAAAATTATAAATATCCGCCGTATATCGATTATGAATCTTTAATGCTGCAAATCCAACCGCCTTATTCTCAAAATATGCTACAAAAAACGGATAATCCCTATGTATCACTGACTTATTTACAATATCTTCCGGTGGCGAAAACCATTCTGGTAAAGCATTCATAATTTCCAGCGTAATTCTTGTTTTTTCATCCTGATTTTCAACCTTCTTAATTTTTATCATTCTTTTCCTCCTGTTTTTTGACAAGGCACAAAAAAAACTACAGACATTACTCTGTAGCCAACCAACAACTATATACAGAGCAAAAATCATTTATGACACCAAAATAAAAGCTGCTTTAGCAGTCTATTATTCCTTGTTCATTTCTGACTTTCTGCTCTTTCCGTCTATTATTCTATCGGTAACCGACAGCACAATAATCGGTCGAATCACATCCTTTTCTTTATTGTTGCCTTGTCATAGGTATAATAGCATTTTATATGAATTTTGGCAATATGCTATTACAATTCCATGTTGGTCTGATTGTAGGTTTGTCAAACATATGTTACACCGACTGTAAATAATCCCTTAATATCTGA
>CAJTKU010000007.1 GCA_910577015.1 uncultured Lachnospiraceae bacterium | reverse complement strand
AATGACAAAGCTGGACGCAATTTACTACGGTAAGTATTGCTATCACGGTGAATAAATATGACGTATGAAGAGATTTTGTCTGACGCCAACAATTTGTATAGGGCTTACAAGGCTTCCGTGAAAGGCAGCAAATGGAAAGAAACAACTCAGAAGTTCATGACGAATTTTCTGCGCTATATCTTTTCCATACAAGATGATCTTCTTAATCGGACTCTTCAAAATGGTCCGACGGAAGAATTCTCGCTGTCTGAACGGGGCCGGGTAAGACCTATCATAAGTATTCGAATCAGAGACCGTATCGTTCGCCATGTATTATGTGATGATGTTCTGTTGCCAGAAGTAAAGAAACGGATTATTTACGACAATGGAGCTTCTATCAAGGGGCGAGGTATTTCACACCAAAGAGATCGGTTTGAGGTACATCTTCGGAAATATTACAAACTGCATGGTAACGAAGGATATATTCTGTTCGGAGACTTCTCAAAATTCTACGACAATATTATTCATGAGATTGCAAAGCGGGAGTTGTTAAAGCTGTTCGATGACGATGAGTTTATTGAATGGCTTTTGTCTCTTATATTTGACGGGTTTAAGATTGATGTCTCTTATATGACTGATGAGGAATATGCCAATTGTTTGACCGATACCTTCAACAAGCTGGAATATCGCAATATCCCAAAGGAAAAGCTGACCGGTGAAAAATGGATGGAGAAGTCTGTCAACATTGGCGATCAACTATCACAAGTCATAGGGATTTATTATCCATGTCGCATTGACAATTATGTTAAATACGTGAGGAGCCAGAAATTCTATGGAAGATACACGGATGACTGGTACATCATGAACCCGAGCAAGGAAGAGCTACTGGATTTGCTTGAGCATATTCGGATTATCGCTTCTGAATACGGCATTCATATCAACGAGAAAAAGACACGTATTGTGAAAATATCCAGCACATACAAATACCTGCAAGTAAAGTACACGCTTACCAAAGATGGAAAAATCATTAAACGCATAAATCCGGACAGAGTTACATCGATGCGCAGAAAGTTGAAGAAACTGGCTGTGAAAGTCAGAAACGGGGAAGTGCTATATGAAAATGTAGAGAATATGTTCCGCGGCTGGATGGGCAGTTTCTATAAACTATTATCCAGAAAGCAGCGAGAAAACCTTATTCGGCTTTATGAAGACCTATTCGACAAGACAGTAACAGTCGTAAACAAGAAGCTGGTTATATTTGATAGGTCGCCACAAAATATTATACAGGAGGTATGACATGGAACAATGGTTTCAAATATTACTAACTATATTTAGCTCAGTTCTTGCGTCTTCTGGGCTGTGGGCCTACATAACAAAGCGGCTTGAGAAAAAAGACGTAAAAACCGAAATGCTCATAGGGCTTGGGCATGACCGTATTATGTATTTGGGTATGGTCTACATAGAAAGGGGATACATCACTTCGGACGAGTATGAAAATCTCTACGAGTATCTCTACAAACCTTATGAGAAAATGGGCGGAAACGGTTCCGCAAAACGTGTGATGAATGAGGTAAACAAATTACCGATTCATAAATCAACCTATGAAATGGAGGAACTAAATCATGAGCATGAGTAACAAAACCTATGATGTACTGAAATGGATCGCGCAGTTTCTGCTTCCGGCGGCGGGTACCCTGTACTTTGCGCTGGCAGGGATCTGGGGGCTTCCCTATGGCGAGCAGGTAGTCGGCACCATTACGGCTGTTGACACCTTCCTTGGGGTTCTCCTTGGCATCAGTTCTGCAAACTACAACAAGGCACAGTAAAGTCGTGCCGGTACAATTTGAATATGGTTATAATACCTCGCTGCCCATTGACAATCGGCGGCATTTTTTATTGTAAAGAGGTATGATTTATGTCATAATATAGCCATATTCTTATTGCAGAAACAAAAGCGAAACGTGGTACCGGAGAGTGTAGAAAAGTCGTTTATTTCTTGATTATTCCTACACTCTCTCGGTAAACGTTCCAAAAATACTGGATTTTTTGTTTCTATAATAAAATAAATGGTGCAAATCTTAGCTTTAATGAAATACTAAAAACTCTTAGAGAGATACATAGACTTATGGAACAAATTAAAATATATAACATTTGGAATAAAGATATTTTATTAACTATTAATGATTTTATAAATATAACTATTAATACAGCAAAAGAGATTGAATCTTATTCAAATGATCCTATAAAAAGACGACCAATTGGTGAATCGGATATTATACAAGAGTTACATTATCAATGTCAATTATGTATTCCAATTTATACACCAGCAGAAAATTCAAGATATTCACATTTGGAAAAAACTGTAATATCAGAGAAGTTTAAAATTGATTATTGTATTATGCTTAGCAAAATTATTGCGATAATTAAAACTGATTCAAGTATTTCATAATAAGATACATTTTTTAATCAATAGAATAACTATTTTCTGAACACACATTCTTGCTCTATAATCAATGGCGTACATTTAATTTCTGGATAAAAGACGTATTGTTGATAAGTTGGTAGGGGATTAGGAGTGAGTTTGAAATTCTAACGTGTACATTAGATTATTGGCAATATTAAAAGGCGTATTTTCATATAGGGTATACCGTATATATGGGATTCATATTTTTGGATGGAAAGTACCCCCCTATGGGGTATCTTGGTTCGGTGGGTCGAAAAATTAAGTTATTGTGTGAGAGCATCTGCTAGGCAATTTACCACGTTAAAGTTCGAAAGATAGTATGAAAGTTTTTCTGTAAATAGCTATTAGCAATAGGTCTTCCATGATATAATTTAAATCATAGGAGGCCTATTATTATGGCAAGAGAAAAGAAATTGGTACACAAAGTAGTTATGACGGAGGGTAAAAGAAACATTATCCAACAGCTTCTGCAGGAGTATGATATCCAGACAGCAGAAGATATTCAGGATGCCCTCAAAGACCTGCTTGGCGGAACCATCAAGGAAATGATGGAGGCCGAAATGGATGAACACCTGGGATACGGAAAGTCTGAACGCACTGACAGCGATGATTGCCGTAACGGCTACAAATCCAAACGAATCAACAGCAGCTATGGCAGTATGGATATTCAGGTTCCCCAGGACCGCCGCTCCTCCTTTGAACCACAGGTAGTAAAAAAACGGCAGAAAGATATTTCCGACATTGACCAGAAAATCATTTCCATGTATGCGAAGGGAATGACCACAAGGCAGATATCCGATACCCTGGAAGATATTTATGGTTTTGAAGCTTCTGAGGGCTTTATTTCAGATGTTACGGACAAAATACTGCCCCAGATTGAAGACTGGCAAAAAAGACCCTTGGGCGAGGTCTATCCGGTTCTGTATATCGATGCAATCCATTATTCCGTAAGGGACAATGGCATTATCCGCAGTCTGGCAGCATATGTCATTCTGGGCATCAACATGGACGGGAAGAAGGAAGTGCTGACAGTTCAGGCCGGAGACAATGAAAGTTCTAAATACTGGCTTTCTGTTCTGAACGATTTAAAGAACCGTGGTGTAAAAGACATTCTGATTATCTTTGCCGATGGATTGACCGGAATGAAAGAAGCCATTGCAGCGGCATATCCACAGACCGAATATCAGCGCTGTATCGTGCATCAGGTACGCAACACCCTGAAATATGTGGCAGAAAAAGACCGAAAGCCTTTTGCTGCAGATTTGAAGACTATATATCATGCTTTAAACGAAGAAAAGGGATTGGAGGCGTTGGAAAAAGTTACAGCTAAATGGTCCGAAAAATATCCGAATTCCATGAAACGCTGGCGTGAGAACTGGGATGTTATCACACCAATTTTCAAGTTTTCCATGGAGGTCCGAAAAGTGATTTACACCACAAACGCCATTGAGAGCCTGAATGCCACCTACAGAAAATTAAACCGCCAAAGGAGCGTTTTCCCCAGTGATACGGCACTTTTAAAAGCACTGTATCTGGCAACCTTTGAGGCGACGAAAAAATGGTCCATGCCCATCCGCAACTGGGGGCAGGTTTACGGCGAATTGAGCATTATGTACGAAGGACGGTTACCGGAATAACCACTCTCATACACAGGAAAACGGGCGGATTCATTCGCCTGCCCTTGACATGCACGGCATGTGCTGTTATATATAAACTAGGAGCTGAAGGCTTAAAAATCGAGCCTTCAGCCCCATCCATTATCATAGAAAATCTAATTTACAGAGATTTCTTCACGCACTCATCGTTTGGTTTATGAGGTTTTTGATGCCCAAATTTTTGTGAAATCTTGTAAGGGGCATTATAATGACTGATGTAGGAAAAGCAATGAATATGATTACCAGATGAGGGCGCTGCTCCATAGGTAAATAGTCACCTATGGAGCAGCGCGCTATTTTTATGTCCTAAAAACAAAAAAGCAGGAGCAGAACAGCAAAATTAACCTATTTTGGTACAAAATTAACAAAAATGGTGGAAAATTTTATGATACAATTATATGAAAGGAACGCACATTTAGCATCTTTAATAAGAGAATATCAAAACAGGAGTAAAAGGACATATGAAAAAACGAAAGGGAAATTTTTCATTTAAAATCATGGCAGCGCTGCTTGCAGTGGTATTGGTTGTCGGGGGAGTAATGGAAATATCCCCATCGGTGGTGAATGCGGCGGGTACAGTAGATGTGAAGATAAAGATAACAATAGTGGGATATGACGGAAACGACCCGACTGTCTTAGGGGCTGTCACGTTGAAAAATCTGATGACAGATGAGGAATGGACAGATGTTACAATGGACGGCAATGTAATTATATGCGAGGCGCTGGGCGCTTCTCCGGGAACCTACCAGTGCATGATAGATGGGATAGCATTTGGATATCAGACGCCTTGTGTGGCTGATTCCGGCATAACCATGCCTTATACTTTTTACGCTGTGCATTTTATGAATGGAACAGAAGTATATGAAACAAAATATGTTTCAAAAAATAACCATATCAATTTCCCAAACACAGTGACAGCGCCTGCTGTGCCCCCTGAAAAAGAAGGCTATGACTTTGCAGGTTGGGTGACGGCGGAGGGAGGCAGCGAAGCGTTTGACTTTGCCAGCCCCATTACGGAAGTGACAACGATTTATGCCTCATGGACGGAGAAGGTGGAGGCTCCTGTAATCACCGATTATCCTGAAATAATCGGATGCGATTCAACGGCAAACGAATCTGTTTCCGTGACAGCAACGGGAAAGAACTTAAGTTACCAGTGGCAGGTTAACAGAAATGACGGCAGCGGATTTGTGAATATATCCGGGGAAACTGCTGCCACAATCAGTGTTAATAAACCCCGGGAGGAGGATGATGGGCATCTGTACAGATGCATAGTATCTAATAAAGCGGGAAGAGCAGAGACAGACGGCATAGAGTTGGTTGTGTATGACGTCAGGGCAAAAAAGGCAAAAGAGAAAATAGAGGAAGCGCTGGAAGGGATGGCGGTATCCAACGACACCAGCGAGGATGACATCCGGAGTTTGATAGACAGGGCATTGAACAGTGCGGGTATTTCCAGAGTGGATACAACCATAAATGATTTCAAAAACACCCCGGCGGCTGGAGTGACGTCAGGAAAAGTGACCGGGCAAATCGAGGTTAGCTGCAATGGCAGAAGAGAGAGTGTTTTAATTGATAAAACAATTATGGGCCATGTGCACAGCCCGGGAAGCGAGTGGAAGAGTAATGAAACCAGCCACTGGCATGAATGCGCCTGCGGGAACCGCACGGATGAGGCTGCCCATACCGAGGACAGCGGCACGGAAGTAAAAGCGCCCACGGCGACGGAAGCGGGGGAGAAGCAGTTTCATTGCAGTGTCTGCGGTTATCTGACGAGGACGGAGTCCATACCTGCCACGGGAAGCGGCGAAAATCCGGGTGAAGAGACCGGAAGCGGTAACGGGGATACAGGCGGAGATGCTGGAGGCAGTGCTGTCCCCAATGCGTCTGGCACGGCAGCGGGAGAACTTCATAAAGAGGTAGCAAAAGGGGAAAATGCCCCTGAAACCACCATATCCATGTCGGGAACTGATTTGGCAAATGTCATTTTAACGGAGGAGGAAAGACAGCAGGCACAAAACGGACTGAACATTAAGATTATCCTGACCGTGACAGATGCAGGGGACAGTGTGAGTGAGGAAGATAAAATGGCTGCCGAGGGCGCTCTTGGAAGCTATGAGATGGGGCAGTACCTCGATATCAGTCTTTTTAAGGTGGTCGGGGAAACCCAGAACAGGATAACGGAAACCGCGGGCATGATTCAGATTACGCTTGCCGTGCCGGAAGGCTTGAAAAACACTGACAGCGCCAGACAGAGGGAGTACACGGTTATCCGCGTGCATAACGGGGAAACGCAGGTTCTGGCGGACAAGGACAACGACGAGGATACCATAACCATAGAAACAGACCGGTTTTCTACATATGCCTTGGCATACAAGGACTCTCCGGCTGAAACCGGCAATGAGAAGGACAGTGAGCCTAAAACAGGGGATGGCGAGCCAGTAAGATTGTATGCGACACTCGCGATGATAGCGGGCTTCGCTTATCTGCTGCTTTACTTTGCAGACAGCGCGCACGGCATGACTGAGAAAGAAAAGAGGGAGCTTGTGGAAAGGATTATCCACTGGGCGCACCGCGGCGGGCGTGTACGCAGGCTTCCTGCCCTGACGGCAATTTTACTGCTTCTGGTATATTATCACGGCATCGGCAAAAAAGCGGCTGTGAGATGGCAGAAGGTTTGAGAGTAATATTTGTGAAAAAGTAATGTTTGTGAGGAATAAATCAATTATCTTGTCCATATACTTTAGTAGTTCATTTCAGGAGGAAAGATATGGCAAGAGGACAAAGAAAGCCGATAGAGGAAAAGATTCGTGAAAAAGAAGAACTGATTGCGGGACTAAAGGAAAGGCTCCATGCGGAAGAAAAGGAACTGGCAGAGTTGAAAAAGGAGAAACGCAGCAGGGAAATTGAAACGATTACTTTGATGCTGGAGGAGGCCGACATCAGTATTGATGAGGCAAGGGAAATTATTGCACAGCATGTATCCGGTATTGCGGTATAGGCGCCGGATGCATAAAACGGAAGTGCTGTAGATGTCCTGACGGATATCTGCGGCATTTCTGCATGTGGCTATATCTTCTCCGGTTTGGCGTCCGTTCTGGTACAAGCATACGGAAACGAAAGCAAAAAGGTATTGACAATACAGGAAAACAAGGGGATAGTGGTAATAATAATACTAGAAAGAATGAGGTGATGTTATGCGGATAGGAATGGGATATGATGTACACCGGCTCACAGAAAACAGGGCGCTGGTTTTGGGCGGGGTCACAATACCATATGAGAAAGGATTGTTGGGACATTCGGATGCGGATGTGCTGCTGCATGCCATCATGGACGCGCTGTTAGGGGCCGCCGCCTTGGGGGATATCGGGAAACAGTTTCCTGATACGGAGCCTGCGTACAAGGGAATTTCCTCCCTGACGCTGTTAAAAAAGGTCGGCGAATTGTTGGAGGACAACTGTTTTCTCATAGAAAATATAGATGCGACTATTATTGCGCAGGCGCCTAAGATGCGTCCTTATATAGAATCCATGCAGGAAAATATCGCGCAAGCGCTTGGTATTGAAATGATGCAGGTAAATGTAAAAGCGACTACAGAGGAAGGCCTGGGCTTTACCGGCGCGGGCGAGGGGATTGCCGCCCAGGCCATCTGTATGCTGAACACACCAAGGGAGTTATATGCGGCGGATGTTACAAATGAGGAAGGCAGGGAAGAGGGCCGTTGCACGGGATGTCCGGGCTGTAATAAAGGATAATAGGAATCATCCCCGGAGGTTTCATATTCTGCCTGCCGGGGCTGCCGCCATGCAGAATATGGAGATTACGGGAATAATCCATGTTGACAAAAAGGGGATTTTTGCTTATTCTACTAATAGTGATACAGAAAGGGCGGTAAATTCATCTGTCTGGGGTGGGTTTATCCCTTTTTTATCGGAATGGAGGATATCATGGACAATAAACTGACGCTCTACAATTCCCTGAGCAAAAAGGAAGAATTGTTTGTACCGAACGAGGACGGGAAGGTCGCAATGTATACCTGCGGACCGACCGTATACCATTTTGCACATATCGGCAATCTGCGCAGTTACATTATGGAGGATTTGCTGGAAAAAACATTGCGTTATCTGGGGTATGATGTAAAGCGCGTCATGAATATCACGGATGTAGGTCATCTTTCCAGCGATGCGGACACCGGGGAAGATAAGATGTTAAAGGGGGCGAAAAGGGAGCATAAGACCGTCATGGAAATTGCAAGATTTTATACGGACGCTTTCTTTGACGACTGCCGTAAGCTCAATATAAAGCGTCCCGATGTGGTGGAGCCTGCCACGAACTGCATAGCGGAATTTATCCATATGATTCAGGTTTTGTTGGAAAAGGGCTATGCCTATGAGATGGGCGGGAATATTTATTTTGATACCTCAAAGCTGGAAAACTACCATATCTTTTCCGGGCAGAGCGAGGAGGAGCTTTTGGTCGGCGTGCGGGACGATGTGGAGGAGGACGCCAACAAGAAAAACAAGAGCGACTTTGTGCTTTGGTTTACCAAGTCCAAGTTTGAGGACCAGGAATTAAAATGGGAAAGCCCGTGGGGGCTGGGGTATCCCGGCTGGCATATCGAATGCTCCTGCATCAGCATGAAGCATCTGGGCGAATATATGGATATACATTGCGGCGGCGTGGACAATATTTTTCCCCACCACACCAATGAAATTGCCCAGAGCGAGGCGTATCTCGGACATAAATGGTGCAATTACTGGTTCCATGTCCATCACCTGAACGACAAAACCGGCAAGATGAGCAAATCAAAGGGGGATTTCCTGACGGTTTCCCTGTTGGAGAAAAAGGGATATAATCCTCTGGTTTACAGATTGTTCTGCTTACAGTCCCATTACCGCAAGCCGCTGGAGTTTTCCTATGAAGTGCTGGATAACATGACGAATGTATACAATAAGCTGGTAAAACGGATTGCAGAACTGGACGATGAGGGGGCGGTAGAGCAGGAGAAGTTTGATGCCTTCAAAAAACGTTTTGAAGACGCGCTTTGCAATGACATCAATTCCTCCATGGCAATTACGGTTTTATATGAAATGTTAAAGGCGGACATGAATGACAAAACCAAGCGGGAGCTGGCAAAGAGTTTTGATGAAGTGCTTTCCCTTGATTTGTGCAGCGCAGGCGCGGCAAAAGAGGAAGAAGCGGATGAAGCGCTTGTTCGTCATGTCATGGAAAAGATTGAAGAGAGAAAAGCGGCAAAGAAGGAAAAGGATTTTGCAAAGGCAGACGCCATCCGGGCAGAGCTTCTTGCAGAAGGCATAGTACTGGAGGATACCAGAGAGGGCGTAAAATGGAAGAAGGTCTGAGCCTGCTTTCCCTGATTAATAACAGCTTTGATGTAAAAGAGGTGGATGTGCGGACATATTCACCTCTTACGCTGGCTTTTATCGGGGACGGCATTTACGACATTATCATAAGGACAGTAATCGTGGAGCGTTCCAACAGGCCGGTCAATGAACTGCACAGGAGAACCAGCAGGTTTGTCAAGGCAAACACCCAGGCGCTTATGATTCAGGCGCTGATTCCCTTCCTTACCGAGGAGGAGGAGGCAGTCTATAAACGGGGCCGCAATGCAAAGTCCCATACAACGGCCAAAAATGCCAGCCTGATGGATTACCGTATGGCAACGGGATTTGAAGCGCTTATCGGCTGCCTTTACCTGCAGGATAAGACGGAAAGGATTCTGGAACTGGTAAAAAGGGGATTGGCGGAAATTGGCATGGAATTGTGAGGGAAGACAGGCACGGAAAGGAGCGTATATGGGATACGAAGAATTTACAATTGAGGGCAGAAATGCCGTAATGGAGGCTTTTCGTGCCGGAAAGCCGATTGACAAGTTGTATGTACTGGACGGCTGTCAGGACGGGCCGGTGATATCTATCAAAAGGGAGGCAAAGAAAAAAGGCACTATCATGAAGTTTGTTGCCAAAGAGCGTCTGGACCAGATGTCTGAGACAGGGAAACATCAGGGCGTGATTGCCGTGGCCGCTGCTTACTCTTACGTTGAAGTGGAGGATATCCTCAAAGCGGCAAGGGACAAAGGGGAAGCGCCGTTTCTTTTTTTGCTGGACGGCATAGAAGACCCGCACAATCTGGGCGCCATTATCCGTACCGCCAACCTTTGCGGCGCGCATGGGGTGATTATCCCCAAGAACCGTGCGGTAGGGCTTACAGCCGCAGTGGCAAGGACATCCGCAGGCGCGCTGAATTATACGCCTGTGGCAAGGGTCACTAACCTGTCCAGGGCGATAGAGGATTTGAAAAAAGAAGGCATCTGGTTTGTGTGCGCTGACATGGACGGAACCGTTATGTATGATTTGGATTTAAAAGGCCCTATCGGGCTGGTGATTGGCAATGAAGGCGAAGGCGTGGGAAGGCTTGTAAAAGAAAGCTGTGATTTGGCGGCGTCCATTCCCATGCATGGAGATATTGATTCCCTCAATGCTTCTGTGGCGGCAGGCGTGCTGGCTTATGAAATCGTAAGGCAGAGAATGAGGGGATGACGAAAGGTTTGAGCGATGCAGGATTATGAACAGGCTACGGATGAAGAACTGATAGACCGTCTGCGGGAGGGCGACGGCAGGGTCACGGATTTTATCATGGAAAAATATAAGCATCTGGTTCGCAGCAAAGCAGGCTCCATGTATATTTTGGGGGCTGACAGGGACGATTTAATCCAGGAAGGCATGATTGGACTGTTTAAGGCAATCCGGGATTATGACAGCGGACGGGATGCCAGTTTTTTCACGTTTGCCGAGCTGTGCATCAGCAGGCAGATGTATTCGGCAGTGCAGGCGGCGGGCCGTATGAAGCATATACCGCTCAATTCCTACATATCTTTATATGGCAATGGCACGGAGCATGGCGATGAAGAAGAAAACGGCATCTTAAGCGTACTGGCTGACCACGGATTGAATCCCGAGGATTTGGTCATCGACAGGGAGAATGTGGAACTGCTGGAAAAACAGATGGAACAGGAGTTAAGCAGCTTTGAAAAACAGGTTCTGGATTTATACATAACAGGAATGAGTTACACCCAGATTGCCAAAGTGCTTGGCAGGGATGAAAAGTCCACGGACAACGCCTTACAGCGCCTGAAAGCCAAGATTAAAAAAATGATAGTAAAATAAAGCGGTCCCTATTTTTCCTGCGTTTTCACATTTTGCATTGCGGCAGCTCCAGCCACGGCGTGCATTTGATTCCATAAAGGACCGTGTAAAAACGCTGGCATTTGGATACCGTATTGTGGTATCCTATGTGCCACTGCGTTTTTACCCGAGCGGGAGCGCGTCCTGTTGGAACAAATGCACGCCGTGGCTGGGGCTGCCGCAATGCAAAATGCGGATAATCTACTACATTTTTTTATTTAAAATTCAAAAAAGGTATGGTATAATGTCCACGTAAGCAATGAGCAGTGCCAAAATGCAAGAGGCAAAAACGGCAGCTTGCTGACGGTTTTTGCAACTTGCATTTTGATAGGGCTAGTTAAAAATTACTGACGGGGGTGAGGATTTTATGCAGCCGGAATACACAAAGTTAAAGGTAAACAACGAAATTGAACTTTGTGAAACCATGGATATGGAAATCAAGCAAAAGATAGAACGCATTTTGTTACGAAACCGTATTTCTTATTGTATCAAATGGTACAAACAGGGTCTTTTCAGGCGCAATAAAAATGTCTGCATCTTTTGTGTGAATGACAGCGTTAAGGATGATGCGGAGCAGTTTATACGCGCCATTGAAAAGAACGTGGATGACAAAGTAAAGTTCCTGATGCGGAGGTCAGAAGAAAGCTTTTTTTAACCGGCCGGAAAGTAAAGTACAGCCTATTTCTCATTTATGACGGAGTAGGCTTTTGCTTTGGAAATAAACAGATTGAAAATGCGGGAGAGGAATATTATGGAAGCATACAGTGTATTTAAAGACTTGGCTATTATTATTGTATTTGCAAAGTTTTTCGGGATTTTGGCAAGGAAATGTAAAGCGCCGCAGGTGGTAGGAGAGATTATTGCCGGGCTTTTGATTGGTCCCAGTATCCTGGGGCTTGTGGAGCAGACCGAATTTCTGGCGGAGATGGCGGAGATTGGCGTTATCCTGCTGATGTTTTCAGCCGGACTGGAAACAAATTTAAAGGACTTGCTGAAGACGGGACCGAAGGCTTTTTTGATTGCATGCGCAGGCGTATTTGTCCCTCTGGTAGGCGGGGCATTGCTCTATATGGGATTTTACGGCGCAGCGCCGTGGGGTTCCGAAGCGTTTTATAAGGCGGTGTTTGTAGGCACCATCCTTACGGCGACGTCCGTCAGCATCACTGTGGAAGCATTGAAGGAAATGGGAAAACTGAAAGGAAAAGTGGGAACCACCATTTTAAGCGCTGCCATTATAGATGATGTCATCGGTATCGTTGTGCTTACTTTTGTGATTGGCTTTAAAAAGCCGGAACAGAGTCCCCTTAAGGTGATGGGCAGCACCGTTTTGTTTTTTGTTTTTGCATTTGTGGTGGGTATTATTATTTACAAGATATTCAAGAAGGTGGACAGCAGGTATCCGCATACCAGAAGGATACCGATTATCGGGTTTGCCCTGTGTCTGGCATTTGCGTATATTGCAGAGAAGTATTTCGGCATAGCGGATATCACAGGCGCATATGTGGCGGGTATTATCCTTTGTTCTATTCAGGACTCCAATTATATTGCGGAAAAAATGGATACCAATTCCTATATGCTGTTCGGTCCCGTGTTTTTTGCGAGTATCGGGTTGAAGACCAATATAGAAAGCACAACGGGCGCCATACTTCTTTTCTCGGCATGTTTTGTGCTGGTGGGACTGGTTACCAAGATTATCGGATGCGGCCTGATGTCAAGGCTGTGCGGCTTTAAGGGTGTGGACAGCTTAAAGATTGGCGTGGGTATGATGACAAGGGGTGAGGTGGCGCTGATTGTTGCCCAAAAGGGATTGTCTGCAGGATTGCTTACTCCGGTATATTTTACCTCCGTTATTTTGCTGATAATCGTATCCAGCATTGCAACGCCCATAATATTAAAGATTTTATATGCCAAAGAACCAAAGCAGGAAGAGGCGCAGGCATAAGATGACGCGGCATGATACATAAACTGCGGTACACAAAAAAGGTGTGCCGCAGTTTATTTTTTTTTAATAAAAAAATAGAAGGGCTTTATTGACATTATAAAAACTGGTGTTTATAATCGACAACGTAAGACCGACCAGCGGGTCGGAAAGTGCGTATCGGGAAGATATATTTTGACGGAAAATATCAGTTTGTGAAAGGCTTGGGCAGAATATGTTATCTAAATTCAGTGTAAAAAAACCGTATACCGTGTTGGTGGGAGTGGTACTGGCAGTGGTGCTGGGCATTGTTTCTTTTACGAAAATGACTGCAGATTTGCTGCCGGACATCAGCCTGCCGTATGTGATTGTGATGACGACATATGTGGGCGCCAGCCCTGAAACCGTGGAGATGGCCGTTACCAAGCCGATTGAGTCATCCATGGCAACCGTCAGCAACATAGAAAGCATCAGTTCCGTTTCCAGTGAAAACTATTCGATGGTGATTCTGGAGTTTTCACAGACGGCAAATATGGATTCTGTATCATTGGAAATCAGGGAAAATCTGGACCAGCTGACCAGTTACTGGACGGATGATTTGATTGGAAATCCTATTATCATGAAACTGAATCCTGACATGATGCCCGTCATGATTGCGGCTGCCGGTGTGGAGGGCATGAGCGTGGCTGAGGTCAGCGCATATGTGGAGGAATCCATTGTGCCGGAACTGGAAAGCATCGAAGGAGTGGCTTCCGTAAATGCCACCGGACTGATAGAGGAAAGTGTAAACGTCATTATCAGGCAGGATAAAATAGAGGCGGTCAATGCACAGATTCGGGCAGCCATCGACGAGCAGATGTCGGACGCCGAGAAAGAACTTGCCGACGGCAAAGCAGATATTTATGATGGTCTCGATAAAATAAAGGATGGCAAAAATGAACTGGCAAACGGCCAGTCTGAGCTGGACAGCGGCAAGGCTGAACTGGCAAACGGCAAGACGGAACTGGAGAATAAGCAGAATGATACCATCAACCAGCTTGCGGATGCGAAGACCAAATTGCTTACAGCCAAGGCGGATTTGGAAACGTTAAAGACCACAGCCATGGCAGATATTACCATGCTGGAGCAGATGACGGCGGGACTGGCGCAGTTGGATGCCGGGAAGGCGCAGCTGGAGCAGGCAAGTGCGGCATTGGATGGAATGGATAACCAGATTGTTCAATTGGAAGGCGCTTATGGCATGGTTTCAGGAATGGGAAGCGATGCAATTGCCCAGTTTAAGGAGCAAACGCTTTCTTCAGGAATATTGCCGCAGGATTTGGCAGACAGTCTGGCAGCGTTTGACTGGGAAACCCAGTTTGGCGCAGGCGCTGCCGCAGGGGATACATCGTCGGTCTGCGGAACTTTACGCACATATGTCCAGACGCAGAAAACAGCATTGGAAAACCAGATGAATGCTTTGGAACAGCAACGGGAGTCTTTGGAAGAAAGCATAGCGGTGAAATCCCTCTGCACCACTTATGATGCAGCGGCAACCGCCAATTACATAAACACTTTAAAGGCACAGCTGGAAACCTACAACAAGAATCTGGCGGAAATAGACAATCAGCTGACTGCCCT
Organism: uncultured Lachnospiraceae bacterium; assembly: GCA_910577015.1. Classification (GTDB taxonomy): domain Bacteria; phylum Bacillota; class Clostridia; order Lachnospirales; family Lachnospiraceae; genus Acetatifactor. The sequence continues at coordinate 124,288 of CAJTKU010000007.1, read as the reverse complement.
TTCAAAAGGAGAAACGACGGCTGTCATCGGGTTTGCCAACGGCATGACCCAGATTACCATGGGGGAATCCCAGTTAAATTCCGCGCAGGAGAGTCTTGATTCGGCAAAGGCGGATTTGGAAAGTACGGAAGAACAGCTTCAGGACGCGCTGGAGCAGATTGCTGATGGGGAAGAACAGCTTGAGGAAGCAAGACAGGAAGCCTATGACAAAGCCGATATGGAAAATGTATTGACGGTGGATACTGTTTCCCAGCTTCTTGCGGCACAGAATTTTTCCATGCCGGCAGGATATGTGACGGAAGACGGCGTTTCCTATATGGTGAGGGTGGGGGATAAACCCAAAACCGCACAGGAGATGGAAAACCTTCCGCTCTTAAACCTGTATATGGAGGGCGTGGATGTCATTACGCTGGCTGACGTGGCAGATGTATTTTACGTGGACAATTCGGATGAAGTGTACGCCAACGTTAACGGTACGTCAGGCGTTATGCTCACCATTCAGAAACAAACCGGCTATTCTACCGGAGAAGTGTCCGACAGGCTTGCGGCGCGTTTCGCAGAATTGATGGCGGAAAACGTGGATTTAAGCATGATTACCCTGATGGACCAGGGCATTTATATAGATTTGGTGATGGATTCCATTACCGGCAATGTGGTTTCGGGCGCATTGCTGGCTGTTTTGATACTATTGCTGTTTTTAAAGGATTTACGCCCGACGCTGGTGGTGGCCTTTTCCATCCCCATCAGTCTGGTTACTGCCATCGTATGCATGTATTTCAGCGGAGTGACGTTGAATGTGATTTCCCTTTCCGGGCTGGCGCTGGGTGTCGGGATGCTGGTGGATAATTCCATCGTGGTTATTGAAAATATCTACAGGATGCGGAGTGAAGGGCGTGCGACAAGGGAAGCGGCCATTGACGGGGCAAAAGAGGTGGCAGGCGCGATTCTGGCTTCCACCCTGACGACAGTCTGCGTATTTTTGCCCATCGTATTTACCGAGGGCATTACCCGACAGCTGTTTGTAGATATGGGTCTGACAATCGCTTATTCTTTGCTTGCCAGTCTGGTGGTCGCATTAACGGTGGTTCCCGCCATGTCCTCCAAGATGCTGACAAGGACGAAGGAAAAGAAAGAAGGGAAGTTTTTCGGCGGTTTCGTGAAGGGCTATGAAAAGCTGCTGAAAGTTTCCTTAAAAGGAAAACCGCTGGTTCTGCTTTTGACCGTTATCCTGCTTGTTGTCAGTGCGGCGGCTGCCATATCCAACGGTACGGCTTTTATGGCCGATATGGACAGTACCCAGTTGACCGTCAGTGTGAAGCTTTCAGAGGACGCCGTCCTTGCGGATACGAAGGAGGTAACCGATGAAGTGGTACGCCGGATTCAGGAAATAGAGGATATCCAGGATGTGGGCGCCATGCAGGGCGGTTCTTCCATGTCCATGCTTATGGGCGCTTCCGGCAGCAGTAATGCGGCGGATATCTATGTGACCACAAAAGACGATAAGACGATGACAAATGATGAGATTGCGGACATTATTCTGGAAAGAACAGCGGATTTGGAAGCGGAAATCAGTGTGGATACTTCCAGCATGGATATGTCTGCCATGGGCGGCAGCGGCATCACGATACAGGTGGAAGGCAGGGATTTGGATACTTTACAGGAAGTGGCGGCAAAGGTGGCTGAAATAGTGGCAGGAGTGGAAGGAACAGCGGAGGTTTCAAGTGGCATGGAGGACGCCAAGGAGGAACTTCGTATTCTGGTGAACCGGGACGCGGCAATGGAATATGGGTTGACGGTGGCGCAGGTATATGCCGAAATTGCAGAAAAGCTGGCGGAAAACAGTGCGGCCACAACGCTGGTGGCGCAGGATAAGGATTACAGCGTTTATGTACTCAATGCAGCGGACGAGGCATTGACAAGGGAACTGCTCAAGACGCTTGCGATAGAAGGAACCGGAGAAGACGGGGAAACCGTGGAGGTGCCGTTTGCGGAAATTGCCGATTTTAAAAAGGCACAGAGCCTGAATGCCATCAGACGTTCGGACCAGACCCGCTATCTGTCTGTATCCGCTTCGATAGCGGACGGCTACAATGTGGGCAAGGTGTCCGGGGAAGTGGAAAAGGCGCTGGCAGGCTATCAGCTACCGGAGGGTTGTAAGCTGGTATTTGCAGGGGAAAATGAAATGATTAACGACGCCATGGAGCAGGTGGGACTGATGCTGCTGTTGGCTCTGGTTTTCATGTACCTGATTATGGTGGCGCAGTTCCAGTCGCTGTTATCTCCGTTTATCATCATGTTTACCATTCCGCTTGCTTTTACGGGAGGTTTGTTCGGCCTGTTCTTTACGGGCAGCGAGGTCAGCGTCATTGCCCTGATAGGCTTTGTCATGCTGTCCGGTATCATTGTAAATAACGGTATTGTGCTGATTGACTATATGAACCAGCTTCGCGCTTCGGGAATGGAAAAGAAAGAAGCGATTCTGGAAGCCGGACGTACAAGACTTCGTCCCGTTCTGATGACGGCGCTTACCACGATTCTGGCATTATCCTCCATGGTGTTCAGCAAGGACATGGGCGCAGAGATGATGAAGCCCATGGCTATCGTGACGATTGGCGGACTGGTGTACGGTACTTTGCTCACCCTCGTCGTCATACCCTGCATCTATGATTTGTTTATGCGGGAAAAGAAAAATGCAAAAGTAAAGAAAGTGAAGGAAAAAGGAAAATTCATGCGGGGAAAGAAACGTCCGGTTGACCGGGAGGATGAAAAGTAATGGGTAAAATCACAGGAAAAGAGCAAAGAGGGGAACTGCCCCAAAAGGTTCTGGCTATGTATGGGGCGGTCATGCGGCTGATGGAGGAGGGAGCCGATATTGCCAACCTGAAGGTATCAGATATCACGGAAAAAGCCGGAATCGGAAAAGGCACGGCATACGATTATTTTGATACAAGGGAAGACATTATCGTGTTTGCAATCCTGTATTATATGGAAGAGTCTTTTGAAAATCTGGAAAAGAAGATATGGGAAAAAGAAAATTTTGTAGCGCGCATCAGGTACGGACTTGCATCAGTGGATTCCCAGATGTCGCAAGGCGTCTGTGCGCTTCGCTTCATAAACCTTTTATTTGAATCGTCTAAGATAGGGCAGCGTCTCGGGGAGATTCTCAGGGAACGCAGCAAGGCAGGCAACTGCCAGCCCCTTCTCCTTGGCAGACGTTTGATTGAGAGAGGTATTCAGGACGGCGAAATCCGTTCGGATTTGCCCATCAGCTATATGACATACATGCTGGTTGTAAAGTTTTTTGCCTATCTGGCTTTTGTAGTGAGCGGCCGGGAAAACAAGGAGGGCATGGAGGCCATATTCGGCGGGGAAAGCAGTATGCCCTGTGAAGAATTTGGAAATCTGGTAATCAGGGGAATTATGGAGGAACTGGGGGCGCGGGAGTGTTAACGCGTCCTGTTGGGACAAATGCACGCTCCTGCAGCCGTCATACAAAATACGGAAACCGAATAAAAAAACATTGACAAGACATTTTTCTCCGTGTTACAATAGCATACGGTGATTGCAGGAGGGTTGTCCTGTAAAGCTGTGCTGCTGTGGCTCAGTCGGTAGAGCGTCGCATTGGTAGTGCGGAGGTCACGGGTCCGATTCCCGTCAGCAGCTTAGAAAAAAGTCCTTGTATTTCAAGGGCTTTTTTTGTTGTTCAAAACCTTAATTTTCCCATCATCAAAGGCACTGGGCGATAGATTAGGAATTTTGTTTAGGTGTGATTTTCGTCATATTTTTAGATTCCAGCATGGCATAAAAAGCGGAACCAAGTTTTGTAGTGTGTATTCTTTGTGCAGTAGTGTTTGGTAATTTTACTCGTTCCATAAAATCGAAACTAACATAGTATGGCAAAATATGATAAAAAACATATGTCTCAAAATCAGAACTTCTATCAGTATTTGATATACCGGTAACCAAAAAATCGAAATAGGAAATAAAAAATTTAAGTGCATTTATTGTACAATTTTCTTGAGTTTCTGTAAATTCAGATGGAATTTCAAATATTTTATTTTCGAGTAATATCACTAATTCGTCAAAAGAATAGTTGCCAAATTGTTCTTTTGTTTTTGCGCTTGATTGTCCTTGAAGTTTTTGTATCTGTCTATTAAGTAAATTTATTTCTTTTAGCAAAGCGTTATTTTCTTTTATCAGTTCAGTAGTATCATTCTCTCTGGTATTGCGAATCCAACCTATTAATTTATAGTCACGAATAAATTCATTTAGAGTTGTATGTATGGCAATTTTAATATCTTTGCAATCGTCAACTTCACGAATGATTTTTGACATTACAAATAATTTAAAAGCTTGGTATTTGTCAGGTGCTTTTTGTTCCATCACGTTAGGTAGTTTAAGCATATTAATTTTAGAAGTTAAAAAGGTATCACTTAATACAACCGCAAAAACCGGAATATTCTTACTTAAAGCATATTCATATTCAAGCTGGGTATAACTTTTACCGGAGTTGGTTTCTATAGAGCCATAACGACCACCAAGAATAAGCATATATACATCAGATTCATCAATCCATTTATAGATTGTCTTTAATTGAGACTCATTTCCTGCCTTAAATAATTCCATACCGGCAGGAATATGACCGGCGTCAAGAATCGCTTCAACAGCGGCTTGCCGCTCTTCGATGATTTAATGGCTTTCTTTCAATCAGAGCGTATTATGTGAAATTTGTGTGTTGTATTCAAAAAAAAACAGAAATAATAAGTGAAACATTGTTATTAAGGATAAAATTTTATTGTGGAGGTAAGCGTCATTGAAAAATTCAAAAGATGTGGAAAGATTATATCAAAACTATGTCCGATATCGGTCGGGGGATAAATCGGCACTGGATGAAATATTTATGGAAGTTGGTAAAAATGTAAATGAGACTAGCCGGATAGTGGAGTTAGAAGAAGAATATAAACTGTCCCATACGGACAATATTTTGGATGTGGGATTAGTTCAGGATGAAATAGAATACAGGCGTAATAAACGTAAGTTAAAAGTGATATTTTCCTTTCCCTGTTTAAATCATATGGCAAGAAAAGCAAAATATTATTATAGCAGAAAACATATTTTTACAGGTTATGAGAATGGGAAAAAAGTAGATGCCCGCGGATATAAAAAATATCATGAGGGGGAGTACGATACTTTTGATTTGGAAGGGGAAATGCAGGAAATTCTAATTAAATTATTTCTGGGCAGGCTTTCAGGAAGCAGTGTCAATATTACAGATGGAGTTACATTATTGCAAAACATTAAATATTACCTGACGAAAGAAATGGAAAACAGTAATAAATTTTTGTGTAGGAATGTACCGGAAACATATACAGATGTGAAAAATGGGGAGGAAATATCATTTTTTGACCAGCACTCGAAATTGACATGGATTCAGTCTGAGAACAAGATATCAAGGGTACTTCCATACACAGATTATTTAGAATGGTTAAAAAGAAATGACGTCCGGAAACTTTTTAAAGAAAATGCCTGCGACATCAAGGCTATTATTGAAACCATCATGAATTGTAAAGAAACCTTTGAAACGAATAAAGAGGGAAACATAGAGTCAGGACCCGGTATGCGTCTTGTAACACAGAAAATGTTACATGAAATAATCAAATACAGGCACAAAATCAATATTGAACAGGAAAATATATCGAAAGATTTGGAGCTTATAGAACGACGTTTGTTAAATCATTTGTTCTATTCGTTAAATTTTAGAATTGGAAAAGCGGAAAGCGGGAAGATTTATGAAAAGGAATCTGAACGTTTTTTGTACGAACTGGAAAGAAAAGCATTTATTAAAATATTTAGCAGTATAAGTTGTGAAATATATGATAAAAGTATAAAATTTATCAATAATAACGATTTTGACGACTATTTCAGAATAATAAAAAAATATGAAGATACGGTTACAAATATTGTTTCTCTTGAAAAGGGGAAAAAGAAGTATGATATGGTCAACCTGATATCGGAAAAGGATAATGATTTAGTGAATGATAAAAGGGAAGCACTGCTTACTATAGCGAAAACAGTAATAGCATATTACCAAAATCAAGAAGAAGAATATGAAACAAATGAATTAGGCAATTATAAACCAGGTAAATTGATTAATTGGGAGAAAGGATACTGGGAGGCTGAGTTAGAAGATGAATTTTTGAATATTAAATTCTGGTCAAATAAAAATGTGAAAAAACCAATCCTACACAGCATAAACAAAGAGAAATTAAAGGTTTATTGTGGGTATATGAAATTTTATTTTTGCAATGTAGAAAATAAAGTGTATTATAGAGTACCTAAAGACAGACGCATTATTAGTAGGGCAAATAAAAATCATGAAATTTTTATATATAATGTTAGCTAAAAAGGTGCATTTACTTACATAATCTAATATATATAAGCAGAGGGACAAGATTGGTTTTTGCGCTTCCAATGTGTATACAATCGACAGAAAATACGTTCGATAATAATAATGAAATTGCTTGCAAACAAGAAAATCATATAGTACTATGAATATAGTCAGAAAAAAAGATAATGAGGGGGGTGTAGATATGGGGCAGGATAATGTAAAATGTCCAAAGTGCGGCAGCAGTTACAATAGGATGTATCTAATGGGAAAGCAGGGCAACGCTGATGTGTGTCCGTTATGCGGTGCAGAGATGCAGAACAAAGAGGAACACCCGGATTGGATTACGTGGTATTATTATGGACATAAAAGTGACAATGGGAAAACAGCTAGTTTAAGAGATGAGCCAATAGACTTGAATGAACACGGAGATAAATTTTTTCTTATTAAAGAATTCAAAGCACCGCCGGAATCCCAATGCGGGCTTGATGAAGTAAAAAGAATACTGCGCACCTATGTACCCGATGCATTTGCGGAACCCAAGGAAGCGCCAAAAGTAAGTTGTCCTTATTGTTTCAGCAGTGAGGTGCAAATAGTTCCAAAGAAGTTTAGTTTGCTGACGGGTTTTGCAACTAACCAATTCCAAAGAGTATGCCTCAGGTGTAAAAGGAAATTTTGAAAATGAAATATGGAACAACAATGAGTTTATGATTGAACTTATAGCGAAACTAGGAGGGTAGATAGGAGGAAGAAAATATGTTCGATAATTATAATGAAATTGCTTGCAAACAAGAAAATCATATAGTACTATGAATATAGTCACAAAAAAAGGTAATAAGGGGGGGTAGATATGGGGCAGGATAATGTAAAATGTCCAAAGTGCGGTAGCAGTTACAATAGGATGTTTCTAATGGGAAAGCAGGGTAACACTGATGTGTGTCCGTTATGCGGTGCAGAGATGCAGAACGAAGAGGAACACCCGGATTGGATTACGTGGTATTATTACAAAGATGAAGAAACACAATGCTTTACTTTAAGAGATAAGCCTGTTGACTTGGAAAAGTGGACAGATACAAAACTTATCAAAGAATTCAAAGCACCGCCGGAATCCCAATGTGGGCTTGATGAAGTAAAAAGAATATTGCGCACCTATGTACCTGATGCATTTGCAGAACCTAAGGAAGCGCCTAAAGTAAGTTGTCCTTATTGTTTCAGCAGTGAGGTGCAAATAGTCCCAAAGAAGTTTAGTTTGCTGACAGGTTTTGCAACTAACCAATTCCAAAGAGTATGTCTCAGGTGTAAAAGGAAATTTTGAAAATGAAATATGGAACAACAAATGATTTTAAGAGAGAGGTTGCCAATGTAATCTCTCTTTTATTATGTCTTAATTTAAGGAGGAAACCATTTTGAACAACAATGAATTTATGATTGAACTTATAGCGAAACTTCAACAAGCAAAGTCAAAAAAGCAAATCAATACGGACATCCGGCAGCTTGAGAAAACCATTCACATGTTAAGGCTTACAGGGACGCTGGCAAAGGGAAATACGAAAAAAGAAATCAATCAATATGTTAAGGAGTTGGAAACAAAACTCAGTTATGTAAAATTAAAGGCAAAGCTTGACGGCAAAAATCTTAAAAGGGAAATTGACAATACGCTGCATAATATGACCTTTAATGAAATGGATGCATTAAAAATAGACGGTAATAAAACGAAACTGAAAATGCAAAAAGTCATGGCAGATATAAAGGCATATGCTGAGAAAACGCCGATTTCTGTAAATGTCAGCCTAAAGAAGGAAAAGCTTAGTGACGACCTAACCTCTTTCCTTAATAAGAACAGTAAAATAAGAGAATCAAGCGTCCTTCTGGCAGAAAGTGAGAGAATCAGGGAGCTTATTGATTCTGTAGATGATAAAAGAACACTAAGAAATGCCACGGATGCATTCGGTCTGTTTAAATCGGAAGTAACCGCAACGGGATATGCAGGAAAAAGCGCCGGACAAAAAATGAAAGATATGATGACTCATATCACAAAAATAGGCAGTCTCTTTGGCATAGCTTCTATGGCAATAAACAATTTTGTCAATTCGCTAAAGAATTTAAAAGCAAACGACACCATTTTGACTAAGATTAGCAAAACCTCAGAATTAACTAAAAGGCAACTCAAGAATCTGGGAGACGAGGCCTTTAAAACGGCAAGCAGATATGGGCAATTATCGGGTAACTTCCTGTTAAGCGTTCAGGAGATGGCAGGCTCAGGTTATAAAAAACTGTCTAAAGAACTGGCAGAGTTATCCTTGCTGGCACAATCCGCCGGCGATATGACTGCTGAAGATGCAAATAATTACCTGTTAGCAACGGATGCAGCCTATAAATATGGCGGAAGTGTGGAAAAATTAAATGCCGCCCTTGATGGAGCGAACTACATCAGTAACCGTAGCGGTGCCGGTTTGACCGATATCGCCGATGCCATCCTTGTTTCAGCTTCCTTTGCGGCGGATGCGGGAATAGCTATTGATGAACTGACAGCAGCGGAAGCCGCTATGATTGCGACAACCAAACGTGCCGGTTCCGAAATTGGACGTGCATTCAGGAGTATTATATTGAACCTTCAACAGGTCAGCGGCGAGTTTGACGGAGAAGTGATTGACGAGGAGCAGTTAAAGAAAGTCGAAGCAAGATGCCGCTCTTTAGGGGTAGAACTTGAATATGTCAAGGATGGAGTGGCTGCACTTCGTAATCCGATGGAAATATTGAAGGATTTGGCAGGAGTCTATAATGCACTGCCTGATAACAGTGCGGATAAGCAGGGTTTAATCTCTGATTTGGGCGGGAAGCTCCATGCAGACGCATTAAGCAGTTTACTGAGCCAATGGGATTTGTATGAAAAGATGTTAAGCGAGTTCTCTCAAGGTACAGGCTCAGCGCTGGAAGAAGCGGAGAAAATCGCCAATTCATGGGAAGGACGCTTAAACTCCCTGCAGAATAGCTTTGACAGCTTTGTAAATTTACTGACCAAAAAAGAAATGATTTTGAGCGGCATTTCATTCTTTGACAGATTGATTCAAGGCGCTGAGGCGTTGACTGACGCTATTGGCGAAATTCCGGTAATGCTTACCGCTGTCAATTCCGCGATGGTGGCAGCCAATAAGGATTACGGAATAACTCAAGTATGGAATAAAGATAAAGGTAAGATTGATATACAGGGAAATATCTTTGGCATAGACTTTACTGCTATCAAGAATATGAAAAAACATTTTTCAGAAGCGGAGGGAGCTATTGCTGGATGGAATAAGGAATTATTTAAGGGTAATGTAGATATTAATAAGTTTGGTGAAGCAATAGTACAAAACAATGCCCAGTTCAAAGCATATCTTGCTACCTGTTCCCAAGATGCCCCTGCGTCCATAGAAGGCTACAAATCATACCTCAAGGCGGCGGGCGTCAACACGGATACACTGCGGTTAAAAACAATCCTTCTCAATTCCGCAATTACTATGTTGGGTGGATGGGCCATACAGGCAGTGATAACAGGATTCTATGAATTATCACAAGTTAGCGGTAAGGCAGCAGAAAGGGCAAAAGAATTAGGCGATTCATTTAATGACACGAAATCAGAGATAGAGGATTATAAATCCCAAATAGAAGGGTTATATAAAACCATAAATGATAACGGCTCTTCTATTGAAGACGTTGCTAATGCCAGAAAGTCCCTTCTATCTATTCAGGACGAATTAATTGACAAGTTTGGAACAGAAAAGAGCGTTATAGAAAATGTTACGGATGCAATCAATGGACAAACAGATGCATTGGACAAGTTCACAAACATCAAATGGCAGGAAGCAAAGAATGAATTTAATAATGGCGGTTTCTGGAATGATGTAGCAAATTTCTTTCAGGGCACTGATAATATTGAAAGAATGCTGGATGAATATGGCGAGCATACTATATCTTTTAGCGGGCTTGAATTTGCCAGTATAAACAAACTAACTGATGAAATGGTTGATGAACTTGAAAATATTGGTATAGATATTGACGTTCTTACTGACGATTTACAATCATTTAGGCATTTTGATTCATTAACAGAATCTATAGAAGATACAAAAGGTGCAACGCTTTCGCTTTCCGGCAATGCAGAAGAAATATATAACAAATTATTGGCATTGCAAAATCTGATTGGCAATGATGATTCTTTTGATAAATTATATGATAAAGTAGGTAATACTGCTAATTCATATAAAGAATTAACTGAAAAATATAAGAATTTTTATGACCAATATATTCTTCGGGAAAAGATTTTGGCAGACGATTCTAAATATGCCGATACTTTTAAAAATATTACCGATGCTGCCGAAAAGTATAATGAGGCGTTTGCTTCTGGTGACGAAGAAAAAATAAAAGAAGCCGCTGATGAATATGCAGGTTTAGTATCAACTGCTATGTCTGCAGCCATAGCTAATGGGGACTCAGATGTTGCTGCATACCTTGAAAATATGTATCCAACATTAAAGGCTATTGTAAATGGGTGGAATTTTAATATCGCTTTTGATACCAATGAGAATGATTTACAAGGCAAAGTACAATCTGTTTTAAACGGGTTAAAGGATGAAAACGGAAGGTCGCTGACCTTAGAAGAAATACTTGGCTTAGGAGCAGAAGATGAACGGTATCAGGCACTGATTTCCATTGCTCATGATTATAATATGACTCCTGAGGAAATGATAGAGTTGTTAAAAGAACGTAATTTAGTTTCTGCTATGGACTATCAGGGGCTTGTTGGTTTATTTGGACAAGAAAATATTGATAAACTTACTCCGGAAGACTTGGAAATTGCTTATAAAATCAAAAATGTTGGCAATATGACATTTGAAGAACTACAAGCAGAGATTGAAAAGACAAAGGAAATGACAGTGGATGAACCCACTTCCCAATCTCTTTCCCAAACAATAGACCAGCTTAATACCCAGCTTAAACCGGCGTTTGATTCCCTCAAATCAGCATATCAGGATATTTTTATCGGTGAAGACGAAATGAACCTTGAAAATGTCGACATCTCCATGCTGGATTCCATAAAATCAAAACTGGATGACCTGAATGCAATCGACGGGATAAACATCGACTACGCCTCCTTCGAGAACCTCGCCAGGGCGCTTACTGACACCTCTTCCACTGCGGATGACGTACAGACTGCCTTTAACCTGCTTGCCTCCGACATTGTGACCGGGCTCAACCCTGCCCTGTCAGACTGCTCCGGTGAAAACTACAGGCTGGTGCAGAGCCTTCTGGAAAGCACAGGCATTACCAATGCGGAAGCCGTCATGATTTCCTCCCTTGGCTATACTTATGAGGATTATGCCGCCGCAAAGAAAGAGTGTGCGGATGCCGGAATTGACCTGACTGATAAAACAGAAAAGCAAATTGAAGACCTCACGCAGGAACAGATTGCAGCCGAAACCTGCGGACAGGCCCTTGCATTATTACAGCTAAAGAAAGCATTATGCGATGAAACAGCTTTCAATCCCGGTTCTGACATCAACAGTCTTTACCGGCTTGCCAAGGCCGCAAACATAGCTACAGAAAGTATCGGTATGCTTGCGGGGCTGAATGCGGCATACGAAAAAGAATCGGCTGCCGGACATACACAGGCTGCCCTTGCCATTGCAAACAGGATGGCGGAAGTAAAAGCGGATGTTGAAAAGCAGTTTACCGAAATCGGAAATGCAGGAGTTGATTTTTCTCCCAAATATGACAAGGGGGCTTCTTCGGCAGCGGCAATGGAAGCGGAAACAGATTATAAAAATCTTCTGGATAAGGAAATTCATTATCTTGAAAGACAGCTTGACGCTGACATTATCACCTTTAAAGAATACACCGGCAAACGGCAAAAAATCATAGAGGATTATTACCGTGACGGCAGAATAGCCGCTGAAGAGTATTATGACGCTTTAGAGGATATGTATAATGACCAATTATCCCTCTATGACAGGGCGGTAAATGCCGTAACTGACAGTATAGATGATGAAATTGACAGGCTGAAAGAACAAAAAGAAACGATAGAGGACACTTATCAGGTTAAAATTAACGCCATCCAGTCTGAAATCGATGCCCTGAACAAGGCCAATGACGCGCGAAAGGCCCGGATTGACCTTGAAAAGGCACAGTATGAAGCCGAACGGGCAAGAAACCAGCGCATAAATAAGATATATAATGGTGAACAGTTCATATATGAAGCAGACATGGAATCTGTTCGTGACGCTGAAGACGACCTTGAAGAAAAAGAATTTCAACTTAACGTTTCCCGTCTGGAAGGGCAGATAGAATCTCTTAAACGAGAAATGGAAAACGCCACAAAAAGTCTTGACTTTCAGATTGGCGCGCTGGAAGCATATAAGGGCAAATGGAATGAAATATCCGGCGTTTATGAAAAACAGCAGAATAAAATGATTGCGGCTGAAATCCTTGGAGCTGACTGGGAATCGCAGGTGCTTAATGGAAGGCTTGATACTTTAAGAAGCTTCACAGAGCAGTATATTGCACTTCAACAGGCACAGGCGGATGCCGCAGTCAATGCCGCCCGTATAAAGGCTGAAGCGGATGCCGGTAATATAAGTGGCGGAAAGGTGGGCAATATTCCTGATAAACAGGGTCTTGGTGGGGATGATGAAAACACTTCTGCTACCCCTCGCAGTTCCGGTAAGTGGTATATTGTCAACAAAGCAACTGGCGAAAAATTATCTGATGGATTTAACACTTCATATGAAGCATCTAAGCACTTATCTTCATATGCAGGTTCGCAATCAAACCATAGTGTAACACTAAAGAAATTTCACACCGGACTTAATGAAGGGTATGTTACGGCTCCGGGGAAAAGCAAACCTGTCAATCAATCGTTGGAAATAATAAAGAAGTTAGCTGCCGATGGAGTTTTGCCTAATGAAGTTCCAGCCATATTGCAGCACGGAGAGCTTGTTATTACCCCTGAGCAGCAACGGAACATGATTCATAATGCACGGATGGCATTCTTCAGAAGCAACGGCATTAACCTGGAAACAGGCGGTTACAGTGCCATTTCCCATATTCAGTCAAGCCCGCAGAATGTATATAACAATAACATAAACATAAGCTGCCCTAACGTCACCAACAATACCGGAGCAGAATATATTTTAAAATCATTACAGCGATTACCGCTTGACACCCTTCAATATACACATAGAAGAAACAAATAATAGGAAACATGACATACGGTTGTCCTGTTTCTTCTGATATATTATAATACAGATAGTAAATCATAGCCTCCGCCGGGTCGGCATGGCTGAAAGGTTAATCGTATGAAAATAGACAGGCTGATTGGCATTCTGGCAGTGCTTTTGCAAAAGGAAACCGTGACAGCGCCGTATCTGGCAGAACGGTTTGAGGTTTCCAGGAGGACTATCAACAGGGATATTGAAAATCTGTGCAAGGCCGGGATTCCCATTGTGACAAGACAGGGAGTAAACGGCGGCATCTCCATCATGGAGGATTATGCAATTAACAGGAGCGTGTTTACAAATTCGGAAATGCAGGACATTCTTGCCGGATTGCGGAGCCTTGACAGCGTAAACGGCACAAACCGTTATGGACAGCTTATGGAAAAGTTGTCTGTCGGCTCATCGGATTTTGTTTCGGGAAGCCAGTTTATGCTGATAGACCTGTCTTCATGGTATAAGGATTCCCTCGCCCCCAAAATTGAGCTGATACGCACGGCAATAGAAAACGGCAGAGAACTGACATTTTGCTATTTTTCAGCAAAAGGAGAAAGCAAAAGGAACGTGGAGCCGTATTACCTGATATTTCGATGGTCAAGCTGGTATGTGTGGGGATGGTGCAAGGGCAGCGGGGATTTTCGCCTGTTTAAGCTGAATCGCATGGAAGGCTTGCAGGTATCGGATACTTTTTTTCCCAAGCGGCAGGTTTCCATGCCGGATTTGCGGAATGAACGCATCTTTCCCGGCGGCATCAAAGTGAAGGCGTTGTTTGATGCAGACTGCAAATGGCGTCTGGTTGAAGAATTTGGCATGGACTGTTTTGTGGAACAGCCTGACGGAAAACTTTTGTTCCATGCAGATTATACACATGAGGAGAATCTCATTTCTTGGCTTTTAACCTTCGGGGATAAGGCTGAGCTGATTGAACCGAAAGATTTACGGTTAAAACTTCTGCGTATCATTCAGGGCATGAACAGAAAATATGATTCCTTAAATGAGTAAATAAAGATTTGGAAAGGAGGAATGGCAAATGGCGTCCAATCCTGAGTTTGTCCAATACATAGCGGATAACCTGGGCGGCGCAGGGCTTATCACATTCCGCAAAATGTTTGGCGAATACGGTATGTACTGTGACGGTAAGATTTTTGCCCTTATCTGTGATAACCAGCTTTTTATCAAAATCACAGAGGCGGGAAAGAAAATGCGTCCGACGCTTCCAATGGCGCCGCCTTATGAGGGAGCAAAAGATTATTTTTTGATGGAAGATGTTGACGATAGCGCGTTCCTTACGGAATTTGTGATGGCAACCTGTAAGGAGTTACCAATGCCAAAGGCGAAAAAAGAGCGCAAAAGCGCTTCGGAATGGAGGAAAAAATGAAAGAACTGACTTGCTGTGGCACAGAATGTATGCAGTGCGGGCTGTACGGAAACGTGTGTAAGGGATGTAATGAAGTCTGCGGGAAGGTATTCCACGCACCCAAGGGACAAGCCTGCTCCATCTATGAATGTGCCGTCGGCACACATGGTTACAAGAGCTGTGCGGAGTGCAGCGATTTGCCGTGCGCTGTCTGGAGGGCGACAAAAGACCCGTCCATGACGGAAGAAGAATTTGAGGCAAATATTAAAGGACGCGTCGGAAACTTAAACTCCATGGGATTATGAGATTTGGCACAGTGGAATCAGGGAGGCTTATATGGCATTTGATTTTAAGAAAGAATACAAGGAATTTTATCTTCCCCCTAAAAAACCGGGAATTGTGGACGTGCCCAAGATGCACTATATTGCCGTAGACGGAAAAGGAGACCCCAACGAACCAGAAGGGGAGTATAAGGCGGCGCTGGGACTGCTTTATGCAATTGCTTTTACCATCAAAATGAGTTACAAGGGAGGGCATAAAATAGATGGTTATTTTCCTTATGTCGTGCCGCCGCTGGAAGGATTGTGGAAACAGGATGGCGGACAGGGAATTGATTTTGGCCATAAGGAGCGTTTTGAATGGACTTCCATGATTCGGCTGCCGGATTTTGTAACAAAGGAAGTGTTTGACTGGGCCATCCTTGAGGCTACTAAGAAAAAACAGATTGATTTTTCCAAGGTAAGATACTTTACCTGTCAGGAAGGGCTTTGCGTACAATGTATGCATGTCGGCAGCTATGACGCTGAACCGGCCACCATACGGATGATGGATGACTTTATAAAGGAGCAGGGTTATGTCTTGGACTTTTCGGAATCCCGCCTTCACCATGAAATTTATCTCAGCGACCCAAGGCGTACAGCGGTAGAAAAACTGCGCACAGTGATTCGTCTGCCCATCGTGAAGGCCTAGCGTGTCCTGTTGGAACAAATGCCTGCCCGGTGGGTGCGCACGCCATGCCAAATGCGGAAATACAATGAAATCCGGTGTTGACAAATACGCTATATTTGCATATCCTAAAAGAAAGGGAGGCCACGAAAATTCGTCGGGAACGAACGGAAGTGGTCTTTTTCCGTATGGAGAGGGAGAAAGTAAGTACGATGGGTATGCTGCGCTTTATTAAAGAAGAAATCAAGGTGATACGGGAGCGGGACCCCGCTATCCATTCCAACATGGAGGTGTTTTTGTATCCCAGCTTCAAGGCGATGCTCTATTACCGGATTTCCCATAAATTATACAAGAAACACCATTATTTTTTGGCAAGATGGATTTCCCAGAAGGGAGCGCATAAAACCGGCATAGAGATTCATCCCGGCGCAACGATAGGAAAAGGTTTTTTTATTGACCATGGGCATGGCGTCATCATCGGGGAAACGGCGGTGATTGGGGACAACGTCACCCTGTATCAGGGCGTGACGCTGGGAGGAACCGGCAAAGAGCACGGAAAAAGGCATCCGACTTTGGGGAATAATGTTATGGTAAGCGCCGGAGCAAAGGTGCTGGGTTCTTTTTCCATTGGGGAAAATTCCAAAATCGGGGCAGGAAGCGTGGTGCTGGAGGAAGTGCCGCCCAATTCCACGGTGGTGGGCGTGCCCGGCAGGGTGGTGAAAAGAGGAAATGTGTCCGTGCCTCGGGAGGATATGAATCAGGTGGACTTGCCGAATCCTGTGCAGGAGGATATCCAGAATTTGCAGCGCGCAAATGCAGAATTGATTAACCGGCTGTTGGATTTGGAAAGTGAAATGCGCCTTTTAAGAAAGAGCAGGGGCGCAGATGATAAACGTGTAGAACGCGGAGACAGCCAGTCAGGAGAAACCGATGACGCCATTTGAATATAAGCAGTTTTACGAATCAGAGGATTTTCAGAAAGCATGTATCAAAGCGGGAGAAGACTGGGGGGCTAAATATCATAAAGACAGGACGGTTTTTAGGGTATGGGCTCCTTTGGCAGATAAGGTCAGCGTATGCCTGTACCGCACCGGGACGGACGGAGAGGAAGGGGCGGAGTGTCTTGGCAGGACGCAGATGCAAAAAAGCGCTTCCTATGCCTATTCCTGTACCGTAGAAGGCAATCTGGAGGGAGTTTATTATACCTATGCGGTGGAGCGGGAGGGTGTGGTAAAGGAGTGTCAGGACCCGTACGCAAAGGCGTGCGGCGCCAACGGGCAGAGAAGCATGGTGGTGGATTTGGCGTCAACCAATCCAAAAGGATGGGAGGCGGATAAAAACTGGTCTCCCGCAAAGAAGGATACGGTGATATATGAACTGCATATAAAGGATTTTTCCTGGCAGGATGAGTCTGGAATCAGTCGCAAACACCGGGGAAAGTATCTGGCATTTACGGAAAAGGGGACTTCCTTTGCAGGACATGCAACGGGTATCGGTTATTTGCAGGAACTGGGCATTACCCATGTGCAGCTTCTTCCTTTCTTTGATTATGCTTCCGTGGATGAAACCGGAAAGGATTCGAGTTTTAATTGGGGATACGACCCCATGAACTATAACGTGCCGGAGGGCTCTTATTCTACCAATCCCTATGATGGACATGTCCGCATCAGGGAATGCAAGGAAATGATAAAAGCGCTGCACGAAGCAGGGATTGCAGTGGTAATGGATGTGGTATATAATCATACTTACCAATCTGACGGCGCTTTTCAGGTTCTGGCTCCATTTTATTATTACAGGCAGACAGAGGATGGCGCGCTGGCCGACGGCTCTGCATGCGGGAATGAGGTGGCCAGTGAAAGACGTCTGGCAGGAAACTTTATCAGGCAGTCGGTGCTTTACTGGGCGGAAGAATACCACATAGACGGATTCCGGTTTGATTTGATGGGACTGCATGACACCCGTACCATGAATGATATCCGAAGAGAACTGGATAAACGGATTTGCCATAAACATGTCCTGATGTACGGAGAGCCATGGGCGGCACGTCCCCCTGCCATGGAGGCGGGGTATTTTCCGGCTGAAAAGTCCAATGTAGACAAGCTGGATAACGGAATTGCCATATTCAATGACAGTACAAGGGACGCTGTCAAAGGAAGCGTGTTTTACGGCATCAGTCCCGGATTTGTAAACGGGGGCAGGGATTTGGAAAAGAAAATTGCCTCCGCTGCGCTGGCATGGTGCGATAAAGGACATGATTTTGCACCGCTGTCCCCTGCCCAATCCATCAACTATGTTTCCGTACACGACAATGACACGTTATGGGATAAGCTGGTAAAGACGGCGGGAAGGGATGATTTTGACGCTAAAAACAGTAAGCTTCTTCGGGAAAACAAGCTTGCGGCTGGCATTATCATGACCTGTATGGGTACGCCTCTGTTCCAGGCAGGGGAAGAGTTTGGCAGGACCAAGGGAGGGGATGACAACAGCTACCAATCACCGGCAGAGATAAACTGTCTGGATTGGAAAAGGCGGGTGGCATTTGACGACCTGGTGGAGTATTATAAGGGATTGATTGCACTGCGGGCGAGAATAGGATTTTTCAGGGATAAGTCCATGAAAGCGCTGTCCCGTATACAGGTTCTGCAGGCTGAGGGCGGCATGGTGAATCTGCTGATTGACAATGCACCATACCCCAAAGCGGCATACAAAAAAATATTCATTTGCTACTATGCGGGGGAGGAAGAAACGACGCTTTTGCTCCCGGACGGAAAATGGCAGCTGCTTGTGGACGGGAACTCATCTTTCAGATGGAAGAAAAAGCGTGTATGGGAGAGACTCCCCAAAATCAGCGGACAAATGTCAGCGGAACCGGTATCCCTGTATATACTGGGGAGCAAAACAGAATAAGGAGGCATGGAGATGGATTTTATTAACAAGGTGGAAGAAACGATTACGGCCAAAGGCCAGATGGTGGCGGATAAGGCAAAAGAGTTTGCAGAGGTTGCAAGTTTAAAGAGCCAGATAGGCACCTGTGAGGAAATCGTTAAGAAGAACTATGCGGAAATCGGCAGGATTTATTATGAAAACTTCGGGGATAACCCGGAAGAAATTTTCACAAAACAGTGCCGCGCCATAAAAAATGCACAGAATGGCATTCATGATTTGGAAAAGAAAATAAAGGAAATAAAGGGTCTGTAGCGGAAAACGTGCAGAAAAAAGATTGCCCCGGATAACCGAGTATGTTATCCGGGGCTGTTTATCAGTAATAGAAGTTATATCCCCGTTCCAGCAGTTCCGCCCGCTGCTGCTCGATGACAGTCGGGTAATCGGGATTTGCAAAAAATTCCGCATTGTGGGGACAATTATTGGTGGTCGGCGCCGAGACAGTCGTAGTGCCGTCAGGATTCTGCGTGATAACCGCAGAACCGGGCTGTAAGGAGATGTCTTCAATCGGCAGGAGGGTGAGGGTGCCCGGAAGTTTAAACGGACAGTCCGCACATGCCGGCAGGTTGCTGTAAGCACAGACATCACCTACATAGTGGACATCGCATGTTTCAGTGGGAACGGTTCCGTCTGCAAAGTATTCGCTTACAACGGTACCCGCCACATCGCAAAGTCCGGCAATAGGCAGTTTTCCTGACTGGGAGCATACCTGCGCCTGCACAATACCGCTTGCAACAGGGAAACTCTGGTTCGGCAGGGACTGGTGAATCTCTGCCATTACTGCACGCCAAAGCTTCTTTGCGAGATTGGTTTCACCGGTTTTGCTGCTCAGTTCCACGTTATTGTCATAGCCTGCCCAGGTAACAGCCGTATAGTAAGGCGTATAGCCTGCAAACCATACATCCTTGTTGTCGGAGGTGGTACCGGTCTTGCCTGCGATTGCCATGCCGCCGAAGTTGACGGAAGTACCGGTACCCCTTGTGATGGTATCGGACATGGCGCTTGTCAGCAGGAATGCGGTGGTTTCTTTTAACACCTGTCTGGTTTCGGGAACCGTATGGTCCAGAATCACGTTGCCGTCGGAATCCAGTACCCTGGTGTAGAGTCTGGGCTTATTGTAAATGCCGTTGTTGGCGATGGTAGCGTAAGCGGCGCACAATTCCAGATTGGTAACGCCTGTGTAAAGACCTCCCAGAGCCATGGGCTGGTAGCAGTCTTCCAATTCCGTGAGCGAGGTAAAACCAAAGTTTATCAGATAATCAAAGCCAAGTTTCGGGGTTATCTGCGTCAGGCATTTTACGGTCACAATATTCATGGAATGGTAAATGCCCTTTCGTATGGAACTGATACCCTCGTAGGGAGGATTTTTGTACCAGTTGTTAACGGGAGTCCCGTTGTTGTAGTTGAAAGGCGCGTCAATAAAGACGGTTGCCAGCGTCAGACCTGCGCTGTCTAAGGCCGGTGCGTAGGAAGAGAGCACTTTGAAGGTGGAGCCGGGCTGTCTGGTGGTGGCAGTGGCGCGGTTTAAGGTACGGCTTGCTTCTTTTGCACCCCGTCCGCCAATCATGGCAACGACATAGCCGGTGTGCTGGTCGATGATGGTAAGGGAAACCTGGGGCTGCGGCGTCAGGGAAATGTTTTCCGCGACTTCTTCATCGCCTTCCTCCATGACGGCTGCTTTATAGGTTTCGATGGCCGCATAGGCGTCGTCAATGGAATTAAAGATAAGGTTGAACTTTTTGTCTTCATTTTCCACAAACCAGGTACGCATCATTTCTTTGCTGAAATTGACGTATTCCCCGCCGGCAGTTTTTACGGTCAGTTCGTAGGTCAGATACCACTTAACATTTTCGGGATAGTTTTCAGGGTCGGCAAATACACGGTCCGCAATTTCCTGAATGTTGGGGTCAAGGGTGGATTCAATCCGAAGACCGCCGCTGTACAGCAGTGAGGAAGCCTGTGTGGCGCTGTAGCCCGCTTCGTCAATCAAATCATGGTAAACTTCCTCCGTCAGGGCGTCCACAAAGTAGGAGCTGACAGAATCGTTTGCAACCACAATATTGACTTCCTGAATACGGGAATATACGTCGTCAGCCATGGCCTCGTCATATTCGGCCTGGGAAATATATCCCTGCTCCAGCATCTTGTTCAGAACACGCGCCCTTCTTTCCGCATTGTTATCCGGATGAGAAATGGGATTCCATTTGGAAGGGTTCTGGGTGATGGCGGCGATTACCGCGCATTCGGACAGGGTCAGTTCGCTTACGTCCTTATTAAAGTAGCGGAGGGAAGCCGCCTGTACCCCAAGGGTGTTCTGTCCGAGGTTGATGGTATTCATGTATCGCAGCAGGATTTCTTCCTTGCTTAATTTCTTTGTAATCTCAAGGGCAAGGTACTGCTCCTGGAATTTACGCTGGATTTTTTCAATTAAGCCGTCTTCATTAACCCAGTTGGTAAATATCGTATTTTTTAAGAGCTGCTGCGTGATGGTGCTGGCGCCTTCCGCCCGTCTGAAGCCTGATTTGATAAATGTGTAACCGGCACGCAGAATACCTTTGATGTCGATACCGTTATGCTCATAGAAACGTTCGTCCTCGATGGCGACAAAGGCGTCCGCCAGATGCTGGGGAATCCTGTCCATAGTCACCTGAACACGGTTGGAATTGGTTGCGACCAGCTTGTCTATCTGGTTGCCTTCGCAGTCGTAAACGAAGGTGGAAAATCCAACGGGCGCGACATCGTTTACATCGATGTCGGGCGCGGAGGCAATGATGCCGTTAAATGCGCCGATACCGGCGGAAACGCCGACAATGCCGGCGGCTATGATACCGATTAACATCACCTTGATTCCGGTAAAAACAATTTTCCGTCCCCATTTGGCAGACTTGGAATTTAATTCCTTCTGCTTGGCACGGACTCCTTTTTTTCCGTAATTCATAATATAGTACACCTTTCTGTTGTGTTTTGGTTTGGCGGACATTCCGGTGGGGCAGGGATGTCCGAAAGGGGGAATGTCCGGCTTTCAGCGGACATTCGGGGGTGTGGAATGCCTGAAGGGAATGTCCGGCTTTCAGCGGACATCCGGAGAGTGTGGTATGGATTAAGGCAATCCACGGGAAACTCCGTAGCAACCCACGGGAGACCCCGCAGCAATTTATGGTTAGGGTTCCGGCAATCCACGGGCAGAACCCCGGAAAACCGGAGGTTTTCCGGGGCCGCTTCGCTCGGCAAATGGATAATCGGCCTTTCGCCAGACCGCAAAGCGGTTTGGCGAGAGGCTGATTATCCGCTTGCCTCTGCCCTTTGCGGATATTATACCCTAAATGGGTTGGTAAATAAAGGGTTTTCTTTTTTATTTAGAATTGTTCACAAAATGTTTGGATTTTATGCTATACTTTTTTCGGATGGATTTGGAAAAAACGGGCGGAGGGGTGTGTGGGTATGCAGGGAGCGTATCGTGTGATAACAGAAGGGGGAGAAGGGGAAATTGTGGAGAAAAAGTCCCGTTTCCTCGCTACGGTAAAAAGGGTGGAGAGTGAAGAGGAAGCCGTTTCTTTTATTGACGCCATGAAAAAGAAATACTGGGACGCCTCCCATAACTGTTCGGCTTTTGTGATTGGGGAAAAAGGGGAACTGACGCGGTGCAGTGACGACGGGGAGCCGTCGGGTACGGCGGGAAGGCCCATGCTGGAGGTTTTGCTGGGTGAAAACATCCGCAACGCTGCGGTAGTTGTCACAAGGTACTTCGGGGGTACGCTCCTCGGGACGGGCGGTCTGGTAAGGGCCTACACCCAGGCGGTCAAAGAAGGCCTTGCCCACTGCAAAACCGGCACGATGCGTGCAGGCATCAGGATGTGTGTGGAAACGGATTACAACAATATCGGCCGGATACTGTACCTGCTGGGAGCAAGAAGCATAGAGCCGGAGGAAAGCAGCTATACGGACATTGTACGGCTTCAGCTTTTAATCCCCGCGGAAATGAAAGAGTCGCTTTCTGCAGAATTTACCGAAGCCACCTCCGGGAAAGCCAAGATAGAAATATTGGAAGAAGTTTCTTACATTGACAATGCGTAAAGACGCGTTACAATATTTTTTTAAGAAATAACATGGAGAATAAAATTGCAATATGTATGATAAACATTCTTTGCTTCAGCAACTATGGACGCTTCCTTTTTCTGATAAAGAATACTGGGTAATTGCCGGCGGCGCAATGGTTTTACATGGGTTTCGCCTTCAAACACATGATATTGATTTGGGATGCAGTACGTTTCTGGCGGATAAATTGGAGCAGCAAGGTTATGTAGTTTCACGTTACGAAGATGGAACAAGAAAAATTCAATTTTCTGAACATATTGAGATTTTTGAAAACTGGATTGAAGGCAAAGTGGAAATAATGAACGGTGTTCCTGTTGTGAGTGTAGACGGACTTATACAGATGAAAAAGAAACTTGGAAGGGATAAAGATTTAGCGGATATTGCATTAATAGAAAAATTGAGGAATCGATAAGGTTTTGTTTGCTATGATATGTTTATAGGGGTATAATATAAAAATGACAATATTTGAACCGTAAAGGAATACCGGCAATTCTCCTATTAGAAAGGTGGTGGTTTTATGAAGTCGCACAGTAAGAAGCATAGCACAGATAACCCTCTTCCTGCCCGATGCATGAAGACCACTTTTACAACTAAAGGAGAGATACCATGGATGAAATCAAGGAATTGCTGACTACCCGTCAGTATACATCCCTGCGCCAGAAAATGGCGGAGATGAACGAGGCGGACGTCGCAGTGCTTCTGGACGGACTGGAAGAGGAGGATATGCTTAAGGTATTCCGGATTCTTCCCAAGGATTTGGCGGCGGACGTGTTTTCCTATCTGGAGGTGGAAAACCAGCAGATGATAATCACGTCACTGTCGGAAAGGGACGCTGCGAGCATTATCGATAACCTGATGGCCGATGATGCAACCGACCTTTTGGAGGAAATGCCGGCAAGCATTGTAAAAAAGCTGCTTGCCAATGCGAGTCCCGAGACAAGAAGGGATATCAACCACCTGCTGCGCTACCCGGAGGATTCTGCGGGTAGCATCATGACGGTGGAGTATGTGGACTTAAAAGAAAACCTTACTGTGGAGGAAGCCATTGCCCGCATACGGAAAGTGGGAGTGGATTCGGAAACCATTAATATCTGTTATGTGCTGGACTCACAGAGGAAGCTACTTGGCACGGTTGCGCTGCGTTATCTGCTCCTCAGTTCCCCCGAGGAGGTTATCGGGGACATCATGCATGAAAACGTCATCGCATTAAATACCATGATGGACCAGGAAGAAGCAGCCGCTAAATTTAAAAAATACGATTTCACCACCATGCCGGTTGTGGACAACGAAAACAGGCTTGTGGGCATTATCACCGTCGACGATATCGTGGATATCATGGTAGAAGAGGCCACGGAGGATATTGAAAAGATGGCGGCTATTGTGCCCTCGGACAAGCCCTATATCAAAACAGGCGTGTTTGAAACGTTTAAAAAAAGGATACCTTGGCTCTTGCTGCTCATGGTGTCTGCAACGTTTACCGGACAGATTATCGGGCATTTTGAGGATGCTTTGAGTATCTGTACGGTACTTACCATGTTCATTCCCATGCTGATGGATACGGGCGGCAATGCCGGCGGACAGGCCAGTGTTACCGTGATTCGCGGTCTTTCCTTGGGAGAAATTGGATATCGGGATACCTTCCGCATCATCTGGAAGGAAGCGCGGGTTGCGCTTTTGTGCGGTATCACGCTGGCGGCTGCCAATTTTGCAAAACTGATGCTGCTTGACAGGGTGGGGCTTATGGTTTCCCTGGTAGTGTGCCTGACCCTTGTGGTTGCCGTGCTGATTGCAAAACTGATTGGCTGTACGCTGCCGGTGCTTGCAAAAAGGCTGGGTCTGGACCCGGCTGTGATGGCGAGCCCTTTTATCACCACTATTGTGGACGCCCTTTCCCTGATGGTTTATTTTCAGTTTGCGTCAAGTTTGCTGGGATTGCAATGACAGGAGGTTTTTAGTTGGAAACAGAACAGAATCAGAATAACAGACTGGGCACGGAGCCGGTGGCAAAATTATTATTCAGCCTTGCGCTGCCGGCGATTGCCGCCCAGATAATCAATTTGCTTTATAACGTAATTGACAGGATTTATATAGGCCATATTCCCGGGGAAGGCTCCCTTGCCCTCACAGGAGTGGGCGTTACGTTCCCGGTACTGATGCTGGTATCCGCCTTTGCCGCTTTGATTGGGTTCGGGGGCGCTCCCCGGGCGGCAATCGCCATGGGAAAGCAGGATAAGGAAGCAGCGGAAGAAATTCTTGGAAACTGTGTGGCAGCCCTGTTTGTTCTGTCAGCCTTGCTGACAGTTATTTTCTTTGTTTTTGCGGAACCGATTTTAACAGCTTTCGGTGCAAGCGAGGAAACCATCGGATATGCCCTTGATTATATTCGGATTTATGTGCTTGGAACGGTTTTTGTGCAGGTTACCACCGGATTAAATGCATTCATCACCTCGCAGGGGTTTGCCACTACCGCCATGAAAACAGTCATGATAGGGGCGGGTCTGAACCTGGTTCTGGACCCGGTGTTTATCTTTGCCTTTTCCATGGGAGTGAAAGGGGCGGCCATTGCAACCATTCTCTCACAGGCGGTTTCTGCCGTGTGGGTGCTTGCATTTCTTTCTGGGAAAAAGACGGTTTTAAAGATAAGCCGTAAGAACTTTAAGATAAAATTCGGCGTCATCGGGCCTGTTCTGGCATTGGGAGTGTCGCCTTTTATTATGCAGGCTACGGAAAGTGTTTTGTCGGTATGTTTTAATACTTCCCTGCTGGAATACGGTGGAAATCTGGCGGTGGGCGCCATGACGATATTAAGCAGCGTCATGCAGGCGGCCATGATGCCCATTCAGGGGATGAGCCAGGGCATGACGCCCATAGTAAGCTACAATTACGGTGCGGAAAAAATGGACAGGGTGCGGCAGGCATTTCTGATTACGCTTGCCACCTGCCTGGGATATACCTTTTTACTCTGGCTGATTGCCATGCTGGCGCCCCAGGTGCTTGCCAGAATCTTTACCCCGGATGAAACCCTTGTGGAGTACTGTTCGTGGGCAATGCGGATATATATGGCAGGCTCCTGCATCTTCGGCGCGCAGATTGCCTGCCAGCAGACCTTTGTGGCGATGGGCAAAGCCGTTCATTCCCTGTTTCTGGCAGTGCTGCGGAAACTGTTTTTGCTGATACCTTTCATTTATCTTCTGCCGAATATTCTGGAAGATAAGGTCTTTGCCGTTTTTCTGGCGGAGCCGGTATCCGATGTGCTTGCGGTAATGACAACCGTTACTTTGTTCGGGTTCACCGTGTGGAAAATGATGAACCCGAAAAAACAACAGGAATAGTTATTGTGCTTTTAAGAAGTCATACTGCGACATATAAAGCCTGTAATATTCCCCTTTCTTTTCCAGCAGTTCTTCATGGGCGCCTTTCTCCAGAATGGCGCCTTTATCTACGTACATGATACAGTCCGCATTTTTGATGGTGGACAGCCTGTGGGCGATGATAAAGGAAGTGCGCCCTTCTAACAGGCGGTTTAAGCCCTTCTGCAGCAGGATTTCCGTTTCGGTATCGATGCTTGAGGTGGCTTCATCCAAAATGAGGATGCGGGGATTGGCAAGCAGCGCGCGGGCAAACGAAATCAACTGCCTTTGTCCGGCGGACAGGCGGCTGCCCCGCTCATTTACTTCCGTATGGTAGCCGTTTTCCATTTCCATGATAAAGTCGTGTGCGCAGACGGTTTTGGCTGCGGTAATGACTTCTTCGTCCGTGGCGTCCATATTGCCGTAGCGGATGTTATCCATGATGGTGCCGGAAAAGATAAAGGAGTCCTGCATCATGATGCCCATCTGGGTGCGCAGGGATTTTAACGTCACGCCCGAAATATCCACGCCGTCTATCAGAATCTTTCCCTCATCCACATTGTAAAAACGGCTGATTAGGTTGACGATGGTAGTCTTGCCCGCGCCGGTGGGGCCTACGATGGCGTATGACTCACCCTGACGGACGGTAAAGCTGACATTATCCAAAATCCTGTGTCCTTCCTCGTAGCTGAAAGAAACCTTGTCAAACACAACCTCACCCTGTATGGGCGGCATTTTTACGGCGTCCGGCAAATCCTTGACAAGCACCGGTTCGTCTATGGTCTCAAAAATGCGCTCCAGATAGGAGATGGCGGTAAGCAGGGAGTTGTAAAAACCTGCCAGAGTGTTGATGGGCTGCCAGAACCTGCCGATGTATGCGGTAAAGGCAATGAGCACGCCCACGGTAAGGGGGTCGTGGGGGGACAGGATGAAACGCACCCCCAAAACGTAAATGAAAGAGGTGGTCACGGTGGAGATAATATCCACACTGGGTCCCATGGTAAAGTTAAATTTTACCGCACGCATCCATGCCGAGCGGTAAGTGCTGCTCAGGTGGTTGAATATGCCGCTGTTTTTTTCCTCCCGCACAAACGACTGGGTAACCCGGATGCCGTTGATGCTCTCTGCAATATAGGCGTTCAGGTTGGACTGCTTGTTGCTCTGTATCTGCCATGCCCGCCGCTGCCTTCTCTTGATGAAGACAATAACCAGGGCAAGCACTGGAAGACCGCACAGGCAGATGAGCGTCAGCCGCACATCCAGCGCCAGCATGAAAAAGAGGATGAAAAACAGGTTGCACAAATCCGTGAAGGTGTTTACAATGCCGTTGCTGAGCAAATCACTCAAACTGTTTACATAGTTTACCACGCGCACCTGTATTTTACCGTGGGGCCTGTCGTCGTAGTAGGAAAAAGGCAGCGCCTGTAAGTGGCAGAAAATATCGGAGCGCAAATCATGGACGATATTCTGGCCGATGACGCTCATATGTCTGATTTTCATGCGCAGCGCAAAGGCGGAGTACAGGGCGATGAGCAATGTCAGGCCGCTGTAAAAAATAATTGCGCCCATGTTCTTTTCGGGGATGCAGATGTCCATAATCCTCTGGAAAAAGATGGGCACCAGCATGGTGAGCGCGGAGGAGGAGAGCATCAGCGCCACCACCAGAAGCATCTGTTTTTTATAAGGCGTTATGTATCCGGCAAGGCGTTTTAACTGGTTGATGTCAAAGCTGTCTTCCAGTACTTCATCCATGTCATATCTGTTTCTTGCCATTTGTTTGTCCCCCTTTCTGTAAATATTCCTCGGGAATCTCCCCGTACTGATTGGAAAAAGCGGCGGCATAGTAGCCGTTTTGGGCAAGCAAAGATTCGTGTGTTCCCTGCTCGATTATCCGCCCCTTATCCATCACAAGGATTAAATCGGCATCTTTTATGGAAGAGATGCGGTAGGCAATGATAAAAATCGTGCAGTTCTTTTCTATGTTTTTCAACTGTTTCTGAATATAGCTTTCCGTTTCCATGTCCACAGCGGAGGTGGTATCGTCCAGAATCAGGATGGACGGTTCCTTTAAAAGGGCGCGCGCCAGGGAAATGCGCTGTTTTTGTCCACCCGACAGCCCTACGCCGCGTTCGCCCACAATGGTGTCGTATCCCTCCGGCATTGCCATGATGAAGTGGTTGGCGTCTGCCATAATGGCGGCTTTCTTTACTTCCTCAAAAGAACAGTCCGGGCGGCCGTAGGCGATGTTGCCCTCAACGGTATCGGAAAACAGAAAAACTTCCTGCATTGCCATGCCGATATTGTCCCGCAGGTTGTAAAGGTCCATGTCGCGGACATCCGTGTTGTCCACCAGGACCTGGCCGGAAGTGGCATCGTAAAAACGGCACAAGAGGTTCATCACCGTGGATTTGCCGGAACCGGTGGAGCCGATAATCCCCACGGTCTGTCCCGGAGAAACTTTGAAATTGATGTCCATGACAATAGCTTCATCATCCGCCTTGTAGGATACATCCTTAAATTCAATCTGCCCGTTCAGTTTTTTCACAACGCCCGAGGGCGGTGTTTTGACGTATGGCTCTTCACTGTAGGTGGCGTGTATTTTTTCCACAGAGGTTATGAAGTTGCCGATATCGTTTACCAGCCATCCGGCCATGCGCAGGGGATTGTTTAACATCCAGAGGTATCCGTTTACGGTTACCAGGCTGCCGAGGGAGATTTCACCGTGGATTACCATGTAGCCCCCGTAAAGCATAAGGATGATGTTCAGGGCATAAGCCAGGATTTCAAAAACAGGCAGGTATTTCATCCATACCCGGGAGGCGGCAACCTGTGCGGAGCGGAAGGCGTCATTTTCCTTATTGAATTTTTCCGTTTCGTAGTCTTCCTTGGAAAAAGCCCGTACCACACGGTTTCCGCTGATGTTTTCCTGCACAAAGGCGTTTAGGGAGGAAAAACAGTTCCGGTTCCTTTGAAAGGCCGGTTTGACCTCTTTCGACTGCAGATAGGTGGTGAAAGCAGTAAAGGGAAGCACCACCAGCATACAGAGCGCCAGCTTTACATTGACGGTAAAGACCATGGACAGGGCAAAACCGAACAGAAGGATGCTTTCATAAGAAACATAAATGACATAGGCCACAAAATGCCGGATGGCCTCCATATCACCCGTCTGCCTGCTCATCAAATCGCCGGTTCGTTTTTTGTTGTAAAAGCTGAAATCCTCCTGTAAAAGCTTCCGGTATACTTTGTCGCGCATATCGTAGAGAAGCCCCTGGGAGGCTGTTTCAAACACAACCTGATAAAGAAAGCGCATGACGCCGCGCAGTATGACAACGCCCAGCATACATGCGATGAGGGGCAGCAGCAAATCATAGGCTTCCCCTAAAATAACGTCGTCCACTATCAGACCGGAAATATAAGGATTTACAATATTGAGCGCGGTGATGAAAGTGGTAAGGATAAGTCCGAAAATCATCTGTTTCCTGTATTTTTTTAAAAATCCGAAAAACCATTTCATTGGTGTCATGGCAAACCTCCCGTAAAAAGAGTACTTTTCTTATCTTAGCATTCCATGTAAAAAAGAAAATGGAGTATCTTGTAGGATTCCTGTATCTTTTTGCAAAGGTGGGGAGGGGGGAGTCAGGCAGGGAATTTTTCGGGCGGCAGGCGGGGGCGGCATATCTGTATTTGGCATGACGGCATTCCCAGTGTGCATTTGTTCCAACAGGACGCGCTTTCGCTCGGGTAAAAACGTAGCGGCACATAGGATACCAAAATACGGTATCCAAATGCCGACGTTTTTACACGGTCCTTTATGGAATCAAATGCACACAGGGATTGCCACCATGCAAAATACGGATATGCCGCCCCCGCCTGCCGCCCGAAAAATTCCCTGCCTTCTACCCTTGAAAAATTCAGGTAGTGGAAAACTACATTTTATGGTATAGTAAAGAATAGTTATCTACTGGCAGCAGCACAGCAACTATCCATAAAGAAAGGCGGGAATTTTTATGTGTCAGGAACGTTTTGAGTTATTTGAGGAGGATTTGAATCCCACCTTTTTATATACATGGAAAGCAAGGCGGGAGAAGGATGATACGAAGTATCATTCCCGGGAGTGTCTGGAGATTGCTTATATATTGTCGGGAACGGGAGAATACCACATCGACGGGGAAGCCTATACGGTGAACGAGGGTGATTTGCTGATTTTTAATCCCGGGACGCGTCATCAGGCTTTCGTATCCGATATGGCTAACACTTCAACGGAGTTTTTTGTCGGGGCGTCCGACATCTATTTTAAGGACCTGCCTAAAAATACGCTGCCGCTTCCCGAGGGCGGCTGTATCCTGCACACGTCGGGAGAACTGAAGCAGAAGCTGTTTAAACTGTGCGCTTCCATGGAGGCGGAAAATACGGTCTGCTGGCCGGGCAGGTACTTTATGATGAAATCTTTCCTGATGCAGATGCTTCTTTTGATAGTCAGGCAGCAGACAAAACCGGTGGAGGTAAAAACGGGATATGCCTTTGAGTCCGTCAATAAGAAATATGTGGTGGAACAGATTGTAAGCTATTTTGAGGACCACTACGCGGAAAAAATTTCTTTAGACCAAATTGCGGAAAACATGTACCTCAGTCCCTTCTATATTTCAAGGATATTCAAAAGCGAAACAGGGGATACTCCCATCAGGCATCTGATTAACATCAGGCTTGAGAAGGCGAGGGAACTGCTTTTATCGGGATTTGCGGGCAGCGTCAAAGAGGTGGCGGAGCAGGTAGGATACGATGACGCTTATCATTTCAGCAAACTGTTCAAAAAGCGTTACGGATACCCGCCTTCCCATGAAAAAAAGGCATAAAAGGGCTTTGCAAGGTTTGAAGAATTTGCTACAATCGATATACAGGAAAAAACGGAATCGGAGGTATGGCAATGCGCTATTTTTTTAAAGGCCAGATAGAAAAAAAGGAAAGAGGTTACATGATTCGGATTCCTTTTAATGTGTGGGAGGTGTGCAAGCAGCGCGATGTAATTCAGGCGGACATGATACTGGATAACAGGATGATAGACTGCGAGTTGCTTCCGAGGGAAAAAGGAAGCTATGAAATCCATGTGGAGGATGAGGATGCCATTCAGGTGGATATCTCAAAAAAACATGATATTCTCCTGCATATTTCAGACAGTCTGATTCGTATGGACCAGAACAGTCCCTACAGCTTTGAAGACCCCATCCGCACGGTGGACGGCGTACAGGTAATCATCCAGCCGGAGGACGGGCTCTGCGGGCAGACCTGTGTGGCGATGCTGGCAGGCGTCACCATTGCGGACGTTATCAGGGTTATGGACTGCAGGGAGTGGCAGGGTACCATGGGACGCATGATATCAGCCCTTAACTATTACGGCATTGACCATAGCGACGTTATCACATACACGGAAGGGGCGGAGTGCGTGCTTCCCAAATGCTGTATCATGATGGAGCGCATGGGTCGATACTGTCATTATCTGGTGGGTTACGACGGCAAATTTTATGACCCCAACCTGGGCGTCATGGAAGAGTACGATATGGGCAAGCTTTTAGGCTATCTGGAAATCAAATGTGTATAAATAAATGAAAGATAAAATAAATGAATGAGGGAGAGGAAAAAAATGGATTATAACAACATGAACGGCACCAACAGTGCAGGCAACACGAACAACGCAGATGGCATGAACAATGCAGGGAATGCAAACAATGCAGGCTACATGAACAACGCAGGGAATGCAAACAATGCAGGCTACACGAACAACACAGGCAGTGCAGGGAACATGGATTCCGGGTACAGCTTCCAGTCGGGCTCAGATGCTTTTGCGGGCTATACGGCAGGCAGTAATTACACTACCTATACAAACAGTGGCGCAACATCCCCGATTATCAAAGAAAAGCATCGCGGCTTAGGCATTTTGGGAGCGCTTGGCGGCGCGTTGCTCGGCGGGCTTATTTGGACCGGCATCGGCTGTTTGGGATTCATCAGCGGCTGGATTGCCATTTTGATTTTCTTTCTGGCTCAGGCAGGATATAAAAAGCTGAACGGGGAACAGGATATCCTTGGCGTCATTGTCAGTCTGGTTTTCGGCCTGCTGGTCATTATTCCGGCTACATATGCATCTTACGGGTTTTCCCTTTGGAGAAGTTTAAATGATGAGTTCGGCAGCGGCTTTTCCTTTTTTGAAGTGCTTTTGGATATGCCCATGTATATGGAAAGATACGGCCTGTGGAGCGATTTCATTAAAAATCTGGTAATGGGATATGCTTTTACCGGTATTGCCGCCATTTATGTCGGGGCAGCAACCTTAACCGGCAGGAAAAAAACCAAATAAAAAGTTTTGGGAAACAGATTCTAAAATAAATATTAAATCATCCCATATGGCGAAAAATGAGAAAACAGAAGAAAATGGGAGATATTAAGAGATAATAATATAAAAATGATAGATATATGGATGTGAATGCGTTTGCAAACCCATGCATATAAAACTAATATATGCTTTAGCGATTAGCACTCAATATAAATGAGTGCTAATAAAATGAATTTAGATGCATAATGTAAGGAGGCAGTCAATATGAAATTAGTTCCATTGGGTGACAGAGTTGTTTTGAAACAGTTAGTGGCAGAGGAAACTACCAAATCAGGTATCGTCCTTCCCGGCCAGAATAAAGAAAAACCCCAGCAGGCAGAGGTTGTTGCCGTAGGTCCCGGAGGATGCGTTGACGGCAAGGAAGTGAAGATGGAAGTAAAGGCAGGAGACCAGGTTATTTACTCCAAATATGCAGGAACGGATGTAAAGATTGAGGAAGAAGAATACATCATTGTAAAACAGAGCGATATTCTGGCAGTTATTCAGTAAACAGTAAAATAAAAATATTTTTGGAGGCGTATTATTATGGCAAAGGAAATTAAATACGGCGCAGACGCGCGTGCAGCATTAGGAAGGGGCGTAGACCAGCTGGCAGACACCGTCAGGGTTACACTGGGTCCCAAAGGAAGGAATGTCGTACTGGATAAATCTTTCGGCGCTCCCCTTATCACCAACGACGGTGTTACCATCGCAAAGGAAATTGAACTGGAGGACGCATTTGAAAATATGGGCGCCCAGCTTGTAAAAGAAGTGGCAACCAAGACCAACGACGTTGCCGGCGACGGCACCACAACCGCTACCGTACTGGCACAGGCAATGATTAACGCAGGTATGAAAAACTTGGAGGCAGGCGCCAATCCCATTATTTTGAGAAAGGGCATGAAGAAGGCAACCGACTGTGCTGTGGACGCCATTGCCAAGATGAGTTCCAAGGTAAACGGCAAGGAGCATATTGCAAGGGTGGCAGCCATCTCCGCAGGCGACGACGAGGTTGGACAGCTTGTTGCAGACGCCATGGAGAAGGTTTCCAATGACGGCGTCATCACCATCGAAGAAAGCAAGACCATGCAGACAGAGCTGGATTTGGTGGAAGGTATGCAGTTTGACAGAGGATATATTTCCGCATACATGGCAACCGACATGGACAAAATGGAGGCAGTGCTTGACAATCCCTACATCCTGATTACGGATAAAAAGATTGCCAACATTCAGGAAATCCTTCCCCTGCTGGAGCAGATTGTGCAGTCCGGCGCTAAACTGTTAATCATCGCAGAGGATGTGGAAGGCGAAGCCCTTACCACCCTGATTGTAAATAAACTGCGCGGCACCTTCAATGTAGTGGCAGTAAAGGCTCCCGGCTACGGCGACAGGAGAAAGGCCATGCTTGAGGATATTGCCATTCTGACAGGCGGACAGGTAATCAGCTCCGAACTGGGACTGGAATTAAAAGATACCACCATGGACCAGCTTGGACGTGCCAAATCTGTTAAGGTACAGAAGGAAAATACCGTGATTGTGGATGGCGAAGGCGGAAAAGAAGCCATTCAGGCGCGCATTTCCCAGATTAAAAAGCAGGTGGAAGAAACCACTTCCGATTTTGACAGGGAAAAATTACAGGAAAGGCTTGCAAAGCTGGCAGGCGGCGTAGCTGTTATCCGTGTGGGCGCTGCAACGGAAACCGAGATGAAGGAAGCAAAACTTCGCATGGAGGACGCATTGGCAGCTACCAGGGCAGCCGTGGAAGAAGGCATTATCTGCGGCGGCGGTTCCGCTTATATCCATGCGTCCAAGGAAGTGGAAAAACTCCGTGATACCCTGGAAGGCGATGAAAAGACCGGCGCCAATATCGTGCTGAAAGCGCTGGAGGCTCCCCTGTACCACATTGTGGCAAACGCAGGACTGGAAGGCAGCGTTATCGTAAATAAAGTAAAAGAAATGGATGCAGGCATGGGCTTTGACGCATTGAAGGAAGACTATGTGGACATGGTGAAGGACGGTATCCTTGACCCCGCGAAGGTGACAAGAAGCGCCCTGCAGAACGCAACAAGCGTGGCGTCCACCCTGCTTACCACCGAGTCCGTTGTGGCAAATATCAAAGAAGACGCACCTGCAATGCCGGCAGGCGGCGGAATGGGCGGTATGATGTAATCCGCTTAGGAAAAAGCAATAGGAACCCCATGCAGACTGGAAGATGGTCTGCATGGGGTTTTTAATTAAAAATAATAATGGATATTTATAAACGGCGTCCGTGCAATTTACAGGCGCGGAAATTATCTGAAAGGCACGCCGGAATGGGTGGACTACAGCTAATATGTGTGGGAAAATGTTCTCATAAAAAAAGGAGGGAACATATATGAACCTGGGAAAGAATTTACAGATTTTAAGAAAAATGAGAAATATGACGCAGGAGGAACTGGCAGAGAAATTGGATGTCAGCCGGCAAACCATTTCTAAATGGGAGCAGGGGGAAATTTTGCCGGAGATTGAGAGGCTGGTCCAGCTTTGTGAACTGTTTCATTGTTCCGTGGACCAATTGTTAAGGGGAAATATGGATTACACAAATAAGGCATATTCAGATATCAGAATTGTCACAGTGGAACCTTTTCGTTATGTCAGTTATGCGGTAATAAGTTGTGAACCGGAAGAAGATGCAATTTCCCATGTGGAGGGATGGGCAAAACAATTAAGAATAGAAAATCCATATATTATCGGCTGGGATTTTTCGCAGGTATCCCAGGAGCAGAGAAATGTATTTCATATGCGGGGATATGGGGCAGCGCTTGTCCTTGATGAAAAACAGGATACCGGTAACCTGAATGTGGAGATTATAAACCAGCGCAGGCAAAAATATATCACGATTACTTTGGAAGAGGTGCAGGATGAGGGAGAATTTGAAATCATCCCCAATGCTTATAAAGCTTTAAAGACATACATGGCGATAAACGGAATCAAACAAAAGTGCGATTCGGCAATCCTTTCCTGTTATGAACATGAATATTTTGATGACAAGGGAGTGAAGTTTATGGATATTTATATTGCCGTTGATTAATTTTGGGCAATCTATTCTATGCCTGCTTTGCATAAAACATCTTTCGTCTTAAGCCCATTATATGTATAAGACAATTCATCAATCCGGAAAGGCAGCTGCGCGGAATCGTTCAATTTTATTAATTGATAGTTTATCAGTAAACGTTCTTTATTGCCGGTAATAGATTCCCTTATGCTTTTTTTGTCTATGCTGTCGGCATTATCAATGATTCCATGCAGGCTGCCAAATTTCCGTAACAGCATACCTGCGGTTTTTGGCCCTATCTTTTCGGCGCCCTTTATATTATCGGATTTGTCGCCGACCAA
Organism: uncultured Lachnospiraceae bacterium; assembly: GCA_910577015.1. Classification (GTDB taxonomy): domain Bacteria; phylum Bacillota; class Clostridia; order Lachnospirales; family Lachnospiraceae; genus Acetatifactor. Next base: position 88,227 of record CAJTKU010000007.1, on the reverse strand, counting down.
TGCCTTGAAGTCCGCATATAACGCAGGTTTTACCATAAAACGGTTTTCCACATATGCCGTATCGCAAAAATATGTATTTTTCCCGCGGTATCTTATCACGCTTACGTTATCAGAGACCAATTGAAAAAAATCGCTGTCCCATGATGAAATCATGATTTGTATTTCTTTTCCGTATTGATAAGAATAACCGGCGATAACGTCATCGGTTTCGGCGTCGTCAGTTTCGCAGAATTTTATACCCATAAATGTGAGCGCCCTATATATATCAGGCAGCTGCAAAAATGGATTTTCTTCTTCCAAAACGGCTGCATAATCAATCCGGTTGGCTTTGTATTCCGGTAAAATCTCCGTTCGGCTGTTTTTGTGTTCTCCGTCAAACAATACGAGCATATATTGAGGATTGGTCTGCTTCAGTATTTTGATAAGGGCGCCGACAAACCCCACTACACCCTGTATCGGTCTGCCGTCTCGGTTGACTATTCTTTGCGGCATTCCATAAAACATTTGAAATAATAAATTATGCCCGTCTACAATTAGAAATGTATTTTTGTCTTTTTTCATAGGTACATTATATCACCCCTTCAGAAATTTATCTATAACCAATCTGCACTTGCAATATACCCTCATGGGGTATATAATATAACAGGATGTAAACCGGAGTCATAATATGGAGCGCAGTGAAGCTGCGGCATGGAGGTTAATGCGATGGAAGAAAAAAAGGAATGCTGCCCCAAAACAAAGGAGAGGCCCCAAGAAGAATACAAGGATATGATTCGCCGTCTGAACCGGATTGAAGGCCAGGTGCGCGGCATCAAGAGGATGGTGGAGGAGAATGTGTACTGCACGGATATTCTAGTGCAGGTGGCGGCGGTCAACGCAGCATTAAACAGTTTTAATAAGGTGCTTCTGGCAAACCATATGAAAACCTGTGTGGTAAAGGATATCAGGGAAGGCAAAGAAGAAACGGTGGATGAATTGCTTGGCATTTTGAAAAAACTCATGAAATAAGCGGAAGTTGGGAATTATGAAAGGGAAAGCTTTGGTTTCAAAAGAGCAGCTTTAAAGAAACCGGAGGACAGGAAGGGAGGCCTGACGGCATGGAGCAGTATACGGTAACGGGAATGAGCTGTGCGGCGTGCAGCGCCAGGGTGGAAAAGGCAGTTTCCAAGGTGCCGGGCGTTACGGCCTGTTCGGTGAACCTGCTGACAAATTCCATGGGAGTGGAAGGTGCAGTGGCGGAACAGGAGATTATAAAGGCGGTGGAGGAGGCCGGATACGGCGCAGCCAAAAAGGGAAAAACAGGGGAAAAGCAGGCGGCGGGAGAAAAAGCAGGGGAAGAACTGCTTGCAGACAGGGAAACGCCCGCCTTAAAAAAGAGGCTGTATGCTTCCGTAGGATTTTTGCTGATACTCATGTATTTTTCTATGGGGCATATGATGTGGAACTGGCCTGCCCCTGCATTTTTTGCAGAAAACCATGTGGCAATGGGACTGCTGCAGCTTCTGCTTACGGTTGTGATTATGGTTATCAACCAGAAGTTTTTTGTGAGCGGCGTAAAAAGCCTGCTGCACGGCGCGCCAAACATGGATACGCTGGTTGCGCTGGGAGCAGGAGCGGCATTTGTCTACAGCGCCTATGCACTGTTTGCCATGACGGACGCACAGGCAAAAGGGGATATGGCGGGAGTCATGTCCTATATGCATGAATTTTACTTTGAGTCCGCGGCCATGATTCTGACGCTGATTACCGTAGGAAAGATGCTGGAGGCAAGGTCAAAAGGCAGGACCACCGACGCCTTAAAAGGACTTATGAAGCTTGCCCCCCAGACGGCGGTTATTTTAACCGAAGGCAGGGAAACGGAAGTTCCCATTGAGCAGGTGAAAAAAGGAGATATTTTTGTAGTCCGTCCGGGTGAAAATATTCCGGTGGACGGCGTGGTCGTGGAAGGAAACAGCGCGGTAAACGAGGCGGCGCTCACCGGGGAGAGCATTCCCGTGGATAAGGCGGAAGGGGACAGGGTGTCTGCCGCCACATTAAACCAGTCCGGTTTTATCAAATGTGAAGCCATAAGGGTGGGGGAGGATACGACGCTTTCCCGGATTATCAAAATGGTGAGCGATGCGGCTGCCACAAAGGCCCCCATTGCAAAAGTGGCGGATAAAGTATCAGGCGTGTTTGTCCCGGCGGTAATCGGCATTGCCGCAGTGACTATTCTGGTATGGCTGCTTGTCGGGGAGAGCGTCGGCTTTGCCCTGGCAAGGGGGATTTCCGTGCTGGTTATCAGTTGTCCCTGCGCCCTGGGGCTTGCAACGCCGGTAGCCATCATGGTGGGCAACGGCTGCGGCGCCAGAAACGGCATTCTGTTTAAGACGGCCATTTCTTTGGAAGAAGCCGGAAAGATGCAGATAGTGGCGCTTGACAAAACAGGAACCATTACGAGCGGCAGGCCCGTGGTGACGGATATCCTGCCGGCAAAGGGAGTGACAGAGGAAGAACTTTTATTTTTGGCATACATTCTGGAAAAAAGAAGCGAGCATCCGCTGGGAGCGGCGGTTTTGGAATATGCCGCCGCAAGAGGCGTGAAGGATGCGGAAGTCACAGACTTTACGGCCCTTCCCGGAAACGGTCTTACCGGCAGATACGAGGGAACGGTTGTAAGCGGTGGAAATTACGGTTTCATAAGCAGTCAGACGGAGGTTGCGGATGAAATAAAAGAGCAGTCCGAAAGGCTCTCACAAGAGGGAAAGACCCCGCTCTTTTTTGCAAAAGGAAACTTCCTTCTGGGCATTATTGCAGTGGCGGACGCCATAAAGGAGGACAGCCCCGGGGCGGTAAAGGAACTTCAGGATATGGGTATCCGTGTGGTTATGCTGACGGGCGACAATGAGCGGACAGCCCTTGCCATCGGTAGGCAGGCAGGGGTGGATGAGGTGATTGCCGGGGTATTGCCGGACGGCAAGGAAAACGTCATCCGCACCTTGCAGGAAAAAGGAAAAACAGCCATGGTGGGGGACGGCATCAACGACGCGCCCGCCCTGACAAGGGCTGACATCGGCATCGCCATCGGCGCCGGAACGGATATTGCCATTGACGCGGCGGACGTGGTGCTGATGAAAAGCAGGCTGAGCGATGTGCCGGCGGCAATCAGGCTGAGCCGTGCCACCTTGAAAAACATTCATGAAAACCTGTTTTGGGCATTTATTTATAATATTATCGGCATACCGCTTGCCGCCGGCGTCTGGATTCCGGTGTTTGGCTGGCAGTTAAATCCCATGTTCGGCGCCGCCGCGATGAGTTTGTCCAGCTTCTGCGTTGTCACAAATGCGCTCAGGCTGAATCTGGTTCCCATCCACACGCCGAAAAAAAGCAGACGGAGAAAAAGAGAAGTTCCATTATCACAATTAAGCATAGAAAAAGAAAAGAAAACGGAGGAAATCAAAATGGAAAAAACAATGAAAATCGAAGGAATGATGTGCGGCCACTGTGAGGCAAGGGTGAAAAAGTGCTTAGAGGCGCTTCCCGAAGTGCAGGAGGCAATTGTCAGCCATGCAGAAGGCAGTGCGGTGGTGAAATTAAACAGTGAGATATCGGAGGAAGCGCTGAAAAATACAGTGGAAGCTCAGGATTATAAAGTAATTTCCATTCAGTAGACAAACTGGCATTGATAAAAATACAAAAACTGGATATTTTCGTCATACCATATGTGGGATAAGATATCTCCCATAAGGGATTGCAATTCTTTTCAATATCAGCAGGAAAGGAATGATAGAAGTATGCAGGAAAACAGATATGAATTAAATAAACAGCTTGCGCAGATGTTAAAGGGCGGCGTGATAATGGATGTCACCACGCCCGAGCAGGCAAGGATTGCGGAAGAGGCGGGAGCCTGTGCGGTTATGGCGCTGGAGAGGATACCGGCGGATATCAGAGCGGCAGGCGGCGTTTCGCGGATGAGCGACCCCAAAATGATTAGGGGAATCCAGGAGGCGGTTTCCATTCCTGTCATGGCAAAATGCCGCATCGGCCACTTTGTGGAAGCACAGGTTCTGGAAGCCATAGAGATTGATTATATTGATGAAAGCGAAGTGCTTTCCCCGGCTGACGATGTTTACCACATAGACAAGACGGCTTTTAAAGTGCCTTTTGTCTGCGGGGCAAGGGATTTGGGGGAGGCGCTGCGCCGGATTGCGGAAGGGGCTTCCATGATTCGCACCAAGGGAGAGCCGGGGACGGGGGACGTCGTGCAGGCAGTGCGCCATATGCGCGCCATGAACGCCGAAATCCGCCGGATACATAACCTTCGCGAGGATGAACTGTTTGAAGCGGCAAAACAGTTGCAGGTGCCGGTAGAACTGCTCCGGTATGTCCGCGAAAACGGGAGGCTCCCGGTTGTTAATTTTGCAGCAGGCGGCGTTGCAACACCCGCGGACGCCGCGCTTATGATGCAGCTTGGCGCGGAAGGCGTGTTTGTCGGTTCCGGCATTTTCAAGTCCGGCAACCCCAAAAAGCGGGCGGCAGCCATTGTAAAAGCCGTTACGAATTATACGGACGCGGGGCTGATTGCGGAATTATCCGCCGATTTGGGAGAAGCCATGGTGGGCATTAACGAGCAGGAAATCGCACTGCTTATGGCAGAGCGGGGAAAGTAACCATGGAAATAGCAGTTTTGGCATTACAGGGAGCGTTTGCCGAGCATGAAAGGATGCTTGACCTGCTGGATGTCAGCCATTTTGAAATCCGGCAAAAGAAAGATTTGGAAAGGCATTTTGACGGACTGATTCTGCCCGGAGGGGAAAGCACGGTTATGAAAAAGCTGCTGCTTGAGATGGAAATGCTTGTGCCGCTCAGGGACAGGATTGTATCGGGGCTGCCGGTGTTCGGAACCTGCGCCGGATTGATTCTGCTTGCAAAAGAAGCGGAACAGGGCGGGCATTGCTTGGCAACCATGGATATCCGTGTAAAGAGAAACGCCTACGGCAGGCAGCTTGGCAGTTTTTATACGGAAGAAATATGCGGGGATTTGGGCAGGGTGCCAATGACCTTTATACGCGCGCCGTACATCACTAAAGTGTACGGCGACGCAGAAGCGCTGGCCGTGGTGGACGGCAGGATTGTGGCGGCCAGGCAGGGAAAGCAGCTTGTGACGGCTTTCCACCCGGAACTTACGGAAGATACCAGACTGCACAGGTATTTTCTGGACAGTATTTGATTTTTGATGTATACTGGTATGTAGGATGTGTGGGAACCCAAAATGCCGGCATAGGCCGGTGTTTTGGGTTTTCTGTTTTTGGCAGGCGCTACAAGAGGAGGTGCGTTATGAAAAAAAGAAAAACTAGAAGAATGAGCGTCCGTGTAAAGGTCCTTTTGCTGGCAAGTCTGTTGATTGTATTGCTGTGCGCCGTTATGGGGACATGCTCTTATATGAGAATTAAGAGCAGTCTGGTGGCAATGGGAGTGGAGGAAGCAGAAATGGCGGCTTCGATTGCGGCGAGGAGTATTGACGGGGAGCTGCTTTCCGGGCTTTCGCCGGAAGATGAGGGAGGAAGCGGGTATACCGAACTTCTCTCTTCTATGACATCTGTCAAGGAGGACTGCGGGATAAGGTATCTGTATACCTTGTACACGGATGGCAGTCAGGTATATTACGGAATCGATACAGACATTACGGAAAGCCATGCCGGATTCGGCAAACTCTTTGAAGTGCCGTATGAAGAATTGGAGGGTGTGTTTAACGGGCAGGCGTATGTGCAGGATTTTATAGACTCCACAAAAGACGGGGATTTGATTTCGGCATACATGCCCATCAAGGACGCTTCCGGGGAAAAAACAGTAGCGGTTGTCGGCTGCGATTATGATGCGTCCGGCGTGGTGGAGCGCTTACATAACACATGGATGGAAGTAGTGCGGATTGCCGTTATCTGTCTGGTTTTTGCCCTTGTCATTATCAATATCATAGTCGGAGCAATCATCAGAAGCATGCGGAAGGTGGACAGCAAAATTTATGAACTGGCGCACCATGAAGGCGATTTGACGCAGAGACTGGATGTCCGTACCGGGGATGAGATGGAACTGATTGCAGACAATGTAAATGAACTGCTGCAGTATATCAGGGTAATCATGCTTTCCATATCCGAAAATTCCGCCCTGCTAATCCAATCCTCCCAGACCATGGCAGGAAGGCTCTCCAATGCCAAAATGAGCATTTCGGAGATATCGGCGACGATGGAGCAGATGAGCGCTGCTATGGAGGAATCCAGCGCTTCCCTTGACCAGATAAATGAGTCCATCAGAAGGGCGTTTGATTTGATAGAAGGAATTTACCACGGCGCCAGAACAGGCAGCGAGTCCACCGGCAGGATTATGGATAAGGCGTCCGGGATATATAACAGGGCGATAGAAACACAGCGGGATACCAGGGAGCAGGCTTCCAAAATGGCGGCACTCCTGCAGCAGAAAATCCAGAAATCAAAAGAGGTGGAGCAGATTAGGGAGCTTACCACGAACATTATCAGCATCACGGAGGAAACCAACCTGCTGGCGTTAAATGCAAGCATCGAAGCGGCAAGGGCCGGGGAGGCAGGAAGAGGATTTGCCGTGGTTGCGGATGAAATCGGGAAGCTGGCGGTAAGTTCCGCCAATTCAGCCGAAGAGATACAGAACGTGACGGCGCAGGTGATACAGGCGGTGGACGAGCTTGCAGCGGAAGCAGAGGAAATGATAGGCTTTATGAACGGCACTGCCATGAGCGGATATGAAAAGCTGCTGGAAACCAGCGCTTCTTACCAAGGCGATGCAAAAGACATCAATGCGATGATGCAGCAGTTTGCAACGGAGAGCGAACAGCTGAAAGAAGGCATGGAAAGCATAAAAGAGTCAGTGGAAGCCATAAAGATAGCGGTGACGGAAAGCACGATGGGCGTCATCAATGTGGCGGAAATGTCAGTGAACCTGACAAATGACGTCGGTGATATAGAATCACAGGCAAACGCCAATCTGGGAATCGCAGAAAAGCTTGACAACGAAGTCGGGAAGTTTAAGCTGTAGCGCCGGATTCGGCAGTGTGGACGTTTGCAGACAGGCCGGATGAATAGGATATGAAAGATAGAAACTGTTAAACTAATCAGACGGGCAGGTTTGAATTTGTTTAACAGTTTCTATTTTGTTGTAATGTAATAGGATATATTAAGGGTAAATTTGGGGTGATAATGCGGGTTTTTGGCGAGATTCTGTATTTTTTATGGAAAAAAGGATTTTATTGTGATACATTGAATATAATTGGTATTTTTATGTTATATTTGCCTGAAAACAATGCTTGTGGGGGAGTGACAGGAAAATGCAAACTTATTATCTGGTAGATTATGAAAATGTCCACAATGAAGGGATGGAAAAAATCAAGACCCTTTCGGAAACAGACCATGTATACATTTTTTATACTGAGAATGCGCCAAAGATTAGCATGGATACTGTTTTTACAAAAAATGGGGTCGATATCATAGGATATAAAACGCCTACGGGCAATCAGTCCTTAGACAAACATCTTGTTGCATATCTTGGTTTTTTACTCGGGAAAGATAAAGAGAAAAAGTGTTCTTATGTCATTATCAGTAAGGATAAGGATTATGACAGTATCATAAAATTCTGGAAGGAAGAAGGTTACACAAAGGTATCCCGAAAACAGGAGATTCCGGACAGTAAGGAAGAAATCCAAAAGAAAACTGTTCAAAAGAAAGCAATAGCCAAGCTTTCGGGACAAGAACGAACGGCATTAAATGCATTTATGCAGCATGGTTTAAGGGACTTGGATTATACGGCAGAAGAAGCAAACAGGATATGTAAATGTGTTGTGAAGCATTGCAATGATGAAGATATGCTGAGTGAAATTTATAATGAACTCAGCATGATATATAAGAAGAATGTTTCCAAGGTTTTTGAAGCTGTAAAAAGTATTTTGGTGGGTTTTGCACCTCCTAAAAGTAAGGATGTAAAGAGGGAATCGCAGGTACGTTCCTTTTTTGGTGAACATTTTAAAGAGAAAATTTACACAGATAAGAAGGAAAAAATTATTCAGATTATCTTGGGGGCAACTTCCCGGCAGCAGCTTAATAATGGGCTGATGAAATTGTATGCTGACGGTTCGAAGGTAAGCCGGATGCTGCAGACCATGCAGCCGTTAATCAAGGACCTGCCGGGTTCCTGCAAGAAAAAGTAAATGGCTTTTAATGCGGAGGAAGCGATGGATATTTTAATCTGTACACATGAAATGGATACTTCCATAATTTTTGATACTGTGAAGGCTTATTTTGCACGTAAATTTCAGGATGAAGCGTTTACATGGGAGCGCTCGGGCACGACATTAAAGACTTCTTTGCAAGCAGGTGAAAAAGAGGTAACCGAAGTGTTTGAAAAGCTTGTGGAAAGGTTTCCTGAACTGGAGCTAGAAGCATCCTTTTCTTACGATGTCAGGGAAGACGACAGAAGCGCACAGTGGTGGGGTATCACAAGAATATATTCGCAAAGGGAAAACGGCGAGACAAAAATTGTCAGCAGTTCAAGCACATATTGGAACTGAGTCGTTTATTGCAAGCAGTGATGTAAGTGAAGACGGGGGTTTATTTAAACAGAACCAACGAAAAGGCAAGGAAAGATATGTATAATAAGTGGAAATTGAGAATAAAAAACAGCAGATACATTCCAAAATCCTTAAAAATTTATTTTTTCAGGGAAATGCGTTTTCTGGATGGAATCACTAAGGAGCAAAAAGGCTTGGAGATTGGACCGTCGCATAGTCCGGTCGTTCCCAAAAGAGAAGGTTATCATGTGGAAACGCTTGACTGGCTGGACCAGGCCGGATTAAGAGAGCGCTACAAAAATGATTGTGTCAATCTGGATGCGATTGAACCGGTTGATTATGTGTGGAAGAGTGGAAGCTACAGCAGGCTGATTCAGAAGAGTGACTATTATGATTACATAATTGCGTCCCATATGATTGAACATACCACTGATTTTGCAGGGTTTCTTCAGGACTGTTCTAATCTGTTGAAAAAGGATGGGATTCTGAGACTTGCTGTCCCCGATAAGCGGTACTGTTTTGACCATTACCGCTATACGACAAGTCTTGCGGAGGTTTTAAACAATGCCTATATGCCAAATGACCTGCAGTCCGTGGGAAACGTGGCGGAGTATTATATGAATGTAGTGTCGCGTAAGGGACAAATATCATGGAAGAAACCGGTGCTGCCCGGTTTGGATTTCCTTATGAAACACAGCAGCAGGGATTATCGGTTTCTCCATGATAAACATACAGCCATGGACGGAATGCGAAGAGTTTGTGAGAACCAGTACATAGACATTCACCACTATGTTTTTACGCCGACATCCTTTGCGTTATTGATTTATGACCTGCGTGTATTAGAGGTTATTGACATGAAAATCACCCATATGTGGAATACACGCAGAAATGAGTTTATTGTCACACTGCAGAAAACGGACGAAAAGGCAGAACTTGATTTCCGGTATCGCCAGCGTTTATTGCGGGCGCGTGACAGGCAAAATAAAATATTTTAGAGGTATATTGATGAAACTGAAAATGGTATAGATATAAAAAAGTAATTTTACATTAAAAAATTCTCTATCGAAAGGAAGGAACGACTGCGCAGGTTGTCCTTGACAGACATAGGCGTTTCATGGAGCAGCTGGCAGGCTCCTCTGCTTTTATGCGGCGAAAATCACAGTACTGAAAGGGGAAGCCACGATTATTACACGATGGAATATCCTGATGATTGCATTGTGGATTTTGATATGTAGTGAATTGATTTATTCAAGGAATTGGAGAAAAAATCATTATCCGTCAGGGAATGGATTAAGCAAAAATTTACAGGATTAAGGCTTTGTGGGACGGAAAAGTTCCCACGCGCATGGACCTCTTTACTTATTTGGTTTTTTTAAACGAGATGAATGAATTGTTTGCTGACGAAAAAACAGTGTATTCCGGAATTGGCAAGGACTTTTTATCCATAATGGAAACCACGGATATGCAGAAGGTATACAAGATGCCGATTTTATACAGTTTTTACAATGACGGAAATGTGCGTTTGGAAGTTACGGAAGAAGAAGCGCTGAAAAGCCGGAAGCAGTTTTTTGATAACGGCACCAACTGGAAGGATTTTGCGCCCGGCATAACCTATTTGGATTACAGGAAAATGACGGACAGGCAACATTTAAGTAAAGCAAAAATCATGCCAATCCGATTTCTGATATCCTCCGGCAAGGGGTTCTTTGTGGAGAAGGAGGGCTATGCCCTTGCGATTAGGCAGGATTTGGAGGGTGTGATTGGCAATGCTGCTTTTAGAAATCAGATGAAGGACATACCTGGGTATCGGACGGTGGAGTATTATCGGCCAATTCTGTTTTGAAAATGAAGGATGTAGCGACTGTGCCTGACTGTACAGAATGTGTGAGCAATAAAAAGTAATCATCTCTCAGTACTAAGTGTGCTACAAAAACCAAACTTCCCGTGTCGGCAAAAACATACCGATTAAAATGAAAACGGATTGAGATTTTTGCCGATAACGTGATATACTATACAGTAGATTTGTGTAGTTTTTTTGATTCGATTTATGACGGAGGATAGCAGATGCGATACCTTTCAGTTACTGAAATAGCAAAAAAATGGGAAGTGTCGGAACGTAGCGTTAGGAATTACTGTGCCCGGGGACGTGTGAATGGTGCGTTTCTTACCGGTAAGACTTGGAACATTCCTGAAAATGCAGAGAAACCGGAACGCACCAACAAGAGAAAAGAGGGACCGCTTACTCTGTTGGATATTCTGAAAGAACAGAAAGCAAGCAAATATTTCGGTGGTATTTACCATAAAACACAGATTGATTTGACATACAATTCAAACCACATTGAAGGAAGCCGCCTGACTCATGAACAAACCAGATATATTTTTGAAACTAATACCATCGGTGTGGAAAATGAAGTCCTCAATGTGGATGACGTAATCGAAACGGCGAACCATTTCCGTTGTATCGACATAATCATTGAGAATGCAAAAGTAGCATTGACCGAGAAATTTATCAAGGAGCTTCATCTGATTTTGAAGAATGGCACCAGTGATTCCAGAAAAAATTGGTTCACCGTTGGCGATTATAAGAAGTTACCGAATGAAGTTGGCGGCATGGAAACTGCCCTTCCGGAAGAAGTTGCCAATAAGATGAAGGTTTTGTTGAAGGAATACAATGCCAAGGAAGAAAAGACCTTTGAAGACATTCTGGATTTCCATGTGAAGTTTGAGCGAATTCATCCGTTCCAAGACGGTAACGGTCGTGTAGGCAGACTGATTATGTTCAAAGAGTGCCTGAAATATAATATTGTTCCGTTCATTATTGAGGATAATCTGAAGATGTTCTACTACCGAGGGTTGAAAGAATGGAACAATGAGAAAGGCTATCTGACAGATACCTGTCTGACTGCACAGGATAAATATAAAGCATATTTGGATTATTTTAGAATCCAGTATTGATGGAGGAATATCATGACTTCAAAATTTGATTTTAATACATCAGATTTAATAGATATATGCACGTGGCTTAGCATGAAGTGGCGGAAAGGATTCTGTCAATCTGCGGGGAACGATTGTGCTTTGAGCGGATTTTGCAGGAAGTGTTCAAAGGCTAGGGGCTTTCCATGAACTTTGAGCAGTATGTGTTGGTTGGCAGTACGGTGCGGTCTTACCTTTCATGACGGAAGGATACCGGGAAAATGTCAGCCGAATTTCAGGACAATATGCTGCTCTGGCAGAGAGTATAGGAGGATGTGAGGAAAAATGGCAATAGAAAAGGTAAAGGAATATTTCAAAAAATATGGGATGGAAGAAAGAATTATGGAATTTGACGTGTCCAGCGCAACGGTGGAACTTGCCGCCACAGCCCTGCACTGTGAGCCGCAGAGGATAGCGAAGACGCTCTCTTTTATGGTGGATGGCCATGCGGTGTTGATAGTGGCTGCCGGGGATGCGAAGATTGACAATCCAAAATATAAGGCACAGTTTGGCACAAAGGCAAAAATGCTCTCACCGGAAGGGGCAGAAACGATTGTAGGCCATGCCGTGGGCGGTGTATGTCCTTTTGCAGTCAATGAAGGAGTAGATGTATATTTGGATATATCGTTGAAACGCTTTGAGACGGTATTTCCTGCCTGCGGAAGTTCCAACAGTGCGATAAAACTCACGATTACCGAATTGGAGGAATATTCTGGGTATATAGGATGGGTAGATGTATGTAAAGGATATTAAAGATTAGACCGCCGGATGAATCCGAAAACTCTGCAGTATTTGATGGGGCATAGTGATATCGGAGTCACGCTGAACACATATACGCATCTTGGACTGGAGGACACAGAGGACGAATTGAAACGGATGGAAGAATTAAAAAGTGCGAGGAAAGAACTGGATAGGACAAAGGGGAAAAACGATTTCAGAGAAAATGTTCCGGGCAATTAAATATAGGAAGGCGAGACGCTCTGCTTCGGCAGGGTGTTTTTCTGTATCTGCTGTAATTTGTGTGATATTTTACGCCGGATATGGTATAATCAACTTTTAATGATGGTATATCAATTAAAAAAAATTGAAAAAAGAGTAAAAAATATTGAGTGATGTATGTGACTGATTACAAAAGGAAATTATTAAGGAGCAGATTATGTATTATGAGAAAAATAGCAGATAATTTTTGTGGTTATCTAAAGGTAGGGGATGACAAATATACATACTATGTATCAGACAATATAGTTACTTTGCTTCCGGCTCAAAGTGATAATAGAAAGATATATGAGTCTGTTGATAAAATACGCAATCGTGATATAGAGCGACCAGAGTATCTGTTTGGTGAAGATAATAGTAGTATGATTGCAATATTGCGCAATGGGAAATTTAGTACCAGTGGTATGGGGGTTAGTCCTATTATTAAGTTTGCAACTCCTATCATAATAAAGGCAAGCGGTAATGCGCAAGGCTTTTTTAGTATGATGACGGAGCCTTGGGAGAAATTTCATGCCATTACATTTTATGGTGGGAACATAAATGCCCTTTGCAATCCCGGATTGGCAATCCAGCCGCCTGATGTTGACCAATATTTAAAATATGATGGAGCAGGGGAAATTAGGATGCGGCCTTGGAGTGATTACACTCGTTCAATTGACTTTAGAATAAGAAATGAAAAAGTAACATTAACATTTTCTATTAGGCAGGATGAGGGAACAAATGGCATAGAACATCAAGGTGCATATAATCTTGGGAATTTAAATTCCTTTATTCGGTTATCGTTTGAAAATGCACAGCATTTTGACAGAATACAAGAATGTTATTTAATTGCAAAAAAACTTATTGCGATTTTAACTTCACAAAATAATGTTTACTTTGAAGGATATCTTAGTCAGAAAAATTCTGATGATAAGTTTTTTGAAACAGGAATTTGCAAAATTTTTGACCGCTATGATAATTATTCAACGAGAAAATGTCATAAAGTGATACCGATATTTAGCATTTTTGATTATATACCGAATTTAATCGATGAAATTGTAAATGGTAAAGCTGACACGTTACTTGAACTCTTGCCAGAAAATAATGAGATGGTCAACCGGATATCAATAAAAAATGTTCAGGATTTATGTACAGCGTTAGAGGTCATTTACCATTTGGATGATAAGAGGAGCAGAGAGAAAGATGTTATCATAGAGGAAATAAAAAAGAATATCAAAAAAACGATAGCAGATTTTTTAAAATCTCATAATGAAATCGATGTTAATAAAGAAACCACAATCAGCAGTGCTTTTCAATATCTTGATTATACATTTAAACAGAAAATTCTTACATTGTATAATGAAAATCGTGAGGTGGCTGATGCAATAGTTTTAAAATGGGTGTTACCACAGGTAAATGAGACCAACATTGCTTCCTTTGTAAAACTACGCAATAACAAAACACATTCTGGTACGGTTGAATGGGGTGATAGTGCAAAATTATATGCACCATTATTGGCTATTGTTTATGCTGGGTTTTTCAAATATATTGGATTGCCTGATGAAATAATTCTATGCACATTATTGCAGATTTTTTAGAAGTATAAAAATATGTATAGAAAAAATCTTATCGTTAAATAATGCAGGAGAATGCACCCGTTTCCGCAAAACATGCCAAAACACGGCACTTTTGGTACTACATAGGTTTCTAAGTTACATTATTTCTGTGTGCTTTTAGGGGCATTTTTACATTAACGAGGGTACGAACTTTTGTTCTGGGGTTGTTTTGCCTACGAGTATATACTCGTAGGCAAAAGTCGGTTATTATCACGGAAACTTGGATACTCGCAGGCAAAACCCTTATACAAACATGGAAACTGCCTCTATTATTACGGAAACAGGATGGGAGCTTTCGTGATAATATACAGAATTTCCGTGTTTGTATATGAGTAAAACGGTAAAAAATGAATGGATAAATGACAATACGACAAAAGGGCTGTTCAATGGCTCTTTTTTGCTTTCCATTCCCGAAAAATAGTCGTTTCGTGCCTGACAGGAACACCGATTCAACCACCTGGTCAAGTAGTACAACGATATCTACCGTGTGCAGATGCCGAACATCACGCCCCACGTCTGCCGCCATACCTACTGCAGCAACATGGCGAAGTCGGGCATGAACCCCAAGACGCTCCAATACCTGATGGGGCATAGCGACATCGGGGTGACGTTAAATACCTACACGCACCTTGGTCTGGAGGATGCCACGGACGAGCTGTGCCGGATGGAGGACTTGGAGAACGCCAGAAAGGAACTGGAAAAGCACAAGGAAGAGAAGCCCGTCTCACAGAAGATGTTCCGGGCAATCTGAATAAGGAGAGTTTTGCGCCCTGCTCCGGCAGGGCATTTTTTTGTTTGGAAAAAATAGATGCTTTGTGATATCATGGTACTTAGATTTTTTTACGCTAATTTAGAAATAAAACGGGGGGAGATAATATGGAGATAACAAACACGTTAGTATTAGGAAATGGCTTTTCAAGATCAATTTTTAAGGGAATGCCCTCTTGGGAGTGTTTATTTAAAAAATATGATAGTGTTATTAAGAATTATACAATTCTGTATGAAGTAAGTTTATTAAAAGGCAAGGAAAACACTGACAACAAAGTGAAGCGGGAGTTGATTCGTGAGATTGAAGAATCACATTCTCTTGATAAAATTGATGAGAATGTGTTGGATTTGAAAAAAATTGGAGAATACTTAGCTCAAAATAATATTTACAACATTATTACAACAAACTATGACAAAGGAATAGAACTTATTTTATGCGATATTTGTGGTTATGAAGAAATTGAACCCAAAGATTTAGTAAAAGAAGAAATATACAGTATACGTACATACAAAGAATACATAAACAGAAAAAGCTGTCATCAATTAAAATTATGGAAAATACATGGAGACATAGATCGAATAAAATCAATTACTTTAGGATTCGATCAATATTGTGGGTCTTTGTCAAAACTATCTGAATATATAAAGGGAAATTATAAGTCGGACAAGGGACCAGTATGTAATGTTCATATGAAACAAAAATGCAAAATGCAGAAGTTCGATAATCTCTCATGGGTAGAGTTGTTCTTCTATACAAATGTATATATTGTTGGACTTGCATTAGATTTTTCCGAAGTTGATATCTGGTGGTTACTTAATAAGCATGTTAGAATCAAAAGGGAAGTACCAGAAGTCCAAAATAACATTTATTATATTTTCAATAATCAGTATGATAATAAAGAAGAGAAAAAAGAAATATATGAAGCATTAGAAGCTTTTCAAGTTGAATGCCAAGGAATAGATTCTAATGAAAATTACATCACAAATATTTTTAATATAATAAATAGCACAATTTATTAAATTATAGAAATTATTTATATGTGTGGATACATTAGGCTCCTTACCCACAGTAGTAAACATCCCCAATTCCTACTACATTTTTACTACGATTGACGGAATCAATATGTCTCGTTTTGCTATTTCCGTTACATTTCTAACAATCTCCACGGAAAAAGCAAACCCCGCAAATCGCGTCAAAACACGGCATTTAGGAAGGAGAAATAACATGATTCCGATACTTTTTTGTGCTACGGCACTTCGGTTTTACTATAAATCATACCTTTGTAAACTTCGGCATAGTACGGCATAATATGGCAGGAAGTATTGAAATTACTACGGTTTCGACTACTAAGGCACATGGGCAGAATCGAGATAAAGGGAAATATGTTGGGAGAATTCCTTAGCAGTAATGGACTTCTTAGAGGATGTATATGAATGATTAAAGCCACAATCATTGGTAGGGAGACTGCCGGGATTGTGGCTTTTCGCTTTGTTCCTATTATTTGTACCCATGATTAGTATGCGTTGGCATTTTTACGATTTGGTCATGATTTCATCCTTGTATATTAATACATCCGCAAAAATCTCTTTTTCAATGGCTTTGATATAAGATTTCATGTAGTCAAAATCGATTTCCTCTTTATCATTTACAGGAAGGATAATTTTTAGTTCTTTAAGTTTCGTCCATGTCGCCATATTATTATATGAAAACAATGAAGGAAGATGAGATAGTTGGCCAACAATATAAAGACCTACTTCTTTATTTTTTATTACATTACCAGACAAGGAAAAAACATGGTTATGTGTTGCTAATTTGTATTCAAAATCCCTATAAAATGCATAACCCCAAAAATCAACAGTAATCGTATTAGCTGGAAAAATTTTTGCATTACGGTCTGTTTTTCCTTTGATGCCATTGTTTGCTACGCCGCTGTTAATAAAATATGTTCCCCTTCCATTTATGTCTTTTTGTTGTAAATCCACATCACCAGTGGAAGATTCAAAAAGATCTTCTAGTAAGAACTCTTTAGTTTTTATTTTAGAAGATAAAACAACTTTATCTTTAGTGGTTAAGTGACAATTGTTTAATCCTGATAAATTTATATAAGTATCTAGTTCACTTATACATTCTTGTTCTATTTTGCTTATATAAGATTCCATATAATCATAATCTATTTGATCTGTTGTACCATCAATTACAGGTAACTCGATTTCTAAATTAGAAATAATATCTCTAGTCATTTTTGTTGAATAGTCATATAAACCTTGTGTCTTTTTTCGTAGAATTGTTGTTAAGTATATTAGTTGTTTTTTCTTCCACTTAGTAGAATAAGGATACATTCCTTGCACATGAGCATATCCTATGAATTCTCCTTCTTGAAAAAAGAAACTTTCTGGACTTTTTGTACCTGTATCGCTAAAAGTAATTATGTCATGCTCGGTCGGATTAAGATTAGAAAAACCAGAGCGTCCATAATTATCTGAAGTATTAGTAACTACTGGAACTTTGCCGTTTTTACAAAATAATTTCGAATTTGTTAATTTGTATGCTTTTGTTGGGTGAATATCAAATAGTTCTCCAATTTTAAAAGAGTGATATGTCAAATTGTCACCTCCATTATTCATTTTTTAGAATTTCGTTTATTTTCCATGAAAGATAATTTGAAATAACCTTTTTGAACTCTGCTTCGGATGGTTTGGTATCAATTTGTTTATGTTGATTGAATGTCCAATCTGCACCGATTTTATTAAGTACATCATCGTAATTCTTTTGTGCATTTTCAAGTTCTGGTTCTAATGCTGCTATTTTTTTCCTTAACAAATCAGCAGATTTAGTCTTTTCAGTCTTATCCTGTTCAAGTTCTTTTTTCTCATCATCAGTGGCTTTTTTTAGTTTTCTAACTATTTCCTTTAATTCTTTATCTAAAGCATTTAATTCTTTTCTAAGTGGATCAATTTTTTCGTGTACTTTATCAAGAGTTTTTTGTGGCTTTTTTAGCGCAGTTTTTGTAGTTATAGTATCAGTAATCAATAGACCATTCTCAACAGTATAGTATTCTGTTTCTGGTTCACAATCCAGAACAATATCAACGACTTCGCTGTAACGACCAATAGCATTATCTACATCTCTTAAATTTACTTCCTGATTTGATTTTTTTCTGTTTTGTCGAGAATAACCATCATTTGAAAAATCAATAAATTTAACTTTCTTTTTCTCGGGATGTGCATGACCTACATCAAAAACATAAATTGCTGTCTGAACATTAGATCTTCCACAGAAAATATCCCCCATCTTTATTGAGGCAACAAGAGTATTATGGTCGAGAATATCACGAGAGAAAGCTCCACCTGCTCCGCCGCCTGCATTTTCTTGTATAAGAACGGCTGCTTTACCACCATTCATTCGACTAAGTGCAAGTTTCACAAAGTTAAAACCTTTACCTTCTGCTGAATAAGGAGGATTAAGAAGAAATACATCTGCTGGAAAAGAATCATCCTTATTGGAACCTTGTTCATATTTTCCGGTATAATCCTTTAGTGAATCTTCACATAGGATATGAGTTGAACCATCACCCATAAGGAACATATTAAGAACAGCAAGAGAGTACATATCTGGGCGAAGTTCTATGCCAAGAAGCTGTTTCATTTTTATGCTGTTAATTTTTTCATCGCGTTTTACCTTATCCTCAATTTGATTTGCTTCTTTTATCATAGCTTTCATAGCAGCCACAAGAAATCCGCCGGAACCCGCAGCATAATCCCATACATAACTATTCATATTAACCTGACACAGTCTAACCATAAAATCGCATACATAACGAGGAGTAAGAACTACATCATTTTGGTCACCATCAGGAACTTTAACCCAGTCATTTAGAACATTAAAAAGTTTGCCCGTAAAATCAAGATGATATTTCTGTTTTTGGAAGAAAGGAACAATCTCTTTTTTTACTGTAATATAAACTCTTTTAAGAGTGCTTTCACCAGGTTTGTATTGTTTGTATAAATCAGTCTGTAAAAAAACTTGCTCAAAATTTGTTTTTATTAGCGTAACTTTTTCAGATGGAATATCTTTGCTTTCAAGATATGAAGAAATTGTGTTCATAATAGTGACACCGTCATGTGACCGGGTTTCTTCTTTACTTCGTAAATCATCTATTTCAAGAGGTGCAACAATAGTCTTATCACCGTCTTCGACACCGAGACCAGCAATAATCATACCAGATATGAGTTTTATGCGGTATGCCTCACTAATGCTATATGTATCACGCATCGCTTGATTCAGATTTTTTAAATTAGTTTCAATTTGAGATTCTAATTTTTGTGTAAGCTTTTCTTTTTCTTCCTCAGTAAGATAAAGCGAATCTATCTTTTCTAAGAAATCTTCTAGTTCAGAAACGGAAAGGAATGATAAATCTTCATATTCACCTATCTGTTTAGGTACATTGAAGTTTTCATCTGATACAAAATATACTTTTAATGCAGTTTTAACTTTTTTTCCGTCCATCCATCCTGTTATTCCGATGGCAATAACTTCTTTGTAAGAATCAGTATAATTAACTATTGCAGTAGCATAGTGTATGGCTCCATTTACTGCATATTTTGCAATGTTCGTATAATTTGGAAAATCGTTTTTTCCATAATTATCCACTTCCCCCATTGCATTGAGCTTTTCTAAATCATCTTTACGACCTTTTGTCTCAATCATTACAGGAATTTTACGACCTTTAAACTCCACGAAGCATTTTATATCAGGAAAATTATTTCCAGAACCGCCTTTTTTACTTGGTGCTTTTTTTAGAGCATCATCTATTTCGGTATTGATACTTTCCGTTTTGGTGTAATAAGCAACACCGAATTTTTTCAACCAGTCTTTGGCTATATCTTCAACTTTTTCTTCAATACTTTTGATACTTGATGCCATGATGTTCATTCTCCTTTGCCGTTAACCCCAGGTGGAGTATTATCTCTGTGACTTTTCCTTCTAAAGACCGCCGCCCCATCACACGCAAATTTCCGCTAATTATCGCAGGGGGGATGCTTACACCGATAGTAGCAGTGGTATCGCGCATAATTTCATAAAATATACCACAACCAATGAAGCACAGCAGTATATATTTTATAAATGTTTTGTGTGAAAGTTAAGTTTTGATGCATTTTTCTTCTGTTTTTGGGCGTTTTCTATGCGCTTTCTGTGCCTGAATTCACGCTGGTTTTTAGCATTCCGCGCTTTCTGGCATTCCGGCTTATCACAGTATTCCTGTCTGCCATTCCTTCTTATAAGGAAGTCGCCGCAGTGGCGGCAGCATATCATGAACCCTTCCGAATGGTCATCGGGCTGTCCCTTTTTTCCCAGGGCAGGGTTTTCTGAGATTATTCTCGCCAGCGTGAACCATGCTATATCAAACACGGAGTTTACATCCGCTGAAAATTCAACGCGGTTCGTTTTCGGATTTACTTTCAGCCGCATATTGAAATCAGGGATGCGCTCAATCAGCTTTTCGAGTTGTTTCCCATAATTATCATAGGGCTCTTCTGCAAACTGGCCATTCGGCGGTTGTTTTCCCGGGTGGCTCTTTTTGTATTCGGCATAGAGTTCCATTTTCTTTACAAGATATCCCTCAGCCGGACTCACATCAATATCCGGCGTACTGTGGATATTCTTAAAATGTTCAAAAAAGGGAAGCCCCTCAAAATATTTTCCTTCTTTATATAAACTGCGGGCAGCGTCTTTATCAGCAACACATATCCCGTCCAGTGCCTCATAAAAAAGGGCAGTGGTATACAGCTTTTCCAGATCTTCCATAAAGTCACTGATTGAAAAAAAGCCGTCACGGGCGGCCAGCTCTGCATCATATTCTTCAATATCAAAACCTTCTCCGAAAAGCTGCTGATACACAAAATCGATGCGGTAGGGATGCATGTTTTCCTTACACCACTGAATAATCAGCTGGTCATATGGAATCTTGTTGTCCCAGTCATCTATCTGTCTGGCAAGATTGCACAGGCTGACAAGGAGCCCTTTGCCGGACAAGGAGTCGTCGGTGGGAAAGGCAGGTTCATATCCGGGTCCGCATACCGGGAAAGCACAGTATTCTTCATTGTCATTGGCAAGCATATAGTCTTTATATCGGAAAGGGTGGTAGATGAGCTGCCCTACACCGCCTATTTCTTTCTGTCCCAAAATATCTGTGGTTCTGTCCGCTTTTGACGGAACATAATCCCCGTTCCAATTATATGGCATATCTGTTTCTCCATTTCGTTACATGTCAACCGTAAGCGTCAGTAATTAGATTTCGGTTATATTATATCGTAAAATACCTTTGAAAACAATAGAGAACAGATAAATTGTTCAAAATCTGTTATACTCCTAATACGGAAACGGAGGGATTTTTATGGAAAAAGTCACGATGAGTGTACAGGAATTATCGGCACAAATGGGAATCAGCCTACCGAAAGCACATGAATTGGTCAAGACACTTGGCTTTCCGATTATAAGGGTCGGGACAAAGATATTGATGCCGGTTGAGGCTTACAGGGAGTGGCTGTTTAAAAATGCGGTAAATAATTAATGACCGAAATAGATGAAACGGGAGGAGGTGAGGATGTGGACGGGATTACCCTAGATGAATTGAAGCAGAAAAAGATATGGCTTTTGTGGAACTATATGTCGGGTAAAAACGGGAACATCACCAAAGCTCCCTTCTCAGCCTATGGCGGGGCAACAGGTGCGGATGAGAAGTATAGGAACACATGGGCGACTTATGATGAAGCCTGTGCCGTCATGCAGAAGTGCGGTGCATCCGGGCTTGGGTTCAAGGTGCCGGAGGGAGTGTACTTTCTGGATGTTGACCATAAGGATATGGCAGATTCACTGTTACAGAAACTCCTTAAAAGGCACAATTCCTATGCGAACTGCCTCTCAGCGGTAATGGTATTCATATCTTTGGAACCTGTGATGTAAAGAAACTTCTCATTATTTATGACGAGAAGAAACAGCGGAATATACTGAACGGCGAGTTTTATCAGAAAAATTCTGCAATTGGCGTGGAACTGTATATTGGCAATGTCACAAAACGTTTTGTTGCTTTTACGGGAAATGTGATTAATGATGTTCCTCTTTCGAAGAGAACGGAGGTGGTTCACGCGACGCTGTATGAGGATATGCGGAGGACGGATAAGGGTAAAACGCATCCGGCAGACTATGACGATGCAATGCTGTTTGATGTGGTGGCTGGGATGCGCAGGCGGAAGAATGCCGGGAAATTCATCAGACTTTATGACAATGGCGATATCAGCGGTTATGGATTGCAGTCGGAGGCAGATGCGGCGCTCTGCGCCATGCTGGCATTTAGTGTGGGTGAAGACCCGGAGGCAATAGGTAAACTGTTCTGGAAATCCAGACTTTACAGGGATAAGTGGGAGCGCACCGATTACCGTGAGGCTACGATAGCGCTGGGTATCAAAGCGTGTTATGGAGTGTTTCACAGATTTGTGGCGGGGCATCCGGCATTCGTCAGATTTGATGGAAAAACATCCAAACCTTATATTAGTGTCCCGCTTCTGACCAGATATGACAGGGAGCATATGCAGTATGTTCTCGTAAGGGATAACGGCAGACAGGCAATTTTGAAATATGTATATGAAGACGGCTGTTACAGACTTTATGCTGACAACATAATGATGGGGCGCATCAAACAGTTTATTGCTGATTATGATGAGGAACTTGTAAAGATGGGCAAAGTGAATGAAACATTGCAGCACATCAACACAGATTTGAATCATGTAGGGCAGGATGAATTGGATGCGGATGAAAGTATCATTAACTTTCAGAACGGGCTTCTCAGGGTGTAGGCTGCGGAAACTGTTTTGGAATCCCATACACCGTCAGTGTTTTCCACCATACAGATACCATGCGGGTGGAAGGATGTGCCGCTGCCCCCCGTGTTTGACGCATACCTGGAAACGCTTTCCGATGGCGATAAGAAAGTGCAACAGCTTCTGCTGGAATTTATGGGAGTGAGTATCTCCAATGTAAAGGGCTGGCGGATGAAAAAGGCCCTGTTTCTTGTGGGGGACGGGGACAACTTAAGGTACAAGGCTTACCGGAAGTTCTGACATGAGCTTTTTATCCGTGGAAGAGCTGAAGACCTTTAAAAAAGTGACAGGCGGTGACAGCCTCTTTGCAGAATTTAAGGGTCAGCAGGCATTTGAATTCAAATATAACGGCTTGCTCTGGTTCTGCATGAGCAGGCTGCTTCAATTTGGCCAGGATGACGGCAAGTGGGTATATGACCGCATCATGGTGATAAAGTGTCCGAATGCCATTCCGCCGGAAAAGCAGGATAAGGAGCTGTTCGATAAGATTTATGCCGAGAGGGAGGGAATCGTTTATAAGGCTGTAAGGGCGTTGCAGACAGTGCTTGCAAATGGGTACAGGCTTTCTGAGCTGGAGAGTGTATCAGCGGCAAGGGAAAAGTATCAGATGGAGAATAATACGTTCATCAGTTTTTTGGGAGACTGTATGTGCCGTCGTGAGGGTGGGAAAATCACAGAGGCCCGCACCACTGGAATGATTTATAAAGTCTATAAGGAATGGTGCTGGGATAACAACAGCGGATTTTCCAAGACCTATAAGGAATTCCGTACAAGGCATGCAGAGCATCTGGAGACTATCTTTGAGGATATGGTTGTAAAACGTAGCAGCAGAACATTTTATAAGGATTTTACACTGACACGCGAGTGCAAGAAAGAATACGCATCGGTTTATGGATATGACGATACAGATTTTCTTGTGTAGTGGTCGAAGCGGTCACAACAGTGGCCGGGAAAATCACAACGGCCACTGAAAAAAGCCAGTGTTTTCAAGGGGGGGGCAAGATTTGGGTGGTCGCACTGACCGCATTTTAAACTTCTCAGGGGAAATTGCAAATTGTTTTGGAGTAATGAGAAAAAATAATTGTGATTATGGAACTGTAGAGATAACCACTTTGACCACTAAAATGAAAAATAACTTATGAACATTGAATTTGGGACATTATACCAGCCACAGGAACGACCACTATATCGACCACTTTTTTGAAAAAGCGACCATAAAAAGGAGAGATTAAATATGACTAGTAAAGATACGGCTATCCGGGCTTTATGTAGGAGCCTCGGAAAAGAGTATAGGGTATGCACCATAGATTTTGAACCTATAATTTACCGTGACACTAAAATGTGCTATAATTTGCTTACTTAACAACCAAACAATAATTTGACCATAACCCTGGAAACACCTACAAAACACGGCATTTCCGAACAATTTAAGGAGTTTGATAACTATGATAAAAGTCTTATTCATCTGCACCGGCAACATCTGCCGCTCCCCCATGGCCGAATCCGTCCTAAAATACCTGGCCGCAACCCAAGGATTAACAACCTGCCTCCATATTTCTTCCGCCGCCACCAGCACGGAAGAAATCGGCAATGGCGTCCATTACGGAACCAGAAGCATTCTCGGAAAAAAGGGTATTCCATGTGTGGAGCACAGGGCGCGGCAGATGACAAAGCGCGATTATGAAGAATATGACTATCTGATTGGAATGGATGATGCAAATATCCGCAATATGATGCGGATTGCGGGAGGAGACCCAAAGCATAAGATACACAAGCTGCTAGAATTTGCAGGGAGCAGCAGGGCGATTGCAGACCCGTGGTATACAGGGGATTTTGATACGACCTATGCAGATGTTGAGGAAGGATGTAAAGCCCTTTTGGAGTTTTTGCAGAAAAATTATGATATGGAATCATAAAGGGTATGAGCCACAATACAATCAAACACTCGAAACTTCCCCAAAGTTACAAAACGGATTATTATCCGATGTCAAAAAATTTCAGGATTATGTCAGTGAAGCGCTTTACATGCAGCCATAACATTAGGAGTCCCCTGCCTGACAGGATGAGGTGCATGATATGATTAGACCTGTAAAGAAAGAAGATTTACATACATGTCTGGAAATTATGGCACTGGGTTATGAAAATATCGCAGCGCAGTTTGGTATGACGGAGGATAATTGTCCATATCGAGGAAGGACGCGCCTGCCATATTGCGTGCTGGAAGAAGAATATAATGGTGGATGTCTTATGTATAAGTATGTTCACGGTGGGGAATTGGCAGGTTTTTTATCCATGCGTGAGGAAGAACATAAAATGCATTTGAATGATATCGTCATACTTCCGGCATATCAGAATAACGGATTTGGGAGCAGACTCATGCAGTTTGCCAAAGAAGAAGCCCAAAGGAGGAATTGTACCAGCATTGTTCTGGGAATGGTACATGACAATATACCGCTGCGGAACTAGTATGGGCAAATGGGTTTTCACACTGTTAAGCTGGAAAAATTTGAAAAAGTGGGTTATACCGTCGGAATAATGGAGTTATTTCTATAATTTAAAAGTGGAAAGCAAAGAAGGAAAAATAATGGTAACGATAAAAACAGAAAGGCTTCTTCTGGAGCCGTTAGGAAGCAAACACTTAAAAACAGTACATAAATATGCCTCTGATTATGAAAATACAAAATACATGGTGCATCTGCCAAATAAAACGATTGAGGAAACAACGGATTTTCTGCAAAGGGCGGAAGCGGAATGGAAGCGTGATAAACCGTCATATTATGAGTTTGCCGTTCTTTATAACGGCAGGCAAATCGGAGCGGTGAGCATTTATCTAGGAGACGATATGTCCGGCGAATTGGGATGGATTATAAGCAAAGAATACTGGGGACAGGGAATTGCATACGAAGCGGCAAAGGCTTTGCTGGAGTATGCCGTAAAGCATCTTCAAATCAGACATTTTATTGCACATTGCGATATGAAAAACATTGCATCTTATAAAATCATGGAAAAGCTTGGCATGGTTCGCACCGGTATCCATGGCGGCAGGAAAAACAAGTCGTCGGACGAGGAAAGGACAGAATATCAATACGAACTTTTTATATGAGGCATCAGGTACTTTTGTGCATAATAGGCGCAAAGTCCCGTAAACAGCCCGGTTACCATACCGCTCACTGTCAAAAAAGGCAGGTAGGCAAAGATGCCGGCAGTGCGGGTCAGGGCGTAAGCAATCAGGATTTGTCCGATATTGTGGAACAGGGCGCCGAAAATGCTGGTGATGAAAATAAAACGTGCGGACAAAAAGCGGTTTACCGCATACATTGCCGCAAAGCAAAGAATGCCGCCGCAGAGGCTGTAGAGCAGGGTTATCATCTGTCCGGAAAATACAGAGGACAGCAGGATTCGGGCCATAAGCGCCCAGAAGGCGTCTGCGGGGGTGAAATTCATCAGCAGGAGCAGTGTCACAATATTGGCGAGCCCCAGCTTGATGCCCGGAATGGGAACCGGGTTGGGGATGGCGCTTTCCGCCACAAAAATAGTGAGTGCAATTACCGTAAAAACAGACAGGGTGGCTAATTTTTTAACAGACATGCCCATCCTCCTTCTTAATAGCTTAAGGCATCCGGGCCGATGCCCGGCGCTGCCGCCTGTTCCTTTATTTCAATCACAAGACCGTGGGGCAGGCAGACGATTGGCAGCAGGGAAGAGTCCGCATATCCCATAAGAACACATAGCCTGTCCGGGCAGTCGGCTTCTTTTATGCCGATGGCGCCGGGCTTTATTTCTATGGTATTATAGCCGCCGTCGGGGGAATCTACCGTAAAAGAGTAGGTTTCTGTAACGGCGGAAAGGTCAATGGTGGTAAGCAACGTCCCGTTTTGGTAGATATAGGCCGTCAACCTGCCTGTATGGGCGCTGCGGACCCAAAACAGATACAGCAGGGAAGCCCCAAAAAGTAAAATAAGAAAAACAGATAGCAAAATGGCTCGGAATCCCGGGTTTTTAAATTTTGTAACATGTGTTATCATGGTATTTCCCTTTAATATGTTTGTGTTACCGGTTTCTTTTTGGTATAATTACCAGTATATCAAAAAGGGTTGGTGAAATGAAGAGAAGAACGGAAAAAAAATTGCAAATCCGCAAAGTGTACGGTAAGTATGCGGCAGGGGCTGTCTTTCTTGCCGGATTATTGTGCCTGACAGGGTGTGGGGGGCGCGTGCAGAGATATGACTCGCTGGACACTGCCATGGGGACGGTTATCCGGCAGAGCATTTATTCCGGGGAGGATATCACTGCACAGGTGCAGGAAATCATTCGGTCGTTGGAGGAGTCAGAGCTTTCCTGGAGGCTTGCGGACACGGAAATTGCAAAAATAAATGCGGCATCGGGGAGCGGTGAGGCAGTGCTGGTTTCTGAAAAATTATATAAAGATTTAACTATTCTTCTGGAAGTTTCGCAAAAAAGCGGCGGCGCCTTTGATTTTACGGTGGGACCTGTGGTACAATTATGGAATATTGATGAATGGGCTGCGGGGGAACAAGTGTCAGGAAAACAGGCTGCGGGGGAACAAGTGTCAGGAAAACAGGCAGCCGGAGAACAGGCGGAGGCAGTGATTCCGGACAAGGAAGAAATTGCACGGGCATTGCAATATACAGGATATGAAAAAGTCCTGTTGGAAGATGGCGGCGTCACCCTTTTGGAGGGGATGAGCCTTGATTTGGGGGCGGTGGGCAAAGGTCTTGCGTGTGACAGGATTGCAGCGCTTCTGGAGGAGAAAGAGGTATATGGCGCGGTGATATCCGTGGGAGGAAGCATTCTCACATACGGAAAGAAACCTGACGGTACGCCATGGCAGGTAGGGATTATAAATCCGGAGAATACCTCATCCATGATAGGAATCCTCTCTTTGGAGGGGCAGTGGTGCGTGTCCACCTCGGGTGATTACGAGCGTTATGTTATAGTGGATGGCGTAAAGTACCACCATATTTTAAATCCTGCCACGGGGTATCCGGCGGACAGCGGTATAAGGAGCGTTACGGTTTTTTGCAAAAGCGGCGTCCTGAGTGATGCCCTTTCCACTGCATGTTTTGTGCTGGGGGTGGAAGAAGGGATGGAACTGGCAAAAAGTTATGGTGCGGAGGTTTTATTTGTAGATGAGGAAGGCATGATTACCATGACGGATGGGATGAAAGATATTTTTAAAGAGACGGGAGAAAACTAAAAGATGGTACGATTTTATTGGTTAATGATTACACTATTTCCTGTTATAGTCTATTATATAGTAAAGTCTTCGCACTATATCAGGCATCCGGAAAAATATGATGATGAAATCTGCTTTGCGCTGGCGCAGAAGTTGATAAGCATTATCAGGAAAAAGGGAAAGATTAGCACAAAGGTATTCGGCAGGGAAAACCTGCCCTATGAAGGCGGCTATGTGATGTATTCCAACCATCAGGGAAGGTATGACGCGCTGGGAATCATGGGGTCCCATCCGAAGCCCTGTTCCGTGGTGATGGATTCCAGACGTGCCAGAATGCCTATCAGCAATGAATTTATCGGGCTGGTAAGGGGAAAACGTTTGGATAAGACAGACCTAAGACAGCAGGTAAGGATTATGCAGGAGGTTTCGGAGGAAGTAAAAAAAGGAAAGCGTTTCCTGCTGTTTCCCGAGGGCGGTTACACGGACAATCACAATACCCTTCAGGATTTTCTGCCGGGAAGCTTTAAATGTGCGCAGAAGGCAAAGTGTCCGATTGTGCCTGTGGCGATATGGGATTCCTACAAGCCCTTTGAAGGAAGAAGTTTGAAAAGGGTAGAAACGCAGGTGCATTTTTTAGAGCCCATTTTTTACGAGACATATGAAGGAAAAAGCACGGCGCAAATCCGGGATATGGTGAGGAGCAGAATTGAAGAGAGGATGAATGAAATTGCAGAAAAAAAGGGAAATTACTGCACGCCCGATGACCGGATGGAGCAGGCAATCTGAGCAGTCCGCAGCCGGAAAGAAAGCGCTTTTTGAGTATCCGCGCCCGGGCATGGTGCGGGAAAACTGGCAGTGTCTGAACGGTTTATGGGATTATGCTTTTGTACAGAAGGAAGAGCGCCCGGTTACCTTTGAGGGCAAAATACTGGTGCCTTTTTCGCCGGAAACCCATTTGTCCGGCGTAAAGAAACAGCTGATGCCGGAAAGCTATCTTTGGTATGAAAGGGAAATTCGTTTTTCCCAAGGCATCTGGGAGAGCTTTTTAAAAGGGGGCCGTGTTCTTTTGCATTTTGGCGCGGTTGACCAGTGCTGTCAGGTTTATGTGGATGGACAGAAAGCGGGTAATCATAACGGGGGTTATCTTCCGTTTTCCATTGATATTACGGATTTTATCCGAAAAGAAGGAACAGGAACAGGCGAAGAAACAGGCGGATGCACCCTGGGCGTCAGGGTACGGGATGTTTCCGACACTTCCTATCACAGTGTGGGAAAGCAGACATTAAAGCCGGGAGGCATGTATTATCCTGCAACCAGCGGAATCTGGCAGACGGTCTGGCTGGAGGCTGTGCCAAAGGTCTTTATAAAAAATATATCATGGGAAGCCTGTTACGATGAAAGCGCAGTGCAGCTGAAGGCTGAAAGTCCCGCAGGCTGCCGGGAAGGCAGATTTTTTATAAAACTGTATTTCCAAAACAGCGGGTATGAAGACAGGGTTCTGCCGTTTGGCAGAAACTGCCGGATTCCCCTGCCGGATTTTGTGAGCTGGAGTCCCGAGAATCCATGGCTCTATCAGGTAAGGCTGGAGTTGTACGAAGGGGAGGAAGGCGCTGGTGCGGTTCTCCTTGACAGCGTGGAAAGCTATTTTGCCATGCGCAAATGCTGCCTCGGTACAGACGGGGCAGGGATTCGCCGCATATTTTTAAACAACCAACCTTATATGCAGGTCGGCGTACTGGACCAGGGCTACTGGCCGGAGAGCATGTATACCCCGCCCTCGGATGAAGCCATGGTGTATGATATAGAAGCCATGAAGAAACTTGGCTTTAACATGCTGCGTAAGCATGTCAAGGTGGAGCCTGAGCGATGGTATTACCACTGTGACAGGCTGGGGATGCTGGTCTGGCAGGACATGGTAAACGGCGGAAGGAAGAATAAAAGTTTTTATGTCACATATCTCGCAACCTTGTTCCAGCTGCTTGGCATAAAAGCCCGTGATGGGCATCGCATTCTACTTTCCAGACAGGATAAGGAAGGCAGGATGGAGTATGAAAGAGAATTGACAAAAATGGTGCTTATGTTAAAAAACCACCCCAGCGTCGTCTGTATTGTTCCTTTTAACGAGGGTTGGGGGCAGTTTGAAACCGAAAGGATGACTTCGCTGGTAAGGACGCTGAACAAGGAAATACTGGTGGACCAGGCAAGCGGATGGTTTGACATGGGCGGAGGGGACTTTAAGAGCATTCACCATTATTTCTTTAAGTTAAAGTTAAAAAAAGAAACCAATCGTGCGCTTGCCCTGACAGAATACGGGGGATATGCCAGAAGGATTGCCGGGCATTGCGCCCATGAAAAAGAATATGGATACAAAACTTTCCGTACGCAGGAAGCGCTGGAGGAAGGTTACGAGAAGCTGATGAGGGAAACCGTCCTTCCCGCCGTAAAAGAAGGGGTCAGCGCAACGGTGTATACACAGCTGTCCGACGTGGAAGAAGAAATTAACGGGCTGCTTACTTACGACAGGGAGGTTCTGAAAATGGAGCCCGGTCTTATCAGAAAGTGGAACAGCGAATTGCGCAGGGCCGTTGAAAATCAAAACAATTACAAAGACAAAGGAGATAAAGAAAATGAGTAAAGTAATTTTGACCGGAGACCGTCCCACAGGGAAACTGCATGTAGGACATTATGTGGGTTCCCTCAGAGGCAGGGTGGAACTGCAAAATTCAGGGGAATATGACAAGATATTCATTATGATTGCAGACGCCCAGGCGCTTACGGACAATGCAGACAACCCGGAAAAAGTAAGGCAGAATATTATCGAGGTGGCGCTTGACTATCTTTCCTGCGGGTTAGACCCTGCAAAGTCAACCCTCTTCATCCAGTCCCAGATTCAGGAACTGGCAGAACTTTCCTTTTATTATATGAATCTGGTGACGGTGTCCAGACTGCAGCGCAATCCCACGGTCAAAGCGGAAATCCAGATGCGGAATTTTGAAACCAGCATTCCGGTAGGCTTCTTTACCTATCCGATTAGTCAGGCTTCCGACATTACGGCGTTTAAGGCAACCACCGTGCCGGTGGGGGAAGACCAGCTTCCCATGATTGAGCAGTGCCGTGAAATCGTCCGCAAGTTCAACACGGTTTACGGGGAAACGCTTGTGGAGCCGGAGGCATTAATCCCTAAAAATCAGGTATGCTGCAGGCTGCCTGGAACGGACGGTAAGGCCAAGATGAGCAAATCTCTGGGCAACTGTATCTATCTGTCGGATTCGGCAGACGAGGTGCGCGCCAAAATCATGAGCATGTTTACCGACCCGAACCATTTAAAGATAACGGACCCCGGTTCGCTGGAGGGCAATACGGTGTTCACTTATCTGGATGCATTCTGCAGGGAGGAACATTTTGAAAGGCACTTGCCGGAATATGCAAATCTGGATGAACTGAAGGGCCATTACCAGAGAGGGGGCTTAGGCGACGTGAAAGTCAAGAAGTTTCTGAATGCAGTGATGCAGGAAGAACTGGAGCCCATCCGCATCCGCCGGAAAGAATTGGAAAAGCAGATTCCCGATATCTATGAGATATTGAAAAAAGGAAGCGAAATAGCAAGGGAAGAAGCAGCCGATACCATGTCGCAGGTAAAGGCAGCCATGAAAATCAATTACTTTGACGATGCCGCCCTCATCGCAGAACAGGCGGCGCGCTA
Organism: uncultured Lachnospiraceae bacterium; assembly: GCA_910577015.1. Lineage (GTDB taxonomy): Bacteria > Bacillota > Clostridia > Lachnospirales > Lachnospiraceae > Acetatifactor. The sequence continues at coordinate 56,548 of CAJTKU010000007.1, read as the reverse complement.
CGCGTCAGATAAATAGCGGATACTCCAAGGAAAAAACAGTTTACATTTTAAAGAGTTTATGCTATGATAACTAAGTATGATTACAGCCGATGCCCGGGTTCTGGATACTCCGACCGCATCCTGGTGTCAGGCGATTTCAAGTATAGGAGGATTCAATCATGATTTCTAAGGAAAAAAAGACAGCTATTATCAATGAGTATGCGACAAAGCCCGGAGATACCGGTTCACCCGAGGTACAGATTGCAGTGCTGACCGAGAGAATCAGGGAACTCACCGAGCATATGAAGAGCAACCCCAAGGACCACCATTCTAACAGGGGTCTGTTAAAGATGGTTGGACAGAGACGCGGACTGCTCAATTATTTAAAAGAAAAAGATATCGAGAGATACCGTGCACTCATTGCAAGACTGGGTCTGAGAAAGTAATCTTTTGAAACACAGAGGCGGAGCATGTCCGATTTTTTCGGTTTCTCCGCCTTTACCATTGGGCGCCCTGCGCCCGGTGTGAAACCCGTAAACCCTTCAGGCAGCATAGTCCGAGATTGCTGAAAAGGGCAGCAAAAGCGCTGTTTTTTTCAGTGGTTTCGGAAAGCCTGCTGAAGCAAAAGTCCGGCAAACGGATAGAGAGTAAGGAGAACAATATGTACAAAACTTTTACGATGGAACTGGCCGGCCGTACCCTGAGCGTGGATATCGGCAGGGTGGGCAAACAGGCCAACGGCTGTGCATTCATGCACTATGGGGATACAACGGTACTGTCCTGTGCGACTGCATCGGACAAGCCCAGGGAGGGCATTGACTTCTTTCCCCTGAGCGTGGAATATGAAGAAAAACTGTATGCGGTAGGCAAGATTCCTGGCGGATTTAACAAGAGGGAAGGAAAAGCAAGTGAAAATGCAGTGCTTACCAGCCGCGTTATTGACAGGCCCATGCGTCCGCTTTTTCCCAAGGATTACAGAAATGACGTTACGCTGAACAATATGGTTATGAGCGTGGACCCTGCCTGCCGTCCCGAACTGGTGGCAATGCTGGGCGCTGCCATAGCTACCTGCATTTCCGACATTCCCTTTGACGGTCCCTGCGCCATGACGCAGATGGGCATGATTGACGGGGAACTGGTGGTGAACCCTTCCCAGGAGCAGTGGAAAGTAGGAGATTTAAACCTGACGGTAGCCTCCACCAAGGAAAAGGTCATCATGATTGAGGCCGGCGCCAATGAAATTCCCGAGGCAAAAATGCTGGAAGCAATTTATAAGGCACATGAAATCAACCAGACCATCATAGCATTTATAGAGAAAATCGTAGCAGAGGTGGGGAAACCGAAACATGATTACACGAGCTGCGCCATTCCGGCAGAGCTCTTTACTGCCATGATGGAGATTGTGACGCCGGCGGAAATGGAAGTTGCCGTATTCACCGATGATAAGCAGACAAGAGAAGAAAATATCAAGAATATTACAGAAAAGCTGGAGGAAGCTTTTGCTGAGAACGAAGAATGGCTTGCCGTATTGGGAGAAGCTGTTTATCAGTACCAGAAAAAGACGGTACGCAAGATGATACTGAAGGACCACAAGCGTCCGGATGGCAGGGAACTCACACAGATTCGCCCGCTGGCGGCGGAAGTGGACATCATTCCCCGCGTACACGGTTCCGCTATGTTTACCCGCGGACAGACGCAGATTTGCAATGTATGTACCCTGGCGCCTTTGTCAGAGGCCCAGCGGGTGGATGGTCTCGATGAAAATGAAACCTCCAAAAGATATATGCACCAGTACAATTTCCCGTCCTACTCCGTAGGGGAAACAAAAGTTTCCAGAGGACCGGGACGAAGGGAAATCGGACATGGCGCGTTGGCAGAAAGAGCTTTGATACCCGTGCTTCCCAGCGAAGAAGAATTTCCGTATGCAATCCGTACGGTATCCGAAACCTTTGAATCCAACGGTTCCACATCCATGGCGTCCACCTGCGCTTCCTGTATGTCACTGATGGCTGCCGGTGTTCCCATTAAAAAGATGGTAGCCGGTATTTCCTGCGGTCTTGTGACGGGGGACAATGACGATGAGTTTGTCCTTTTGACGGATATTCAGGGACTGGAAGATTTCTTTGGGGATATGGATTTCAAGGTGACAGGCACCACGGAAGGCATTACCGCCATCCAGATGGATATCAAGATTCATGGATTGACAAGGCCCATTGTGGAAGGCGCGATTGCAAGATGCCGAGAAGCAAGGCTGTTTATCATGGACAACTGCATGAAGCCTGCCATTGCGGCTCCCAGACCGGAAGTAGGCCCTTATGCGCCGAAAATTATCTCTATTCAGATTGACCCTGAAAAAATCGGGGATGTCGTGGGACAGAGAGGTAAGACTATCAATGAAATTATTGCCCGCACAGGCGTTAAGATTGATATAACGGATGACGGACAGGTATCCGTATGCGGCACGGACAAGGAAATGATGGACAAAGCAGTGGAGATGATTAAGTTAATCGTCACCGATTTTGAGGAAGGCCAGATATTCAAGGGCAAAGTAGTAAGCATCAAAGAATTTGGCGCATTCCTTGAGTTTGCTCCGGGTAAGGAGGGCATGGTGCATATTTCCAAGATTGCCAAAGAAAGAATCAATCATGTGGAGGATGTTCTGACTCTGGGGGACGTTGTCACGGTTGTATGCCTTGGCAAGGACAAAATGGGCAGAATCAGCTTTTCCATGAAAGACGTAGCGCAGCAATAATGAAAATTAAATCAAAAATGAGGAGGAAACAAATGAAAAGAGTAGTTGCAGCTTTATTGACATGTGTAATGGTCTTAGGTCTGACCGCCTGCGGCGGCGCTTCTAAGAGCAAATGGACAGAAGATGACTTCACTTTCAAGGATGGTTCCGAAAAGGTGACGGTAGAAGAAGGAAATTCGCTCATCGTTTGGGATGACGTCAGCTATCTGACAACCGATTTCGGTGACAATTCCTATGAAGAATATGACGGCGGACTTGCCACCAGCAGAGGTCTTGAGATTGGCATGACCATGGATGACTTCAAAAAGCTTTACAATGTAAAGAACGGATATGCCGTTTGGGAACTTCTCTCCGGTGAAGACAGTTCTTACACCAGCTTTGATGTGTACTCCAATCAGGAGCCTTCCGCAATGTATGATGATGCAAACAGTGTATGGCTGGATATAGGCTACAAGAAAGAAGGCGGAGCATGGAAGCAGATGACAGACGTGGAAGTACGCGATGTCTGGTTCTGTGAGGCTTCTATGTCAGACTACGACGAAGTGGTAATTTTTTCCGTAAACTTCGATTATGATGCAGAAGTATGCGGCCTCGCTATGTATCACATTACATATGATGATGAATGGGTAACATGGCAGGATTGGGCTGACTAAAAAGCGTGAAAAGAGCGTGAAAAGAACTTCTAAGGCTCACGCCAATGGGCGTTTCACCAAGAAGTTCTAAATTTCACGCGAAAAAAGGCACCGCATTTGCGGCGCCTTTTTTATGTCGTTTTTTTAAACTGCTTCGTGGAAGGTTCTGCTGATTACGTCAGCCTGCTGTTCCGGAGTTAATTTAATGAAGTTTACGGCATATCCGGAAACACGGATGGTAAGCTGGGGATAGTTTTCAGGATGTTTCTGTGCGTCCAGCAGGGTATCCCTGTTAAGGACATTTACGTTTAAGTGATGTCCGCCTTTGGTTGCATAGCCGTCAAGTAAAGCTACCAGATTGTCTACCTGTGCAGTATTTGATGTCATATATGATTACCTCCTTTAAATAATAGTAATTATTATCGTTTTCTGAAATAATAATAACACGTTCTAATCAAAAAGTCTATCATTTTACATGTATTTTTTTCCATACAAAATCAGAAAATTCTTTAGTAATATCCCGGACAACTTTACATATATTAGTTTTAGGAAAGGGGCTTCTAAGAGAAGCGTTACAAATTCTGTGATGGCAGAGTGAAATCTGACATTTCGCTCGCCTCCTCAGCGCAAAAGCGCTTCGGAATGGAGAAAAAAATGAACAAGGACAGTTTATTGTACATATTTCCCCTGCCTTTGCGGAATCTGTGGAGCAGGGCGGTTGAAGAATATCACAGTCTGGAGGAAATCCGTATCCGTGCGGGGAAACCGGTTATCGTCAAAATGCATGACAGGGAAACGTTTCTGGACGGGACGGGAGGTTTTACGGACAGGGAAACGGCGTCCTATAAAATGGGAAGCCGGGAACTTTCGGATATCTTAAACCAGATTTGCCATGATTCCATTTATGCGTATGAAGATGAAGTCAAGCAGGGGTTTCTGACGGTGCCGGGCGGACACAGGATTGGGATTGCAGGACAAGTTGTAGTGGAAAAGGACGGCAGGGTAAGGACGATGAAACACATTGCCAGCATGAATATCCGCGTGGCCCATGAAGTCAAAGGTTCTGCCGATAAGGTGCTTCCTTTTTTGTATGAAGGGGGAAAATTGTGCAATACCCTGATAATTTCCCCGCCCGGATGCGGGAAAACCACTCTTTTAAGGGATATTATCAGACAGGCCTCCGACGGAAACAGGTATGGGAGGGGCATGACAATCGGTGTTGTGGATGAACGTTCGGAGATTGCAGGAAGCTACATGGGCGCGCCGCAAAATGATGTGGGGATTCGGACGGACGTGCTGGACGCCTGTCCCAAAGTATACGGCATGATGATGCTGATTCGCTCCATGGCTCCCGAAGTAGTCGCTATCGACGAATTGGGAAGTGAGGAAGATGTACAGGCCATGAAACGCGTCTCAGCCTGCGGATGCGGTCTCCTTGCCACCATGCATGGATTCGGGATGGAAGAGATGAAGGAAAAAGCGTTTATGAAAAGCCTGATGGATGAAAAAATGTTTGCCAGATATATTATATTGGAAAAAAAAGGCGGGTGTCCGCGCGTAAAGGAAATCTATCAAAAGGAGTTAAAAGTATGCTGCGGCTAATCGGTGCAATCTGTATAGTGGCCGGATGTACCGGAATCGGCTTCTGGTACAGAAGGAAATTTCATATCTCCCTATGGCATCTGCGGTACATGTGCCGGATAGCAGAGTTGTTCATGAGTGAAATCCGGTATGGGAAAGCGACCCTGGCCGAGTGCTGCAGACAGATTGGGGAAAAGGCAGAAGAACCTTACAGAGAAGCCCTTCTTGCCATTTATGAAGGTATGGAGAGCCGCGACGGCGTCAGTTTTTCCGCAAAATGGGAGCAGCAGATGGAAAAAGCGCTTTCGGAGGTTCCCGTCACCAGGGAAGAGAAAGAAATATTCTTAGGCTTGTCAGCCTGCAGCGGACTGGCGGACAACCAAATGCAGATAAGGGCAATTGAGCAGTATCGGGACATGCTGGCCGGTGCGATAAAAGACAGGGAAAAAGAACTGGAAAAGCAGGGCAGGATGGCGGCTGGGCTCGGCATTATGAGCGGGCTTTTGCTGACAGTGATATTGCTATAGCAAAAAAGGACTTTCTAAGGAGGCAGCATGGGAGTTGGTCTGATATTTAAAATTGCAGCAGTAGGAATACTGGTAACGATATTGAGCCAGGTATTAAAGCACAGTGGAAGGGAAGAACAGGCATTTCTGGTCAGTCTGGCGGGACTGCTTCTGGTGTTGAGCTGGATAGTGCCGTACATATTTGAACTGTTTACCACAATACAGTCGCTGTTTTCCTTATAGGCGGGGGGTATGGCTATGTTGGAAGTTGTAAAAATCGGAATGCTGGGACTTGTAGGCGTGCTGATGGCGCTGCAGTTTAAAAGCAGTAAGCAGGAGTACACTTTTTATATCGGCTTCGGGGCTGCCCTGCTTATTTTTTATTATGTGGTGCGCTGTCTGTATTCGCTGGCCTCCCAGCTGGGGACGCTGCAAAAGTATCTGTCGGTGGGACAAGGCTATCTGGGTACGCTTTTGAAAATAGTGGGTATCACCTATATTTGTGAATTTAGCGCGGGAATCTGCAAGGATGCCGGCTTTTCCTCAGTGGCGGGGCAGATTGAGGTGCTGGGAAAACTGACGGTCATGTTTGCGGGGCTTCCGATTCTTCTGGCAGTGATTGAACAGATTCAGCAGTTTATGTAAATGACCGGGAGGATACCACATGACCATTGATATGGCAAAGCTTTGGGATGATTACCAGATTGCCAATCTGGAGCAGGAACTGGACAAACTGTTCCCTGAAAATGCTTTCCGGCTGGAGGATATGTTTGCCAAAATCCTGTCAGGCGATATTTTCGGAGGAATAACAGATGCCATTCAATCCATATTCGGCAGTCTGACAGCGGAACTGACGTCGCTTAGGAATGTATTTGTACTGATTCTGGTATTGGGGATTTCAGCAACCTTGATTTCCCATTTTATCGAAATATTTGACAACCATCAGATTGCAGATATCGGTTTTTATTTTAACTATCTCTGTATGCTGGTTATCCTGATGAAATGTTTTATATCCTCTGCCGCGACAGCGGCAGCCGCCCTGCAGAAGATTGTGGAATTTATCCAGGTGTTTATCCCTGCTTATTTCCTGTCCGTGGGGGTGGCTACCGGAACGGTGACGGCAGCGGCGGGTTACGAACTGGTAATTTTAATAATTTATATGGTGGAACATGTCCTTCTGACCCTGATACTGCCGCTTATCAACAGTTACGTCCTGCTGGCAATCATCAATGGGATGTGGTCGGAAGAAAAACTGGGACTTTTAATGGAGGGAATGGAAAAAGCCATCCGCTTCCTGCTCAAGGCAGCCATCGGGCTTGTGACCGGCATCAGTGTATTCCAATCAATGATAACGCCTGCTATTGATTCGGTAAAGGCCACTGCCCTCCAAAAGACCCTGTCAGCCATTCCGGGAATCGGCAATGCTGCGGAGGGGGTAGTGGAGGTGGTGCTGGGTTCTGCCGTTATCATAAAAAACAGTATCGGACTGGTGCTTTTGCTGATACTGCTTGCCGTCTCAGCCGTGCCGCTGTTAAAAATCTTTCTCACGGCCTGCCTGCTGAAAGCGGCGGCGGCTTTTCTGGGACTGGTAAGCGATAAGCGGATTACGGCCTGCACGGATAAAGTGGGAAGCGGCAGCCAGCTTCTTTTTCAGACGGTGGGAACTTCGGTGCTGCTTTTCATGATTACAATATCCATTGCCGCGTACACGACGAACAAAGCAATCGGATAAGACGGTGCAGGAAGAAAAGGAGGGAAGCCATGGGTGGAAAACTGCTGCAGATTATCAGGCAGGTGGGCATCTTTATGATATGCGCCCAGATGATACTGCATTTTAAGCCTTCGGAAAGCTACGGAAAATACATCAAACTGCTGATTAGCATTATGGTGCTGGTTCAGTTATTTTTGCCGGCCATGGAGATTCTGGGAAGCAGGGGAAACGGAAATTTTGAAGGCAAAATAGGGTTTTATACGGATATTTTGAATGAAAGCATGGAGGAAGTAAATATAACAAGTGTTACGGCGGAAAAAATGCTGGAAGAAATGACAATGGAAGAAATTAAAACAAGAATTAACAATCAAAACGCGGTTGAAGACGAGGAAAAACAACCGGAAGCGGGGGAAGAGGAGGAAGGCACAAAAGGAGAAGAAAACATACAAGTTGACAGGATAGAGGTGGGCGCCGGTGATTGAAAAAATCAAAACATTTATGAAGAACAGGAACAATCTGATAGTGGTTGTGCTGGCAGGGATTCTGCTGATGGTGATTGCACTGCCTGTGGAAAATGCAGGCCGCAAAGAAAAGTCTTCAGCTTCCGGGGAAAACGAAAACAATAGCGATAGTTATTTTATTGAACCGCAAAAAAACGGGGAAAGCGGAACGGATTTAGACGACTATGTGTTGGCCATGGAGCAGAAAATAGAAGAGATTCTGGGGGAGATGGAAGGCGCGGGAAAGGTAAAAGTAATTATTACGCTGCGTTCCTCCACGGAAAAAATAGTGGAAAAGGATGAGCCGGTAACCCGTTCCGACACCCTGGAGGAGGATTCCCAGGGCGGGACACGGAAAGTAACATCCCTGGATACGGGGGAAAGTACGGTATATTCATCGGAAGGAAGCGCTTCCGAACCCTATGTGGTAAAGACGCTTGCGCCTGAGGTGGAAGGCGTGGTGGTGCTTGCGGAGGGGGCCGGAAACGGCAGGGTCAGCAAAAATATATCGGACGCCATTCAGGTATTATTCGGTATAGAGGCGCACAGAATCAAAGTGATTCGGATGGAAACACAAAATAGACAGGAATGATGCATAGGAAAGCAGACGGCCTAATATAATAAAGTAGTAAAAAACAAACTGGTAAGAGCCGGTAAAGGGGAGAAAGACGTGAAAAATATTCTTAAAAAGAACCAACTTATGATTACCGCACTGGCAATTATGATTGCTGTTGCAGGATATCTGCAGTTTGCGGGAACAAATCTGGAAAAAGAAGAGTATCTGCCGACAGCGGGCGAGGCACAGTCATCGGAGGGCGCCGGGGTGGAAAACTTTACGGCAGGCGCCGTGACGGATGATTACTCTTTGGATGGACTGCTGGATTTATCAGAAGAAGATTTGGATGCGGAACAGTTTGCGGATATTGAAAGCCTGGATTCTGATGCGGATGTCATCATGGACGATTATCTGGATACGGGTATGGATATCGCAGCCACGGACGTTACCGCCACGGATGTAGAGACTCCGGCGGACGGCGAGATACCGGGAGAAGCTGTTTTTACGGGAACGGCTTCCGTGACGACGCTTTCGGAAGCAAAGCTGTTAAAAGAACAGGTACGCGCTAAAAATAAAGAAGCGTTGATGGAAATCATAAACAGCGCTGCATTGAGCGATGAACAGAAGCAGAATGCAGTAGATACCATGGTTGCCATGACAAATATAGCGGAAAAGGAAATGGCGGCGGAAATCCTTCTGGAAGCCAAAGGTTTTCCCGATGTGGTGGTCAGCATCAGCGACAGCGGCGTGGACGTGGTAGTAAACGCACCGGAACTGACAGAAGCGCAGAGGGCGCAGATAGAAGACATCGTAAAGAGAAAAACCGATGTGGACGCTGCAAATATCATAATCAGCACGGTTGTGCAGTAGGGGAGAATATAGTATAATGTACTTTATGCCCGCATTCCCTACATAACCAGACATGCATAAGGGATAAAGGAAAATTGAAATGACTTGGAGGAAAAGAACGTGGCATCCAACTACGCAGAAGAAATAAACAGAAGAAGAACATTTGCAATCATATCTCATCCTGATGCAGGAAAGACGACTTTGACAGAAAAATTCCTGCTCTACGGCGGCGCTATCAATCTGGCCGGCAGTGTAAAAGGAAAAGCAACGGCCAGACACGCCGTATCGGACTGGATGGAAATAGAAAAAGAGAGGGGAATCTCCGTGACATCCTCCGTGCTGCAGTTTGAGTACGGCGGTTTCTGCATCAACATTCTGGATACGCCGGGACATCAGGACTTCTCGGAAGATACCTACCGTACCCTGATGGCGGCGGATTCGGCGGTCATGGTGATTGATGCGTCAAAAGGGGTGGAGGCACAGACAAGAAAACTTTTCAAGGTGTGCGTCATGCGGAAAATCCCCATTTTTACCTTTATCAATAAAATGGACAGGGACGCAAACGATACCTTTTCCCTGTTGGATGAAATTGAGAAGGAACTGGGGATTGCCACCTGTCCCGTAAACTGGCCCATCGGTTCGGGAAAAGCCTTTAAGGGAGTTTATGACAGGAATAAAAATGCCGTACTGACGTATTCCGATACGGAAAAAGGAACGAAAGAAGGGGAAACCACGGAAGTTTCCGTAAAAGACAGGGAAAAACTGGTTTCCGTGATTGGAGAAGAGGCGGCGGACAAGCTTTATGACGAGATTTCCCTCTTAGACGGCGCCAGCGCGGAGTTTAATCTCGATGAGGTCAGAAGCGGGGATTTGACTCCGGTGTTTTTCGGCTCTGCGCTGACCAACTTCGGGGTGGAAGACTTCCTGAAACACTTTCTGGAGATGACGACCACGCCCCTTGCAAGGCGTGCGGATACCGGTCTGATAGACCCGGTGGAAAGAGAGTTTTCCGCATTTGTCTTTAAGATTCAGGCCAACATGAATAAGGCGCACAGGGACAGGATTGCGTTTATGCGCATCTGCTCCGGCAAGTTTGACGCCAGCATGGAAGTCAGGCATGTACAGGGGGATAAGGTGATGAGGCTTTCCCAGCCCCAGCAGATTATGGCGGACGAGAGGAAGATTTTGAGCGAAGCATATGCAGGGGATATCATCGGGGTGTTTGACCCGGGTGTTTTTTCCATTGGGGACACCATCTGTATGCCGAAGGAAAAGTTCTGTTTTGAAGGCATTCCCACATTTGCGCCCGAGCATTTTGCAAGAGTCCGCCAGATGGATACCATGAAAAGAAAGCAGTTCATCAAGGGCGTAACCCAGATTGCGCAGGAGGGCGCCATCCAGATTTTTCAGGAGTTCAATACCGGCATGGAAGAAATCATCGTCGGCGTTGTGGGCGTACTGCAGTTTGACGTGCTGAAATACCGTCTGGAAAATGAGTATAATGTGGAAATCCGTCTGGAGCCGCTTCCGTATGAGCATATCCGGTGGATTGAAAACAAAGAAATTGACATGAACAGGCTTACAGGCACGTCCGACATGAAGAAAATCCAGGATTTGAAGGGCAATCCGCTTCTTCTTTTCATAAATGCCTGGAGTGTGGGGATGACCCTTGAGAGGAACGAAGGACTGGAACTTTCGGAGTTTGGAAAAAATTAAAGAGCAAAAAGGGAGAATGCAGTGAAAAAAATGTGTAAAAAGGGGACAGGCATACTGGTCATGCTGTTATGCTTATGCTTCCTCGGAGCCTGCGTACCGTCTGAAAATGCGGCCGGCGGTGCAAAAACCGCACAGGAATCCTCTGAGATGGTTATGGGGGAAAAGGAAGACGTGCTGGCAGAGGGGGAGGAGGAAGCAGGGGCGGCGGAAACGGTAACCCTCGGGGAAGAATCCGCCCTGCTGCATAAAACAGACCACAGCGGCAGGTACTGTTATGAGAGCCTTACCAAAGAGGAGCAAATCTGGTATGAGGATATGTATGCCATCATGGACGGGATGTATGAAGAGGTAATGTTGTCCGTCCAGGGGAATCAGGCAGTGGGGGAACAGGGCATTGACAAGGTATTCCAGTGCGTGATGAATGACCATCCGGAACTTTTTTTTGTAAAAGGATATCATTATACCCATTATACGCAGAATGGCGAAACCACTAAAGTCGTTTTCTCCGGCGCATACACCATGGACAGAAAAGAGCGGGAGGAAAAGCAGGCGCTGATTGACGCGGCGGTGGAGGAGTGCCTTGCAGGCATCAGCCGGGACGCTTCCGGATATGATAAGGTAAAGTATGTGTACGAATATCTGATTTCCCATACGGAATACGACAAAGAGGCAGAGGATAACCAGAATATCTGCTCTGTTTTTATCGGCAGAAAATCGGTCTGCCAGGGCTATGCCAAAGCGACGCAGTACCTGTTGGACAAGCTGGGGATAAATGTTACGCTGGTAATCGGATATGTTTACGGAAGTGAAAGCCATGCATGGAACCTGGTGTGGATAGACGGAGAGGGCTATTATGTGGACACGACCTGGGGGGACGCTTCTTACCGGATAGAAGAGGAAGGCGAAACGCAGGTTTATGACATGCCGGCAATCAACTATGACTACCTCTGCGTTACCACCGGGCAGCTTTTAAAAACCCATGTGATTGACAATGTGGTGCCGCTGCCGGAATGCACGGCCCTTGACGCCAATTACTATGTCATGGAGAAAGCTTATTTCACGGAATATAACGAAGAACAGGTAAAAGCGTTTTTTGAAAGAGGGTACGAAGAGGGCAGGACGGACGTGACGTTAAAGTGCGCGGATGAAGAAGTGTACCATGCCTTTTTTGAACAGCTGATTACCAGCCAGAAGATTTTCCGTTTCCTGAACAGCCCCGACGGCGTGGTTGCCTATGCGGAGGACAAGGATAAGCTTTCACTGACTTTTTGGCTTGTGAATGAATAACCGTTATGGTATAATAACTGATAGCGAATAAGGATGGGAGGTAATCTGACATGGAAGATAAAAGTACCTATGTTTTGCAGGAGGATGAAAACATTGGGGCAGTACAGATTGCAGATGACGTTGTGGCTATGATTGCCAGCCTTGCGACCAGGGAAGTGGAGGGCGTATCGGCTATGGCGGGCAATGTCACCGGCGAGCTGATGAGCAGGGTCGGCATCAAGAACATGAAGAAGGGCGTCCGGGTGGATATCCTCGACAAAAATGTCCGGGTAGACCTTGCGGTAACCGTGGAATACGGCTACAACATTCCTGCCACATGCCAGAAGGTACAGGCAAAGGTAAAAAGCGCGATTGAAAATATGACCGGATTAAACGTATCCGATGTCAACATCCGCATTGCCGGCGTCAATATGCAAAAGAATAAATAAGCAGAGGATGCACCTGCGCTGCAGGGAGAGGACAAAATGAGCAGACGTGAACTGAGGGAACAGGTTTTTCTTTTACTGTTCCGCGTGGAATTTAATGAATTGTCAGATATGCCGGAGCAGATGCGGATGTTTTTGGAGGACGACGAGGTAAAAAGGTCCGATGAAGATGCTGCCCATATTACCGGGAAGTATGACAGGATTATGGAGAATCTTTCCGATATCGACAGGCAGCTGAACGAAAAAGCGGAAAACTGGAATGTGGAGCGTATGGGCAAGGTGGAGCTCACCGTGTTAAGGCTTGCCCTTTTTGAAATGCAGCAGGATGAGGAAGTGCCTGTCAGCGTGGCGATTAACGAAGCGGTAGAGTTGGCCAAGAAGTTCGGGCAGGAGGGTTCAGGCGCTTTTGTCAATGCTGTATTGGCTAAATTTGCATAAGGCCGGGTGATGAATATACAGAATATTTACACAGTAGCACAAGTGAATGCGTATATCAAAAATATGTTCACGCAGGATTTTATGTTACAGTCGCTTTTTGTCAGGGGGGAGGTAAGCAACTGTAAATATCATTCCTCTGGACATATTTATTTTACGTTAAAGGATGAAAAAGGATGTATTGCCTGCGTGATGTTTGCCGGCAGCAGGGGAGGGCTTAAATTTACGCTGCGGGAAGGCATGCAGGTGGTAGCCGGCGGCATCGTGGACGTCTATGAGCGCGACGGAAAGTACCAGCTGTATGCAAAACAGATTGTGCAGGACGGCGCAGGGTTTCTCTACGAAAAGTTCGAGCAGCTAAAGCAGGACCTGGAGGAACGGGGCATGTTTGACGCACAGTACAAGCTTCCCATTCCCCAATATATCCATACGCTGGGCGTGGTGACTGCGCCTACCGGCGCTGCCGTGAGGGATATCATCAACGTTGCAAAAAGGCGCAATCCCTACATCAGGATAGTGCTGTATCCGGCCATTGTGCAGGGGGATTTGGCAGCGCAAAGCATTGCAAACGGCATCAGGGCGCTGGAGCGTCAGGGTGTGGATTTGATAATTGCAGGGCGCGGCGGCGGTTCCATGGAAGATTTGTGGGCCTTCAACGAAGAGATTGTGGCACAGGCGGTGTTTGACTGCAGTGTTCCCATTATTTCGGCGGTGGGTCATGAGACGGATACCACCATTGCCGATTATGTGGCGGATTTAAGGGCGCCTACGCCGTCAGCGGCGGCTGAACTGGCGGTTTTTGATTACGGACAGTTTCTGTTTACCCTGGAAGAATATAAAGGGAAGCTGCAAAAGCAAATGCGGACAAGGCTGCAGGAGAAGCGTTCCCTGCTGGAAAGAAGACGTTTGCAGTTAAACTATGTAAGCCCCCAAAACCGTATCCGGGAGAAAAAAACGCGCTTAATGCAGCTGGAGGACAGACTTGTCCACAGCATGGAGAGGATACTGGACGACAGGAGGCACAGGCTCGCCATTTACCTGGAGCAGTTTAAAGGCCTGTCGCCGCTTACAAAGTTAAACAGCGGCTATTCTTATGTGGAGGACAAGTCGGGAAAGGCGTTGAAAAAAGTGTCGCAGGTACATCCGAAGGATAAAGTGACCATCCATGTGACGGACGGGCAAGTGTTTGCGGTAGTAACGGATAAAAAAGAAAAGGAGGGGGCAGATGTCTTTAGAGGAGAAGTTTGCTAAGCTGGAAGAAACGGCAAAAAGACTGGAATCAGAAGAGATATCACTGGAAGAGTCTTTCCGCATTTACAAAGAGGGCATGGAATTGTTAAAGCAGTGCAACGCCGATATTGATAAAGTGGAAAAACAGGTAATGCAGCTAAATGAGGAAGGCGAGCTGGTTGCCTTTGAATAAACCAATGTGTAATAGGAAAGGAGCATGAATGATACCATTAAAACCAAATGAAATACAAGAGTGGGAAGAAATGCATGAAGAAAGGCTTGTCGACCTGGAAGAAATGATAGAGCAGTATCTTCCCAAGGAGAGAGGACAGCAGAAAATTGTCATCGAGGCAATGAATTACAGCATGATGGCAGGGGGAAAGAGGGTGCGCCCGAGGCTTATGCAGGAGGCTTATTATCTTTGCAGGGGACATGGATGGATAGTGGAGCCTTTTATGATAGCCATAGAAATGATACACGCTTATTCCCTGGTACATGATGATTTGCCGGCAATGGACAATGACACTTACAGGCGCGGCAGAAAAACCACCCATGTGGCTTACGGGGAATGCATGGGTATTCTGGCCGGGGACGCCCTTCTCAATTATGCCTATGAAGTGGCGTGCACCGCGTTTACTTCCTGCGTGGTGGACGGCATCGCCATGACTGACAGGTATAAAATGGCGGCCCGCGCCATAACCATCCTTGCCAAAAAATCAGGCATCCACGGGATGATAGGCGGGCAGACGGCGGATGTGGAAGCAGAGAAAATGGAGGAGATAACAAAAGAGGAGCTTTTGTTTATCCATGAGCATAAGACGGGAGCCCTGATTGAAGCGGCGATGATGATAGGCGCTGTGATGGCCGGTGCGGATAAAGAAAGGGTTGCGGAAATGGAACAAGTCGGACACGTGCTCGGACTTGCTTTCCAGATACAGGACGATATTCTGGATGTGACGGGAACGGAAGCCGAACTGGGCAAAAATGTAGGCAGTGATGATAAGAACAACAAAAAAACTTACGTGTCCTGCATGGGATTGGAAGCGGCCAAAGCGGAGATGGAAAGACTCTATATGGAAGCGCTTGATATGCTGGACAAATACGGTTCGGAAAGCGAATCCATACAGGTGTATATCCGCGATTTGATTCACAGGAAGAAGTAATCTGCATATCCGGCAGGCAAAAGAGGTGACGGCATGTTGTTGGAACAGATTGAGAAGGCAAATGACATCAAATATATCGACAAAGAAGATTACGGACTGCTGGCTGAGGAAATCCGTGATTTCCTGATAGAAAAAATCAGTGTGACGGGAGGGCATCTGGGCTCAAACCTGGGGGCCGTGGAACTAACCATGGCGCTGCACCTCTCGCTTACGCTGCCGGAGGACAAACTGATATGGGATGTCGGACACCAATCCTACACACACAAGCTGTTGACGGGCAGGCGGGAAGGCTTTGAACAGCTCCGCAAGTTTCACGGTATGAGCGGTTTCCCGAAGAGGAGGGAGAGCAGCTGCGACTGCTTTGATACGGGACACAGTTCCACTTCCATTTCTGCGGGGCTCGGCATGGTGAAGGCACGGGACTTAAAGGGAGAAAAAAACACCGTTATCTCCGTAATCGGGGACGGCTCCCTGACAGGCGGCATGGCTTATGAAGCCTTGAACAATGCGTCCCGGCTGGAGACGAATTTTATTGTAGTGTTAAACGACAATAACATGTCCATATCGGAGAATGTGGGCGGGATATCCCGGTACCTCAACAATGTCCGCACTGCCGACAGTTATCTGGATTTAAAGGAGGGCGTTTACAAAGCCCTTAAAAAGACAAGTTCGGGAGATTCCCTCATAGCCCGCATCCGCAGGCTGAAAAGCGGCGTCAAGCAGCTGGTGATTCCCGGCATGTTTTTTGAAGATATGGGCATCACATACCTTGGCCCCGTAAACGGGCATGATGTTAATGCAATGGTAAAGGTCATTCACGAGGCCAAAAGAGTCAAAGGGGCCGTACTGGTCCATGTCATAACGGAAAAAGGAAAAGGGTATGCCCCGGCAGAACGCCATCCGGCAAGGTTCCATGGGGCAGAGCCCTTTGAAATCGAATCGGGGCTTCCCAAAAATCCACGGAACACGGCCAATTATACGGATATTTTTTCCACTGTCATGTGTAAGCTGGGACAGCGGGATGAAAGGGTGGTTGCCATCACGGCTGCCATGCCGGACGGTACAGGACTGAAACGCTTTCACAATATGTACCCGGAACGCTTTTTTGACGTGGGCATTGCGGAAGAACATGCGGTGACCTTTGCGGCGGGACTGGCAGCCGGGGGTTTAAGGCCGGTGGTTGCCATATATTCTTCTTTTTTGCAGCGCGCCTATGACCAGATTCTGCACGACGTATGTATACAGAACCTGCCGGTTGTCTTTGCCATCGACAGGGCAGGGCTGGTGGGAAGCGACGGGGAAACCCATCAGGGTATTTTCGATTTATCTTTTTTGTCAAGTATCCCGGGCATTCAGGTGCTGGCGCCCAAAAACAAATGGGAGCTTTCCGACATGTTAAAATATGCCGTTGCCTTTGACGGGCCTGTAGCCATCCGGTATCCCAGGGGAGAGGCCTATGCGGGACTGAAAGAGTTTCGGGCGCCTTTGGAGTACGGAAAGAGCGAATGGATATATGAAGAAGGGGAAATAGCCCTGGTGGCGGCCGGGAGCATGGTAAAGACCGCCGAAGATGTCAGGATGCGCCTGAAATCCGAGGGGTATGCCTGCAGTCTGATAAATGCCAGATACATAAAGCCGATTGATGAAGATATGCTGAGAAAAGCCGCAGGGGGGCATAAACTGCTTGTCACCATGGAAGAAAATGTGGCAAGCGGCGGATTCGGGGAAAGAGTCCGTGCTTTTCTGGATGACAACGAAATTTCCGTGGGAAAAATCGCAGTCACCATTCCCGACGCTTACGTGGAGCATGGCAATGTGGAACTTTTAAAACAGGAGCTTGGGATGGACGCGGCAAGTATCGCAATACGAATAAGAGAGTGGATGGAAAAAACATGAAGGAAAGGCTGGATGTGATTCTGGTTACCCTTGGGCTGGCAGAGTCCAGGGAAAAGGCGAAAGCCGTTATCATGGCAGGAAATGTTTTTGTGGACGGACAGAGGGAGGACAAGGCAGGCACGTCCTTTGACATGGCGAAGGTAAAAGTGGAAGTAAAGGGCGCGGCGCCCAAATATGTCAGCCGGGGCGGGCTGAAGCTGGAAAAAGCCATAAATTGTTTTGGCCTATCCCTGGAGGGTAAAACCTGCATGGATATCGGAGCGTCCACAGGAGGTTTTACCGACTGTATGCTGATGAACGGCGCGTCCAAAGTCTATGCTGTGGATGTGGGACATGGACAGCTGGCATGGAAGCTCAGGAATGACGAGCGGGTCGTCTGTATGGAAAAGACAAATTTCCGGTATATGACAAGGGAGGATATCCCCGAACAGCCTGATTTTGCCTCCGTGGATGTTTCTTTTATCTCACTCACCAAGATATTGCTGCCTGCAAGGGCGTTGTTAAAAGACGGTGGCAGGATGGTCTGCCTGATTAAGCCGCAGTTTGAGGCGGGCAGGGAAAAAGTAGGCAAAAAAGGGGTGGTGAGGGAGCCCGAAGTCCACATGGAAGTGATAAATAAAGTTGTGGATTATGCGGATAGTCTGGGCTTTCTTGTTCTGGGACTGGATTACTCCCCCATCAAGGGACCGGAAGGCAATATAGAATACCTGGTTTTCCTGGAACTGGAAAGAGGCAGCAGGCCGGAAAGCGACGGCTTTTCGGAGCATGAGGCGGAACAGAACCTGGAAAGGATTATCCGGCAGAAAAGCGGGCTTTCCGCCCGGAAAGAATGGAAAGAACGGATTGGGGAGACAGTGAAAGCGGCGCATGAAGGAAACTTGTAAAGAAAGAGGGACGGCAATGAAACACTTTTGCATCTATACCAACCGTTATAAAGACAAAGATTTTGCCACAACGGAAAAGGTCCGTCGTTTTCTCAGCGGCAAAGGAATAGAGTGTACCGTTAAAAAGGATGAGCAAGACGCTATCCCGGAGGAAACAGACTGCATCCTGGTGCTTGGCGGTGACGGCACCATGCTGCAGGCTGTCAGGGAAACGCACAGCAGGAAGAGGATTCCGCTTTTAGGCATCAATCTGGGACGGCTGGGATACCTGACGGAAGTTGAGCCGGACGGGCTGGAGGCGGCGCTGGAACAGCTACTTTTCGGGGATTACGATTTGGAAAGCCGGATGATGTTAAACGGCACGGTCTACCGAAAATCCGGTGAGAGCGCAAACGGCTGGGCGCTCAATGACATTGTCATCAGCAAAACCGAAAGCCAGCAGGTAATATCCTTTTTGCTGTATGTGAACAGAAAACTGTTAAACAGGTATCTGGCGGACGGCATGATTGTCACGACGCCCACAGGCTCAACCGGATACAACCTTTCAGCGGGCGGGCCGATTGTGGAGCCGGGGGCGCGCCTGATTGTGGTAACGCCCATCTGCCCCCATACCATGAACCAGCGCAGTATTGTGCTTTCTCCCGAAGACGAAGTGGTGATTGAAATTCCGGCGGGAAGGGAAGGACAGGTGCAGTATGCGGCGGCAAGCTTTGACGGCTGCGCCGTAAAGCTTAAGACGGGGGATGCCGTGCGGATTGTGCGGTCTGAGCGGACGACGGATTTTATCAAGCTGGGCAAAGCGGGATTTCTGGAAGTTCTTCATAAAAAAATGAGCGACAATTAGGGACGGAAAGGGTTTTTACATGAAAAAAGTCAGACACGGCAAGATAGTGGAAATTGTAGAAAAATATGACGTGGAAACGCAGGAGGAGCTGGCTGCCTATCTGAAAGAAGCCGGGTTCGATGTGACGCAGGCGACCGTTTCCAGGGACATCAGGGAATTGAAACTTTCCAAAGTGCCTGCCGGGGACGGCAGGCAGAAATATGTTGTGCTCAGACAGGATGACGGCAGGCTCGGGGATAAGTATATCCGCATTTTAAAAGACGGTTTTGTATCCATGGACATGGCGCAGAACATACTGGTGATAAGAACGGTCTCCGGCATGGCGATGGCGGTGGCGGCGGCAGTCGACGCCCTGAAGTTTAAGGAGATTGTCGGTTCCATTGCAGGGGACGACACTGTCATGGTGGCAGTGAGAACGGTTGAGGATACGAAAGCGCTTATGGAAAGGCTTAGGGGCATGCTGGAGTGACGTCGCTGCTGGTTGGGGAATAGCGTTGTAAAGAAGGCAGAAGGAGAAATATGTTACAAAGTTTACATGTAAAAAATCTGGCCCTGATAGAAGAGTCGGAAGTAGAGTTTACACCGGGATTAAATATCCTGACCGGTGAAACAGGCGCGGGAAAGTCCATACTTTTAGGTTCCGTCAATCTGGTTCTGGGCGCTAAGGCGGACAAGGATTTGATTCGGAGCGGAGCGGAGTATGCCCTTGTGGAGCTTGTTTTTTCAGATGAAAGCGGCAGGATAAAGGAGAAACTGAAAGAGATGGATTTGCCGTATGAAGAGGATACGGTGATGTTGACACGCAAAATACAGCCGGCAAGGAGCGTCAGCCGGATTAACGGCGAAACGGTTACGGCAAGGCAGCTGAAAGAGATTTCGGAGCTGCTTTTGGATATCCACGGGCAGCATGAGCATCAATCCCTGCTTCGCAAAAAGAAACACCTTGAAATCCTGGACGCCTTTGCAGGGGAAAAAACAGCAGCCCTTTTGTCCGAAACGGCAAAGCTTTATCAGGAACACAGCCGTCTGAAAAGTGAGATTGCCGGGCAGGAAATGGACGCGGCCCAAAGGAAAAGGGAACTGGAAATACTGTATTTTGAAAAAAACGAGATTGAGGGAGCAGCCCTTTCTCCCGGTGAGGATGAAGAACTGGAAAACCGGTATCGCAGGATGGCGAACAGCAGAAAGATTGGGGAGTCTGCGGGAGCATGTTACCGCTGCACCGGAGGGGAGGAAGGCGCGGCAGTTTACATCGGCAGGGCGGTAAGGGAACTGGGCGTTGCGGCGGCCCTTGATGCAGACCTTGCCGGGATGTCTGCCCAGATTGCGGAAATAGAGTCCCTTTTGAACGATTTTAACAGGGAGCTTTCGGATTATATGGAAAGCATGGAATTTGACGGTTCCGAACTGATGGAAGTACAGGAACGTTTAAACCTTATCAATCATTTAAAAGAAAAATATGGAAAAAGTATTCCGGAAATATTGGAATATGAGAATCAGCTTTTGGAAAAAATAGAAATGCTGGAAAACTATGAAATCCATAGGAAGCAGCAAAAAGAAAAATATGACGGACTGGAAAGCGCGCTTTTGGGTAAGTGCGGGGAACTTTCCGAAGTGAGGAAAAAAGAAGCGGAAAAACTTTCCGAAAGGCTGACCAAAGCGCTGGAGGAATTAAACTTTCTCTCCGTGGAGTTTGCCATTCATATAGAAAAAAAAGAAATTGCCCCTGACGGTTTTGACGATGTGGAATTTATGATTTCCACCAATCCCGGAGAACCCAGACGGCCTTTGGGACTGGTTGCCAGCGGCGGCGAGCTTTCCAGGATTATGCTGGGGATTAAAACCTTGTTTGCGGCGCAGGACGCCGTGGACACGCTTATCTTTGACGAGATAGACGCGGGCATCAGCGGAAGGACGGCATGGAAGGTTTCGGAAAAACTGGGCAGGCTTTCCGGGACGCATCAGGTCATTTGCATCACCCATCTGCCCCAGATAGCGGCTATGGCAGACACCCATTTCCTGATAGAAAAGGAAACGGACGGCGAAAGCACTGTTACGGCCATTCACCGGCTTGACGACAAGGGTTCTTTGGAAGAACTGGCAAGGCTGTTGGGCGCGGACGAACTTTCGGGCGCGGCGCTTAAAAATGCGCAGGAAATTAAAAAACAGGCTTCCAAAATAAAACAAAATGAAAATTAAAGATTAGACAGCAAAAAAAATGACAACACTATAAAGAGTATCCGATAAGGGTACTCTTTTTTTGTTGGGTTGCAGATGGAAAACAGGCGAAGTTGTGTAGAAGGATGTGAAAAAAGTGAGAAGAAAAATATACCAGGGTTGTCTAATATTTGCACTTATTCTGACCTGCATGAGCCTTGTGGGGGGATGGGTTTTATATGCTTATGAGCAGATTCCGGGCGATATCAAACTAAGGGTCGGCGAGGAACATGTGATTGACCTGGGGCTGCCCCTGTCAGGGGAAATTATCAAAACGGAAAAAAAGGATGACGAGAGTATGCAGGCAGCTACAAGTTCCATTTATGTGGATTTGAGCAATTCGGTAACCATGAAGGCGGATACATTAAGCAGTTATCAGATGAACCTGAAACTGTTCGGCTGGATTCCCTTCAAGCAGGTCAATATTGAAGTCATAAAAGATATGACGTTAACTCCTGTGGGCCTTCCGATTGGCATTTACTTAAAGACCGACGGCGTGTTGGTGATTGGCATA
Organism: uncultured Lachnospiraceae bacterium; assembly: GCA_910577015.1. Classification (GTDB taxonomy): domain Bacteria; phylum Bacillota; class Clostridia; order Lachnospirales; family Lachnospiraceae; genus Acetatifactor. The sequence continues at coordinate 34,871 of CAJTKU010000007.1, read as the reverse complement.
GGCGAATTTGTGTCGCTTGACGGAAACGAGGTTTCCCCGTCAAAATACCTGTTAAAAACCGGCGACTATATCACGGCGGTGGATGGCGTGGAGGTGTCTGCAAAGAAAAAGTTCATAGAAATGATTGAAGAATCCGACGGAAGGCCGGTGGTGCTTTCCATCAGGCGGGGAGAAGAAGAATTTGATGTGGAAGTAAGGCCTGTGCAGAACCAGAATGCAAAGTATAAGCTGGGTATCTGGGTCAGGGACAATGCCCAAGGGGTCGGAACCATGACATTTGTGGACAGCGAAGGCAACTTCGGCGCATTGGGGCATGGCATCAATGATGTGGATACCAGCATCGTCATGGAACTTGACAGCGGCACATTGTACCATACGGACATAATAGCCATCAAAAAAGGCGTCAAAGGAGAGCCGGGGGAAATGACCGGCATGATAGAATACACCGATAAAAACATACTGGGCATTATTACGGAAAACACTGCCAAGGGAATTTTCGGCACCTGCAATGAAAAGATGCTGTCCAGGATAGAAGCCGAACCGCTTCCCATAGGTTTAAAACAGGAAGTGCAGCTGGGACCTGCGCAGATTCTTTGTACCGTGGACGGAAAGCCAAAATACTATGACATTGAAATCAAGGAGCTGTATCTGGAGCATACCAATGTAAATAAAGGGATTGTCCTGCAGGTGACTGACCCGCAGCTTATTGCCGTAACGGGAGGCATCGTACAGGGCATGAGCGGCGCGCCCATCATCCAGAATGGGAAGCTTATCGGAGCGGTAACCCATGTATTGGTCAATGATTCCACCAGCGGATACGGTATATTTATAGAAGAAATGCTTTTGGAGTAAAGAAACCTGTCAAAAACATCCGCGATTTACCGCGGAAAATGTAAAATATTTGCGACGTGAATCGGTTGCAGTAAAAAACAGTATCACATTATAATGGGTAAGATAAAATTTTGTAAGAATTGGAGGATTTATCATGGAAGAATTAAATGTGATGACTACAAAGGACAATGACAGGTTGTATCATATAATCGGACAGTTGATGAGCACCGACAAAGAATTTCAGATTATGATTACAATACCCTCTGCAAAAAGAGAGATGCTGGAAAATACTAATTTGGGGAAAATTACGGCAATGGCAGAAATTGCGGCAGGTAAAGACCTGGAACAGGAGGTGACCGATATGATACATGAAATCGGCGTACCTGCACATATCAAAGGATATCAGTATCTTCGGGAAGGCATTATGCTTTGTGTGAAAGACGCCTCAATGCAGGAATCCGTCACCAAAATTCTGTATCCGGCCATTGCCAAAAGATTTGATACCACGCCGAGCCGTGTGGAAAGGGCAATCCGCCATGCCATAGAGGTTGCATGGAGCCGGGGCAAAATGGAAACGCTTGAGACATTGTTCGGATACACCGTCCATACCGGAAAGGGGAAACCGACGAACTCCGAATTTATAGCGCTGATTACCGACAAAATCCGGCTGAAGTACAGAAATTAGTCATGATAAACTGCTGTAAGTCTTTCGATAAGGCTTTACAGCATTTTTTTTATTGTCCGTATTTTCGACAGCGAAAAACAGCGTTTTCCCTCCCATGCAGAAAATGTAAAATCTTTACGATGTGAATCGGTTGCGGATAAAAACGCTATCACATTATAATGGGGATGATAGAAATTTGTAAGAATTGGAGGTTTCATTATGGAACAGCTAAACGTAATGACTACAAAGGACAATGAAAAACTGTACAAAATAATCGGACAGTTGATGAGTACCGACAAAGAATTCCAGATTATGATTACAGTACCCTCCGGAAAAAAGGAAATGCAGGCAAAGAACGGTGTCGAGGAAATAGCAAAGAAGACGGAAGAAAAGGATTTGGAGCAGGATGTGACGGATATGATACACGAAATAGGGGTTCCGGCGCACATTAAAGGATATCAGTATCTCAGGGAAGCCATTATGATGGCGGTGGAGGATACCTCCATGTTAAGTTCCATTACCAAAATCCTGTATCCTACCATAGCAAAAAAATTTGCAACCACGCCCAGCCGTGTGGAAAGGGCAATCCGTCATGCAATAGAAGTGGCATGGAGCAGGGGAAGGATGGAAACGCTGGACGCACTGTTCGGTTATACCATCAACACCGGAAAGGGGAAACCGACCAATTCGGAATTTATAGCGTTGATTGCGGACAGGATTCGGTTAAAATACAGAAATTAATTCTTTCAAATAACCCTTCCATGTTGTATAATATAGAAAATACAGTTTGATGCGGGAGGCGTTAGCATGAAAAAGGTTTTATTTGTTGCATCGGAGGGGGTACCCTTTATTAAGACCGGCGGTCTTGCAGATGTTGTCGGTTCTCTGCCAAAGTGTCTGGACAAGAATTACTATGATGTAAGGGTGATGATTCCCAGATATACTTGCATGAAACCGCAGATGCAGGAAAAACTAAACTATGTCACACACTTCTACATGGATTACAACTGGCATGAGGTTTATGTCGGCATTCTGGAAGCAGAGTACGATGGCGTCAAATACTATTTTATTGACAATGAACACTATTTCAGCGGGTTCAAGCCTTACGGCGACAATGCCCTGTATGAGATAGAAAAATATGCTTTCTTTTCCAAGGCGGCACTTTCGGCGCTGCCTCTGATTAATTTCCAGCCGGATATCGTACACTGCCATGACTGGCAGACAGGGCTGGTACCCGTTTACCTCAAGGAGCGGTTCCGCGGCAATCCGTTTTTCTGGAGCATGAAGTCGATTATGACCATTCACAATTTAAAGTTCCAGGGAAAATGGGATGTGAAAGCCGTAAAGGATATTACCGGGCTGCCGGATTATTACTTTACTTCGGATAAACTGGAAGCGTACAAAGACGCCAACCTGTTAAAAGGAGGGCTTGTGTTTGCGGATGCCATCACCACGGTTAGCGATACGTATGCGGAAGAAATCAAGACGGATTTTTACGGGGAAGGCTTAAACGGACTGTTAAATGCAAGGTCGCACGATTTGCGCGGTATTGTAAACGGCATTGATTATGAGGAGTTTAACCCGGCTAAGGATACCTATATCGAGTATCCGTATGACGCGGTGAATTTCCGTAAGGAAAAGATAAAGAACAAGCGCTCCCTGCAAAAGGAACTGAATCTTGCAGAGGACGAGAGGACGTTCATGATAGGGATTGTTTCCAGGCTGACCGACCAGAAAGGTTTTGATTTGATTGCCTACATTATGGATGAACTCTGTCAGGACAACGTACAGATAGTGGTGCTGGGCACAGGGGAGGAACGCTATGAGAATATGTTCCGCCATTTCGACTGGAAGTACAACAACAAGGTTTCCGCCAACATCTACTATTCGGAGGACCTTTCCCACAAGATATATGCTTCCTGCGACGCATTCCTGATGCCTTCCCTGTTTGAGCCTTGCGGCTTAAGCCAGCTGATGTCGCTGCGTTACGGCACGGTGCCCATTGTCAGGGAAACAGGCGGGTTAAAGGACACGGTGGTTCCTTACAATGAGTATGAAAATACCGGAACCGGTTTTTCCTTTGCCAATTACAATGCGCATGAGATGCTCAGGACTATCCGCTATGCGGAGCACATATATTACGATAAGAAAAGGGAATGGAACAAGATTATTGACCGTGGCATGGCAGTGGACTTTTCATGGCATGTATCGGCAGGCAAGTATCAGGAGATGTATGACTGGCTGATTGGCTGAGTTCCGGAATGGAAATAAAATGGGTAAAAGCAGCAAAAAAGACAGGTTTATAGTACAGGCCGGTATACTGGCGGCAGCCGGTATTATCTGCAGGATAATAGGACTCCTTTACAGGAGTCCTTTAGCCGCTGTTATCGGCGATGAAGGCAACGGCTATTATCAGGCGGCCTACAATGTCTATACCATCATTCTTCTCATTTCTTCTTACAGCATTCCTTCGGCAATTTCCAAGGTAATTGCACAGAAATTATCCGTAAACGATTATAAAAACGCGCACAGGGTCTTTGTGTGCGCCATGTGGTATGTGCTGGTGGTCGGCGGCATCGCCGGCATGGTGCTTTTTTTCGGGGCGGGGGTTCTGACAAAAGGACCGGCGGCGACGGTGCTTAAGGTATTTGCGCCCACGGTTTTCCTGTATGGCATCCTCGGGGTGCTGCGAGGGTATTTCCAGGCGCACCGGACCATGGTACAGACCTCCGTTTCCCAGATACTGGAGCAGCTTCTCAATGCCATAATCAGCATTGGAGCGGCGTACCTTATGATTGTGATGGCGCTTTCCGGCACGGATAAATACACGCTGGGCGATGACCATGCGGTATACCTGGGAGAAGAAATGGTTTCCGAAACGGCGGAAACCCTGACAAATGAGGACGGCACGGTAATTTATGTCTTAAGCGCCGAGCAGCAGGAATGGAATACCAAGCATGCCACTTACGGCGCGGTGGGCAGCGCCCTTGGCACGGGCGCAGGCGTTTTAGTGGCGCTTTTGTTTATGTGGGGCGTGTACGGGCTCAACAAAAAGACCATTTACAGGCGGATAGAGAGGGACAGGCATCCCGAGGAGAGTTATGAAAGCATCTTAAAGACGGTAAGCGGAGTGATTGTCCCCTTTATTTTAAGCACCGCCATTTACAATCTCAGCACTTTTTTAAACCAGACCATTTATACTTGGATATGTTCCCTGCAAAAGAACATGGGAGATTCCAGTATTTCTACCAGTTACGGGATATTTTCCGCCAAGGCGGTGGTCATATCCAATATTCCCATCGCGATTTCTTCGGCAATGTCCTCCGCCATTCTGCCCAGCATAGCGGCAAGGGTGGGACAGGGCGACATGGAGGGCGCAAGGGAAAAGACGGCGCAGGCAGTCAAGACGACCATGCTGATTGCCATTCCCGCGGCAGTGGGGATTGGCGTGCTGGCAAGGCCCATCACATGGATGCTGTTTCGGCAGAAGGCCTCCATTGACCTTGCCTCAAGGCTTCTGACGGCGCTTTCCGCCTCCATTATCTTTTACTCCCTTTCCACCCTGACAAACTCCGTGCTGCAGGGAATCGGAAAGGTAAAAGTACCCGTGCATAACGCGGCGGCAGCCCTTGTCTTACAGACGGGCGTTGTCAGCCTGCTTTTGTATTTTACCGATTTGGATTTGTACGCGCTGGTGATTGCCATGCTTCTGTATTCCGGGACCATGTGCGTCTTAAACCAGCTTTCCATCCGTAAGTATCTGGACTATGACCAGGAGATGTTCCGCACCTTTGTGACGCCTTTTGTGGCGGCGGGATTTATGGGAGTGGCGGCGTACGGCACCCACAAAGGACTTGCGCTTTTAATCGGGGGCGGGGAGTATCCATCCATGATGCAGAATGCGTTTGCGCTTTTCCCGGCGGTGCTGGTGGGCGGAATCGTATATTTTGTGCTGGAGATTGTGTTAAAAGGAATCAGGGAGGAAGAGCTAAGGGCCATGCCCAAAGGCCGCCTGCTTGTAAAACTGGCAAAGAAATGTCATCTGATGTAAAAGAAAGGAAAAAATCATGGCTTTTGACGGTATCACCATAGCCGGTGTGGTAAAAGAAATGAAGGACGCCCTGGTCGGGGGGCGCATATACAAGGTTGCACAGCCGGAACCGGATGAACTGCTGCTTACCGTAAAAGGAACGGCGGGGCAGCGCCGCCTGCTTATCTCGGCAGGGGCGTCCCTGCCGCTTCTTTATCTGACGGAGGGCAATAAACAGGCGCCCATGACGGCGCCGGGCTTTTGCATGCTTTTGCGCAAGCACCTTCAAAACGGCAGGATTACGGATATTTACCAGCCCGGACTTGAGCGGATTGTGCATGTGGAAGTGGAGCATTTGAATGAAATGGGGGATTTATGCCGCAAGAAACTGATTGTGGAAATCATGGGCAAGCACAGCAATATCATTTTCTGTGATGACAAGGATATGATAATCGACAGCATCAAGCATGTATCGGGCCTTATAAGCTCTGTCAGGGAGGTCTTGCCGGGCAAGCCCTATTTTGTGGCGGACACCACCCATAAACAGAATCCCCTTGTCATGGAGGAGCAGTCATTTGCGGAACATATGCAAAACGCGCCCATGCCGGTTTTTAAGGCCATTTACACCGGGTACACGGGGATTTCCCCCGTCATAGCGCAGGAAATCTGTTACCGGGCGGGAGTGGATGGCGAACAGCCCACGGCGGCGTTGTCAGTTTTGGACATACAGCGTCTGTACGGCGTCTGGGATGAAATGAGGCGGGCGGTTTTAGCGGGATGTTTTTCTCCCTGCATTGTCTATGACGGCAAAAAGCCTGTGGAATTTGCGGCGTTTCCCCTTACCATGTACGCAGACGGTACGTTAAAGCATTACGATTCCCTGTCGGCGCTTTTAGAGCATTACTATGCGGAAAAAAGCGTCCACACCCGGATACGCCAGAAATCGGCGGACCTGCGCCGGATAGTGCAGACGGCGCTGGAGCGGAACGTCAAAAAATATGATTTGCAGCTTCAGCAGTTAAAAGATACCGAAAAACGGGAAGATTACCGGATTTACGGGGAGCTGCTCAACACCTACGGATACGGGGCAAAGGAAGGCGCAAAGTATCTGGACGCCGTCAACTATTACACAAACGAGCCGGTGCGGATACCCCTTGACGGCACGCTTTCCGCCACAGAAAACGCCAAAAAATATTTTGAAAAGTACGGTAAGCTGAAACGCACCCATGAGGCGCTCACGACATTGACTATAGAAGTCAAAGAAGAAATTGAGCACCTGAAATCCATCAGCGCGGCGTTGGATATTGCCGTGGGCGAAGAGGATTTGGTGCAGATTAAGGAAGAACTGATAGAGAGTGGCTATATCAGGAGGAAGGCGGGGGCAAAAAAAGCCAAAGTCACCAGCAGGCCCTTCCACTATATCAGCAGCGACGGCTATGATATGTATGTGGGCAAGAACAATTTCCAGAACGACGAGCTGACGTTTAAGTTTGCCACGGGAAACGATTGGTGGTTCCATGCAAAAGGCTGCCCCGGCTCCCATGTCATCGTAAAGTCAAAGGGCAGTGAAGAAATGCCGGACGCCACCTTTGAGGAGGCGGCAAGGCTGGCGGCCCATTACTCGGCAGGCAGCAGGCAGGACAAGGTGGAAGTGGATTATATCCAGAAAAAGCACGTCAAAAAACCGGGGGGCGCAAAGCCGGGCTTTGTCATCTACCATACCAATTATTCCATGACGATTGAGGCGGATATTTCCGGTATCAAAGTAGTGTGAGGAGAATGCTCCTGAATTGCTATCTTATGCGGAATATTTTCGTTAAAAAGGAGGAAAAAGTGAATAACCCCAATTCTTTTACCGTTAAAAAACTATCCGAAACCCAGATTCTTTCCGTCTATACGGAAATTGCCGTCAGGCATTTCCCGGAAGATGAACTAAAACCGGCTCCCATGATTGAAAGGCTGCTTTCGGAAGGGTGTTATGAAGGAATGGGGCTGTTTGCGGAAGATAAGCTTGCAGGATATGCCTTGTTTGTACATGCGCCGGGAAACCGTATTCTGCTTCTTGATTACTATGCCATTCTGGAGGAATACCGTGAATCGGGGATGGGAAGCCTGTTTTTGCAGAAGATGCGGGAAGGCTTCCTCGGCTGTGCTGCCATACTGATTGAAACGGAGGAGGAAGAGGCAGCGACGGGGGAAGCGGAGCGCATACAGCGCGTCAGAAGAAACGCTTTTTACCTGAAAAACGGATGCAGGAGGACTTTAGTCAAAAGCCGCCTGTTCGGGGTTGATTTCGGCATTTTTGTTATGCCCGTTGAGGATGTGCTTACGGACGAAGAGGCTTATGCTCGACTTGAGGAAATCTACCGCTATGTATTTGCAGGGGATGATTTTGCAAAATATGTGCGGATGGGCATGGATGCATAAGGGGAAAACGGATGAAAAAAAGAATTTTACAATTCAGCGTCGTAGTGATTCTGCTGTTTTTGGGGCTGTGGACAGCCGTGCGGCATGACGGGAAGGAGCCTGTGGGCGCGAGGAAGGCGTCCCAATACCTGATTCCGACGCCGGAGGAGAAGGCGGAACTGGCAGCTTTAGAGCCATTTTTCTATATTAACAGGAAAAGCCCGCTTTCAGGAAAAGTGATGGATTATGTGGAAGAAAACCTGGAGCTGTTTGCATATATGGACTGTAATCATCTTCAAATCTGGGGAGATGAAACGATACCCCATCCTGTATATGCGGAACAACCTAAAATAGCGGCAGCCCATGACGGAAGCGGTTTCTATGAGTATGATTATGCAGTCATGGATTATGACAATGACGGGGAAGAGGAACTTTTTTTCAGGAAAAAAAATCCATGCCTTCTGGAAAAGGTTGACGGAAGTTACCGTCAGACGTCAGTTCCGTTTGAAATCGGGAGTGGGACTCCCCCCTCACAGATTTGGTTTGCGGAATTTAACGGCAAAACGGTTTCCTTTCAGTTGACCGGAAGCGGAGAGGAGCAGGGAAAGGCGCTTGTTGCCAGTTTGTGTGAAGGGGACAGAATCATTCCCGTCCTGAGTTGTCAGATATGTTTTCCCCAAAATCTGACTGAGGCGTTCTGGTTGGACATGCCTCTTATGAAAGATGAGGAAGAGGATGAAGGGAGAAAAGAGGCCGTAGAGGCTAAGCTGGCGGCTGAAATGGGAGCGCATAGGGTGTATGCAGGGGATACGGCAGTTCCCGAAGGGCTTCCGGAACTGGTAAAGATGGACGCCTGCGCCATATTAAACGGCGGGGAATGGTATTTTCAGGACGCATATTTGGAGCATCTGGACGCATATGCCATTGACCTGGACAAGGACACGGAAAGCTATCAAGAAGATACGCATGATACGTATAGATGGAATGGCTGGGCTTACAGATGGCCTTCACAGGATGATACGAAAGAATATCTGGTAAGCACGAGGCTGTATGGCAGGACATGGATAATGTGGCACTCCGTTGTGGACGGAAGGGTGGTTGAGCATGACCCTATTTTCTGTAGTGACGGGGACGCGGGCAGGATAATCTCCTACGGGGGACGGCATTATTTTGTTATGCTTTTGCGGGGAGGGAGAAGGTTTGGAGTGCGCGGCATTGCCATCCTTTCCCTCGGCATGGCGGGAGAGTGGGATAAAATAGAAGAAACGGCCTATTTGCTGGAGCCGCAGGCAGGGTATTATGAATGCATTCCCCTTTTTGGGGAATCCCTGTCGGAACTGAACGGATATGTGGCAGGGCATTTTCAGGACTTTGTCGGGACAGATTTGGACAATAAGGTTTATTGCGGGGAGAATGAGGTATGGGAAGCGTCCCCCGGAGAACTGCGCCTGTTTAAAAATATCAGCGGCGGCTATGCCGCGCAGGAAGCGCCGGGTGCGTATTATCGCATAGATGCGGATAACGACGGGGTAAAGGAATATGTGAAATATAAAATCTACCGCTCGGATGATGGAAGTATTTTTGAGATAGACTGTGAAGTTTACCGAAGCGGGGAAGGAAAATTCAGGCAGGTTTCGCTGGAGCCGGTCACAGGAACATGGGGCGGACGTATCCACTACGGACAAATCTGGTTTGAGGAAATAGGAGACATCACATACCTTTTTTACTTACAGGTGATAGAAGACAGCGACGATTACCTGCTGCATGTAAATGTCATAAACGGCGGCAGCGTGGAAGAAGTGGCGGCATACCTGCTTAAGGCAGGATACAGGGAAGAAATAAAAGCATCTGCCGGATAAAGGGAAAAGTGGCAGGCGCAGCTTGCAATATGCGGGAGTATAAGGATGAAAAAAAGAATTTTACAATTCAGCGTCGTAGTGATTCTGCTGTTTTCGGGGCTGTGGACAGCCGTGCGGCATGACGGGAAGGAGCCCATGGACACAAGGAAGGCATCCCAATACCTGATTCCGTCGCGGGAAAGATATTGGGCGGTCATTAAAACAGAGCCGTACGCCATGTTTGATTTTTCCGATGAGTCCCGGATGGCAGACATCACGCTGCCTCCTGATATTCTGGATGAATTACAGGGGTATATGGCGGGAAGGGTGTGGGAAGCACTGGTTGAATGGGAAGATTCCGGCTTAATCGTGTCGAAAGGGACGTTGCTGGAAAGGTGTCCGGAGTATTACACGCTTCTGGAGGACTGGCTTTTGCGGCATGAGGAAGCAGCAGACGAGATTGTGGAGGATTCGGGGGAAATCACTTCTGTTTTTTTTACCTGCCGTCTGCCTTCTTATAACGGGGAAGAAAACATCTGGCTTGTCTGCCATGAGGGGAGCTGGTGGCTTTATGCCGTAGTGTTAAAAGAGACGGCAGAAGGTTTTTCCATCATGGGCGCTACAAGCTTTGGCAACGATATTCCCACCTGTATGTTTGGGAGAAAAGAGGGGGGAGAAATCCAGTACTATTGCCTTTACAGCCGCAGAATAAGAAGCAACACGAATGAAACCAACGGCATGACGTTGGAGAAGTTTTCCGTCTGTCAGGATGATTCGGGAGAAGGCGTGGCAATTTTATGGGATAAGCTGTGGCTGGCGGATGTTTTTACTTCCGTGTATCCCGAGTATTACTATCTGGATGAAAAAAACCCGTTCCTTCCTGAAGTGCGCAAATATGTGGAAGAAAACCTGGAGCTGTTTGTACATAAGGAGTATACCGATATATGGGGGGATGAAAAGGTTTTGTCCGAAGGACAAAAAGAAGAATTGGCCGAAGCGCTCGGGTATAGTATGGGAAGTTTGGCTTTGGTGGATTATGACAATGACGGGAAGGAAGAATTGTTCCGCAGGGGAATTTATCATATCCGGCAGCTTTTGCAGCAGGAAGACGGAACCTATAGTTGGACGGAATGGGGAGGGGAGAGTGAGTATAAAAAGTGGATGGGGCTAAGTTGGGTCTGGTTTGCGGAATTTGGCGGCAAAACGATTTCCTTTCAGATGTTGGGAGATGTGTTTTCGCAGCGCAGGGTGCTGACGGCCAGTCTGGTGGAAGGAGAGCGCACCACGCCTATTTTAAGCGCGCAGTTGTGTTTTCGCCATGAAGTCAGCCCGCAGGAAGCCAGCGGATATGGGGGAGAGCCGGAGGGAACGTTTTATCAAAGCGTTCCCCTTCTTGAACCAACTGGAAAAGAGTCTCTGGAAAGTTCATTAAAAGAAGAGGTTCTAGAAAAGCTGCAGGCAGAAACAGCAGTACATGCCGTGGAAGAGACGGATATGGAGCCGGGGACTTTGGAAGGCCTTTTTGCATTGCTGAAAAAAGACACATACCTGCTTTTATGCGGAGCAGAGGCTGGGTATCTGGATGCCTATGCCCTTGATATCGAACGGGATACGAAAGAATTTCGGAAGTTTTGGGAGGAAGTTTTGGGGGGAGACGGCGTCCTGTATCTCCAGTATCAGCAGATTGAATGGGCATGGAGATATCCCTCTGAAAGCGGTAAAAAAGAATATCTGGTGTCGTCAGAGGACGGGTATTATGCGTGGGTCGAGCGGTATTCCGTATCGGATAACGGTGAAATAGAGTATCTGGGTAGAGTCTGGACGGGAGTTTTAGAAAATTACCATCGTGTGATTTCCTATGGCGGACAGAAGTATTTTGTCTTTGAGAACAGGAATTTTTATGCCGCTGCCCTGCGGGGAATGGCAGCCGTGCCCCTTGATGCGGCGGGGGAAGGCGAAGGCGCGGTATTTGTGCTGGAGCCGCAGATTGACGGTTATGAATGCATTCCCCTTTTTACAAAAGAGGGAGCGCCTGCGGCTCTTTCCGCGTATGTGGAAAGCCGTTTTAGGAAAATTGCAGGGGCATGCCTTGCAGAGGAAATGTATCAGGAAGAAAAAATGGAGCAACCGCTTTCCCTGGAGCAGCTTCGCATTATGAAAAACTTAAGTTACGGCTATTATGGCACAGACAGGGGATGGGGATATGACCTTTGCGATGTGGATAACGACGGGATGATGGAATATGTGGAATACAATTCTTACAATCCGGCCAAGCATTACGGAGATTATAAGTTTATAACCGGTACTGTTTACAAAAGCGCCGACGGAAAATTCCGCGAATATTCCCTGGAAGGAATCACGAGGGAATGGTATAATATGCAGCTATGGTTTCAGGAGATTGACGGCATCACCTATCTTTTCACGGTGGAACTGTATTCCGGCGACGACTATGTGCTGCGCATAAAAGTTATAAACGGCGGCAGCGTGGAAGAAGTGGCAGTTTACCTTCTGAAGGCGGGCTACAGGGAAGCAATGGAAATAACGGAAATACCGTTTGATGAATAAGTCCGGCCGGAAAGATAATAATAGAAAGTATCATTATTACAGGAAGGCGCGTGCAGGAACATGAACCGGACATTACAGAAAATATATCAGGAAATCCTCCGCTATGAGAAAGATACGGTAAAAATATGCAGGGCGGTGGATGATGAGATTGCAACACTTTTGAAAAAAAGTGCGGACAGGCTTAATCCTGAAGAAGCAGAAGAGTTAAAAAACATGCTGTCGGGTGTGGCGCTTGCGGCAGAGCAGGCAGGCTTCGAGGTGGGAGTGCGGTTTGTTGTAAACATGCTGTGCTCCCTGAAAGACAGCTAAAGCAAATCTATAATTTTTAATATTTTCTTTTTCTTTTCCAAATCACAGTATTGTAATTTTTCTTTGATAAAATTATCAACATTGCCATCTTTTTCAGATTCCGGGCGGTATGTATATTCCCCTCCGATAAAACAGTCGACGCTGCAGGTTAACAGGTTTGCAATTTTGACCAGCACAGTCAAGGAGGGGTTGGAACGTCCGCATTCAATGTTGCTGATATGGCTGGAATTTACATCCAGTCCGTTGGCAATAAATTCCTGGGTAACGCCCAGCGCTTTTCTTCGTCTCTTTATTTTATCTCCGATTGTCTTGAAGTCCAAATCCGTCATGTCTTTCTCCCTTTCCTGAACTGTAATAATTTTAATGTAATATTGCTGATGGGATAAGTAGGCAAAACAAAAGAACACTAGCTATAGCTAAAGTTTTGTGATATAATACATTTGTTTATTAATAAATTTTGACAAAAATTATTTTTTGTGATAATTTAGGTTTAACGTTAAACCTATGCTGCTATATGAATTTATTCAATCGGGGAGTAAGAGAAAATGAGAGGAACGGAAAAACAAAAAATAAGAAAAACGGATAACCGCGGAGCCTCCCTGATGATTGTAATGGCGGCTTTTGTGCTGCTTTTGACCGCAGCAATGAATATATTGATGCTTGCGTCCTCCGGCAACCGGACTGCAATCCGGGAGTACGAAGCAGAGCAGGTTTCGCTGTACCTTTCCTCCGTCTACGGCATATTGAATGAAAAGATGACAGGCGGGGAATGGCAGCAGGCTTTTGTGTCCGGGGAAACAGTGGAAATAGAAGTATCCGGTTTTCACGACAAAGAAGGAGGCGCCATACCTGTGACGATAACGGTAGCGCCGGACGGGAATCTGGCAGACGTCAGTTACCTGATACAGATAGGGGAAAACCAATACCTTATCTTGGCACAGTACCAGTATAGCAACAATAACGGGACGGTTGCAATTACATTAAAAAATTGTCGGGAGATAATACAAATAAAATGAAAAAGAAAAGCAGGATGACAGATAAAGGAGAAACATTGATAGAGTTGATTGTGAGCCTGGCCCTGCTGGCGCTTTTAGTTACGATGCTGGTTACGGTTTTCAAGGCTTCTACCGGAAGCCTGTATGATACCATTCAGACCAAACGTGACCTGAATATCCAGGCAGGAAGGCTTTTGCTGGAGGAGCAGGTTGAAAAGACAGAAAGCCTGACAATCCGGTATCAGTATGCATCAGGCGGCAATAACCATGAAGGTTCTTTTGGGGCGGAACTTCTCAAGGTTTCCGGGGGGAGCCTGTATAAATTCCGATAAACGGCTGGAGATGAAAAAGAATGAAAGTCAAAATGGGCAACAAGGGTTTTACCCTGTTGGAAATGGTGCTCACGGTGGGCATTATCAGCATTTTAATAGGAGGCGTGGCCGCTGTATTGCCACAGTGGCTTTCCCAGTACATAATGTTGAAACAGACGGCGGCAGCCACGGAAGTGATGGATGTGGTTGCATCAGGTATCGAAGAGGAAATGTCTTTTAGCAGGAACAGAATCTGGGGAAACCAGGGGATTTCCTATGTGACTGGAGACAGGGTATGCGCCTTACCTTTAAAGGAAAGTCCGGCGGAAGTGACATATGCGGACGGCAGGCTTGTTATAAGCGGCAGGCCAAAGATATACGGCGCCGTTTTTGACGCGGCGTTTTATAAGGATATGACAGTGAAACTGACTATCTGGGAAACAAAGAGGGCAAGGGACGGAACCGTCGTACTGATGACGCAGATTGAAGTTTTTTCTGCAAAAGGACAGCTTTTATGCAGCGAAACAAAGCCTACGGTATACTACAATCCTTAAGGCGGGGGGTAATAAAGAAATGGCTACATACCGATTTAAAGCAAAAGCAGAAGATGGAAAGGTAATCAATGGGAAGCTGGAAGCCATGGATGAACAGGCCTTTTATCTGGAGATGGAGAGACGGAAGCTGTACTGTATCTCTTTTAAGGAAACGGGTTCTGCAAAGTCACACGGATTTGACGGAAAGCTTTCCCTGAAAGAACTCAACTTATTTTGCAGGGAACTTGGCGTCATGCTTTCGGCAGGCGTGCCCATGATTAGCGTATTAAACACCATGCACCGGAGGAGCAGCAGCAAGAAGATGAAAAGCTGTTATCTGGCGCTTATGGAGCAGATAGAAAAGGGAAGTTCCCTGGCGGACGCCATGAAAGACTTAAAGGGCACGTTTCCCGAGATTCTGGTCGCCATGGTAAGGGTGGGGGAGCAGAGCGGTTCCCTGGACACGGTTATCACCGATATGGCAGGCTTTTACAGCAAGGAACATGCGGCAAAAAGCAAACTGCAGACGATGATGATTTATCCTGCCATTCTGGTAGCGGTGACGATTGCCGTTGTAATCGCGGTTTTCACTTACGTACTTCCGAAGTTTTTTGTCTTGTTTGGCGGAGAAGATTTGCCGCTCATTACAAGGGTTTTCATGCGTATCAGCGATTTTCTCATAAATGACTGGGTGGTTTTACTGCTCTTTATACTGTTTCTGGCCGTAGTGTTTATCCTGATTGGTCAAACCCGAACGGGCCGGTATTACATAGACAAGATGAAATGCAATATCCCGGTTTTCAGCAGGCTTACGGAAAAAAGTGTGATTGCCCGTTTTGCCAATACGATGAGCATCCTGCAGGGCAACGGCGTTCCGGTACTGGAAGCCATCCAGATTTGTGCGAAGACGCTGGGCAATGCCTATACCATTGACAGAATGACGCGTATCCGGGAAGAAGTGGAAAAGGGAATCCCTTTTTCAGACGCCATGGAAAAAGAAGGCCTGTTTGAGGATATGGTATGGTCCATGACGGCAACAGGGGAAGAAACCGGGGAGAGCGCCCAGATGTTCCAGAAGCTGTATACCTATTATGAACAGGAGGCCGACATTGCGACACAGAAACTGTTAGCCATTTTGGAGCCGGTCATTATGCTTACCATCGGCATTATCATCGGTCTTGTAATGATGAGCGTTCTGCTGCCCATCTACGGCATTTATTCATAAAAGATTTAATTACTGAGATTTAAGAAAGGAATGTCCCATGAAATCACTATCCTTAGAATTTACGGCAGATTATATTTATCTCTACGAGCAGGACATACGCAAAAAAGAAATTGTGGCAGAGAAAAAGTACAGGATTGACATGCCGCCCAATGCATACTATAACAGGATGCTTTTAAACAATGACAGGAGCATTTCGGATGCAATCAAAAACTGTGTGTCAGAACACAGAATCAGGAACAGGAAGGTGGTGCTGATTGTTTCCGGCACTGACAGTATGGTGGAAACCTTTTCCGTTCTGGCAGGCAGCAAAAAGCAGATTGACGGCATGGTGGAACAGGAGCTTAGAAAACGCCATAAGCTCCATGCGGATTATCTGTATGACTACATTGTTATGGGAGAAGACCCTTTAAAGGAGGGTTTTATAAAGATTCAGGTGACGCTCTGTGCGAAGGCCATGATTCGCAATACCTATGAGATTATCAGGAAGGCAGGGCTTATTCCCTACAGGATTGTGTTTATGAGCCGCGCCATGGAAGAACTGGCGGACTCCTGCGGGCTGACGCAGGCGCAGGAGAGTTCCATACTTGCCTGCATCCACGGGGATGAAGCACATTATTTGTATGTGGGGCATGGACTCGAGCCGTATTACCGGCACGGCAAACTGCAGTCGGAGCAGAAAGCGGAGGAGAACCTTTTTGTGCTTTCCAGCATAAACAACAGGAAAGAGGAAGCGGATTCTGATGCCGTCCTGCAGCAGAAAGTCCAGGAAGATTTGATGCGTCTGGAGAGATTCCACCAGCAGCGCTATCCCAATAAAGAGATTGCCCATATTTATCTGTATGGCAGCTATGGAAAGATTTCGGATGCGGCAAAGCATTTGCAGACAGCCCTGGGCATACCTGTGGAGCCCCTGAGGGCGGCGCAGATTCAGGGAGTCCATTATGCTTTTCAGGAAGAGGAGTACGCCCATAACGGTGTGGCGGCGGCCATGTCCCTTTCTGCCGCAAAAGAAGCGCAGTACGACTTTTTCGGCAGGCTGGAGGAAACACGCATCGGGGACAAAGACAAAATGCTGTTTTTGCCTTCCATGCTGGCAGGCGCTATTTTGATAGCGGTTTTGTCCGCTGCCTTAATAAACAAATATCAAAATACCGTTCTTTCCGGACAGGCGGACGAACTGGCAGAGTTTCTTTCCGGGGAGGATTTGCAGCGCCAATTTCAGGAAAAAGACCACATGATTGAAACCTGCAGCGCCTATGCGGCATACAATAACCGCGTGGCGGCAGCAATTGATTTGCTGGAGTCCATGCCCCGGTTTGAAAGCAGCATCCTGCGGGTGATTGACAGATTGAAACCGGAGGGGACCGTTATTACGGGATATTCCTTCAAGGAAGGCACCGTCAGCCTGGGCTGCTATGCCAAAGACCAGTATGCGCCCGCGGAATTTGCCAGGATACTGGAGGAGTCGGAACAATATGAAGAAGTGGGCTACACCGGATTTCGGAAAAATACGGGACCGATGGGAGAGATAAATTATTCTTTTACCATCAATATTAAATTATGGTAACAAAATAAACTGTATGGAGAGGAAGCAAATGACAAGAAGGGAAAAAGTATTGTTGCAAATCTGCATAGCCATCGGGGTGATAGGACTGTGCGTTATCTATCTTTTACGTCCCGCCATCAGGGAAAAGGAGCGGTATCAGGAAGAACTGGAAGCGCTTCAGTTTGAAGAACTGCGTATTATGACAGTGCTGGAGGCGCCGGGAGTGGAAACTGCCCTTGCCGAGCAGCAAAAACTTGCAGAAGAAAATTATGAGTATTTTTACGGAAAATTAAATACCTACACCATTGACGGGATTTTAAACCACCTGACGGAGGAATGCGGTTTGTCGGTGGAGTCCATGAACATCGGCGACTATATCAAAGTCAATGAAGCCGCCCTGCACCGCACGAAGGAGAATGGGCAGCAGGAAGGGATGCAGCAGGATGGCATGTACCCGCAGGAAGGACAGGATGCCGGACTGCTTCTGGGCTGTAACGTGGGACTGACCGTGACAGGCTCATATGAACAGGTATTGGCGTTTGTAGAAGCGCTGTCGGAAGAAAGCGAATGTATAGAGGTGGTTTCCCTGGATATGTACCTGAATGAAAGGAATACCACAGAGGAACAGGCAATAGAAGCCTCGTTGGGACTTTTGATGTATGGAATCAGCGATACCCTGCAGGAAGGAGAAGACTGGTGAAAAAGATAAGACTGGGCGAAATGCTTCTGGATACCGGCTATATCACGCAGCAGCAGCTGGAACAGGCGCTTGCCATCCAGAAGAGCAGTGAAAAGAAACAGATGCTGGGGGAACTTTTGATTTCCCTGGGGTATGTAAAAGAAGAGGAAATACTGGCGGAACTGTCCAGACAGCTCAAGGTGCCTGTGCTTGGCATGGAGCAGCTTAGCGCAACGGCAGAGGTGGTTGCCTTAATCCCGCGGGAGACGGCGGCAAAACTCAGTATGGTGCCCCTCTATATTGAAGAAAACAATCTGTATGTGGCGACTGACAATCCTTTGAATTATTACGGTTTTCAGGATTTGGAGGAACAGATAGGAAAACAGATTATGCCTTATTTGGCGAAAAAGGAACATATTGCCATTGCAATGGAACAGGCATATGCAAATAAGGAACTGTTCCATGTGGTGAACGAAGCCAACCAGCTATACGGCAGGGAGTATCAGGAAAAGGAATCTTCCGAGTCTTATCAGCAGATGATGGACAGAATCGACAGTTCCCCGGTGGTAAAACTGGTAAATTCCATCTTGACGCAGGCAGTTGCCATGCAGGCGTCGGATATCCATATTGAACCCAAACAGAACAATGTGCTGGTGAGGTTTCGGATTGACGGCGATTTGATGGAAGTCATGGTGCTGAATGCAGCCATCCACATGTCGCTTGTGACAAGGCTTAAGATTATTTCCTCCCTGGATATCGCAGAAAAACGGGTGCCGCAGGACGGACGTTTCCAGATGGAGCTTGGAACAAAGGAAATCAGCTTCCGTATTTCCACGCTTCCCAGCGTATACGGGGAAAAGGTGGTTATCCGTATTCTCGGGGACAACAGGGTGGATTTGATTCCCCTTCCCATGCTGGGTATGCGGGAAGCGGATTATGAAAAGTTTTCCCGTCTCATCCACAATCCCAACGGCGTTATCCTGATTACCGGTCCTACGGGAAGCGGTAAGACGACTACCATCTATTCCGCACTCAATGAAGTGGCAAAGCCCGGCGTCAACGTGGTTACGGTGGAGGACCCGGTGGAAAAGGTGATGGACAGTCTGACGCAGGTACACATCAATGTAAAAGCAGGCGTTACCTTTGCAAGCGGACTCAGGGCGATTATGCGACAGGACCCGGATGTTATCATGGTGGGGGAAATCCGTGACAGGGAAACGGCTGTTACGGCGGCGCAGGCAGCCATAACGGGTCATCTGGTGCTGAGTACCATCCATACCAATGATGCGCCTTCGGCTTTCATGAGGCTGATTGACATGGGGGCGGAGCCCTATGTGGTGGCATCCTCCGTTATCGGCGTTGCGGCGCAGAGACTGGTAAAGCTGATATGTCAGGACTGCAAGGAAGAATACGAGCCCTCGGATGATGAACTGAGGTATTGGGATGACAAGATAAAGCCCAGATTTTACAGGGGTAAGGGATGTTCCAAATGCAACCATACCGGATACAAGGGCAGAACAGCAGTCTATGAAATCGTCATGGTAAACCACCGGATACGAAGCCTTATCATGGAACAGGCGTCCTCCCAGAAGATTAAGGAGGCGGCAAGGGAAAACGGCTTTACGGATATGAAACACAATGCAATGGATTTGGTGAGGGAAGGTAAAACCACGCTGGAAGAGATGCGAAAGGTGATTAATTTCCTTGACTAAGGACGCCATAGAGGGAAAGGATAGACAGGATATGGAAAAAAAGATGATGAGAATTAAGGATGAAAAAGGCTTTACGCTGGTGGAACTGATTATAGTCATTGCCATTATCGCCATGCTTATCGCCATGATAGCGCCGAATCTGACCAAGTTTTTGGGTACGGCGACGGAAACCACGTTGAAAGCCAATGCCAAGACTGCTTATACCAGTGTAAATGCATGGGTAACGCAGCAGCGGGTAGCCGGCGTGGCGCTGGAAAATATTTCTGAGACGAATCCCCTTATTGTAAAACTTAAGCCGGACGGCACTGCTCTTGAAGTTTCTTCTGCAAGCGGCGGGTACAACCAGATAGGGCTTTACAGCCAGATGCTGGAATTATTCAATGCCGGGGAGTTTAAATCTACCACGCAGTTACATATTTGGTTTACATCAGGATATACGGTGACAAAAGTAGTATGGTACGAAGGAAATGACAGTGCAGCTTATCCTGATTAACATGGAGGGATAGTTATGTTGGAAAACAGGTGCATACAGAAGAATAAATGCAAAAAGGCTCCGGGCAACCAGGGCTTTACCCTGATGGAAATGATTATCGTGATAGCCATTATCGCCGTTTTGATAGGCCTTGCGGCGGTTGGCATGAGCGGCTATTACAGGACGGCGGACCAGATGAGACGGGCGGAGGTGGCGGAAACAGCCTTTTACAGTCTCCAGAGCCACGTGAATTACCTGGAGCGCCAGGGAAGCCTTGCGCAGTTCCACGGGCAAATCCTTTCCTACAACCGCACCGTGTACGGACAGGACAACATCTTAAGCGAGGCGCAGAACCGGACCATTATAGAGTTGAATTACGGCGGGGAAAATGCGGCCTCCTTCTATGCGGAGGAGTATTATCCTGACCACAGGGACAGTCAGATAGTCTATATCAGGCTGGACAAAGAACAGGAGGGCAGGGAGGAAAATCCGGTATACGATATCCTTGCGGCATCCCTGCAGGACGAAGGCGTCATGGAGGGCAGTTTCCTCATTGAATACGACATGTCCACAGGGGTGGTGAGGGGCGTATTCTACAGCGAGGACGCAGGAACCCTTGCCTACCACTTTGCGGGTGACGCGGCGGCGTCCACAGGGGACGCCACGGACTGCATCCTGCGTGACGCGGGGAGCCTGTACGGAAAGAGACAGGGTTTTTACGGGCTGACCTATACGGCGGCGGGATATGCAAAGGAAGTGTATGAAACGGGAAGCCTGTTCCTGCCCGACAAGCTGGAGCTGGTAAACGGCGACAGGCTGTACCTTACATGGAGGGAGCCCAACACGGAGAATCCGTCGTTTGCGAACGGTACCTTCCAAATGGAGGAAATCCGCTACCTCGTTACCCTGTACAACCAGAATAATGAAGTGATTGCGGTATATAACCTGAAAAGGGGTGAAATATACAGCGACGCGTCGGGGACGCAGGCAGGCTTGCTGAATTACCTGGATGATTTCGCAGGGCCCATACCCGACAGCCTTTCGGGAAGCACGAAAACGGCCAGGGCGGGGTATGCGGACTTATCCTACGGGGATTCCCCGGACGGGAGGTCGGGGCAGTATTATTTCATGCTGCTGGAGTGCCTTGACCATCCGTTCCTTAAAAACGGGTATGATTTTCAGGGAAGCGACACCATCCATGCGACGGTATCCATTGCCTACGGTGGGGGGAACCTGCCCGGAGGGGAGGAAAGCGTAGCCTCCAACGAGGAGAGCGCTTTCTATGCCCATGTGGAAAACGGGGAAGGGGAGGAAGAGTACGGAATCGGGTGTGCAAGGCACCTATGGAATATCAGGAACGGATTTGATGACGGGGACTACCGCCTTGTGGAGGACATTGACTGGGCGGACATAGAAGGGCGTGCAAGGGACATTTCCTTTACCTCCACCCAGTTTGCCGACAGGGAAACCATGGGACTGTACAGGGATTTTACGGGTACCTTTACAGGGGAAAGACCGGCGGAGGAGATAGGGGGATTATACCCCCACTACCGGATAAACGGGCTTGCCATAAGGGAAGAAGGAACGGGGAAAGTGGGCCTTTTTGCCGTCAACATGGGAAGTATCTCCAATGTCGTATTTACCGGAAGCTGGGTAAAAGGAACGACAGAGGTAGGGACGGCAGCAGGGCTTAATCAGGGAAGCATCGAGGATGTGTGCGTAATGGAAGGCTCTGTCACCGGGGAAAGCCGTGTGGGCGGCGTGGCCGGAAGCAACGAGGGGACCATAAGGGGCTGTACCGTCACCACGGGGGAACATCTGATAAGCGCGAACCACACGGTCGGCGGGGTGGCGGGCTATGCCTCGGGAGAGGTTACGGACAGCCGTGCCGCGTGCCGTGTGGAGGCAGTGGTGCCGGAAGGGACGGAAAAGATTTCCACGAGCCTGACGGGGCGTTATGTGGGAGGCGTTATCGGCTACCTGAAAGCAGGGGTATCAGCCGAAAACCTCTACAGCGGCGTGCTGCTTGACGCGGAGAGCGGGATGCCCCTTGCGGAAACGGAAACAGGGCGGGCAGGCGCTGTCAGGACCTGTTCCCTCGTGACGGGGATGCAGTATGTGGGAGGCGTCATAGGCGACATAGAAAAGGGCGCGGGCAC
Source organism: uncultured Lachnospiraceae bacterium (assembly GCA_910577015.1). Taxonomy (GTDB): domain Bacteria; phylum Bacillota; class Clostridia; order Lachnospirales; family Lachnospiraceae; genus Acetatifactor. Next base: position 12,596 of record CAJTKU010000007.1, on the reverse strand, counting down.
CTATACGAAGCTGTATAACTATGCGGAACTGGGCGTTACCTATGTGAGCGAGGAGGAAAGGGCGGCACGAAGCGACGCCAACACCCGGATATACCAGCATTTTGGCGGTATCACAGGGATGGTACATGAGGGGAACGGTCTTACGGGATGCGTCAACTATGCGCCAGTTGCCGTTACCTTTGTGAAAGACGGGAAACCCATTGAGGAAGACCTTTATGCTTATATAGACAATTACCCAGCAAACAACTACTACTGGAATATGCCTTGGTACATCGGAGGGATTGCGGGCACCAACAAGGGAACGGTGACGGACTGCTATTCCCTTTGCGGCGAGTACGGAAGCTTTGCCGTGGAAGCGGAAAGCTACTACAAGGTTTTCATGCGGCAGGATAAAAGTTACGCGGGTTGCGTTGTGGGAGGACTGATAGGGAGCAATGAGGGAACCCTGCTGTTTACGTCGGAACTCCCCGTGGACACCCTGCAGACGGTAGTGAAGGCCTTTATCGGCTACTGCGGGGGCCTTGTGGGCAATGCCGGAAAAGGCGTTATCCGCAATGAAAAGGGTCCCATAAAGGTGCAGGGTGTTGTGGCGCTGCAAGGGAACTCGAGACCCCAGAATAACATGGATTACATTGGCGGCATAGTGGGAAGGATAACGGGCGGCGAGTTTACCGGCGCCTACGTCAATGATACCTATGTGATGGGAAAGACCGCAGGCGGCATTACGGGATATCTTGGAAAAGGGATGACGCTGGAAAACTGTGTGAATACGGGTATTGTATATGGCAGGGGAAACGTATATACCTCCCTCACGGGAGCGGCAGGAGGTATTGCGGCACTTAATATGGGCACTTTAAGGGACTGCACCAATACGGGAACCGTGACTACGGATAAAGCCATATCAGATATCCCGGCGAAAAACGGAACCACGGACACCTATGTGGGGATAAACGGCGGCGTGGGCGGCGTGGCAGGCCGCAATGGAGGGCTGATAGAAAACTGCCACAGCAGGCGGAACGCGGATGGAAGCAACTACATCGTTGCGAGCAACCTTTGCGCCACCGGCGGTCTTGTGGGGGTAAACATCCATGACGGGAAAAGCCAGCTTGGGGAAATAGTGCATGACGGTGTGGAAACGGTGGACATTCCCATTATCATAGGCGGGGCAAATAAATTTAACTATGGCACCAAGGTGGGCGGTATTGTAGGCGCTATAACCGGACCTTTGGAACTGAAGGATTTTACCTATTCCGGTAAGATAGAGGTAAGATGCGCGCAGTCACAGTTCAGTCCCGGGGTGGGCGGCATTGCGGGAAGCATGGGCGTGGGTGCGAGCCTTACGGGCTGCACCATGAGCGGGGAAATTTTCTCCAATACCGCTGACACCGGCGGCCTTGTGGGTTATATGGCGGGAGGTGTGATTGACGATACCAACCGGGTGACAAAGGAAGCCGTGATAAAGGGAACTTCGAGTACGGGAGGCGTGGTCGGATACCATTATGTTTCGGACGCTTCCTCCCATATAGATATTATGGAAAATATGGCGACCGTATCGGGCACCACTTTTGTGGGCGGCCTTGCGGGGTATGTGCACGTGGGGAGAACCTTTGATTTGAGCGGCAGGAAAAACAGCGGCAGCGTGACGGGAGTCCAGTATGTGGGAGGACTTGCCGGGGAATACCGGTTTACGGAACTGACAGAAATCAAAGACTGTGAAAATACCGGCGAAGTGGCAGGGAAAACAGGAGTAGGAGGCATTATCGGTTATCTTGTTTCTCCTGATAATGGAATCGACCATACCCTGTATCATGCAGTCAACCGGGGAAGTGTTTTGGCAAACCAAGCGTCCTCCAGTTCGATAGGCGGTCTTATCGGATATAGTACCTGCGCCCTTACGGTTAAGGAATGCAGGAATGAAGGTGATATCGGACCGGCTGACGAAACCTGCTCGTTGTCATATGCGGGCGGCATTATGGGAAGGGGAGACAACAGTTATCATATGCAGTCGTGCATTAATACGGCAAATATCGTCGGCACCAACTATGTAGGCGGCATTGCAGGCGGTATTACACAGAACAGTGCGACGGTAACCTTTTCAGACTGCGTCAATGAGGCGGGCGCACGCCTTGTGGCGACCAAATCCACGGTGGGCGGTATATTGGGAGCGGCAATTGCATCACAGGGAAAATATGGCAGGCTGGAAATGCGGCGCTGTACGAACCATGGTTTTCTGGATACGCCGAATAATGCGGGCGGAATGAACGGATATTCCACTTTTGTTGTATTACAGGTGGAGGAGTGCCACAATCACGGTGAAATCGGCGCGTATTCTGCCGGAAAATGGCAGATTGGCAATGCAGGCGGCATCGTGGGATATGCAAACGGAAACTCCTCGATGGAAAACAGTGTGATAAAGGACTGTACCCAGAACGCCAATATTTACGAGGTGAAATACGTGGACAGCGGACTGTCCAATACAGCCGGAGCAGGCGGTATAGCAGGCTGCACTGCCCTTCCGATGGTAATTACTAACTGTTTTTATGGCAGCGAGACGCAAAAGTATTTCATTCGTTCCTCCACCGGCATAGGCCATACAGGCGGCATCGTGGGATGCAGCGGTTATAACTGGGGGCCGTTGACGCTGATAAACTGTAGCAGTTATGCGGATATCTTTGCAGAAGGAAACCTCACAAGGGTGGGGGGCCTTGTCGGCAATGCCATTTATAAGCTTTCCATAGGAGAGGCGGGCAAAGAAGATACCTACTGCCATTTTTACGGAAGTATAGACGGCACGGGAAACATGGCGTCCTGCGGCGGTATTGTAGGCGCGGCAGTCACCAACATTTCCGGTTCCGGCAATTTTTCCATATACGGAAGCTGCAATTACGGAACGCTTGGAAAACAGGCGGCGTCCACGAGCGCCACGGGCGGAATAATCGGGCGTACGTTGATTGAGAGGGATAACTTAAGCAGCACGGTGCCGGGAACCGTAATCATGCTGGACTGCACACAGCTTGGGCAGATTTACCATGCGAAAGATTCTGTGGGAGGTTTGATAGGTTATCACAGACAGCATTCCCTCTATATGACGAACTGCCATAACGGGACGGAAGACATGGAGGGCAGCGGCGATATTTATGCCGTGGACGCCATCAATGTGGGAGGCCTGATAGGCTATTCCGGGCTTACAAATACAGGTTATGAAAAACTGAAAAAACTGCTTGACTGCGATAACTACGGAGATATATATCTTGACGGCACAACGGCGAACCGCGTGGGAGGCCTGGTAGGTTATGACTGTTTTGTCACTGTTATCGGGGATGCGGCAGAAGAGGAGCTTGCCTGCCGCAACTTTGGCTCCATCAGCGGAAACGGCTCGGTCAGCGTCAGCTATGCAGGCGGCCTGATAGGCCATGTGGAGCGCAGTTCTTACCGTACAGGGATTGCCATTTATCATGGGGAAAACCATGGAAGCCTTGGGGAAGGCATGGGAAGCGCGTCAAGGATAGGCGGCATTGCAGGTTATGTGGGAGCGCCCGGGGAAATCCGGTCCTGTACAAACCATGCGGATATCGGGTGTCCCGGCACGTTGTCATATGCCGGGGGTATTGCAGGCTGGATTCAGCCGATGTCCGGCGCTTTCGGCTCTTTCCTGTGTCTGGGGTCAGCGGAGGACGAGAATGCAGGATGCATAAACCAGGGAGTCATTTACGGAGAAAAGGGGGAGAGCAACGTAGGAGGCATTGCCGGATATCTGACTGAAGCTGAGATGTATTATTGCAAAAATGAAAGTGATATAGGAAAAGGAAACGGAACCATTTGCGAGAGAATCGGCGGTATTGTTGGTTATGCGGGCACCCGTCACGGCATCCTGTACGGCTGTGAAAACGAAGGCAATCTGGCAGTGGAAGGGGCAGGAGAGTCTGCCGCAAGAAAATATCTGGTAGGAGGAATTGCAGGGTATTTTTACGGCACCTATACGGAGGAACTTCGGATAGAAGCCTGTGTAAACAGGGGACAGATTGCAAATCAGGATTCCAATCATGAGATTGACCAGTATTTTGGGGGGATTGCGGGTTACGGCGCAGGTACTATAAAAGACTGCACCAATCTCGGGAAAATTTACGGCGCCACATATAGCGGCGGTATTGTGGGCGGAGTGGGAGAGCAGGTCAAAAAGTATTTTATCATAGGCTGCGTCAACGGCTCTGAAACAGATGCGGGCGCCGGAGAAATTGAACTGCTTGGCAATGTAAACTGTGTGGGAGGCATTCTGGGATATGACCAGAACAGGGATACCGGCAAGGACAGCGTTATAGCAGAATGCATCAATTATGGAAACATTGTGGCAAAAGCCGACAACACCAATCATTATCTGGGCGGCATTGTGGGCCAAAAACGCAATCTGAATGCCTACTCTATAGCTAATTTTGAGATATCAAACTGTGAAAACCATGGCTCCATCATAAATGGCAATGATTATCTGGGCGGAATTGCAGGAGCCATTACCCGGGGCGGCAGGGTGTATTATGTGGTTGCAAACTGCGTCAATTACGGGAATATTTCCGGCGCGCCGGGTGAGAGCGGGAACGGGACGGTTGGCGGTATCTGCGGTTTGGCAGGTCCGTCTATGGGAGGCATCATCAACTGTATCAACACGGGAAGTGTTTCCAATATGTTTGCAAGTACCGGAGGACTCTGCGGCTATTCCTACGCGGGATACTTTGTGAACAGTTACCACTTAGGCCATGTGACGGCGGGAACCGGCTATAAAGGGGATTTGCTGGGATATGTGGCAGGCAGTGGTTATATGCTGGATATATACAGTGCAAATAAGGATTGTACGGATTGGTACGGCGGAGTTTATTACACCAATAACGTCATTAAAGAGCATACCCTCTGGCAGTCGGGCTCACCGTACCTTGGCGGTCTGACCCTGCAAACGGCTTTGCAAAGAACGGAAAAATATGAGTACGAACCGCAAAGCATACCGGAGGGGGCAAAATTTCAATTTTATCCTGCCAATCCAAATTCGGGAAGCGCAAGCCTCAGGGTGCCGCATTTTACTTTCCAGTTAGAATCCGGGGACTTCTATCTGGCGGCCGGCGTGGAGCTGTGGCTGTATGAAGAATCCATGTCGGATGACGATATCCTTGCGGATGAGTCGGGAAGCCTTGCGTTTTATCATACAACGATTTCCTTTGGCAGCAGTGCAGCACTAACGGCTCAAACTACGATTACCGTAAACCTGCAGGATAACCAGCTGCCGGCGGCAGAAACCACATACAAGGTAGTGCTGAAAACCCTGGGATATGATTTGGTGCTGTATGACGGCAGTCTGATTGCCAGCACCGAAGATACCGACAGGGCAGTGCAGACACAGACCATCACTTTGCAGCCTTCACCTGTGGCAGCGGCTTCCTTCTCTGCACGGAGCGTATCCGGCGGGGACGCAGTGGCGGAAGATGTATCAGGCGGCGACAGCATATCGGGCGGCGACAGCGTATCGGGAAACGGCAGTGTGTCAGGAAACGGCAGCGCACCGGAAGACGGCAGTATATCAGGAGGAGACAGCGCACCGGAAGACGGCAGTGTATCAGGAAACAGCGGCACACCGGAAAACGGCAGTGTATCGGGAAACTAAACAGACCAATACAGAGGAGAATCAGGCAGTCTGCTGCTTGACTCTCCTCATGCTTTCTACTATAATAAAGGCAATATGTAACGGGAAGAGGGTGCACGAATGATTAAAAGCATGACCGGATTTGGCAGATGTGAAGTAACCGAAGGCAGCCGCAAGTTTACGGTGGAGATGAAGTCTGTAAACCACCGGTATCTGGATGTCAACATTAAGATGCCGAAGAAATTGAACTTCTTTGAATCCGCCATTCGCAGCGAATTGAAAAACTATATGCAGCGGGGCAAGGTAGACCTTTATATTTCGTATGAGGATTTTTCCGAAGCGTCAGGCTGCGTAAAGTACAACAGGGAAATTGCTTCCGAATATCTTTCCTATTTAAGGCAGATGGCGGAGGACTTTGCACTGGAGGATGATATCCGGGTGTCCACCCTCTCCAGGTATCCCGACGTCTTTACCATGGAGGAGCAGGAAGAGGATACGGAAGAACTGTGGAGGGAACTGAAGGGGGCGCTGAAGCAGGCGGCGGAGGCTTTTGTGCAGACCCGCACCTCGGAAGGGGAAAACCTGAAGGCGGATTTGATTGACAAGCTGGACGTCATGCTGTCCCATGTGGCGTTTATCACGGAACGCTCTCCCAAAATCATTGCGGATTATAAGCAGAAGCTGTATGAAAAGGTAAAAGACCTGCTGCAGGACGCGCAGGTGGATGAAAGCAGGCTTCTGATGGAAGTCACCATTTTTGCGGACAAGGTCTGTGTGGACGAGGAGCTGGTCAGGCTGAAAAGCCATATCGAAGCCACGAAAAAGGCATTGGAAGAGGGCGGAGGCATCGGCAGGAAGCTGGATTTCATCGCACAGGAGATGAACCGGGAGGCCAACACGATTCTGAGCAAGACGACGGATATGGAGATATCGGACCGCGCCATAGAATTAAAGACGGAGATAGAAAAGGTGCGCGAGCAGATTCAGAACATAGAGTAATAAACCGGGGCAGAAAAGGGGAAAAGATGGATAATTTGATTCACATCGGGTTTGGAAACATTGTCAACACCGGCAAACTCATTGCCATTGTCAATCCTGATTCCGCGCCCGTAAAGCGCATGGTGCAGAAGGCAAAGGAAAACGGCATGGTGGTGGACGCCGCGCAGGGGCGCAGGACGAAGGCGGTGCTGGTTATGGAAAACGGACAGATTGTATTGTCCGCCCTTTTGCCCGAAACGATAGCGGGAAGGGCCCATGCTTTTATTGAGGGCACCGGATTTGGAACCAATTTGCAGGAAGGCGGGCAGGAGATTGAAAACGGAAAAGACGAATAAAGGAATTTTGATTGTATTGTCAGGGTTTTCCGGGGCGGGCAAGGGAACGCTCATGAAAGAACTGATGAAAACTTACGACAATTATGCGTTGTCCATTTCCATGACGACCAGGGCTCCCAGACAGGGGGAACAGGACGGCAGGGAATATTTCTTTTCCACAAGGGAAAAATTTGAAGAAAAGATTGCACAAAACGGATTAATAGAGTATGCTGAATATTGCGGCAATTATTACGGAACGCCCAGGGACTATGTGGAAACAAAGCTGGACGATGGCATGGATGTGATTCTGGAGATAGAAATACAGGGCATGCGCAAGGTAAAGCAGATGTTTCCCGGGATGCTGTCCCTGTTTGTGACGCCTCCCGATGCCGCCGAGCTGGCAAGAAGGCTCAGGGGAAGGGGCACGGAGACGGAGGAGTCCGTCATGAAGCGGCTGAATACTGCCGTTCTCGAGTCGGAGGGCGTGGAAGATTACGAGTACCTTGTAATCAACGACGATTTAAAGCGCTGCGTGGAGGAGATTCACGGCATTGTGCAGGCGGCAAAAAGAAAACCCGCCAGAAATGAGGAGTTTATCAATAATATAAGGGCAGGACTGAAGGTTCTGGCGAAAGGAGAATAATATGTTACATCCATCTTATACCGATTTGATGAAAGTGGTGAATGCGGACGTGGAGCCGGGGGAGGAGCCTGTGGTAAGCAGCAGGTATTCCATCGTGATGGCGACCTCCAAGAGGGCGAGGCAGATTATCGGAGGCGATGAGCCGTTAATAGAAGGGGCAGGTAAAAAGCCCTTATCCATAGCAGTGGAGGAATTGAACGAAGGCAAAATCAAAATCATGAACGATGAGGAAGAACAGGCATAAGGTACAAATCTATGAAGATTATGTTTGTTTCCCTGGGCTGTGACAAGAACCTGGTGGATACAGAGGTTATGCTGGGACAGCTTTTGGAAAAAGGATATGAATTTACGGATGACGAGGAGCAGGCGGATATCGTAGTGGTAAACACCTGCTGCTTTATTAATGACGCAAAAGAGGAAAGCATCAATACGCTGCTGGAAATGGCAGAGCTTAGAAAAAACGGTCAGATAAAGGCTTTGCTTGCAGCAGGCTGCCTGGCCGAGCGCTACAGGGAAGAAATCCAGAAAGAGATACCCCAGGTGGACGCCATCCTTGGCACCATGGCCATTGACGCGGTGGCGGACGCCATAGAAGAAGCGCTTGCAGGACAGGGCAGAAATCATTACCGGGATATAAACAGCGCGCCGGTATACGGCAAAAAACGGGTAGTTACCACCGGCGGCCATTATGCCTACCTGAAAATAGCGGAAGGCTGCGACAAGCGCTGCACATATTGCATTATCCCGAAAGTCAGGGGGAAGTACCGTTCCGTTCCCATGGAAAGCCTGATAAAAGAAGCAGACGAACTGGCTAAAGGCGGCGTCAGGGAACTGATTCTGGTGGCGCAGGAGACGACCCTTTACGGGAAAGATTTATATGGAAAAAAGAGTCTCCCGCTGCTTCTTCAGAAATTGGCGGCGCTCCAGGGAATATACTGGATTCGTATTTTGTACTGCTATCCGGAAGAGATAGACGACGAACTGATAGAGGTAATAAAAAAAGAGGATAAAGTCTGCAATTATCTGGACATACCCATCCAGCACGCCTCCGATGAGGTTTTGAAACGCATGGGCAGGCGTACTACGGAAGCGCAACTGAAAGAGGCGGTTCATAAACTCAGGCAAAGGATACCGGATATCTGCCTACGCACCACCCTGATTACCGGTTTTCCGGGGGAAACCGAAGAAGACCATGAAAAGCTGCTTGACTTTGTGGAAGAGATGGCATTTGACCGGCTTGGGGTTTTTACTTATTCGCAGGAAGAGGATACGCCGGCAGCCGTCATGGATGGTCAGGTAGAGGAAGAAGTAAAAGAAAGCCGCAGGGGAGAACTTATGGAACTGCAGCAGGAGATTGCTTTTGAAAAGGCCGGGGATATGGTCGGAAGGGTGCTTACCGTGATGGTGGAGGGCAGGATGCCCGAAGAGGACGTCTATGTGGCGCGAACCTACCGGGACGCGCCGGGAGTGGACGGCTATTTATTTATCAATACCACGGCCAGCCTTATGACGGGCGATTTTGTAAAAGTTCTGGTAACAGGTTCCAATGAATACGATTTGATAGGAGAAATATATCATGAATTTACCGAATAAACTGACGATTTTCCGCATGGTCCTTATCCTTCCTTTTGTGTTGCTGCTCTTGGGCGGGTTTCACGAATGGGGGTGGTTTACCGCTGTTTTTGGTGGTGTCATGGAATATGTGGATTATATAGCGCTGGCCATTTTCATCATTGCCAGCCTGACGGACTTGATAGACGGAAAAATAGCCAGAAAATACAATCTGGTAACCAACTTCGGAAAGTTTATGGACCCGCTTGCCGACAAGCTTCTTGTCTGTGCCGCCATGATTTGTCTGGTAGAGATGGGCAGGATTCCGGCATGGATTGTCATCCTGATTATCAGCAGGGAGTTTATCATCAGCGGTTTCAGGCTGGTAGCTTCCGACAAAGGCGTGGTGATAGCCGCCAGCTACTGGGGAAAGTTTAAGACGACTTTCCAGATGGTGATGGTCTGTCTCATGATTGCAAACAACAACGGGATTCCAAACAACATACGCGCAGGGTATCAGCTGGTTACGGATATCGTAATGTGGGCTGCCCTGTTGCTTACCCTGGTTTCCCTGTTTGATTATGTATGGAAAAATAAAGGAGTTATGAATGACTGTTGAAATTATCTGCGTAGGGACGGAACTGCTTTTGGGGAACATTGTCAATACCAATGCGGCGTTTTTGGCGGAAAAATGCGCGGCGCTGGGGCTTTCCTCCTATTTTCAGGTTGTGGTGGGCGACAACAGGGAGAGGCTTGTGCAGACCATCAGGACGGCAATGGAACGGGCGGATATCGTGCTTTTGTCCGGCGGCCTGGGGCCGACAGGGGATGATTTAACGAAAGAAGCGGCGGCAGAAGCGTTTGGACGCCGTCTTGTGGAAGACGAAACATCACGCCGGCAGATTGAGGCATATTTTGCACAGCGGGGGATAACGCCCACGGAAAATAACTGGAAACAGGCGCTTATTCCCGAAGGTGCAAAAGCCATACCCAACCGAAACGGCACGGCGCCCGGCATTATCATGGAGGAAAACGGCAAGTATGCCATTCTCCTGCCGGGGCCTCCGGGTGAATTAAAGCCCATGTTTACGGACAGCGTGGTGCCGTATCTGCGTACGCTGGAAGACGAGGTGATAGAATCCGTCACCGTGAAGGTGGTGGATATCGGGGAAAGCCGGGCGGAGACGATGGTTTCGGATTTGATGGAAAATCAGTCCAATCCCACCATTGCACCGTATGCCAAAACAGGGGAAGTGCATTTCAGGATAACGGCAAGGGCGGCAGGCAGCAAAGAGGCGCAAGAACTGATTGCCCCTGTGGCAGAAGAACTCAAAAATAGGTTTGGCAGCCATATATATACCATGGAGGAAGATGTTACGCTGGAAAAGGCGGTGGCGGATTTGCTTGCAGAAAAGAAATGGACAATCGCCACGGCGGAGTCCTGCACCGGCGGGCTTCTGGCGGCCAGACTGGTGAATGTGCCCGGCGTGTCAGAGGTGTTCCATGCCGGTTTTATCACCTATGCGGATGAGGCAAAGCAGAACCTGATAGGTGTAAAAGAAGAAACCCTGAAGCAGTATGGCGCGGTGAGCAGTAAGACGGCAGAAGAAATGGCTGTGGGAGCGGCAAAGGCGGCAGGCGCGGATGCAGCGGTGTCCATAACCGGCATTGCGGGGCCGGATGGCGGCACGAAGGACAAGCCGGTCGGGCTGGTTTATATAGGATGCTATGTAGACGGAAAGGTAAGGGTGGAAGAATATCACTTTACCGGCAGCCGTTTAAAGATAAGGGAAAGTGTTGTGGCGGCGGCGCTGGTGCTGCTCAGAAACAGTATCATCGCACAGTAAAAACCATTGCAGTCAGAAAGCAAAAGAGAGGGAGAGGATTATGGAAGGGAACAGCAGATTTGATTTTTGTCCGAAGTGCGGGGCGCTGGCAAGGGACGGCGTGTGTACCAGCTGCGGATATCAGAATCCGGATATCACGGTAAATAAACAGCAGACGGATGGGGAGGAGCAGTACGTGCAGGAACAGCAGGCTGTCCTGAACGGTATGCAGTCACAGCAGGAAGCCACAGGGATGGTTCAGCCACAGATGCAGCAGGAAGCCAGCGGGATGGCGCCGCCGCAGATGCAGCAGTCAGTCGGCGGAATGGCGCAGCCGCAGATGCAGCAGCCATCAGCAGGGATGGTTCAGCCGCAGATGCAGCAGGCAATCGGCGGAATGGCGCAGCCACAGTCGCAGCAGCAGGGCATTCCGGGAATGGGACAGCCGCAGTACGGGCAGGGCCAGCCATACCCGGGTTCCTATCAGCCCTATATGCAGGCCGTGCCTATGGCAAAACCTGTCAAGAAGAAAAGCAGGACGACGCTTGTGGTGTTCCTGATACTTGGATTTGTGCTTCTGGCGCTGGTAGCGCTGATTCTGGCAGGGGTTTACACTATTCAGAAGCGTGACGGGAAACAGGACATTGTTTCTGACGGCAGACAGCAGGGATGGGCTGCGTCGTCGGAAGAGGAAGATGAGCAGACTGATGAAAATGAGGAAGGAACTTCTTCTTCATCTCCCAGTTTTTCCCATTTCAGTTCGGATGTGACACAGGAAAAATGGGATGGGGAAGGGCAGGATGAAGCTTACTCCTATTATACGGGTCCTTACAATGCGTTGAGGGATGATTTGTCCTATGAGCTGAAATTTAACAGGGATACGTATTCTTCCCAAAATTCCTCCAATGTATTTTTGCAGGTGGATTATCCGCAGATAACCACGATGGATTACCCGTACAGGGAATATATAAACGCTGCGTTATATAACGAGTACAGATATTATATGAATTTCTTTAAAGAAGATTTTAAACCGCGTATGAGGAGTGACGACGATGTTTTTTCCTGTGAGATTGAATCCTACGTCACATACATGGATGAAAAAACACTGAGCGTTGTTTTTAAAGAAAGCATATACCTGGAACTGGAAAACGACCCTTTCAGCTTTTTTTCCTTTTATTGTATGAATTTTGATTTAGAAACCGGAAATCTGATACAAAACGAAGAAGTGCTTCATGTGGATGATGATTTTGTCACAGATTTCAGGCAGCGCGAAATATTTGAAAACGGGGATGAAGCGCTGACTGATTATTCCGACCAGGAGATTAAGGAAATGCTGGAAAGCTATGATACCCTGGTTCTGTTTTATACGCCCCTGGGTCTGGAAGTCGGCCTGAATCTTCCCGGGCGCATCGTGTATGTAACTTATGAGGATTATGAACAGTTTCTGAACAGTTACTGATTCTGATACCGGTATTTATGGAAAGCGGCATTGGCAAAAAGCGAATGCCGCTGTTTTATGTCTAAGTCATGAAACTTGCTTTTGAATTTATATTGCACGGGAAAAATAAAAAAGCGGAAAACCGCTTGTAGCGTCCGACTTTTTTTGATAAAATATCCATACGGGGTACTGCCATAACGGG
>CAJTKU010000006.1 GCA_910577015.1 uncultured Lachnospiraceae bacterium | reverse complement strand
AAAAGAAAAATGGCTCTGGTGCATGCGCACCAGAGCCGCTTTGTCTACAGTCTGAACCCGTTTCACTTGAAACGGGTTCCAAACTTTTATTCTTATTCTTCCGGTTCAATCAAACCGTACGTATCGCCTTTTCTCTTATACACAACATTTACCTGATTGGTTTCCGCATTGTGGAATACGTAAAAATTGTGTCCCAATAGTTCCATCTGGATACATGCGTCTTCCGGATACATGGGTTTAATATCAAACTTCTTTGTACGGACAATCTTGATTTCCTCATCATCCATATAATCGTTTTCCACAAACAGCTTGCTGAAAGAAGATGCTGCCTGATGCTTGTCCACCAGTTTTGTCTTATATTTTTTTAACTGTCTTTCAATGATTTCTTCTACTAAGTCAATTGAAACATACATGTCACTGCTTACCTGCTCAGAGCGGATGATACTTCCTTTCACCGGTATCGTCACTTCTATTTTCTGCCTGTCCTTTTCTACGCTTAAGGTAACATGCACTTCCGTATCAGGGGTGAAATATTTCTCGAGCTTGCCAATTTTATCTTCAACTGCTGACTTAAGCCCCGGAGTTACTTCAACGTTTCTGCCTACAATGATAAATTTCATGTCACTCATCCCTTTCGGTTATTTATTGTATGAACATTATACCATACTTTTCCTTTTTTGTGCAATAATTTAGTATATTATTTGGTTGTTTTTGACATTCCGAAAGTCAATACTTATTTCGACTTTTTTTTCAAAAACAGTCTTTTTATTCATTCTTTACAAAACGTCCGTTCTTTTCTATTTTTTTTCATGTACCCGCATACGCCCAAAAATTCTGTGGACATTGTGGATAACTCGGTGTATAAATAGCTTTTAAACCATTTGTCCCTGTTTTTTATGTGGATAACTCCTTTCCGATTTCTTTCATTAAAAACCGGCTTGCGATATTTTTTTTACCTCATTTGTTCACCTTGCACAAGCGGGCTTTCGTCAATGGTATTTTATTACCAAAAATATTGTCGGACAATAACCAAAAAAAGAGAACAATTTCAAACAAATTAAACAGAAAATCAGGCATCCCTTCTGTCGGGATGCCTGATTGGATTTTGCTGATACTTTTTTAGAAAATACGCCTGATTGCCAGAATCCTCTTATAATCCGCATTGGATACAATAATACCTGTATTTTTGTTGGACGCATGGACAATCTGCCCGTTGCCGATGTAGAGGGCCACATGGCCGGAATAACAAATCAAGTCGCCGGGCTGTGCGTTTTCCAGTCCGTCCACCGCATATCCCTGGCTTCTGTCCGCCTTGGAACTGTGCGGCAGGCTTACGCCAAAGTTGGCATATACGCTGAGTACAAAACCGGAACAGTCTGCTCCGTTCGTCAGGCTGGTGCCGCCCCATTTATAGGGATTGCCGACAAACTGCAATGCGTATTCCGCAACCGCCACGCCCAATTCGCTGCCTTCTCCCACGGAGTAATCTGTGTTTACCGTCTGCGACGGTGCGGAAGGGGTTTGCTGATTCTGGGATTCCTGTGCGGCGCGGCTTGCCCTTGCGGCTTCCTGCGCCTTCCTGCGTTCCTCTTCCTCTTTTGCCAGACGAAGTTCTTCTTCTTCTTTGGACTCTGCTTCTACAAACTCGGTACGGATTTCCACAAACTCCTTAGATACCCAGCCGTCGCCTTCTTCTACGTTAATCTTCACCCAGCCGTCGGTTTCATCTATCACAAGAAAATCTTCCCCGCCCGGTACCATGGCCAGCCTGCCCGATTCGGTCGTCGGCTCCATGCGCACAAAAAGCGTTTCCGTATTGACGGTTGCCAGTCTGGTACCCACCTGCTTTGCAAGTTCGATGGCTGCGTCGCCTGTCACACAATATTCGGCTTTCACATAACCTGTTACGTTGCCGGAAGTAATCTGATACCAGCCGTTCTCTTCCTTGATAAAACTTCCTACGGAATCATCATACAGCTTTCCGACTATTTCGCCCTCCTCGCTGGGAATGCTCCTGACATTGACATATCTGTTTACCTGCGCAATCACAAGGTTTTTAAAAGTTTCCTCTTCTGACTGTCCTAAATCGGCAACTGCTGTCGCTGCTGCCAAATCCGGTATATCCGCAATGGAAAGTGTGGATTCAATCTGGCTGGAAGCCAGAAGGTCATCCGGTGAAATGCTTTCCAGGGATACATCCTTCATCATGGACAGGTTCGCACCTCCGGCAGGCAGTACTGACGTAACCTTACCGGCAGCCAAAGCATCTATATGTAATCCCGAAAAAGTGATTACTGCCACAAGCGTTCCTGCGGCAAGCCTTACTTTATAACGATTCATGGGATATTCCTCCGTGTGTAAATATTACGAATTTGTTACATCTGTTTTAAAATATATCACAAGTTTTTTTCTTTGTCAACACTGTTTCTGCATGGAAAATGAAGGAATATGCCACAAAAAAAGGCGGATTTCCGGTTTCTCCGGGCTTTCCGCCTTTCTTGTAATAATTGTTACAAATCCGTTATACTATTACATAATCAGACTTCCTGCCGCCGATGCAGCATTGGCGCCGTCCGCAACTGCGGTAATAATCTGGCGCAAAGGTTTTTTTCTGATATCCCCTGCCGCAAAGATGCCGGGAATATCCGTATGGGTATCCTCCCCTGCAAGAATATAGCCGCTTTCCTCACACGCCACCAAATCCCGGCAGATTTCCGTATCAGGATGAATCCCCACTGCGATAAAGATGCCGTTTACGGGCAGCTCCTTTTCTTCCCCTGTTTTTACCTGCTTTACCGTAAGCCCCGTAACCATGTCCTCACCGTTAATGGCTGTCACGACGCTGTCCCATAGTATTTCCACATTCGACTGCTCCAGAAGGGAATCCTGCAGCACTTTAGCCGCCCTTAAGCTGTCCCGTCTGTGAATCAGATATACCTTCTCGCAGATTCTGGAAAGAAAAATGGCGTCTTCCACAGCCACGTCCCCGCCGCCTACAACCGCAACCGTTTTGTTCCTAAAAAACGCGCCGTCACAGGTGGCGCAATAGGAAACCCCCATGCCTGTCAGTTCTTCCTCACCTGGCACATTCAAGTGCGCATGCCTTGCACCCATGGCAAGAATCAGGGTTTTGGCTTCAAAATCCCCGTCCAGGGTATGAACCAGTTTAAAGCTTTCCTTATCTTCAATGCCGGTCACTTCCGTTTCCTTAAATTCCGCGCCCATCTTTTCTGCATGTTCCCTGAATCTGACTCCCATGTCGAAGCCATTCATGCCCGGCAGTCCCAGATAATTATCCACCTCATAGGTGTTTAACACCTGCCCGCCGCTCATGGGATTTTTTTCTATGACAAGCAGGTTTAACCCCGCCCTTTTTCCGTACACCGCCGCCCCGAGCCCTGCCGGGCCGGAACCGATAATGATAAGGTCATACATATTTTCGCCGCCTCCGTTGTTGATGTTATTACCTGTGGTATTAGATAGTGTACCAGTTTTCTTTATAAATTACAACTCTGCTCAGGACCGTGTGCCTTATTTTTTTACAAAAATCTTAACCTTTGTGATATAATAGCCGCAAAGGAAAGGCAAGCGGAGGAGGATTATTCTTGAAAACAGTCTTGATTACCGGTGCGTCCAGGGGAATAGGCGCCGCAATGGCACGTACTTTTGCGGCAAACGGCTGTCACACCGTCATTACATGCCAAAACAGCGAAGCTGAACTTCTTATTTTAAAGGAAGAAATAGAAACTTCTTATCACGTTCCCTGCACGGCCCATGTCTGCGATATGGGAAATTATCTTCAGGTGGAACGGCTTTTTGCGCAGATTCCGTCGGTGGACATCCTGATTAACAATGCAGGGATTTCCTACTTTGGGCTTTTGTCCGAAATGTCCGTGGAGGACTGGCAGCGCATCATGGACACCAATCTGAATGCCTGTTTTTATGCCTGCAAGCTGGCAATTCCTTCCATGGTTGCCAGAAAAGAGGGACGCATCCTGAATATTTCCTCCGTCTGGGGAAACTGCGGCTCTTCCATGGAAACCGCCTATTCCGCCACAAAGGGCGGTATCAATGCATTTACCAAAGCCCTTGCCAAAGAACTTGCCCCCTCAAACATCCAGGTCAACGCCCTTGCCCCGGGACTTATTGACACAGCCATGAACCGCTGCCTTTCGGCGGAAGACATAGAAGCCCTGAAAACAGAAATACCTGCCGACAGGCTGGGCTCTCCCGAAGAAGTTGCCCTGCTTGCATGGCAGGTAGTAAACGCCCCGGCTTACATGACCGGGCAGGTTATCGGTATTGACGGCGGATGGTTCTGATTCGCGGCGTTTGGTGACGCTGCGGGTACAGCGGAAAAGCACATTATGACGTTTCCGCGGCATCCTCCGCCTCATTTTTCAGTTTGCTGATATAGGCTTTTTCAATGCGCCTGTCCTGTATATCCTCCACATGGATATGCAGCCCGAAGCCTTCCACGTCAAAGCTGACGCCGTCTTCGGGAATCGCCTGCAGCAGGCTGATAATCAGGCCGCCCACCGTGTCATAATCCTCCTCTTCCATGTTGAGTTCGATATCCAGTTCTTTTGCCAAATCATCTATGGTGGTGTTTCCCGTCACCTTAAAGAGATTATCCTCAAGCTGCACAATCTCCGGCTCTTCCTCCGGGTCAAATTCATCGTAGATATTTCCCACGATTTCTTCCACCAAATCTTCCATGGTGACGATGCCCTCCACCGCCCCGTACTCGTCAACAATGACGGCAATGTGGATTTTTTTCTTCTGCATATCCGCAAACAGGGTATCGGCATGAATGCTTTCCGGCACAAAATAAGCGGGGCGGATTACATCCCTGATAAATACCTGTTTTCCTTTGCTCAAAGCAATCAAAAAGTCCCTGGCATAAAGAATCCCGACAATGTCATCCAAATCCTCTTCATACACCGGGTAACGGGAGCGCCCGGTTTCTTCAATGGTGCGCAGGATTTCTTCCTGGCTTTCCTCCACGGAGATGGCAACCACATCCGTCCGCTGGGTCATGACGCGCCGCACGCTTAGGTCGTCAAAATCAAAAATGTTCTGTATCCATTCTTTTTCGTTTTCATCTATATTGCCTTTTTCTTCCCCGATATCCACCATCATCCTGATTTCTTCTTCCGTGACATTTTCCGCGGCGTTCTCTGTCTTTACATGCAGGATGCGCAGCATCAGATTGGTGGAAAAAGCTAAAAACCGGATAAGCGGTTTCATGATAACTGCAATGCCGGAAATGATGCCGTAAGAAACTTTTGCCCATTCAAAAGGCTTCTGCATGGCAATCCGCTTCGGCACCAGTTCCCCGAACACAAGGGTAAAATATGCCAGTATCAGGGTGATAACCACTATGGCAATCAAAAACAATGCCTGTTCTGAAATCAGGGTAAATTCCAAATCGTTGTATACCCAGTCCACCAGATATCCCGAAAAATTTTCCGCTGCCAGGGCGCTGCCCAGATAGCCCGCCAACGTGATTCCTATCTGTATGGTGGACAGAAAATCCGAAGGCTTTGCCACAAGCTTTAAAAGCTTTGCCGCATGCTTATTTCCTTCGTCTTCCAGTTTATGAAGCTTTGTGGTATTTAGGGATACCACCGCCATCTCCGTTCCGGCAAAAAAACCGTTGATTAAAATCAGGATAATTTGTAACAATAATTGTAATACTACCGTATTCAAGACTATTTCTCCATTTCCAGATAATATTGCGGGATACCATCCGCAACACAAAAAGGCATAACCTGTCGTATGCATATACCACAGGCTACACCCAATCTTTATTATCCATTATTTGCTTTTCTGTGTTAGTTTCCGCGTCGCCTTCAGCGTCGTCCATTTTCTTTCTTTCCTCACTTCCACTTCTGTGTACTGGTGACAGTATATCATAGAATGTTATATTATGCAAGACGCACGGAATTGTCAATGCCCACGGAACAGACCACTGCCCCTGCCTCCGTCTTCAACCCATGCTTTTTGTTTACCATTTCCATTATGGCGTTCCTCTTTTCCCCTGAGGACACAATGACAATAATTTCTTTTTCAGACTGAATGGAAATACCGAAAAACTGGCTGGAATCCTCCGCTCCTGCCCACCTTGCCCTGATTACCGTACCGCCCCTTGCGCCCGCCTGTCTGGCAGTATCCATAACGGCGTCCGTATGTCCCTGGTTTACCGCAATTAAAATCAGGCTACTGTCCGTTTTTGTTTCCATCTGCAATCCTCCGTTTCCGCTCTCCTGCCCGTTTAAGAGTACTGTCGCAATCAGGCTGTTTAACCCTGTCATCGGCATATCCACTACGATGCCCTTGCCGTAAGATTCCCCGATGTCGTTTTCCAGCTTACGCAGCAGCCTGTCAGCCGTCTCCTGCGCCGCCATGCTGAGAAGAATATCTTTTTCCGCGCTTCCGACTCCCAGCACATCCAACAGTTCCGATGAAGCCGTACCCCTTCCCATGCACTGGTAGCTGCAAAACACACCCTGCTCTGCATAAAGCCTTGCCAGCGCCTTGCCCCTGCCGCGCTCCGCAACAGTCACGATGAGTTTGATTCTTTTTTTATCCGGCATAGCTTTTCCTCACTCCCATGAATCAGTCAAAATACATAATGCAATCCTCTGCCTCCTTAAGCTGGAGAATCAGTTTGCGCTTTCTCACCTTCTTGCGGATATTGTCCGCAAGGCCCATCATCTGGATGGTCAGAAGCGGCGTCATCGCCACCATTGCCACGATGCCGAACGCGTCCGTCAGGACATTTCCCCCCAATGCTTCGCAGGCTCCCATAGCTAACGGCAGCAGAAAGGTCGTCGTCATCGGTCCGCTTGCCACACCGCCGGAGTCAAACGCAATACCCGTAAAAATCTGGGGAACAAAAAAGGTCAGGAGCAGGGACAGCAGATATCCGGGAATCAGAAACCACATGATATTAAGCCCCGTGAGAATCCTGAGCATGGCAATGCCTACAGAGAAAGCAATGCCGATGGAAAGGCTTTTTCCCAAGGACTTCTGCGTTATCGAGCCGTTCGTCACATCCTCCACCTGTCTGGTGAGAACCTGCACCGCCGGCTCTGCCTTTACAATGAAATAGCCGATGAGCATCCCGATGGGAAGCAGGGCCCATGCCCTGCTGCTTCCGGCTATCGCCGAACCGATATACTGTCCTGCCGGCATAAATCCTACGTTCACGCCCGTCAGAAACAGGACCAGGCCAATATAACTGTATACAAAACCGGAAAAAATCCTGATAAGCTGTCTTTTGTGGAACCTGCGGAAAATACACTGAAATACGACAAACAAAAGCACAATCGGCACCAGCGCCACGGCAACTTCTTTTATGTAGACGGGAATGGCGCGGGCAAACTCCAGGGCCGCGTCACGTGTGCTTGCAAGTTCCCCGATGCTCACCGGTGTGTAAACCGCGTCCTCAGGATGATAACAAATCCCCAGCACCAGCACGGACAGTACCGGGCCTATGCTGCAGATAGCGGTCAGACCGAAACTGTCGCTGCTGGAATTTTTATCGCTTCTGACGGAAGCCATACCGATACCAAGCGCCATGATAAAAGGCACGGTCACAGGACCGGTGGTAACGCCTCCCGAGTCAAAGGATACCGGGATAAAATCCGCAGGCGCAAAAACGGATAGCACAAAAATCAATCCGTAAAAGAAAATCAGAATATAGGAAAGGGGAATTTTAAACAAAATGCGGAGCTGGGCAAGCACAAGGAAAAATCCCACTCCCACGGCAACCGTCAAAATCAGCGTCAGATTGGGAATGGCAGGCACCTGCTGCGCCAAAACCTGTAAATCCGGCTCCGCAACGGTTATCATAACACCCAACACAAAACAGACAATCAGCGGTATAACAATCTTTTTGGCCTTGCTGAGCTGCACGCCGATGCCCTCCCCCATGGGTATCATGGACATATCCACGCCCAGGGTAAAAAAACCCATGCCGATTACCAGAAGCATCGCCCCGAACAAAAACAGCGTCAATGTGCCCGGCGTCAGGGGCGCAATGGAAATGCTCAAAAACAGGACAATCAGCGTGATGGGCAGGACAGAGGTAATCGATTCGTATACTTTTTCCCTTAACTGTTCGTTATATCTCAAGCAGCATACTCCTTCCCTACAGGAATCACTTATTATATCAGTATGATACTATGCCGCATCCTTTTTTGTAAAGGAAATAATATTCTGAATCAGCTTCACCAGTTCCACCAGCGGGATGATAATGAGGGCAATGAGCAGGGCTGTTATATATTCTGCAAGGGAAATATGCTCAAAACCAAACGCATTTCGCAAAAACGGAACATAAATAACCGCGGTTGTACACAGGAAGGACAAAATCATGGCGCCCCATAAAAACAGATTCTGGCGTTTTATGGTAAATATAGACTTCTTTAAGGAACGCATGTTAAAGGAGTGAAAAATTTCCGCCATGGACAGCGTCAGGAATGCCATGGTCATGCCGTCCGCACTATCGGTAAATTCCCAAACGCCTGATTCCATGTAATGTCCAATCAGGTATGCGGCTACGGTGAGCAGGGTTACCGCCAGTCCCTGTAAAACCACATGCACGCCAAGCCCGCCTGCAAATATGCCTTCCCCAGCGTCCCTCGGCTTCCTTTGCATTATATCCGATTCGCCCTCCTCCATGCCCAGCGCCAGGGCAGGGAAGCAGTCCGTTATCAGGTTAATCCAGAGCAGGTGAACAGGCTTTAAAATGGTAAACCCGAGCAGGGTTGCAAAAAAGATGGCAAGCACCTCGGAAAGGTTGCTGGCAAGCAAAAACTGGATGGATTTCCTGATATTGTCGTAAATCCGCCTTCCTTCCCCCACCGCATTCACAATCGTTGCAAAATTGTCATCCGCCAGCACCATATCCGCCACATTTTTTGTGACATCCGTTCCCGTAATCCCCATTCCCACGCCGATATCCGCATTTTTGATGGAAGGCGCGTCGTTGACGCCGTCGCCTGTCATGGCAGTCACTTTTCCTTTTGCGCGCCATGCGTTGACAATGCGCACCTTATGCTCCGGCTGCACGCGGGCGTA
This sequence comes from uncultured Lachnospiraceae bacterium, assembly GCA_910577015.1. GTDB lineage: Bacteria > Bacillota > Clostridia > Lachnospirales > Lachnospiraceae > Acetatifactor. The sequence continues at coordinate 158,148 of CAJTKU010000006.1, read as the reverse complement.
AACGGCATATTTTTCTATGCTTTCCGCCAGTTCTTCATCCGTCATATCATCCAGCGCCGCCCCCGTAACTGCCTGCGCGGGTTCGTCTATAATCCCCAGCTCCATTGCAATGGCCGCGGCCGTATCCTTGTGGTCCCCGGTAATCATAACCGGTTTGATGCCTGCTGCCCGGCATTCCTCAATCGCCGCTTTTACCTCTGGCCGCACCGGGTCAATCATGCCCACAAGCCCGATAAATACCAGATTTTGTTCAAGAACCCCCGCATCAAAGGAATCCGGTACGCCTTCCCATTCCCTGTACGCGGCGCCCAGCACGCGAAGGGCTTTATCCGCCATGGACTTGTTTTCCTGCAATACCCTTTCCTGCAAATCCCCTGTTAATTCCACCACCCTGCCGTCCAAAAGGATATGGGAACAGCATTTTACGATTTCATCCGGCGCGCCTTTGGTATACTGTACGATGCTGCCGTCCGTTTTCCTGTGGACAGTCGTCATCCGTTTCCTCATGGAATCAAACGGCGCCTCCCCGATTCTGACGTTTTCTTCCTTCAGGTCATCCTTGGAAAAACCTGTGGACATCGCATAGTTTACCAGCGCGCACTCCGTCGGCTCCCCGACCGCTTCCTTTTTCTCATCCAGTTCCGCGTCCGAACATAATGCCATGGCGCAGGCAAGAAGTTTTTCATCCGCGCCGGTATGCTCTACCACCGTCATCCTGTTCTGGGTCAGGGTGCCCGTCTTGTCGGAACAGATAACCTGCGCACACCCCAAGGTTTCCACAGCCGTGAGTTTCCTTATAACCGCATTTCTTTTCGACATGTTGGTAACGCCGATGGACAGTACGATAGTCACCACTGCCGCAAGGCCTTCCGGAATGGCGGCAACGGCAAGGCTGACCGCCACCATAAAGGTGTCGAGCAGGGTTTCTCCTGCGATATCGGGATAGGCGCGCAGCAGGTTGATGGCAAATATTACGGCGCAGATTCCCAGCACCAGCAGACTCAAAACTTTGCTGAGCTGGTTCAGCTTTTTCTGGAGGGGCGTTTCGTTGTCCTCCGCCTTTGCCAGCGCATCTGCAATTTTACCCATTTCCGTATTCATCCCGGTAGCCGTGATAACTGCCCTGCCGCGCCCGTACACCACCGTGCTGCCCATGTATACCATATTTTTGCGGTCCCCGAGCGGCACCTTTCCGTCACTGCTGATAAGCTTCTCACTTGTCTTTGACGCAGGCACCGACTCCCCGGTCAGCGCCGCCTCTTCCACCTTCATACTGGCACATTCCACCAGCCTTGCATCCGCCGGAACCGAGTCGCCCGCTTCCAGAATAATGATATCTCCCGGCACCAGTTCTTCACTTTTGACGGTAAGCTGTCTGCCATCCCTGACCACCTTTGAGGTTGCCGCGGCGATTTCCTGCAGGGCGGCAATTGCCTTTTCCGCTTTGCTTTCCTGCACGACGCCCAGTACCGCATTAATAAGCACTACAACTAAAATAATGATGACATCCGCAAAAGACTCTCCCGCATACACCGCCGTAATGCCCGATATCACTGCCGCCGCTGCCAGTATCAGAATCATGGGGTTTAAAAGCTGCTGCCAGAACCGCTGCAAAAGGGTAATCTTTTTTCCTTCCGCCAGCTTGTTTTTGCCGTAAAGTCCGGCCCGTTCTTCCACCTGTACCGCACACAGTCCCCCTTCACCGGTCTGCTGCTCTTTCAATACCTCTTCCACACTGCACAAATACTCTTTCATTTTTTCCTCCATTTTGAAGCGCTTTTGCGCCATAAAATAAAAAACCCATATACAATGATTGTTACCACTGTATATGAGTCTCATTCTTTATAGATAAACCAGACGGCCCTGCCGCCATGCTTGTTGATTTACCGCGCATCCCCAAACCACGTCCGGTTCTGCGGAACTACTCCCTCAACTATGCAATTGTTATTTTTATCATATAAGGATTCCCAGGATTTGTCAATCAAATTTTGCCGGCGTTACCGCATGAGGCATTGTGGCAGCCACGGCATCATGCAAAAATTCAAGTTTCAATATTTCTTCTAAAAGAATTTATCCTGTGCTATAATTAACCTGATTAGCTGAATGAATAGCGAGCAGGAAGGAAAAGCAGATATGATTCGATTAAGACCTTATAAGGAAAAAGATGCGGAAACCATTTTGTCATGGTGTAAAGATGAAAAATCATTTTACCGGTGGACTGCCGGTATACTGGGGGATTACCCTCTTACCGCCGAACGGTTCCAAAAAGTAAACGACCTCATGGCCTTTACGGCTATTGATGATAACGAAATCATCGGCTTTTTCACTTTGCGCCGGCCAGGTGAGTCCTTTGATGAATTACGTATTGGTTTTGTGATTGTGGATTCCGGGAAACGCGGTAAAGGTTACGGAAAAAAGATGCTCCTGCTTGCAATGAAATATGCCCGCGAGATATACGGCGCAGGTAAGGTATCGTTAGGTGTATTTGAAAATAACGAACCTGCTTATTACTGTTATAAGGCCGCCGGACTTCAAGATATCGTACCGGATGAAACGGAAACCTATCATATATTAGACGAAGACTGGAAATGTCTGGAAATGGAAATTTTGTTATAATAAAAAGGGTTTTATGAAAACGAGGAAAATTCAAAAATATGAATTATAAAAAACAGATTCATAAGGAATTAGGGAAAATAGCGAGGAATGTTCCGTACAATAAGATGATTATCCGGTTTGCAAATGTTTTTCAGCTTATATCCTTCCGTTTAACAAGGATTCCCAAAGAAATCAGAAACAGGCATATGATTGTGGAAGGATACAGGGAGATGAAATGCGGGGTGGATATTTTTGAGCCTTCAAACATAAAAGGAAAGCTGCCCTGTCTGATTTATGTGCATGGAGGCGCATTCAGCTACAGGGCTTCCGCCCATCACAAAAAGCTTGCGTGCATCTATGCGGCAAAGGCAAAATGCAGGGTATATTTCCCGGATTATCATCTGACGCCCAAGTATCCTTACCCGGCTGCATATGAGGATGTTCTGGCGTTATACAGATACATAATGGAACATGCCGGAAACTTGGATATTGATGTTGAAAGGATTGGCATCGGCGGGGACAGCGCCGGTGCATCCATTGCCGCGCTTGTTTGCAATCGCTTTGAACAGGAAAATTTGAAACCGCCATGTCTGCAAATGCTGGTATACCCGCTGACTGATATCGGTATGCAGACGGATTCCATGAAAAGGTTTTCGGATACTCCGTTATGGAACTCCAAAAACAACAAACGGATGTGGAGTTATTATTGCGGCAATTTAGCACCCGTGGACGCCTGTGCCGCTTCTCCGATGCACCAAAACCTGCCGCAATTCATCCCGAAAACCTATATTGAAACCGCAGAATATGATTGTCTGCATGATGAGGGCATTTTATATGGAAAAAAACTGCGGGAAGCCGGGGCGGACGTTGAGATAAATGAAACAAAGGGAACCATTCACGGATATGACTTAGCCATCCATTCCCGGATTGCAGTAAACAATATTAAAAAGCGCATAACATTTTTGGAGAAAGCTTATAACTATGATTGATTAAATAAGCATAATAGATTAAAATATGGATAAAGATAAAATTGAGATAAAATATTGATAAGGAGTGGTCGCTTATGTTACAGATTAGACCTGTTTCAGATTTAAGAAATAAGTTTCCTGATATTGAAAAAATTGTAAATTCAGGTGAGCCGGTATATCTGACAAAAAACGGTTATGGAGCAATGGTGGTTCTTAGTCTTGAAGAGTATTCAAAGTTGACAGATGGCGTTGAAGCTGCCTTAGATAAAGCAGATAGGTTTGCGGCGGAAAACAACACACGAATGAGCCATAAAGAAGTCTTTGAAGAACTGCGGAGGAAGATAAATGTTCAATAAAAAGTACAGATTGAGCTATCTGCCACTTTTTTATGAGGACCTCGATGAAAAAATAACCTATCTTGTAGAAAAACTGAAAAATCCAAAAGCAGCAAATGATTTATTGGATAAGGTAGAGTCTGCTATTATGGAGCGTCTTCCGTTAGCTGAATCTTTTGAGCCATATCATTCTGTTCGAGAGCGAAGATATTCGTATTATCGTATTTATGTGGATAATTATATTATTTACTATGTAGTAATTGATGATAATCCAAATGATTTGGTTATGGAAGTTAGAAGATTCCTTTATAATGGGCAGAATCGTGGCAATATGGTTTAGTAATATATCCTTTCTATTTTTTTCTATCTATTTTCCGCCCAAAATACCGGCAGACTTTTTTCCTGTATTCCAGATAAGATTCCCCGAAAGCAGTAATTAAAAAATCCTCTTCCACATTGACAATCTGCAAATGCAGCAGAAACATGGCGAGTACGGATACGGCAAACAGAACCCAATTAAAAAACATCAGCAGGATTCCGATATATACCAAATCAAATCCCAAAAAGGCGGGATTGCGGCTGATTTGGAAAATGCCCCTTGTCACAAGTTCCGTGCTGTCTGTTTCGGGAACTCCGGCACGCCAGTTATCCTGCATCGTGATGACTGCGCATACGAACACGGTAACACCGAGAACCCCGAAAACCACACCAAGAACCCTTGCCCAGACCGGCAAAAGCGACAGCTTCCATCCGATACCGGCAAGCTCCACCAACGGAACAAGAATTGTCACTATCTTCAATGTGACTTCAACGCCTTTAACAAACCCCGTCTTCCCTTTCCCCATCTGGTCTGTCCGTATGCCCTTTTTCTTCTGGAAAATCATTTTTGCAAAATAACATCCGTAAAATGCCAGTAAAATAATAAGCGCCGCTGCCTGAAATACCATTTCCCGCTCCTTCTTTCCTGTGCTTATTCCACATTTCTGCACCTTTATAACAGCCTGTCCAATTCTTCGGCCAGTTTTATTTTTAATGTCTGCAATTCCTCTTCCGCGGGCAGGTACTTTTTGTGGTTCATCTCTGCCCCATCCAATCGCCAGACGGGGCCGGGCATGGGCGTATCGCCGTTTCTTCTCGGAAAAAGGTGCCAGTGCATGTGAACCCCTTGTCCCGTCCCCAGAAGTTCATAATTTAATTTGTCAGGCTTAAATGCGTGATAGACCGCCTCCGCCGTCAGAGACATTTCCTGCAAAAACCTGTTTCTGAATCCCTTGTCCAGAAAATGAAGTTCCGTGGCATGTTCTTTGCATAAAAACAGGGTATAGCCCTTAAATCTCTGATAATCCCCCAGCACCACATATCCTGTTTCCAGTTCCCTGACAAAATACGGGTTCTTCCCCTGCTTTGTCTGGGCAATTCTTTCACAGACCATGCAGTTGCACATTTCCTTATCCGCCATGGCTTTTCTCCTGTCCTTTGGTTTATGCCTGACCCGGCATACGCACCTGAATACCGTTCACCTCTACCTGGTCGTTTAATTCTATGACAAGGCATTTCCTGCCGTCAATCATCTTTGTCTGCACCAAATCCGTCCGGTCGGGGCTTACCCTGACAATCACATCCGGGGTTTTAATCTCAAATTGTCTGGTGTTTGCAAGATTGGACGCCATAAACTGCACATTTTCCCCGGCGGCGGCAACATACTTTTCGTCAAAGCCGGAAAGCTGCTCCTCCTCCACGCCGCTGTATTCCAACAGCCTTTTTACTTCCGCCTTGTCCAGCACGACCGGCTCCGGCTCATCCTTCTTTTCCTCTATCATTTCGTTTAATTTCTCATGGATGTTTTTTACCACTTCGTATTCACATTCATCACCTAATGTTTCCTCCACTATAGTCTGGAAGGTCTCCTTCTGTCCTCCTGCCGACATGGGAACTTCACAGCCCAGAACCGGTTCCACAAAATCAAAACGCAGCTCTTCCGGCTTTGCCGCATAGTAAAGCAGGCTGTGGATATCCGCACTCCTGTCGTTGAAGGCCGGAAAAAGGAATCCGATATCCGGCATGTCCACCACCCTGTCCAGCACACGGGTTTTAAAGCTGTTGCTTATCTCATCATAGGCAAGTCCCGGCTTCGTCAGCGTAACCGGGCAGATACAGCAGAGAATATGCTCGTAAACTTCATCGGAGGCATCGAACATCTCCGCTCCGTCCGCCGCTTTTCCGGGAACGTCATAAACGCCGTGAATCAGCAGAATCAGGTAATTTTCCACCGAGTAATAATTTTCGATGACTTTATCATAAAATTCTTCCAACAGGTTTTCATCCTTTAATGCGGAAGTCCTCAGCTGCATCAGAAAATCCTGTGTGCCTCCCGGCTCTTCCGTTTCCAGCGGAAATTCCATGTTGAGCAGGTTCCGCCCGATGCTGCCCGAAAGCGCTTTCCTGAAAATATTGAAATACTTAAACATTTCTTCCTCCGGAAGGGACAAAAAGGCCTCCTTTAACTCTGTTTTTTTGTTTTTCTCCCCATCCACATAACAGCCGCATATCCGGGTGATTGCGCATTTATCCTGTGTAAACTGCTTTTTGATTTCCGCTATTTCTTTCTTATTCATGGTTTCCTCACTTCTGCCGTTTCGGTATGTATTTTTCGTTTCCATTATATACAAAACCATCGGGAAACACAATCCAATAATTTACAGAGTTCCCATATCAGTTCCGGCTTTTTTAGAAAATTTTTAAGATATTTGTAAGATTTACCACTCTTTTTTTGTAAGAACAATACTATATAATGGCTTTTACAGGGATACTTGTGGTATGATTAAAATGTTGTCATATTATCCTGCAAAAAAGGGGGCTTTTATGGAAAAAGAATGCATTCTGGTGGTGGATGATGACAGGGATATTGTCGCCACACTGAAAATACAACTGGAAAAGGAAGGTTTTGCCGTCCTTCCCGCTTATGACGGTGAGGAAGCGCTTGCTGTTTTGAGCAGGGAAAAGGTACACCTGATTCTTCTGGATATCATGATGCCGAAGATGGACGGTTTTTCCGCCATTATGAAGATACGGGAAAAACGGAACATTCCCATTCTCGTCATGTCCGCCAAATCGGAGGACTCCGACAAGATACTGGGGCTTTCCATCGGCGCGGATGATTATATCACAAAACCCTTTAATTACAAGGAGGTCATTGCAAGGGTGCGCAGCCAGCTTCGCCGTTATATCAAGCTGGGCGGCATTTTTTCGGGAACGGACGAGGTGAAAATCGGACGGCTTTGTTACAATTTCACCGCACATACGCTTACCGTTGACGACGAACCCGTTAAACTGACTTCCATAGAAACCAAAATCATGGAACTGTTCATGCGGCATCCCGGACATATTTTCTCCGCAGAGGAAGTCTATTCCATCGTCTGGGGGGAACCGGTTGCCTACAACGGCGAGAACACCGTCATGGTGCATATCAGAAGAATACGCGAAAAAATTGAAATCAATCCGAGTGAACCGGAATACTTAAAGGTGGTGTGGGGCATTGGCTATAAAATTGAAAAAAAGTAAAAAAATAAGGGCGTTTTGTTACAGGCTGTTTGCCGTGGGGGCATTTTTCGTCACGGTGGCTTCCGGCGTTATGGGAAAGGATGCGCTTTCAGCATTCCTTGAACAGGGGCCAAAGCTTCTGTACGGCAAATTTTATTATCTGCCGGAATATGAAACATTTATGGACGGCATTTACAATCAGGCGCTGGCAGGTTACAGCACTGCATATGATGCAGACAGCTACTCCCTGACGGAGTTTGACGCTGACAAATTTGCCACCCAGAACAGGGATGCATTGTATCAGCAAATAGAAAAGGAAGGCGGCTCCATTGTCTATTCCGTAAGAAAGATAGCGGAGGATACCGGCTCAGGCAATATATCTTTTCCGATTTTTGCGGAGTCTGACGGACATCTGCTGCTGCCGGAAAATATCCGTCCGTGCTATTACTGGGACGGGCCTAACGGCGTCGAACACAATTATATCCACAACGCCACCGACAATATTACAGACGGCGCAGGATACCGGGTTCTGGCAAACGGGGAACGATTTTCTCCTGACATAGAAGCATTGGAAAATATCCGCCTGATTATCGGCGTCAGGACGGATGTTCTTTCAGGCACCCTGCTTCGGATGAGCCGGACTGCCGTAAGCTATCAGATTTTTCTGTCCGTCTTTTTTACGGGTCTGATATTGTGCTGCATATTCGGTTTGCTCAGCATTTTCAGCAGAAAAGCGGCGGAGGAGGCAAAGCGCTCCTACAGTGTATTTACCGGAAAAGTGCCTGTTGAGTTTAAACTTATCTGCATTGCGCTTGCAGGCTTCCTGTTTTACTATTATCGGAAATACCTGTTTTTTTCAGGGGGGGCTGCACAGCACGGCGCTTACGCCGCCCTGTGGATTTTCTTTCCCACAGGCTGCCTGTTTTATCTGCTTTGGATGGATTTAAAATATAATGAAGAGAAAGTATTTGTAAATTCCCTTCCTGCAAGGATGTATCGCTTCTTCAGGGAGTATGTTTTATCCCGCCCCTGGTACCGGAGAGCCATGGCCATCCAGGTCTGCACCCTGTTATCCGCATTGGTTTTTCTGATTGTCGGACTGCTTCTTTTGTACATAGAAGGAACGTCCTCAGCGGTTATTCTGGGAAATGTCCTTCATGTCCTAAAAATCAGGCAATTTCTCCGTATATCGGGTATTTTGCTGATTGTCCTGAGCGTCCTGCTGCTTTTTATGTGCTTCCGCTTAAAAAAGTTTATCCGGGACATGAAAACAATAACAGCAAGGCTTTCTGAAATGCAGGAAGGTATATGCAACGCTCCCCTTACGCTTCCGGCGCATTCCCTTTTGAAAGGCGCTGCGGAAGATTTAAACAGGTTGGAAGACGGCATTGAAAAAGCCGTGGAGACAAAGAACCGTTCCAATAAACTCAGGGTGGAACTGCTCACCAATGTATCCCACGATTTAAAAACACCGCTTACCTCCATCATCAATTATGCCGATTTGCTCTGCGAAGAAGAACTTCCGCAGACCGCAGCAGATTATGCTTTTGCACTAAAAGGCAAGGCTTACCGATTAAAAAGCATGGTGCAGGATGTCTTTGACCTTTCAAAGGCTGCCAGCGGCAATCTGCCTGTTGAAAAACACCGGCTTGATTTGGTTAAGCTGATTCGTCAGACATTGGCAGACATGGATGAACGGATACAGGCTGGGACGCTTACCTTTAAAGTAACAGCCTTCGCCGAGCCTGTGATGATTGAAGCAGACGGAGAAAAACTATACCGAATATTCCAGAATCTTTTTGTAAATGCTTTACAGTATTCCCTTGAAAATTCCAGGGTACACATCCAGGTTTCCACAGAAAACGGATACGCCTTGGCAAAGGTGAAAAATACTTCAAAATGGGAACTGGATTTTGACACACAGGAAATTTTAGAACGTTTTGTCCGTGCCGACGCTTCCCGTACCACAGAGGGCAGCGGACTGGGGCTTTCCATTGCGCAAAGCTTTGCGGAAACCTGCGGCGGCGCTTTAACCGTGGAAACTGATGCCGACATGTTCATTGCAAGCGTCCGTTTCCCTCTGGCACAGGAATCATCTGAAGCCGCAGCCGCTTTGGCTGTTCCTGTTCAGGAATTATCAGATAAAGCAACTGACAAAGACCCGGAGGCATAAGACTGCGCCTTCGGGGAGACAAGCCGGAAAGGAGAATTATGAAAAAGACAGCGAAACCGATACAAATACCATTTTTTTCCGAGTACTCCCTTGTCATTCTCGTTTCCATTGTCACGCTGCTCTTACAGTTGATTTCTTTTGCAACCACATGGGAGGGCTCCAAGGTGTATCTGGAGGGAATCTTTCCCTTTGCCTCCCTGCTGTTTGCACTTGCCATACAGGCCACCGCATACTTTTTAAGCAATTCACTGCGCACAAAGGTGAGTATCCTGAAGCTTGCAGCCCTGCTTGCCGCCATGTGCTGTTCCACATACTATTCCTATATCGGCATTTACAACTCCGTGAACTCGCCAGCCAACTATTTACAGCAGAATTACATGCAGATTTCTGACGAACTGACGCGGATTTTTGATACGGAACTGGAAAACGGCATTTCAGAGGCAAGAACTGCCGTGGGGGAAGCCGCCCTTTCCATAACGTCCAGAGTCACCTCTCTTTTCAGGGAACGGGAAAATATGGAAGCCTGCAGAAAAGCCCTTGAAAGTGTTTCCGAGTCCTACTCCTCCGGTATGCGGGCGCCAAAGCAGTCCGCCTATGAAAACTATGAAGATTATGTCGCTGCCTACAATGCTTATATTGCCGGTATCTCACAGGGAATCGGCACAGAAAATTCCGCTGCCCGGGAGCGCGTGCTTTCTTCTTACGGATTTGCTTCCATGGACGCCTTAATAGAAGCTGAATCACGAAACAGCGCAGAATTAAGCGCCCTTTCCGCTGCCCTGCGGATTCCGTCTTCCGGCACGGAGGATGAATTTACCTCTGCTGTTTCTGCCTTGCAGAATGCCCTAACGGTTTCCATAGGGGAAGCTTCCGTTGGCGCTTTCAGTATCGACACTGCCCTGCTGAACAATTTATTTCAGGCGGCAGGCATGTGCGGGTATGGCAAAACCGACTCCGCCCATATCCTCAATACCCTGCAGCAATGCGCAGGCGTAACTGCCGCTCCGTTTATTGCCGACTATGAAACCCTTGTTTCGGCCCTGCCGGACGGAAGGGTCACTTCTGCTGACATAATGGAATTAAAACTCTCCATGGATTCGGAAATTTTGTCCGCTTTTATTAAAATAAATACCCTGCTGCCCTCCGGCAAACAGCTTTCCGTGACGGATTCCCGTTTTCAACTTACGGACCTTTACCTGCTGCCCGTAAAAGCGCTTTCAGATTCTTCCACACGGCTGACCGCATTGTTCTGCCTGTTTGTGGCGGCGTTGATTGACGGCCTTTCCCTGCTTTTCGCCATATCCTTAAGGAAGCGCAAACCGCTTTGGGCAAGGCGCGTCCTTACCGGCAGCGGATTTGAAGATTTTGCCCCGCAAATCTATGCATTGCTTCCCGGTGACAGGGATACCGCGCGGGCTCTTTCAGAATTTTTATTCTGTTTCATGCCCAGCCCCGATACGGAGAGCGACGGCTACATGCTTTATGCAGATATGGAATCCCTGACCGGTTACTATACCCTGACGGCGTTTCTCTGTCAGGTCAATCTTGCCAAAATCGTACCGGCAGGATTTCTTGGCAATGAAAAAGAGGCCTTATTGCTGAAGTCTCGTTTTGTATTCTGGGCAAATGAAATCATTTTCGGGTCACAGCAGAAAGAACAGGAGGTTTTGGCATGAACGGATTGTTTTTTTCTCTATTTACCGTGGTAATCTTTTTCTTTCATTTTGCCTTGCGCCCCCTTATGCAAAAAGGCCGCGTCAAGGCGGGATTTTGCGCATTGTGGTGTATCGACGCCTTCTTTTTTGCTGGCGGCAGTTTTCTGGCATTCCATCTTTACCATTACGAATTTCTGCCCTATGTCACCTTGCGCAGCTTCATACTGCTTATCTTGTATCTGGGCGTCACAGCCCTGGTGCTTTTCCTCGCGCCTTCCGGTTTTCGCCTGTTTGCAAAAAAGAGCACTCCCTCCGATGAGGAACTGCTCCTTGCCGAATATCGCTTTAATGACACTGCAGGTCTGATGCGAAACTGCTTTTTTGTACTTCTGTTTTCCCTGCCCATCCTTTTTACCGTGCTGAAAACAGTTAAGATTGCTTTTCTTCCCACTGCTTTTAACGCCACGGAACTGTATGCCGGTTTCTGCTTTATCACATTTCTCGTCCTGCTGCCCTTAAGCCTGCGGCAGACGCTGTTCTGGCACAGACAACTGTCGGCGCCGGAATCGGAAACGGAACAGCGGCTGCAAAAACAATACAGCGCCCGGCTCCGCTATAAAAAAAGAAACCGGTTCTTATAAGCAAAGGCCTTTCGCCTCGTCGCATCCCAGCATGATGTTCAGGCACTGTATTGCCGCGCCGGAAGCTCCCTTACCCAGATTGTCAAACCGGGAGGATACCAGCAGGCGCTCTTCACAGCCTGTCACAAAAATTTCCATGCCGTCCCATCCGCTTCTTAAGTTGGCCGAAAGAAATCCCCTGCTGTCCGCCTCCGCCCCGAAAGGATTGACTGTGACAAACTTTTCGCCGGCATAATAGTCTTGAAAAAATGCATGTAATCCTTCCGGCGTCAGTTTTTTTGCCAGAAGATTTGAAAACAATGGGAGGGACACCAGCATCCCGCTGTAATAGTCGCATATAATGGGGGAAAAGAGCGGTTCCTTTACAAGGCCGGGAATCGCCTTCATTTCCTTTAAATGTTTGTGCTGCTGGCTCAAGGCGTATTCCCTGGGCGCATCCAGTTCTTTCCCACGTTCCCCCGCTTCATATTCAGCAATCGTCTTTTTGCCGGCTCCGCTGTAGCCTGACATGGCAAACGCCGTAACCGGATAATCCGCGGGCAGTATGCCTTCTTTTACCATCGGATATACAAGGGCAATCAGCCCGGAAGCATAACATCCCGGCACTGCTATCCTTTTCCCGCTCCTGATGTTTTCCCTGAAATCCGGTGAAAGCTCCGGAAACCCGTATGCCCATCCGCTTTCCGTGCGGTGGGCCGTGGAGGCGTCGATGATTCTGACCTTATCATTTTCTACAAACTCCACAGCTTCCCTTGCCGCTGCGTCCGGCAGGCAAAGGAAGGTAATGTCCGATTCATTTATCAGACGCTTTCTCTCAGCCGCGTCCTTGCGCAGGGCAGAATCTATGGAAAGCAGTTCAATATCCTCCCTGTCCTGAAAACGCTCATAAATACGCAGTCCGGTTGTTCCTTCACTGCCGTCAATAAATACTTTTGTCTTTTTTTCTTCCATCTCTTACCTCATTTCTGCGCTGCTTTTTTCAATCTTTACCTATCTTTCCTTGTATAAGTGACATAGGTATAGGGTATCTCCCCGTCCACTTCTTCGTCTATGGTTTTGGTAAAAAGACTTTCATCAAACTCCGGGAAAAAGGTATCCCCGTCTATTTCAGCCTCTACTTCCGTTATGTACATTTTTTCAACCAAACCGACTGCTTCCCCATACAGACCTGCGCCGCCGGAAATATAAATGTTTTTCCCTGGCTGCAGCTTTTCTGCCTTTTCAACGGCTTCCTGCAGGGAAGACGCCGTAGTGCAGTTTTCAGCTTCAAAACCTGCGGTTGTGGAAACCACCACAGTAAACCTGTTGGGAAGGGGACGCCCGATTTCCTCATAAGATTTGCGACCCATAATGACAACGTTTCCTGTCGTCAACTCCCGGAACCTCTTTTGCTCACCTTTGATTTTCCAGGGAATCTTCCCTTTATTCCCAATTACACGGTTCCTTGTATATGCCACAATAAGCGCCAGCATATTTTTCTCCTCCCTATCTAATAGTAAACAGGTACTTGCAAAATTCCTTTTCGCAGTTTACGAATTGTGCAATTACCGCCCTTAAACGCTTTGCGCCACATCCCTTATCCATCCCGTTACTCCCTCCGGCAGGCGTTCATCATAACAGGTATCATCGTCATACATAAGGTTGGCCTGAAACTGGTTCACCAGACAATGCTGCCCCATCTCTGTACCGAAATTAACCGATGCGACTCCTTTATCTTCGTTCCTCACCCATTCCGGGAAATAGCAGATGCAGTTTTTCATGCCAAGCAGTTCTTCTTCCCTGGGGGCAATGCACTTTTTGAAAACGGCCATTTCATCATGCCTGCCATGCGCCACTATCAGCCTGATGCCGGAATCGTCCAGTTTTTTCAGTTTCTTCGCAGAGGGCACATAACCCGATGCAATCGGTATCGCACCGTCAAAATCCTGCGTAAAAAGCTCAATCATGCGCCAGGTAAAATATCCGCCTGAGGAGGCTCCCATCACAAAACGGCTTCCGATGTTTGCGGCATGTTTTTCACACACTGCATCAAACAGCTTTTTTACAGGCATAAGGTATCTTTCATCCCATGAGCCGGAAATGGTATCGTCTGCAAGACGCTTTTCATTGGCAAGAGGCACAACGATATATGCCCCCCCGCTCATGGACTTCTGATAATCCGGGGAAGCATACTGCTCCGCGCCGCAGTAACCCACGCATTTCCTGCCGTCAATGGCGCAATTTGTCCCATGTATCCACATAAGCACAGGATACTTCCCTTCCCTGGGCGCCCCATGCTTGACAGGGTCATAGACAAAATAGGTTATGTCCCCTGTCATCGGGCTTTCAAAAACATATTCATCAAACAGTTCCCAGTATCCGCCCAGCACGTAAGATGTGCTGCAGCTTATGAAATCGCCTTCCTCCATTTCCTTTTCCCATGGCGGGCTGGGATTCATATTTCTGTTTTCCTTCGTGAATTTGGGTAGTTTCAATTTTTCTGCCTCCCTCAATATATTTTCCCCTGTGTTCCCCCTAGATGGTATCCATCAAATCACTTCCGCTTATGATGTTTAACCAGTGGCTTTCATAACAAAGCCCCCTTGCTGCCCCTTCTGCCCGATACCGGTACAAAAGGCGGGGCTCCTCCAGTTCTTCCAGCCTTTCTATCCTTCCTTCCAGATAACCGTTTATCCTTCCCGCCGCACTGCATAACCTCACGGATACGCTCCCCAGCTTAATATCCATAAGTTCATAGCCAAAGGGCTTGTTGTCCTGCATCCAAAGCTTTTCCCTAAGACTCTTTAATCTATCCAGCTTTTTGCAGCATTCCGGAATTTCACTTCCGGCAATCCTTTGCAGGGTTTCCCTGTCCTTTTCGTCATATGCCTGTTTCAGGCGTATCCCCATATCCCCTTTTTGCATCAGTACGTCTGCCAGGGACAGGTAATAAGAAAACAAATCATTATAAGCGGTATTTCTTTCCAGCGCCTCTTTCAAGGCGGCATACAGCTTTTCATAGTGTTTCTTTATGTCAAATCCTTCCAGCTGTTTGTCAAATATACCGAGCATGACATCCTGATAGAGCATATATTTGGACGGCGTGTTATCCAGCCTGTTATCCTTATTGTCCTTGTTTTCTTTGTCTATGTAGTCAAAGTCATCCAATAGCATGAAGTCTCCGTATACGCCGCCAAAACAGCGGGTAAAAGAAGCTCCAAGCGTTTCCTCCGTCAGTTCCCTGCCATATCCCGCCTCCGCATATAATGTCATAACCGGATAGGCGGCTTCCACCGGAGTTTCCGCACCGTCATCCTGCCAGCAGGTACAGATTACATGCCGGATGCCCAGTTTTTCACATGCCGAAAGCGCTTTTCGGGAAATATCCACCGCCTTGGAAAGGTTGGGGGCGACGCCGTTCCAAAGCCAGCTTCCCCCAGCAAATACCACTTCTTTTGCTATCTCACTGTGAATCCCAAGGTTTCTTAAATAGGCTGCTTCCTCATGATGGTAATAATCCCAGTAAACCAGACCCAGTCCCTTCGGCGGTTTCATCCAGCCTGACGTATCCGTCCTTTCAGGCAGTTCATAATAATTGCTTCCTGTATTGGCGGTAATATACATATCGCTCCAAATCATCGGCTCCAGACCCGCCTCTTCACAGATGGCATATACCTTTTCCAGATGTTCTTTCATGATTTCCTGCGGCGTCCGGTATCCGTTCTGTTCCAGATACTTTCCCAATCCCAGATAACATGCTTCGTCCATCCCGAGATGTATCTTATTGGAACGGAAGGGACGGCTTGCCGCTGCAATCAGTTCTTTTAACAGCCTGTACGTCTCCTCGCTGCCGGACAGGATAACATCTTTCGTGTCCTGCAGGGCATGAAACTCCGGCCACTTTAAAACGTTGTGAAGATGCGCCAGCGTCTGGATGCAGGGTATCATTTCAATACCGAACATATCAGCATAATCGTCGCATACCCGCAGTTCTTCCTGCGTATATCTGCCCCTGTAGGCGCCAAAATAAGGATGCCCTTCCACCTCGTAGGTATCCTCTGTGTATAACATCAGCCTGTTCATCCCCAGGGCTGCCATTTTCCTCAACAGCTCTTTTATTTTATCTACTTTTAAAACCGCATTCCGGGAACAATCCAGCATACAGCCGTTTGAAACAAACAGAACCTTTTCCGAAGTGTGATATTCTTCCCTGTCTGCATGGAACAGAAGCAGGGACAGGCCTCTGAAAAAACTGGCTTTTGTGTAAAAAGATATGCTGCATTCAGACTTGCTTTTGTCTATGGACAGGCAGGGAAGAACCTGCTTTATGACCGTGATTGTCATATCTGTATCTTTTTCCTGTATACCCGCTTCCTCCAGCAGTATTGAAGCGCCTTTTTCCAGACCGGCAAAATCTCCCTCAAACCGAATCATTGCATATCCTCCGTCTAACTTACAAAAATTATACTTTATTTTCCACCAAACCGCAAGGGAATACGTTCCTTACGTTCTTTTTCTTCATATATAAACCCTGTCCCTTAAAACAGATTACGCTTACTCCAAAAAGACCGGTTGGATTTTACGCCAACCGGTCTTTTCTGTTACCATTTTTTCTTTCGTTCTTCATTATACAGTCCGAAATTGCACTCGGAAGAATTGGGCTTGGGGCCTTTCCATAATTCATCAAACGCCTCAAAGATAAATGCAATTATCTGTTCCTGTTCAACCCAGGCTTCCACTTCTTCAATATAACGCTTTTCGTTAGATACGGACGCACGTCTCGGGGTTCCCGGCTCCGGAATTATCTCCCGCGTCTCATTCCCGACCACCGCAAAATAATTGGGCGTCGTATTGTCAGAACTCCAGCCAAGCTCCGTAAAGATAACCTGCTTATCCGGAAACAATGCCTTTATGTCCGCATAGTGCTTTTTATTGACTGCCACCGAGTCTGCCACGTCGTCACCGTAATGGTACGGATAACTGTGGACGCTGATGAAATCCATCTCTTTTGCCAGTTCCATGATATGCGGCCATTCGAAGTATCCTTCGCAGAACGTAACCGGCTTATCCAGCGCTTCCTTCAGGCGTCTGGCATGGGCAATCAGCCTTTCTTCGGAAACCGTATGCGCGCCCCACGGAGGCGTATTTTCATTGCCTACGGAAACTGCCGCTACCTCGTCAGGAAATTCTTTTACCAGTGCAATCAGCTTTTCAAGCTCCCCGTCGTTTCTTTTTTTATGCTGCTGCAATTCTTCCTCCGTGTAGCGCTGTTCCTCAAACGGGCAGTTCTCATTATTCACTTCCGGGTCAGAGTCAATCCCAATCAGGCACTTTAACGGAAGTTTTCTCTCCCTGATTGTTTCCAGAACTCTTCTTGCATGCAGGTTCGGGTCGTACATGCGAAGATAACGATATCCGTCCCGGACCAGAATTTCCAAGTCCTCTGCAATCTGTTCCGCCGTCGGAACCTCTCCTTTGGGGTTCTGCCCCTTTCTGTAACCGGAATAGCAAACGGCTTTCCCGTACTGTAAAATATCCATTTTATTCCTCCTTTTCCCGTTATAGTCCCACTGCTTGTATATAGCTATATTATACTATTGGGTTTTAACGGAATCAATCGGATTTTACAGCCAGTTAATTCGTTTTTCAAATACGACTCTGTTTTCTCCCTTTCCTATTTCTCCAATCTCGTAGCAGTCATAGAATCGGCCGATATGCTTCATGACAAGAGCTTTATCCTTTTGGGACACCACCAGGTTAAAGCCCACTCCGCAGTTAAACGTCCTGAGCATTTCCTCATCACTGATATTTCCGTTGTTGCGGATGTACCGGAATATCGGCAGAGGCTTTATCCGGGATAAATCAATCCTGGCGCTTAACCCGTCCGGAATCACCCTGCACAGGTTGCCTTCTATTCCGCCGCCGGTAATATGGGCCATTCCATGTACGATATTCTTGTCGAATAATCCCTTTACCGCCTTATAGTACGGCAAATGCGGTTTCATGATTTGTTCTATAAAGGTAAGCCCTTCTATTTTCTCCAGCTTTATCTGCGGCATTTTATCCATCAGAAGACGTATCAGGGAATACCCGTTGGTATGCAGTCCGTTGGAGGCAATCGCCAGAACAGCGTCCCCTTCTTCTATAGCGGAACCGTCAACCACCTTTGACTTCTCCACAATACCTGCAATACTTGAAGTAAGGACATATACCCCTGGTTCCACGACTGAAGGCTGTATGGAGGTTTCACCGCCTACAAGGGAACACTCATTTTCTCTGCAGGCCTCGGAGACGCCTTTTACCAATGCCTTAATCGTATCCTTTTCCGCATTGCCGCATACAATGGTATCCAGCACTGCCAACGGCTTTGCTCCCATCACCACAATATCATTTACCAGATGATTAATCATATCGTGGCAGATTGATTCCGTATAGCCGTATTCCATTGCCAGTTTTTGCTTTGAGCCCGGCTCCTCTGATTTCAGAACCAGCACCGGGTTTTTTATTTCGGGAAAATGAATGTCATACAGGGAGGCAAACGGTCCCAGACCGTTTAACACGCGTCCGTCACCGGTCTCCAGATGCTTTGCCATTTCCTTCTTGATGGTATCCGTGTAGGCAATATCTACCCCTGCCTTACTGTAGGACAGACCATCTTCCTCTTTTTCGCTGCCCGCAAGAATTTCATCCACCGACACATCCAATACGGCTGCCAAATCCTGCAGTATCTCTATATTCGGATATGTGGTTCCGTTCTCCCATTTCGATACTGCCTGAAAGGAAACATGCAGCTTATCTGCAAGCTGCTGCTGGGTTAAGCCGAGGGCTTTCCGCTTATCCATTATAAAATTACCGACCTTGATGCTGTCTAGCATAGGTTTTTCCTCCGTTTTTATTTTATAATAGCCGGCATTTTAGTCCTTTTACAATAACCGGGGCGGCGAATTTGGGAGGGTGGTTCAACCGGAGGTTGAGTTTGTTTCTATGCTTCTCTATTCGCTTCCGTTATGCAATCTGCTCGTTTGCAAACGTCCCCCCGATATCCCATGCCAATGTATCATTCATCACGGTACAAGCCTCTTTAAAAACAGTGATATCTTTCAATGGACGAAATACCTCGTTCTCAATCATTTGAGTCATATCATAACATACGATTTTACCATCTTCAAAGTATACATATACCGAATAAGATTGATTCGATTCATCGGTTTTCCATCCTTTGACAATTCCCAATTCTGCATCAGTTCATCCTAATGTAACACACACCATGCCAAAATCAATTTGAGTTGCCGTGATGGCAATGCATCTTTTATCATTTCATTCTATAGCATATATACTTGACAATATAAGTTTACCACAGTTATCACCTAAAAAAACCCACAAACAACATCTGTCTGTGGGTTTCCATATCTTTCTGTTTGAAAATACTGTCTATCTCTTGGAAAACTGCGGTGCCCTGCGGGCTGCTTTGAGACCGTATTTCTTACGTTCTTTCATACGAGGGTCACGAGTCAAAAAGCCTTCTTTTTTCAGGACGGGCCTATAATCGGTATCTGCCTGGCAGAGCGCTCTTGCAACACCGTGACGGATGGCTCCTGCCTGTCCGGTGGTGCCGCCGCCGCGTACATTCACCAGTACATCAAACTTATCTGCTGTCTCTGTTGCTGTCAGGGGCTGACGAACGATAACCTTAAGGGTTTCCATTCCGAAATACTCGTCAATATCTCTTTTATTTATAGTCACTTTACCGGTTCCCGGCATTAAATATACTCTTGCAATGGATTTTTTTCTTCTACCTGTTCCGTAGTATCTTGCTGCTTTAGCCATTTTTATTTCCTCCTTTCCGTCCCATTAGAATGTCAATACTTCAGGCTTCTGTGCTTCATGTTTGTGCTCAGGTCCTGCGTATACATGCAGCTTTTTGTACATCTGTCTGCCTAACGGTCCTTTGGGAAGCATGCCCTTAACTGCAAGTTCAATTACCTGCTCAGGCTTCTTTGCCAGTTTCTCTTTCAGTGTAGCCTGCTTCAAGCCGCCTACATAGTCAGAGTGGCTGTAATATATTTTCTGGTCTAACTTCTTTCCGGTTACCTTTATCTTTTCTGCGTTGATGACAATCACATTGTCACCTGTATCCATGTGAGGTGTAAAAATCGGCTTGTTCTTGCCTCTCAAAATCTTGGCAACCTCAGATGCCAGACGGCCCAGAGTCATGTTTTCAGCGTCTACTACATACCATTTTCTATCGATTGTAGCTGGACTAGCCATAAATGTTTTCATGATATTTCCTCCATACATAGTAAAAAACCATTTTTGCTTCTCTGGAATCTTACTTGGCAGATGTCCGGCCACCTCATAAAACCCTTCAAAACAGCTTTACTTTTACGATTTCTTCCTGTGTCACCGGGGCTTTGGTTCCACATTACGATACATCGTCACAGTGATATATTATATTATATATCGTTATGCCTGTCAACCCATAAATTCGAGTTTCCGCATTTTGCATTGCGGCGTCCCCGGCGTCCTGTTGGAACAAATGCACGCCGGGGACGCCGCAATGCAAAATGCAGGAACTTTATAAAAATTCATATTTCATCAGCGTCAGCCCGCAAGCCGGCGCTGTCGGCCCTGCGGCTTTTCTGTCTCTTTCCTCCAGAATCTCCCGCATCTTTTCCGGCGGCCATTTGCCCCTGCCTGCTTCCATCAGGGTTCCGGCAATTATCCTCACCATGTTGTATAGAAATCCGTTTCCGCAGACGCGGATGACAATTTCTTCCTCCTGCCTTTCCACTGACACAAAATAGATGGTACGCACGGTGCTGTCTACCACCGCTGCCGCTGCACAGAAACTTTTAAAGTCATGTTTTCCCTCCAAATATGCGGCTGCTTCCTGCATTCTGCCCATATCCAGGGAATAGTAACAATGAGCGGAATACAGCCTTCTCGTCGGTATCGGAAATTCCCCGGTTGTAATCCGGTATTCGTACGTTTTCCTGCTCTCACAACGTCTGGGATGAAAATCCTCCGGCACCTGCTCCGACTTCTGTATCCTGATATCCTCCGGCAGCCGCTGATTTAACGCATACGCCAGCTTACCGGCAGGAATGGCTGTTTCGGAATCAAAGACTGCCTTATTGCATATTGCATGGACTCCGGCATCCGTCCTGCTGGCGCCGATTACATGGATATCTTCTCCCAGAAGTGAGGAAAGACACCTGTTTAATTCTCCTTCTATGGTTCTGCAGCTTTTTTGTACCTGAAAGCCTGAATAGGCTGTTCCGTCATAAGCTACCGTCAGCATAAACCGTTTCATCTTTTTCTCCATTCCGAAGCGCTTTTGCGCTGAGGAGGCGAGCGAAATGTCAGATTTCGCTCTGCCATCATAGAATTTGTGACGCTTCGGCACAAATTCTTGGTTGAACAAATTGCTATCAAGCAATTTATTCAACCTTATTCCCCCTGCAAAAAATCGTCAGAACAAAAACCTTCCGATAGCAATGCTTCCTGCCAGATACGCAAGCAAAACGACATAAGCGGCCGCATCCCGTTTTTTATAGACAAGGGGTTTCATCTTGGTTCTGCCTTCGCCGCCCCTGTAACAGCGGGCCTCCATAGCCATGGCCAAATCGTTTGCGCGCCGGAATGCAGAGATAAAAAGAGGCACCAACAGGGGCACCAGGGCTTTTGCCCGCTTTAGCAGGTTGCCGTTTTCAAAATCAGCCCCCCTTGCAATCTGCGCTTTCATAATTTTATCCGTTTCCTCAAGCAGTATGGGAATAAAGCGCAGGGCAATGGACATCATCATCGCGATTTCATGAACAGGAAAACGCAGCGCTTTCAACGGACGCATCGCCTTTTCCAACCCATCCGTCAGATGATTGGGCGTTGTGGTCAGGGTCATGACGGACGAACCGATTATCAGCATTGACAGCCTGATTGCCATAAAGGAGGCCGTTCGGATGCCCTCTTTTGTTATCTTTAACTTCCATACCGCCACAACCGTTTCTCCGGGTGTGAGAAACAGATTGAATATGACCGTGATAAGCAGGAGAAATATAATAGAGCGCATACCCTTTATCATAAATTTGAACGGTACTTTTGACAAACGGATTACCACTGCCAGAAATAAGGCGGCACATAAATATCCCCAGATGTTTTTGAAACAAAACAAGGATATGATATAAATAACCGTACCTGCCAGCTTGACACGCGAATCCAGCCTGTGAATGACGGACTCCGCCTGATAATATTGTCCTAATGTAATATCTCTCAGCATAATACTCCTCGTTTATCCTCTCAGCGCGCGGGCTATCATATCCGCCGCCTCTTTAATGGTTGTGGCATTCTCATCCACATCCAGTCCTTTTGCCTTTAACTTATGCATAATATAGGTTACCTGCGGCGCTGCAAGCCCCATCTCTTCCAAATTTTTGTAATGCTTAAACACTTCCCCCGGGACATCGTCATATACTATTTTCCCATGGTTCATCACCAGTATGCGTTCCACATATTCCGCCACATCTTCCATGCTGTGGGAAACCAGGATAATGGTTATCTGACTTTCCTCCTTCAGTTTCACTATCTGGCTCAGTATTTCTTCCCTGCCCTTTGGGTCCAGCCCTGCAGTCGGTTCATCCAGTATCAGCACTTCCGGCTTCATGGCAAGCACTCCCGCAATGGCTGCCCTTCGCTTCTGTCCGCCTGACAAATCAAAAGGAGACTGATAAAAGCATTCATCCGGCAGTCCTACTTTTTTTAAGGCCTCGTATGCCCGAAGCTCTGTTTCCTGTCTGGACAGGCCAAGGTTTTTGGGGCCGAAACAGACGTCTTTAAATACATCTTCTTCAAAAAGCTGATGCTCCGGATACTGAAACACCAGTCCCACTTTGCTTCTTAACTTGCGCTTATCAAAATCCTTATCATCAATATCCTGCCCGTTAAAATAAATATGCCCGTCAGTAGCCTTTATCAGTCCGTTTAAGTGCTGCACAAAGGTCGACTTGCCGGAACCGGTATGCCCAATCAGACCTATAAACTGTCCGTCGGGAATCACCAGGCTCACATCATCCAGCGCTTTCACCGCAAGCGTCGTATCATTCCCGTATACATGGCTGACATGGTCCAATATTATTGACATGGCTTACTCCTTTTCATAATCTCATTGACAAGTTCTTCTATGCTGAGAATCCCGTCCGGCATATCGATACCCCTTTTTTGCAGTTCATGGGCAAGCAAGGTAACCTGCGGCACATCCAGCCTAAGTTCCTTTATCCTTTCCACATCGGAAAAGATTTCCCTCGGCGTACCCTGCATGGCAATCCTGCCGCCATCCATGACAAATACTTTATCCGCATGGATAATTTCTTCCATATAATGTGTAATCAGAATAACCGTAACATTTTCCACATCATTGAGGGCCCTGACGGCACGAATCACTTCCCTGCGGCCATTGGGGTCCAGCATCGCAGTCGGTTCATCCAGCACAATGCATTTGGGGTGCATCGCCAGTACACCGGCAATGGAAACGCGCTGTTTCTGCCCTCCCGAAAGCTTATTGGGGGAGTATTTCCTAAATTCATACATACCGACTGCTTTTAAGCTCTCCTTCACACGCTCCCAAATCTCTTTTGTTGGCACTCCCATGTTTTCAGGTCCGAAACCCACATCTTCTTCCACGACCTGTCCGATAATCTGGTTATCAGGATTTTGAAACACCATGCCTGCCGTCTGCCTGATTTCCCAGACTTCCTCTTCCTCCCTCGTATCTCGCCCATCCACCCAGATAACGCCTTCCGTTGGAGTCAGAATGGCATTCATATGCTTGGCCAGCGTGGACTTTCCGGAACCATTGTGTCCCAGAATGGCAATGAAATCTCCCTGGCTGATATCCAAATCCACCTCGTCCACTGCCCGGGTAATGCCTTCCACATTGCCGTCCTCGTCCCGCCTGATATATTCAAAAGTTAATTTATCCGTTTCGATAATTCCCATGCCATATCCTGCCTTTCGTGCTGCATGGCTTTTATTGTACTAGAATTTAGGGGAAAATACAACTATAAATGGGAATCGGAGGACGCATTTTATACGGGCGGCAGTGGGCAGGCGCATTTGTTCCAACAGGACGCGTTCTCACTCGGGTAACAGCGTGAAAAGAAGTTCTAACTGCCTTTGGCAGTTTTCGCTCACAGCAAAGGCTGTTTCGCGGAGAACTTCTAAATTTCACGCCTGAGAAATGCCTGAAATACGGCATTTCTCATCGAAGTAACATCATTTTAGTGTTTTTACACGGTCCTTTATGGAATCAAATGCGCCTGCCCACTGCCGCCCGTATAAAATGCTGCTTACCGAACAAGTGTGAGTAAAGGGGGTGGTTTTCCTTAGGTGCGTATGCTATACTCTTTTTGAGTACGGATGATTGATAATGCTTTTTAATAAAAGGAGAATGTCAGCATGGAATTGTGGGATGCTTATTATGGGGATGGTACGTTGGCAGGGAGGGATTTGGTTCGGGGGGAAAGGATTCCGGATGGGTTGCGGCACGCGGTGGCGGAGGTTTTTGTCGTGCATAGGGACAAGTCCATACTGCTGATGCAGAGGGATTATGGCAAACCGAATTATCCGGGGCTCTGGGAAAACGGGGCAAGCGGTTCCGTATTAAAGGGAGAATCGCCTTTGGAGGGCGCTAAGAGGGAGCTCTTGGAGGAGACCGGCATTGT
Organism: uncultured Lachnospiraceae bacterium; assembly: GCA_910577015.1. Taxonomy (GTDB): domain Bacteria; phylum Bacillota; class Clostridia; order Lachnospirales; family Lachnospiraceae; genus Acetatifactor. Next base: position 133,546 of record CAJTKU010000006.1, on the reverse strand, counting down.
CGCGAAAGACGGCCTGCAAAGTCTTTACCATATCGTTTCAGAGACCACCATATATTGGGGATATCTGTGTGTGACGGATATTCCAAAGGAGAAGGTACGGCTTCAAAAGGGAGAAACCATTGCCTTCAAGTGGGTTCACGAACAGGAATTTAAGGAGATTTTTTATTCAGACCAGTATGTGAATACCGTTAGGGAAAGACTTAAGGATTTTGTGGAGAAAGGAAGCTATTTATGCGGCATATAAAAAATAATTTTAATCTTTCCCCGGAAACACAGAATAAACTCATAAAAGCGGCAGTGATTCTGGCCCTCGTTATTGTATTTTTTTCTTTTATTTCAAAGAATTTTTCCAAAGGAGGGCAGACACTTTCCCAGTATGCGGAAGAAAATCCTGAACTGGCCTACGGAAGCAGCTCCGGGCAGGATACCCCTGCGGTTTCCGATAACGCTTCCGCCGGGGAAGAAGTGCAGCTTCCCGAAACTGTCGGTAACGATTCTTCTTCGGTTTCAGGTTCTGACGTTGCGGATGTAAATCCTGAGCGCGTTACTTATAAGCAGGATTTTTACTATGAGCCTCTATCCGATGAGCTGATTGCTTATATCACAGGAATTTCTTATCCTGCCGAAGGAACAGAGGATATTTCCTACGAAGATTTGTCTTATGTCCATGTCCTGCACTATAATTTTGACGGGGAAAGCGCCGAGGGCGAACTAATCTGCAACAAAGCCATATCCCAGGACTTGGTGGAAATATTTTATGAACTGTATGTGGCGGAATACCAGATAGAAAAGATAACCCTGATTGAAAACTATGACGGGGACGATACTGCCTCCATGACTGACAACAATACCTCCTGCTTCAACTACAGGACAGTGGACGGCACGGACAGACTTTCCAGGCATGCTCTCGGCCTGGCTATCGATATCAATCCTTTTTACAACCCTTACGTCCGTTTCATCAAAGATGGCTCCCCGGTTATCTCACCAGAGGGAAGTGAGGATTATGCTGACCGCACGCTAAGCTTTCCATACAAAATTGACGATACCGATTTGTGTTACCGCCTGTTTACGGAACATGGCTTTACCTGGGGCGGCAACTGGAACTCCAGCAAGGATTACCAGCATTTCCAAAAGGCGCTTCCTTAATCCCTGCTTGTCAATATTTCCCGCAAGCTGCTTAAACAGCCCACTCACTTTCATAAAAAAAACGCTGCATCAACGGTATCACTCCTGATGCAGCGGTTCTTTTATGTGTTTTTATACTAACTCAAGCACTACTTCCAGCGCTCCGTCGCCTTTACGCTGGCCAATCTTGATGATTCTAGTGTAACCACCGTTACGGCTTACATATTTCGGTGCAATTTCATCAAACAATTTTGCAACCAAATCCACCTGCTTGGTATTTTTCTTTCTGCCGGCATTGGAAGTAGGAACTTCTTTCACCGGATATAATACTCTCAGCATCTGACGGCGTGCATGCAGTCTGGAGGGCAGGTCTTTCTTAATCTCTTTTTCTACGATGTCAAACTTTGTAACCTTCTTGCCATCTACTACTTCCTTTACCCTCTTACCGTCTTTATCCCTTAAAGGAACCTTTGCGGAAACCTTTACCATCTCAAAATTGTCTTTCTCCCTGACTGCCATGGCAATCAGACCTTCTGCAATCTTTCTGACTTCTTTTGCTTTTGCTTCCGTGGTAATGATTTTACCGTTGTGTAACAGCGCTGTTACCTGATTTCTTAACAATGCTTTTCTCTGGCTGCTTGTTCTGCCGAGTTTTCTGTACTTTGCCATTTTTTAAATCCTCTCTTTTCATGGTACATCCGGCCACGCCCTTTGGTCTTACTTACCGAATGCCGTTTATGTTGCCATTTCCAAACCGGCCTGCGCACTCTTTGGATTTACCGCAAGCCAAGCGCTTATTATTTATTCGTCACTGGGATTTAAGCGCAGTCCCAGTTCTTTTAACTTGGCAAGTACCTCTTCCAATGACTTGCGGCCCAGGTTACGAACCTTCATCATATCTTCAGAGGTCTTGTTGGTAAGCTCTTCAACGGTATTGATACCTGCCCTCTTTAAGCAGTTATAAGAACGAACCGACAATTCCAGTTCATCAATACTCATTTCCAGCACCTTTTCTTTTTCATCGTCTTCTTTCTCTACCATAACTTCCGCAGTCTTGGCATTTTCCGACAAGTCAATGAAAAGGCTTAAGTGTTCGCTGAGTACTTTTGCAGCCAGGCTTACCGCTTCGTCCGGAACCAGGGTTCCATTGGTATACACATCCAGCGTAAGCTTGTCAAAATCTGTAATCTGACCTACACGTGTATTTTCTACCGTAACATTCACTCTCTCCACCGGTGTGTAAATGGAATCAACCGCAATCACACCGATAGGCAAATCTTCATTCTTGTTTTTATCAGCGCTGATGTAGCCTCTGCCCTTTGTAATGGTGAGTTCCATGTATAACTTTGTGTCCTTGCCGCCGCTTAAAGTGGCAATCACCAAATCCGGATTCAAAATTTCAATATCCTGGTCAGCCTGAATATCCGCAGCCCTCACCACGCCTTCCCCGTCATACTCGATATAAGCAATCTTCGGTTCATTCGTTTCACTGGTATTTCTGATGGCGAGACTCTTGATATTCATGATAATCTCGGTTACATCTTCCTTTACGCCGGGTATGGAACTGAACTCATGCAGCACACCTTCGATTTTAACCTGGCTTACCGCCGCACCGGGTAAAGAAGAAAGCATGATTCTTCTAAGAGAATTACCAAGTGTGATGCCGTATCCTCTTTCCAAAGGCTCTACCACAAATCTGCCGTACTTTTTGTCTTCAGAAATCTCAGCAACCTCAATATTGGGTCTTTCAAAATCAAACACTGCAAATACCCTCCTTTACGAACAATTTATATTACGGCTTATTTGGAATATAATTCGACAATAAGCATCTCATTTACGGGAACATCAATCTGTTCTCTGGTAGGAAGCGCTTTTACAGTTCCTTTAAGACCTTCGATATCTACGTCCATCCATTCAGGAAACAGTCTTCCTGCGGTTACTTCCACGATATCTTTATATCTCTGTAAGGATTTGGATTTCTCCCTGATTTCGATTACATCACCGGCTTTTATTAAATAGGAAGGTATGGTTACTCTCTTGCCGTTCACAAGCACATGTTTATGTCCTACAATCTGTCTTGCTTCTCTTCTGGTTCTTGCAAATCCCATTCTGAAAACAATGTTATCCAGTCTGCGTTCCAGTAAAACCATCAGGTTTTCACCTGTCATGCCTTTCATACGGTCAGCTTTCTCATAGTAATTTCTGAAGGGTTTCTCCAAAACGCCATAAATAAATTTAGCTTTCTGTTTCTCCCTCATCTGAAGACCATATTCACTCATTTTCTTGCCTGCCCTTGCGGAAGTCCTGTTGGACTTTTTGTCATATCCCAGATATGCAGGCTCCAATCCTAAATTTCTACATCTTTTCAGTACGGGTACTCTATTTACTGCCATGTCAATAAATTCCTTTCTACAGGGCCCATGCCCCAGACTATTGTTTACAGCCTCACACTACGCAGGCTTTCTTCCAACTTGTTATAAAGTTCCGACGGAGAATGCACGGTTTTTGGGCATTCTCCCGCGTGAAACTTAGTACTTCTTAGCGAAATGCCCTCTGGCATGAGCTATTAGAAGTACTTTTCACGCTACACGCGGCGTCTCTTAGGAGGACGGCAGCCGTTGTGGGGAACCGGGGTTACGTCACGGATACTTGTCACTTCAAGGCCGCATGCCTGAAGCGCACGAATTGCTGCTTCACGGCCTGAACCGGGACCCTTCACAAATACGTCCACTGTCTTTAATCCATGGATTAAAGCGGCTTTTGTAGCAGTTTCTGCTGCCATCTGTGCTGCATACGGAGTAGATTTCCTTGAACCTCTAAATCCAAGACCACCGGCGCTTGCCCAGCTAAGGGCATTTCCTTCAGTATCTGTCAATGTAACAATGGTATTGTTAAAAGAAGACTGAATATGTGCCTGTCCACGTTCAACGTTTTTCTTTACGCGCTTTTTAGCGACTTTTCTATTAGCTGTTACTTTCTTAGCCATTTAAACTAACCTACTTTCTCAAAATTGTTTGCAGTTCCTATTTTTTCTTGTTCGCAACAGTCCTCTTAGGACCTTTTCTGGTTCTTGCGTTGGTCTTCGTCTTCTGTCCGCGAACCGGAAGTCCCTTACGGTGGCGAACGCCACGATAGCATCCGATTTCCTGTAATCTCTTAATGTTTAAGGCGATTTCTCTTCTCAAATCACCTTCCACCATGACATCCAGTTTCTCGATTGCTTCACTGATTTTCTTAACTTCCTCATCTGTCAGTTCCCTTACACGGGTATCAGGACTTACACCTGCTTCTGTCAAAATCTTGTTTGAAGTTGTCCTGCCGATACCATAAATATACGTCAGGCCAATTTCGACACGCTTTTCCCTAGGTAAATCAACACCTGCGATACGAGCCATTTACGTTTCCTCCATCTTTCTTTGCGTTGCTGCTTTGCGCACACAAATAATAGTTACTAAGTTGATTGGGGCATCCGCCCAATCGGACGTTTCCTGTTCAATCCGACCTTTCCAGACGAAACTTAGAATTTGTCAGGCTCCGTACTTTGAAGCTTTAAATTCTTTTCGTCATGGTATCAACAAGTAATCTCCCGTAAGCCCTTCCATTATATATAAATTACAGTTCTCTTTTGTCCACCACGGGTTAAACCGGCGCCGGACAAACGAAAAATGTACTTTCAGCCGCATACAATAATGGGACAAGAACTCACACACCTGATTCTCAGGCCGGTGATTATCCTTGTCTCTGTTTGTGTTTCGGATTTTCACAGATTACTCTGATACGCCCTTTTCTTTTAATGATTTTGCACTTTTCGCAAATCGGTTTTACTGATGATCTAACCTTCACGTTAAACCCTCCTTTCAAAAAAGACCGTTTTACATTATAGCATGTAGATACTTCAATTACAAGGGTTTTTTTGCTATTTGTGGATTTTTTTGACCGGCCGCATTATTTGTCACGCCATATAATACGGCCCTTTGTCAGGTCATACGGGGAAAGTTCCAAAGTAACTTTATCACCCGGCAGGATACGGATAAAATTCTGCCTCAGCTTACCGCTGATATGCGCCAGAACTTTGTGGCCGTTTTCCAGTTCCACCTGAAACATGGTATTGGGCAGTTTTTCAATTACCGTTCCTTCAATTTCAATTACATCTGCTTTAGACATCTGATGCCTCCTTCTTCCTGATAAAATCCTTAATTACTTTCTTTACTTCTTCATTGCGCACGGGAATTTGCTGTTTCAGTTTTTCTGTGATGGCTTCATCCATCCCCTGCTTTATGGGCTGTATATGCTTTTTGTTCTTTTTTTTGGGACGCTCCACGGTCTTTAGCCTGCCGTCGCTAAGATATACATATTCCGCATCCTCTTTTATTATCATATAAACCGTCTGTCTGTCATGCCCAGCTTTGGAAAATGCCAGCATACCTATCATAGATAACTTTCCTCCCGTCAGTAAAGCGTAAGTATCTCCGGCTCACCCTCCGTAATCAGGATGGTATTCTCATAATGCGCTGACAAAGAGCCATCCTCTGTCACAACCGTCCAGTCGTCATCCAGCCATTCCACATCCGCCCTGCCCATGTTTATCATCGGCTCAACTGCCAGCGTCATGCCGGGCTGGAGCTTGATTCCCCTTCGTTTCTGAGCAAAGTTGGGAATCTGCGGGTCTTCGTGCAGTTCGGTGCCGATGCCGTGTCCGACCAAATCCCTGACAATGCCGTATCCAAACTGCGATACATAGGCGTCAATGGCATTGGAAATGTCATGCAGATGATTCCCTGCTTTTGCCATCTTTATACCTTCAAAAAAACTCTGCTTTGTCACATCCATCAGCTTCTTAGCTTCTGCACTGACCTCTCCCACCGCATGGGTCCTGGCCGCGTCGGAGTGATAGCCTTTATAAATAAGGCCTGCATCGAGGCTGATAATATCCCCTTCCTGCAAAATCCTGTGCTTATCAGGAATGCCATGCACTACCTCGTCATTGACCGAAGTGCAGATGGAAGCCGGGTATCCGTGATAATCCCTGAAGTTGGGAATGCATCCCAACTCCCTTATCAGCTTATCACCCATAATGTCGATTTCCATGGTTGACATACCCGGCCTTATGGCTTCCTCCAGCGCCTTATGCACCTTGGCAAGCAGCCTGCAGGACTCCCGCATCAATTCAATTTCCCTGGCAGATTTAATTGTCACAGCCATATTGTCTCACCCGATTCTATCCTAAAATTGCAACGATGGCATTGAATACATCCTGCATATCCACTGTCCCGTCCACAGTCTTCAGGATACCCTTTTTTGTATAGAAGTCGATAAGCGGCTGGGTCTGCTCATGATATACATCCAGCCTGTTCTTTACGGTTTCCGCCTTGTCGTCATCACGCAACACCAGCGGCTGCCCGCATTTGTCGCATACGCCTTCCGTCTTGGGCGGAATATGCACGATATGGTACGTAGCGCCGCAGGAAAGGCAGGCGCGTCTTCCCGACATCCTGTTAATGATATTCTCGTCCGGCACATCCACGTTGATGGCATAGTCAATTTTATCGTTAATCTCTGCCAATGCCTTATCCAGCACTTCTGCCTGCGGAATCGTCCTCGGGAAACCGTCCAGGACATAACCGTTTGCACAGTCGGGCTGCGCCACCCTGTCAAGCAGAATCTTTACGGTCAGTTCGTCGGGAACCAGAAGCCCTTTATCCATGTACTGCTTTGCTTCCATACCAAGCTTTGTACCGTTCTTAATGTTTGCCCTGAAAATATCTCCGGTGGAAATGTGGGGAATCTGATATTTGTCTGCTATCATCTTCGCCTGTGTTCCTTTACCTGCGCCCGGTGCGCCCAACATAATAATCTTCATATTTTTCCTCCATTCTCCAATCCTGATAATGCCTAATATTTATATTTTACCGTTATTTTCTCAGGTTTGCAACAACAGAATTGAAAAAGCATCCGGGGAAATTTTCCCCGGATACTTAAGTCCCATACCAGTCATTTAGTCATTTAAAAAGCCTTTGTAATTACGCACCAGCATCTGGGATTCAATCTGTTTCATGGTTTCCAGTATAACACTTACAATAATTATCAGACTGGTTCCCCCAAAGGATACGCTTGCCTTAAATAATCCGTTGAATACATAAGGAAGAATACCTACAATGGTAAGACCTACGGCGCCGATAAAGATAACGTAGTTTAAAACTCTTGTAAGATAATCGCTGGTTGGCTTACCCGGTCTGATACCCGGTATAAATCCACCCTGCTTTTTCATATTGTCCGCTACCATCAAAGGATTGAAGGTAATGGAGGTATAAAAATATGCAAAGAAGATTACCAACAGGATATACACCAGCAGTCCGATGGAATATACCGGCTGCTTCGGATTACACCAGTTAGCGGAATTTAACCCGTTTAACACTTCCCTCCAGAAGCCTGTCCCCTCATACTGCATAAAGGAGCAGATAATAATCGGGAACTGCATAATGGACTGTGCAAAAATAATGGGAATAACCCCCGCCGTATTAATCTTTAAAGGCATATTGGAGGACTGCGCGCCTACCAGCCTTCTTCCCTGCACCTTCTGTGCATACTGCACGGGAATCTTGCGCACACCGCCGTTCAATATGATTACCAGAACCACCATCAGTATGATAATGGCAAGGATAACCACAACCGCCAGCGCTGCCGTGGCAAACGGCTTACCCTTTACAAACTGCTCAAACAAATTGTTCAAGTCTTCCGGAAGACGCGAAATGATATTGATAATCAGGACAATGGAAATACCGTTACCCACACCGTTTTCCGTGATTCTCTCACCAATCCACATGAGGAAAGCGCTTCCTGCCGTCATGGCCGAGATAGCCACGATGACGCTCATTGCGTTATAATGAACCAAAAGGCCCTGCCGACCGAATCCGATAGCCATTGCCGTCGCCTGAATCAGGGCAAGCACAACCGTCACATATCTCGTGATGGACGCAATCTTTTTCCTGCCGTCTTCCCCATCCTTCTGCATTTCTTCCAGCTTCGGAATCGCAATCGTCAAAAGCTGCATGATGATGGATGAGGTAATATACGGGTTGATACCAAGCGCCAAAATGGACATATTGATAAAGGAACCGCCGGTAATTGCGTCAAAGAAACTGAACGCGTTGCCGTTTCCGGCCTGGCTGTTAAACCAGGACTTGAAATATTCCGTATTTACGCCCGGCACAGGCAGTTGTGACCCGATACGAATCACAACCAGCATGGCGAACGTAAATAATAATTTATTTCTGATTTCTTTGATTTTGAATGCATTTTTCAGCGTTGTAAGCATTTACATCACCTCTGCACTTCCACCAAGAGCTTCAATCTTTTCTTTAGCAGATGCACTGAATGCATTCACTTTGACTGTAAGCTTTTTGGTTAACTCTCCATTTCCAAGAACCTTTACGCCATCTTTCGGATTTTTAATAACGCCTGTCTCCAGCAGTGTGTTGATATCCACCACGCTGTCATTTTCAAAACGCTCCAAAGCGCTCACGTTGATAGCGACGATTTCTTTTGTATTCCTGTTGTGGAAACCTCTCTTGGGAATACGTCTGTATAACGGCATCTGTCCACCTTCAAAACCGATTCTGGGAGCTCCTGAACGGGCTTTCTGTCCCTTATGGCCTTTGCCGGCAGTTTTTCCGTTGCCTGAACCGTGTCCGCGGCCTCTTCTAAAATTATCGCTATGCTTGGAGCCTTCCGCAGGTCTTAAATTAGATAATTCCATTCTGACACCTCCTTATCTGCTTATACTTCTACTTCTTCTACTTTGATTAAATGATTAATCTTCCGAATCTGTCCCCTTGTAGCGTCGTTGTCCGGCAGGATAATCGAACTGTTAATCTTCCTAAGGCCCATGGACTCTACAACTGCTCTATTTTTGGGAACAGCGCCGATAGTGGATTTAACCAGAGTAATTTTTAACTTTTTTTCTGCCATTACCTTTCTCTCCTTTCAACCCATTCAGGGAAACAACCCCTCATTAAGCAAAAATTTCTTCTACTGCCTTGCCGCGGTTTTTAGCTACTTCTTCAGGAGCCTTTAACTGCGCTAAACCTGCAATGGTTGCAAGAACTACATTCTGCTTGTTGTTGGAGCCTAAAGACTTTGTACGGATATTTTTGATACCTGCAAGCTCACAAACAATACGCGCAGGACCGCCTGCAATAATACCGGTACCTTCCGGAGCCCTCTTCAAAAGAACATTGGCAGAACCGTATTTGCCGATAAAGTCATGTGTAATACTGTTGTTACCATCCATCGCAACATTTACCAGATGTTTCATGGCGTCTTCTTTCCCTTTGCGGATTGCTTCGGGAATTTCCACAGCCTTGCCCAGGCCGGCGCCAACATGGCCGTTTCCGTCACCGACAACCACCAGGGCTGTGAAACGCATATTACGTCCACCTTTAACGGTTTTGGAAACACGTTTAATAACTACAACTTTATCTGTTAATTCCAGCTGACTTGCATCTATGATTGTATGTTTCATATGTCCTCTTCCTTTCCTAGAATTGTAAGCCAGCTTCTCTGGCTGCATCAGCTAATGCTGCAATTTTACCATGGTATATAAAGCCGCCCCTGTCAAAGACTACTTCCTTGATACCTTTTTCGATTGCCCTCTTGGCAATGACAGTTCCTAAATATGCCGCTGCATCAACGTTATTGGTTTTTTCGAGTTCTGCCTTTATCTCCTTTTCCACGGTAGAGGCAGCAACCAGTGTGTTCCCAACTGTGTCGTCGATAATTTGAGCATACATATGATTATTGCTTCTGAATACAGCTAAACGTGGCCTCTCAGCATTGCCGCTGAAACGGTTACGAATTCTCATGTGCTTTTTCGCACGCACTTCCCGTCTTGATTCTTTTCTAACCATTTTCATACTCTCCTTATCTGTTATTTCTTACCAGTCTTACCAACTTTACGTCTGATTGTTTCATCAGCATATTTAATTCCCTTGCCCTTGTAAGGTTCAGGTCTTCTCTTATCTCTGATTTCAGCAGCGAATTGGCCAACTTTTTCTTTATCAATTCCCTTTACAATAATGACATTCTGTCCTTCCAGCACCGTTTCGATACCTTCGGGGTCAGTCATCTCTACCGGATGGGAGTATCCCAGGGACAAAGTCAGGACTTTGCCGGATTTTGCAGCCCTGTAACCTACGCCGTTCACTTCCAGCTTTTTCTCATATCCCTGTGTAACGCCTACCACCATATTGTTAATCAGTGTTCTGGTCAATCCATGGAGGGATTTCATTTTCTTTAAGTCGTTGGGCCTTGCAACTGTTACTTCTGCGCCCTCTACTTTGATTTCCATCTCCTGGGGAAGCACTCTCTCCAGAGTACCCTTGGGACCTTTTACAGTCACCTTGTTATTTTCTGCAACTTCTACAGTTACGCCTGCAGGAATCGCGATTGGCATTCTACCTATACGTGACATGCCCGTACCTCCTGTTTATTTGTTTAATTTACCTGTTACTGTCAAATTTACCATACAAAAGCCAATACTTCGCCGCCAACCTGCAGTTCCCTTGCCTTTTTGTCGGTGATAACGCCCTGGTTGGTGGAGATAATGGCAACGCCGAGTCCGCCGAGAACCTTGGGCAGCTCATCCCTGCCGGCATAAACACGGAGACCGGGTTTGCTGATTCTCTTAATGCCGGAAATGATTTTTTCATTTTTGTCAGCGCCGTACTTTAAGGTAATGCGGATTGTTTTGAATACGCCGTCCTCAATTACTTCAAATTTTTTAATATAACCTTCATCCAGAAGAATCTGTGCGATGGACAGTTTCATTTTGGAAGAAGGAATATCTACTGTATCATGTTTTGCAGTATTTGCATTACGGATTCTGGTAAGCATATCTGCAATAGGGTCGCTCATTGTCATGATTTAGTATCCTCCTTATCTACCTGACTTGAATCATGCATAAAATAAATTACCAACTGGCTTTTTTTATGCCGGGAATCTGTCCCTTATATGCCAGTTCACGGAAGCAAATTCTGCAGATTCCGTACTTTTTCAAAACAGCATGGGGACGGCCGCAGATTTTACAACGCGTATAAGCTCTCGTGGAGAACTTGGGTTTACGCTGCTGTTTCAGCTTCATAGATGTCTTAGCCATGAATTTACCTCCTTATTTTGCAAAGGGCATGTTGAATAATCTCAATAATTCACGTGCCTCTTCGTCTGTCTTTGCAGTTGTTACGAAAATGATATCCATACCTCTTACTTTATCTACCTTATCATATTCGATTTCAGGGAAGATAATCTGCTCCTTAATGCCAAGTGCATAGTTGCCTCTTCCGTCAAACGCATTGGGATTTACCCCTCTGAAGTCACGTACACGGGGCAATGCCAGATTTACCAGACGGTCCAAAAACTCATACATTTTTTCACCGCGCAGGGTTGTTTTGCATCCGATTGCCATGCCTTCACGGATTTTGAAGTTTGCAATAGAGTTCTTTGCCTTCGTGAGAACCGCTTTCTGACCTGTGATGGTCTCCATGTCTTTCACGGCGCCCTCTAAAACTTTTGCATTCTCTTTTGCTTCGCCAACGCCCATATTGACAACAATCTTGTCAAGCTTGGGAACTTCCATGACATTTTTATATCCAAACTTTTTTGTCATTGCTGCAATGATTTCATCATTGTAAAAATCTCTAAGTCTGCTCACGCTTTATTTCCTCCTTCCCTGCAATTAGTCAATCACTTCACCGGTTGATTTTGCAAAACGGACTTTCTTGCCGTTTTCCACTTTAAACCCGATTCTGGTTGCTTTTCCCTTGTGGACATACATTACATTGGATATATCAAGCGCTGCTTCTTTCTGCAGGATTCCCCCATTGGGATTTGCCTGAGAAGGCTTTACGTGCTTTGTTACCATGTTCACGCCTTCCACTGTTACTTTTAAGTTTTTACGGTCGATGGCAATTACCTTGCCCTCTTTGCCGTTATCTTTACCGGCAATCACCTTTACGGTATCGCCTTTTTTGATTTTTAACATAGACATGGGGTACCTCCTTATAATACTTCGGGAGCGAGGGAAACAATTTTCATAAACTGTTTCTCACGAAGCTCTCTGGCTACCGGCCCAAAAATACGAGTTCCTCTCGGAGTCTTGTCATCTTTGATAATGACAGCAGCATTTTCATCAAATTTGATGTAAGAACCGTCTTTACGGCGCGCGCCCTTAACGGTACGAACGACAACAGCCTTTACCACATCACCTTTTTTTACAACGCCGCCTGGTGTTGCATCTTTAACAGAAGCAACTATGATATCACCAATCTGTGCATATCTTCTTGTAGAGCCGCCCATAACCCTGATGCACAGCAATTCTTTTGCACCTGTGTTATCAGCAACTTTCAGTCTGCTTTCTTGCTGAACCATGATAATTCTCCTTCCAAATAATCATTTATTTAGCTTTTTCAACGATTTCAACAAGTCTCCATCTCTTATCCTTGGATAAAGGTCTTGTTTCCATTACCTTAACTGTATCGCCGATATTGCATTCGTTGTTCTCATCATGTGCTTTGAGTTTATAGGTATCTTTTACAATTTTCTTGTAAAGAGGATGTTTTACATGATTCTCGATGGCAACAACAATGGTCTTATCCATCTTATTGCTTACAACTTTACCGGTACGTGTTTTTCTCAAATTTCTTTCCACGGTTAAATCTCCTTTCTGAAATTCCATCCCTTGAAGCGGGAATATTTTCACTAAATTGAACGGCTTTGATTAAGCGTTTGCTTTCTCAGTCATTACAGTCTGGATGCGGGCAATATTCTTTCTCACTTCTTTGATTCTTGCCGTATTGTCCAACTGGTTGGTTGCGTTCTGGAATCTCAAATTGAAAAGCTCTTTTTTAGCAGCGACTAATTCGTTTGCCAGTTCTGCTTCTGATTTATTTTTCAAATCTTCTACATACTTATTTGTTTTCATTTGACACACCGCCTTCCAAATCTGCTTTAGAAACAATCTTACATTTACAAGGGAGTTTGTGCATTGCAAGACGTAATGCTTCTTTAGCGGACTCCTCGGGAACTCCTGCAATTTCAAACATTACACGTCCAGGTTTCACAACTGCTACCCAGTATTCCAATGTACCTTTACCGGAACCCATACGTGTTTCTGCCGGTTTTGCTGTTACTGGTTTATCCGGGAAAATCTTAATCCAGACTTTACCGGTACGTTTTGTATAACGGGTAAGTGCGATACGGGCTGCTTCAATCTGATTGGACTTAATCCAGCAGGGTTCGGTAGCCACCAGGCCATATTCGCCGAAAGTCAGAGTGTTGCCCCTCATAGCCTTACCGGCCATACTGCCACGGAACTGTTTACGACGTTTTACTCTCTTAGGCATTAACATAACTATTTCTCGCTCCCTTCCTGATTTTTAGTGGGAAGTACTTCGCCTTTGTAAATCCATACCTTAACGCCAACCTTACCGTAAGTAGTGTCAGCCTCAGCGAAGCCATAATCAATATCTGCTCTCAATGTCTGCAGGGGAATGGTTCCCTCATTGTAAAACTCGGTACGTGCCATATCGGCGCCGCCCAGACGTCCGGAGCAGGAAGCCTTGATGCCAAGCGCACCGGCTTTCATGGTTCTGCCCATGCAGGATTTCATGGCGCGTCTGAAAGATACACGGTTTTCAAGCTGCTGTGCAATATTTTCCGCCACAAGCTGTGCATCCTTATCCGGTCTTTTGATTTCCTTGATGTCTACCAGAACCTTCTTGTCAGTCATTTTAGCAAGTTCATTCTTGGTCACTTCAATTTCAGCGCCGCCCTTGCCGATTACCACGCCGGGTTTTGCTGTATAAATAATCACTTTTACCCTGTCGGAAGCTCTTTCAATCTCAATTTTGGAGATACCGGCAGCAAACAATTTTTTCTTTAAGTACGTCCTGATGTTGTAGTCTTCTACTAAATAGTCAGAGAATTCTGCATCAGCGTACCATTTTGAATCCCAATCTTTAATAACGCCGACTCTAAGGCCGTGAGGATTAACTTTCTGTCCCATAACTTTTTCTCCCTTCCTACTTCTTCTCGTCCAGAACGATGGTAATATGGCTCATCTGCTTTTCAATCCTGTAAGCCCTGCCCTGCGCCCTCGGTCTGACCCTCTTCATTGTGGGACCTTTATTTGCAAAACACTCTGCAATATAAAGGTTGTCAGGATTCATGCCATTATTGTTTTCAGCGTTTGCGATAGCTGATTCTAATAACTTCTTAATAACGCTGGATGCATATCTGGGATTATAAGCCAGAACGGCAAGTGCGGTCTGCACATCTTTGCCCCTTATGGCATCCAATACGAAACATGCTTTCTGAACAGAAACCCTTGCGTAAGATAACTTAGCTGAAGGTCTTGTATCTTTCTGCGCATTTCTTTCTCTCTTAATTTGACTTCTATGTCCCTTAGCCATAGAATTGTTCCTCCTTTCAAACTATCTTACTTTAGACTTCTTTTCGTCCTTGCCATGTCCTCTAAAAGTTCTGGTGGCAACAAACTCACCAAGTTTATGTCCAACCATATCTTCCGTTACATATACGGGAACGTGCTTTCTGCCATCGTGAACTGCAATTGTATGTCCCACAAAAGAAGGGAAAATTGTAGAACGACGGGACCAGGTTTTGATAACCTGCTTCTGTCCTGATGCATTTAGGGCATCTACTTTTTTCAGTAAGCTCTGGTCTGCGAACGGTCCTTTTTTCAGTGATCTAGCCATTGTCTTTCCTCCTTAATTATTTGATAGCCTTGCCGTCTCTTCTTCTTACAATCAGCTTGTTGGATTTGTTTTTCTTCTTACGCGTCTTCAAGCCGAGTGCAGGTTTGCCCCAAGGGGTACTGGGTCCGGGACGTCCGATACCGGTCTTTCCTTCACCACCACCGTGAGGATGGTCGTTCGGGTTCATGACGGAACCGCGTACCGTAGGGCGGATGCCCATGTGGCGCTTACGTCCTGCTTTACCGATATTGATAAGGTTGTGGTCGACATTGCCTACAACACCTACGGTTGCCCTGCATAAAAGAGGAACCATTCTCATTTCACCGGAGGGAAGCCTGAGTGTGGCATATTTTCCTTCCTTTGCCATCAGCTGTGCGCTGTTGCCTGCGGAACGAACCAGCTGGCCGCCCCTGCCGGGATATAATTCAATGTTGTGTATCTGTGTACCGACAGGAATCTCAGACAACGGCAGGCAGTTTCCTACTCTCACTTCCGCCTGTGCGCCGTTCATGACTTTCATGCCGTCGGTAAGTCCTTCCGGAGCCAGAATATAAGCCTTCTGACCGTCTTCATAACAGATAAGCGCGATATTTGCCGTCCTGTTAGGGTCGTACTCGATACCAATTACTCTTGCCGGAATACCATCCTTGTTTCTCTTGAAATCAATAATCCTGTATTTCCTTCTGGAACCGCCGCCACGGTGTCTCACCGTAATCTTTCCCTGATTGTTGCGGCCTGCATTCTTTTCCAAAGACACACAGAGGGATTTCTCAGGCGTTTTCTTTGTGATTTCAGAGAAATCGGAACCGGTCATATGCCTTCTGGAAGGTGTATATGGGTTGTATTTCTTAATTCCCATTGTTATATCTCCTTTTCTTTTAGATTCTTTGCGCGGCTCTCTGCGCCGCATACTTTAACCCGACTATTATAATCCAGCGAAGATTTCGATATCCTTGCTGTCAGCGGTAAGCTGTACAATGGCTTTCTTGGTCTTTGCAGTCTTGCCGACTGTCATACCGCGTCTTTTTGTCTTGCCGTCGTAATTCTGGGTATTTACCTTTGCTACTTTGGCTCCCTCGAACATTTTCTCAACGGCTTCCTTAATCTGAGTCTTGTTTGCTTCCGGATGAACCAGGAAAGTATATTTCTTTTCACTCATACCGGCCATGCTCTTTTCTGTAATAACCGGCTTGAGGATTACGTCATAGTATTTGATATCAGCCATTATGCGTATACCTCCTCAATCTTGGAAACGGCATCCTTGGTCAGCACTACCTTGCCTGCCTTCATAACGTCGTATACGTTTAAGGTGCCGATAGAAGTAGTTTCTATTGTGGGGATGTTCCTTGCGGACAAGATAACGTTTTTGTCATTCTCTGCAAGAACAACCAAACCTTTATCCACCTTGAGGTTATCCATCACCGTTTTGAAATTCTTGGTCTTGATTTCGTCAAATTTCAACTCGTCAACCACTACAATCTTTTCATCCATCACTTTGCTTGTAAGCGCTGACTTTAATGCTGCTCTCTTTTCTTTCTTGTTTAATTTGAAGGAATAATCCCTGGGCACGGGAGCAAATACCACTCCGCCGCCTTTCCACTGGGGAGACCTGGTTGAACCCTGTCTTGCGTGACCGGTTCCTTTCTGCCTCCAGGGCTTCCTTCCGCCGCCGGAAACTTCGGAACGTGTTTTTGCTTTCTGTGTTCCCTGACGTTTGTTTGCAAGATGCTGTACCACTGCCATGTGTACAAGATGTTCATTTACTTCGACACCAAACACAGCATCGCTCAAGTCGATTTTACCGACTTCTTTGCCTTCCATATTATAAACAGATACGTTTGCCATTTCTGTTTAAGTCCTCCTTTCATCTGCGCGTCACGAGATGCGCTGTTAAGCTTCAACCTTTACGGTTTCTTTCACTGTCACTAAAGCTTTCTTGGGTCCGGGTACTGCGCCCTTTACTAAAAGCAGGTTCTTTTCCGCATCCACTCTGATGACTTCCAGATTCTGAACCGTTACCTTTACACATCCCATATGTCCGGGCATCCCTTTTCCTTTGAATACGCGGCTGGGAGAAGAGCAGGCGCCATTGGAACCCTGATGACGATGGAATTTGGAACCATGGGCCATAGGTCCTCTGTGCTGTCCGTGTCTCTTGATAGCACCCTGGAAACCTTTACCTTTGGAAATTGCAGATGCATCAATCTTGTCGCCCGCTGCAAAAATATCAGCCTTGATTTCGGAGCCAAGCGTGTACTCTTCTGCATTTTCAAACTTAAATTCTCTCACATACCTCTTGGATGTAACGCCGGCTTTCTTGAAATGTCCCTGCTCGGCTTTTGAAGCGCCGTGCCTGTGGATGATTTCTTTCTTGCCGCTCGCATCCTTGTTTACGGTTTTGTCTTTCTTGTCCACAAAGCCTACCTGTACTGCACTGTAACCGTCATTTTCGACCGTCTTAATCTGTGTAACCACACAGGGACCTGCCTGAAGAACCGTTACGGGAACAAGAACGCCGTCTTCATTGAAGATTTGAGTCATTCCGACTTTTGTTGCCAAAATCGCTTTTTTCATGTTTTCCTCCTGTTTGTTCTACAGCGGGACGCATCCGCGTCCATACTAGTAGGGGATATTATTGGTTTTACTTGTTATTTGGTCTTCATCTTGATATCGATGTAAACGCCCGCAGGCATTTCCAGTCTCTGCAATGCATCAACCGTCTTCTGGGTCGGTGCAATGATATCAATCAGTCTTTTATGGGTTCTCTGCTCAAACTGCTCGCGGGAATCCTTATATTTGTGGACTGCCCTTAAGATGGTTACCACTTCCTTTTTGGTAGGAAGAGGTACCGGTCCGCTTACCTGAGACCCGTTCTTCTTGACTGTTTCGATGATTTTTTTGGCAGACGCATCAACCAGTTGATGATCGTATGCTTTCAGTGTAATTCTCATTACTTGACTTGTTGCCATAAAAAAAGTCGCCTCCTTTTCGCACTTTTGATTGAAGTACGACAAGCGGTGACTGTACACTCTCCCGTGTGTATCCTGTTTAAAAACACATTACTGCTTTACACATCGTTTCTCACGGTTGTTTCTGTCCCTCGACAGACATGAACTTTGTACAGTGACTTGTCGTCAGTTTCCTAACTTGACATTCGCTCCACGGAAAACCTGCTATCAGGCATCGTCCTTCAGCAGCAACCTCGCGCTTCACAGCTATCATGCCACAGCAACACATAGTATACATGGTCTTTTGAGGAAATGCAAGCATTTTTTTAAAAAATCAATCAGGATAAAAATTTCAACCTTTTTTTGAACATTTTTTCACTTTCGGCATATTTACTAATTGGGTAGTGGGTATTTTGTAGAATTTAACTATACAGAATGAAATACAGCAGATATGCTACCCTTACTATACCAGAGTGCGCCCGCCTTGTAAACTCCCTTTTACTGGAATGGGCGCAATTTTAAGGCTGCCACTACTGCCAGCCTCTCAAAGTCGCTATATCTGATATTAAGCCAGCTTTTCCAGCTCTTCTGCGAAAAGCTCCCCAGCAGAACGGTAGCCATGTATCCTGCGTGGGTAGCCGTTTATCCAGCCCTCTATTTTCTCTATTTCCTCGTCGGTCTTATCGTCAAAGTTTGTACCCTTTGGCACTTTACGGCGTACCATTTTATTTGTTACCTCATTCGTGCCACGCTCCCAGCTGCTATATGGGTGGCAGTAATATAAATGTGTCCTCTTTTTCCCCTCTATCAGTATAGAACGCTCTAAGCCGTTCACGTCGGCAAACTCGCTGCCATTGTCTACCGTGATTGTCTTAAATATCTGTCTAAACATATCTGCACCGTATCTGCGCTCTAATCTATCCAGCGCCGCTACTACCGCCTCGTCTGTATGGTCTGGCAGCTTAAATATAATCTCGTCCCGTGTCTTTCTTTCTGTCAGTACCAGCAGCACGTTTTTAGACACTCCCCGCTTTCCTATCACGCTATCCATTTCCCAGTGTCCGAACTCTTCCCGCTGGTCTATCTCTTCTGGGCGCTTTTCTATGCTGTCGCCTGCTGTCGCCCGTGCCTGCTGCTTGCGTACTTTCTTATACCCCCGCTTTTTATTCTTCTTTACTGGCAAATCCTTATTAGTCAGCTTAAGGAAAACGCCCTTATCTATGTAACTGTAAAGAGTGGCTACGCAGACGGTAGTATTAAATTCTTTCTCTCTTCCCTGCGCTTTAAGCTCCCCCAGCACTGCCGCTGGGCTATAATCCTCTTTTACTATTTTGTCCTCTATATAATTTGCATACGCAATATCATTGCCTATTTTAAGCTGTGTGCCTCTTACTTTTAAATTTTCCTCTGCCTTTTCCTGCGCTATGTCTGGGCTGTATCTTTTTTCCGTCGTCCAGTCACTATTACGGTGTTCATACTCTCCCCTTTTCAGTTCATTATATATAGTGCTGCGGTGTACCCCCAGATGCGCCGCTATTTTCGCCTTGCTTAAGCCCTCTTTAAGCAGCGCCTCTATTTTTATCCTATCTGCCCTTGTCAGCTGGTGGCTGCCCTTTTTATTTGCCATTGTTTCTGCCTCTCTTTCGTTGTGGTCTATATACGACGAAAAGCCGCAAACTCTTTTACAAGTCTGCGGCTCTTATTTCATAGCTCATTTACAGCATTTCTTACAAGCTGTGTATTTTTTCTTTGCTTGGCTTAGCGGTATGCCCTTTGGGTTTTTCATTCCAGAACAATTAGGCTTACTATGGTACTTTTTACTGCTGCGGTCTATATATACTATCGTTTCGCCCGCTGTACGCTGGCTACGTTGCTGTTCTTCTACAATAACGTCAAGCTCTATATTACACCCAAACGTCTGTACCCCCCCCCAGAAATTTCCAGTATTTCTGCGGTATAGCGGGCATTAGGATACTTTGCCGCCAAATCTTTTGCCAGTTCTGCCGATAAATACCCCAGTATTTTATTTCCCCATTTCACATATGCGGCAGGCTCTCCGTTGTATGTGGTTTTCTCTATCTCTATTTCCTCGTCGCCCGTCATACGGCTTAATATATCCTGCCTGCTTTCGCCGTCGTCGTTCTGGAAAGTCACGCCCACTACTTTTGTGCGTATGGTTTCCGCAATCCTGCTGCCAGCGGCAGGTGTTCCCGCCGTCCTTGGCGCTGCCTGCTGCCCTGCCGCCTCTCTTGCTGGTTTGCGTGCCAGCAGAAAACATACGGCAGCAATCACTATGCAGCCGATACCGCCCGTAATATTCCCAGACGGCAGTGCCACCACTCCGCTTACTGCAAATAGCGCAGCCGCCCCATAAAGTACCATTTTCTTTTTACCCATGATAAATAAACCTCACTTTCGTAATTATTTTAACTCTAAAATCTCGTCAGCAGATGCGCCCAGCTCATTACATATTTTTGCCAGTGTTAATGCGCTCGGTGTAAGCTCGTTGTTCTCCCAGCGGCTTATGTCTTTCTGGTAGACTTGCAGGCGTTCTGCAAGTTCTTTCTGCGTCACGCCTGCGCTCTTTCTTACTTTTTTGATATTTGCGCCTAAATTCATGCTTTACCTCTCTTTTCTTTCGCTCTCATTACCAGAGCTACCAGCAGCTTTACCAGCCCTGCGGCTACCAAAAAAATACCTATTTTCAAAAGCATACCCTTTACTCGGCTTTGGGTTTGTGTTATATTCTTAGTAGGCGGCGGGCTTTCGCCCGCCTTTGGCTCTAACCTAATAGCTTGTCTATTATGATTAGTGCCGCCCCTACGATTAAGTCTATCAGTGCATTTGCCGCCAGCTCTTGCCATTTGATAGGCTTTTTCTTTTGTTTCTTTTTACCCAATCTGCCGTTTCTCCTTTCTGCGCCTTGCGCTTTATAGTTTCTTACTGTTCTCCTTTCTATGTCTTAAATTATATACCTTTTTCGGTATATTGTCAATGCGTTTTTCATAAAATTTTCCAAAAAAATAAGAGGGTAAGCAGCACTTAAGCCGCCTGCCCTCATTCTTCTTACGCTAAGCGTGTGGCATAGTCAAGACTTATCCAGCCTGCGCCGCTTTTCAGCCTGCCCCAGCCTGCCGTACTCCCTTTACCCTCTTTCACTTCCACAATGGTAAATACGCCTTTGCCCGTATGCTCTCCCGTCTTTGCGTAGTCCGTCCCTGCGCCCGTCCTTATATTAAGGTCTAATGTATCCACTTTAACCTTGAACGGCACGCCTGCTGCCGCCTGCGGCTTTTCCTGCGGTACTGCTGTCTGCTGCCCGCCTGCATATTTCTTGTAATACGCCTCGCCGTACCCTGCACGCTTTTTCTGTACCGCCTCGCTCTGGTCTGCTGGCTTTTCAAATCCCAGCAGCACGGCATCAGAGGCAGCACGCACGCTCTTTGCGCCCTTTAATGTGCTGATAACGGATTTATAGCCTTGCAGCTCGTCCCACAAAAAGGCAAGCTGCATATCCAGACTGCCGATAGATGCACCCGCCTTTTTCGCATAGTTAAGTAACGCCTGCTTTCTTGTGTGGTACGTCCACTGCGCCAGCCCGTAGCCCGCCTTGTCCTTTACAAAATTGCCGTAGCTGCCATTATCCACGGCAGCCGTATACTGTGCATCTGTCATATTAAGGCTCTTGTTATAGCTGTTTTGCAGATTGCAGGAATTAAGCCCGCTTTCCGCATACAGATTACCCATTAAGCCTGCCACGGCGTATGCGTTTAAGCCTTTGCCCGCCAGATAGTCCCAGATTGCCTTTTCCGTGTTCCCGTTCTGCACCATGCCGCCAGCAGATGCAGTGTCGCTTATCAGCCGCTTAAACTCGTCCCATGTATGCGCCGTGGTGTTATATACATACGGGTTAGGGCAAATCTTCCCCGTAACGTCATAATGCCTTACGACGTGCGACGCAGGCACATTATACTTATCCATTAAGTACCGTGTAAGCTCTGCCGCAGCCTCTACCGTTGCGTCCTCAAAATACCAATCTTTATCGGTAGCGCCCATGCTCGCCGTGCTTTTCTTCCTTACGCACATTTCGATACCGATACTGTTTGCATTTCTGCACTCTGCGTGCTTATAGGACTTAGCGCCGCAGTGCCACGCTACATTTTTATCCTCTACGCTCTGCCAGATTGCCCCGTCATACCCTACAAAGTAATGCGCAGAGGCGTTGCGGTTGCCGCCCGCAAAGTAATTGCAGTTTGCCTTTGCGTCCCCCAGTGCGCCCGTATAGTGAATGACGATATACTTAATTCTTGAAACGCTGCCCGCATTGTGATTGTAGCCGCTTATCAGCTTGTTAATTTTCCTCATGGTCTTTACCGTCCTTTCTGCATGAAACAAGCGCCTGCGGTTTCCCGTAAGCGCCTGCTGCATACTGTCTATGTTTTATTATTTTTCCTGCTGTCTGTGTCCCTCTACGCTGCCCGTGGTGCTGTTTCCGTCCAGCTCGTCCGTGTCTGGCAGCTCGTCCGTGTACTTCCCCAGAAACGCCCGCACCGTCGCCCAGACTTTCTTAACGGGCAGCCCGCAAAGCGCCATATTCTTAAAAATGCTCACTACCTCATAGGCAATATAGAGAAGTGCGAAAAATTCAGCCACGCCCACGCTCGTAAGCCCCAAATGGTTACGTGCTGCCTCTGGGATAAAGCCGATAAGATTAACCTTTATCAGCATATCAATAGCCAGCATGAACACAAGGGAAATAAGCATACCCACTTTACGGATAGCCCCGTCAATCCCTGCGCAGCTGTTAAACCTCTTTTCACGCACCGCCCGCAGCACTCCAAAGATTGTATCGAATACAATCGCAAGCACCACCAGCTCAATTACCTTGTTATTTGCCGCCATGTTGATAAATTCCAAAATCTTCATTTCCATAAATCCTGCCTTTCTGCTTTTGCAAATTTAATGCCCGCTCTTTCAGTTCTGCGCCGTCGTACCCTGCTACGCTTTCCCAGTTTTCCAGCGTGGCTGTCAAATCCACAATAAGCCTGCTTTGCTGTTCAATAATTTTCTGCTGCTCTTGCAGCACTTGTAGCAAATTGTTACCCATGTACTCACTCCTGCGCCTGCTGGTCTATGCCGCCTTTTGTATGGCTGCATCTGCCAGCGTTTTTATTTTCTTCCGTAAGTGGTAGCTGTCGGCGTGTCCTGCGTGTCCCGTCCAGCTCTGTATACTCTTTTGTAGCTGCTCTTTCGTGATTTTCCCGCTCTCGCACTTCTTAATTGTCCTCTTGACACGCTTAATGCTGTCTGGTCTTACTTTTCTGTGCGTTGCCCTGTGCTTGTAGCCTACAAAGTCTACCCCGTTCTTTGCTGCCAGTATCGTAGTTTTAGGGTTAAGCGCAAGCCGCAGCTCGTCCCTTAAAAATTCCTCAATGTCTGCCAGCCAGCGCCGCAGCTCGTCCTTGTCTGGGCTTAAGATTATAAAGTCGTCCATGTACCGTATGTACTGCTTTGCGCCCAGTGTGTGCTTTACGTACTTATCCAGCTTATCCAGATAAATATTAGCGAATAGCTGGCTTGTAAGATTTCCTACGGGTATCCCTACGCCCTCTGGCATATTGCCGTTATGGTCTATGATTTTATCTAGCAGCGCCAGTACCCCAGCGTCCTTAATAACCTTTCGTATTTCAGCCTTAAGTATGCCGTGGTCTATGCTCTGGAAATAGTGGTGTATATCTGCCTTTATAGCATAAAGCGGCTCGTCTGGGTGGAATTTCTGCCAATCATAAAGCCAGCCTTGCAGCGTATCAGATGCAGCGTGCATACCCTTACCTTTTCGGCAGGCGTAAGACTGGGATATAAAGCGCTTGTCAAATATAGGCTCTAGCACGTTGTTTATGGCGTGCTGTACCACTCTGTCATAGAATGGCAGCGCCATTATCTGCCGCTCTTTCGGCTCGAATACCTTAAAATAATGGTACTCGCTTGGCTCATAGGAAAAGTTTAGAATATCGTCCCGCACTTTTTCTAAATTGCCCTCTTTGTCTTTGGTAAATATCAAAACGTCTTTGCGGTATCGCTTGCATTTTCTGGCTTTGTTGTAGGCTTTCTGCACATTCGCATAATCAGCCATAGCCTCTGCAAGCGTCACACGCTCGCCGCTCTGGTTCGTGGTATATCCTACTCGTTTCAAAATAAAAGCTCCTGCCTTTCGCCGCAGCTACTAACCAGCAGCCCTGCTTTTTCTCTTTGCCTCACGGCGGGACAGCCGCTCTGACTATAGAATGTTAAGCATCTGCTTAAATTCCCTTGCTAGTGTTCCGTAGATACGCTAAGCCTATAATGCTCTCACTAAGTCACACGCCCCGCGCCCGCCAATGTTGCTGTTGACGTTCCACGGGTAATTGTTGCAATTCACGGCACGCGCGCCCGCATTAGCGCCATTGTTCCAGTTGCCGCCCGCTATCAGCGCCGCCAAAGGGCTGTAGTAAGCAGCTGCCCCATATTTTTATTACTTCTTTGCTTTTACCTCTTCTATGAGTTCCCCCAGCATAACGCCTATCTCTTTCAGCTTGCGGCTGCTTGTGCCGTAGTGCTGTGCGTTCATAGCGCTATACTTCAAATCGTTTGCCAGCCGTAGCAGCTCCTTACTCTGCTGTAGCGCCGTATCCGCTGCGTATAAATGGCTTTTTGTCGCTGTCTTGTCCCACTTGATTACCTCTTGCAGCATTTCCAGTATTGCGTTTCTGGTCGCTGTTTGCAGGCTGAATTTTTCAAATTTCGGGTACTTGCTTAGCAGCGGATATATGTATAGCAGGAAATCATATATTTTCTGGTGTAGTTGGTCTGTTTTTGCCTGCGCCGTCATTTTGCACCCCCGTAGTAGTCGGCTGGGCTTTCGCCCGCCGTCTACATGGAGTCACACGCCCCGCGCCCGCCAATGTAGCTGTCGACGCTCCACGGGGAATGGTTGCAAGACACGGCACGCGCGCCCGCATTAGCGCCATTGTACCAGTGGCCGCCCGCCAGCGGCGCCGCCAAAGAATATGCGTAATACTGATAGATATTGCCAACGTCGTAATTTTTCTCGCCCGTCTTAAGCGGCGTTTTCTTATCCCAGCCCCACGCTGCTGTAGGGTGGTAATCTGCATTTGTGGCGTGTTCTGCCCTTGTGATAAGGTCGTTAAGCCATTCCCAGACACGCCCCACGGCATCTACGCAGCCTACGGCAGAAACGGCATTAACCACGCTGCCCGTAACGCCCCTGCCCGTGTTCGTGGTCGCCGTCCATGCGTTTGTATTTGCGTTATCCAATCCCTGCGGGCTGCCAAAAGCATAAGCGCAAAACTCGCTGTAATCTGGCAGGCGCTTACCGCTCTTTGCCAGACGTTCTACAAAATTATACCAATTCAGCCCCTCTGTACCCGTGGCGGGTGCGCAGTTGTAAGAGGATTTTAAGCCCTTTGCGCCGTCGTCGCTGTTAAGGTAAATGTCTACCCATGTGCCGCCGCCCAGATATACCATACCCTCTGGGCTGCATTTCGGGCGGTGTCCCAGCGTCCATACGGAACGTGGCACAATTCCGCTGCTTACTGCGCTTTCCCAGCCAGTGCCAAAGATAACGCCGCTGCTGTTCACGGGCTGCAAATTGCCGTCTACCTTACGGCAGCGCCCGTAATGAAAGCCGCCTATTTTTCGGCTGTTGCTTGCGTTCCAGCCGTTAGGGTACGTGGAATTAAGGGAAATGATATACCGCTCGTCTGCCGCATCAATCCTGCTGTCGCAGATATACACGTAGTAGTCGCTACCCACGGCAAAAGCGCTACCTACGTCCAGATTAGCAGCCGTAAGCACTGTGTTTCCCGTCTTAAAGATGCCAGCGCCACCCACTGCGATAACGCAGCCCTCTACTACCGTCAGCTCGTTTGCGCCGCTGGCGTACATATACTCGTTGCTTGGCGCTACAATATCGCTAATCATAGCCATTTTGTTTACGTTCAAAAGCGCCCTTGCGTCGGTCTTTGTCACGTCGTCAACCATTAACCTACTCATACTGTTTTAACACTCCTTTCAATGCTGTAATGTCGTCAGTTGTCATGCCTGCCACGGTTTCTGCCGTTTCCAGCGCAATTACAGCGCAGCCAGCCGCCACCGCCTTAGATAGTGTAAGCGCCGTGCGGTCATTCGCCGCCTCTCCTGCCGCCTGCGCCTCGTCGCTCTGTACGTGCGTCACTGCCTGCACCGTCCCAGATACGCCGCCCGCCGTAAACTTCATGCCTACTGCTGCCTCGTCGCAGTAAATAAGCGTTACGGCTTTCTTTTCTGGCTGCGCCTCTGCTACTGCGCACTGTATGTAGCGCTGCGCCTCTGCGCTCTCAATCTTTGCCAGCAAATCAGCCGCCGCCAGCTCCCCAGCCGCCACCATAGCAAGGCAGTTGTAATAGTCCTCTTTGGTCTTTAATGTCTTTGGAAATCCTTTCATGGTCTGCCACCTTTCCTAAAATGTATTTGCAAGATAGGAATTGCCCGCATAAGCAAGCCCTAATACTGCCGTGTCTACCTCTCTTTCGTAATGCTGGCTCATGTAGGCTGCGCCCATGTAGCAAAGCCCTAATACTGCGTCGTGCTTATAATCAATGCCCCAGCCGCTTTCTATCCTTTTCACCCGCTCTTCCAGCCCCTTAAGCGCCTCTTTTGTTTCTGCCGTTCCTGCTGCTGCCGCCTGCGTAAGCTCCTGCACTGCTGCCGTAAGCCCGTCTATTTCAAGCTGTAGCTGCCCTGCCGCATCTTCCCCCAGCTGCCCCTTGATAGCCTCAAACCATGCGTTAAAATCGTTCTGCGCCTCTGTCTGGAAAAGCTGCATATTTGCCATAAAAGCAGTATAGGCTTTCAAAAGCTCTTCGTCCCAGTTGTTCAATGTGTTCTCAAACGTTGTGTAGCGCTCGTTAAACTGGCTTTCGTACTGCGTAAAAAGGCTTTCTGTCTGGGTTACGTAGCTTTCATATATACCCGCCAGCTCTGTAAGATACTTTTCCATGTTCTGCTTATATACGCTAAACTCGTCCAGCACGGCTGCGCTGTAGGTATTGAAAAAGTCCGTAAACTGCTTTGTGAGTACACTTGCGTCTATTTCCTTTACCGTCCCTACTACAATGCCGCAGACGGCACTATTAAAGCGCTGGTCTGTGATGTTCTGCGTCAGTATCTTTGTTACGCCCTTGCCTACGTAAATGTCTGCAAGCGCCAGCTCCCAGACTTCCGTATTACGGGTTAAGGCTGCTGCCACTGGCTTTGCAGACGGCGTACCCTTAAGCACGTCTATGTAAATGTCCCGCAGCACTAAGTCCCAGCGCACTACCACTCTGTCTACCCTATTCTGCGCCCCCTCTGCCCTATCCAGCATTACGCCCTTGCTTGCTGGGTTTCTAAAAGCGTACCCGTTTATAAAGGCGTATCCCATATTTACCCTTACTTCCATGCCGCTATGTGCCACTACTTGCAGCCCGTCGCTCGGCTTTGGGAATACGCCGCTTGCTAAGAACGTGGCAAAATACCACGCCCAGTCCTCGGCTTTAAATACCCTGTCAAATTCTCCATCTACCTTTATGGCGTTAAACGGTAAACTGTCTGCCATTCCCTCTACCTCACTTTCCTTATCTGGTCTACCAGCGTAGGCAGGCTGTCCCCAAAAGTCGCCTCTATGGTTTCCTCGCCTTTCTGGTACGTTTCTGTCACTTCTGTTATGCGTGCGTCTATCTGTATCCCCCACTTTTCCTCTTTGCAAGTGATACGGTCGCCTAAATCAAAATCGCTCTTGAATTTCAAGTTAGAATTTGTGTTTATGGTACTTACAAAGTTTATGGTTTTCCCGTAGCTTTCCAGCTCTGCGCCGCCCCTCGTCCGCAACATAGCCAGATATGTATTAAGTGGTATTACTACCTCTGTTTCCCCGCTCTGGTACTTCCTTGCTATGTCCGTGGCATCACAAAAAACCTCTTCCAGTTCTAAGCCCGCTGCGCCCTCTCCGTCCACGGTAACTACGGGCTGGCTGCCGTTGTCGTCTGCCGCCCCCTGCACATAGATAAAGTTCCCGCAGTTCTCTATACTGGCTGTGTACTCCTGCTCGTTCACGTTGTCAAAGTCACGGGAAAATATGCAGGGTGTGTTACTGTCATTGTTTGCCGCCGTAAGGTCTTTGCCCTTATACAGATAAAAGCCGTATTTCTTCTCTCTTTCGTTTACCAGAATGTCATAGCCCAGCTTGCCAGCCTGCGCCCTCGCCTTTACTTCCTGCCCCAGCTTTGCGTATACCTCGTTTGCGTACTCAACGCTGCTGCCCGCTATGGTATCCTGCGGCAGCGTGACAAATTGCGGGAAACGCCGCTTTGCGCCCGCCCCGCTGCCGCAGTTCTTTGTTACCATTGTGTTTATAATGCTCTGGTTCGTGGCTGTCGCCACAATCTGCGGACAGATGCAGCGCTTGTTAAGCCAGCGGCTCAACATATAGCCTTGCGCCTCTAACTGCTCTAGCCCGTTCTCGTCTTTGGTTATGTGTACGTAGGTAATCTGCGCCGCCCTGCGCCATATCCCGCCGTCTGCGGTCTGTACTTCCTTTTTACCGTCGTGCTTGGTAAGTATGTTTCCCTCTGCCAGTAGGCGGCTGTTATTGTCCGTAATCGGCGCAAGCAGGCTGAATGTACCCACGTCAAAGTATTTCGTGTGCCATAGCAGGCTTGCCATTTCGTCTATCGCCCCCAGCGGCTCTACCGTCTTGTCAAATACCCTAATCTCCATGCCGTCACACTCCTAAAAATTCCTTGCTGTAGAATATTGTCACTTCCAGCGAATTTACGCCGCCTGCTGCATCATACCGAAAATTATTGTCGCCTATGGCAAGCTGCATAAAGGTACTGTCTACGTCGATATAGCGAAAATAGTCCGTTTCTTTCCCGTCCCGTATCAGCTTAGCGCCCTTGCTGCCGTATTTCGTGTTAATCTCTATTACGTCGCCCGTCTGCATCACTGCATTTACTTGTATAAATTCCTCTGTATCCACGTTTAGCAGTATAGGATTGCTTACCGTCCCCAGCGCCGTAAACCGTATGCGCATACCCGTTGACACGTCGCCCTCGTTATAACAGTCCACTATCACGCTCTCGGCTCTGTACCCAAATATCATGCTCTTGCTGTCGTCTTTGTCAATCACGCAGGGAAAATGCCACGCAGCCACCCAGCTTGCTATATCCTCTTTCGTTTCGTCCTCTTCACGCCAGAACGGGTTAAGGCACTCTAGCTGGAAAGCAAATTCATACAGCACGCTTTTTCTCTCTATCTTCGGCTCTCCAAACGTCCTGCAATTTATCACGCGCTTAAAGCTGCCGTATTCATAAGTCAGAGTGCCGCCCAGCTCTGGGTTAAGTATTTTAAGCATCTGGCGGCGCAGCTGTAATGCCTGCGCCTTGTCCCGTGTATTGATATGCCCTAAAATATCCATGTCCCGTGCCTCTATGCGCTGCCCTACGTATGTGTCGCCGTGCTGCCCCATGCTGTTTGTGCTGTAAATCACATTTGTAACGCCCGCTATGCCGCCTACGTCCTTGCTTATGTTGCAAAAAAATATACTGTCCGTCCCCAGCTCTAGGCTCTCGCCCCGTGAATTTGTAAATATCAGCTTTTCGTTTTCCATGCCCTATACCGTCCTTGCTATCATTCTAAATTGCCTTGCAGCCTCTTTTTGCTGCTTTGCATAATCCGTTGTATTTGCGTAAATGTTCTGTATCACGGTAAAGCCGCCTGCTGCCCCGCCGCCTTTCGGCTTTGGCTTTTTCTGGTTTCCGTCGTCGTCCGTGTCGTATGTAAAATCTTTGTTTACATTGACTTTTGCGCCTACGTCAAACTCCTGCGGTATAGCGTCCTCTATCTGCTTGTTTACGTTCCCCATTTCATCAGAAAAGCCCACGCCTATACCTTGCGCCAGATATACGCCTACTTCGTCACGCATCAGCCTAGACGGGCTATTTATTCCAAAAAGCCCTTTTAAGAAGTCCGTAACATTTCCTACCCATCCGCTTATTTTATTCTTTATCCATTGCGTGCCATTGCTTATGCCGTTCCAGATGCCAGAAACAATATTGCTGCCAATATCTGCCATAGTGCTACCGATACTGCTAAATACGCCCGTTATGCCGCTTATAACATTCCTCATGCCCTCTACCGCTTTATTTTTTACCTCTGTACCCCACTGGGCTACTTTGGATATTGCGGCAGAAATGCTATTATAGATTTTCTGCGGCACTTCTTTTACAATGTTCACAATGCCAGTAACCATGCTATTCATTACCTCTTTGGCTTTGGTTAGCATATTGCTGCCCCATGTAGCCACTTTGGTAACTGCGCCTACTATTGCGTTCCAGATTTTCTGCGGTGTTTCTTTCACAATGGTTACAATGCCAGTAACCATGCTGTTCATTACCTCTTTGGCTTTATTCAGCATATTACTGCCCCACGTAGCCACTTTGGTAACTGCGCCTATGATACAGTTCCAGATTTTAGCGGGCGTTTCTTTCACAATGGTTACAATGCCCGTAAGCATTGTGTTCATTACCTCTTTCGCTTTTGCCACCATGTTTGCGCCCCATGTAGCCACTTTGGTAACTGCGCCTATGATGCAGTTCCAGATTTTAGCGGGCGTTTCTTTCACAATGGTTACAATGTTCGTAAGCATTGTGTTCATTACCTCTTTGGCTTTGGTCTGCATATTCAAGCCCCATGTGGCTACTTTGTTTATGGCATCTACTATGCAGTTCCAGATTTTCTGCGGCGTTTCTTTCACAATGGTTACAACATTTGTAAGCATTGTGTTCATTACCTCTTTGGCTTTTTCCTGCATATTCAAGCCCCATGTGGCTACTCTGGTAACGGCATCTACTATACCGTTCCAGATTTTCTGCGGCAGTTCCTTTACAACGTCTATAACCTTTGTTACAAACTCTGTAATGACTGTGCCGCCTTTTTCTTTCATGCTTGCGCCCCACTCGGCTATTTTTTCTATGCCCGCCGCTATCGCCTGCGGTATCTGTGTCGGCAGCTCCTTTAGCTTGTTTAAAATCGTTGTCACAAGCTGCCCCGCTGCCGCCACAATTTTAGGCAGCCCCGTTATAAGCCCCTCTACAATGGCTACAATAATCTGCGGTACTGCCGCTATAAGCAGCGGAATTGCATCTATAATGCCGTCCACAAGTGCTACTATAATGTCGCCTGCGCTCTCCAAAATAAGCGGTATGCCCTCTACCAGCGCATTTATTATGCTGGTTATAATCTGCGGCAGCCTCTCTATGATGACTGGCAGCGCCGCTATAATCCCGTCTGCAAGCCCCGTTACAAGCTGTAAGGCTGCGTCTATCAGCATAGGCACGTTGTTTATCAGCGTTTCCGTTATGGTAAGCACTGCGTCTATTACGCTTGGTATCAGCTCTGGCAGTGCCTCCCCCAGCCCTTTTGCCAGCCCCGCAATAATCTGTACTGCGCCCTCTGCCAGCGTCGGTATCAGTTCTACAATGCCGTTAATCAGCGTTGCTATTATCTCTGTTGCGCTCTCTGCCAGCGTCGGTATCGCCTCTACAATGCCGTCCGCAAGCCCCGTAATCATTCCTACGCCCGCCTGCACGATTGCTGGCGCACTCTCTACAATGCCGTCCACAAGCCCGCTTACAAGCTCTACGGCAAAGCTGGTAATCTGTGGCAGCATTTCTGCCAGCCCGTTTACCATGTTTCCTAATGCGTCGCCAAAGCTCTGCGCCATTTTCCCCATATCGCCGCCCGCCTCTGCCGCACCCTGCGCCAGTTCGTTTGCAAACTGGCTGAAAATCGGTAGCGCCTGCTCGCCTATCGGCATAATAAAGCTGGTCTGTAGTATCCTGCCTGCGCCCTGCATAGCCTCTGAAAATGTGTCATATTTTACGGCGTTAATCTTCCCCATAGCGTCCGTGGTCTTGCTTATCTGCCCCTCAACGTCCATAAGCGACGTGCAGGCATCAGCGCCCATATCTTCCCACATAGTACCCATTAAGCCCACGCCCGCCGTATACTGTAGGCTCTTGTCGTCGCAGTTCTTAAGCGCCTCGCTTACCTGGCTCATAGCCTCTTTTGCGCTGTCGCCGCCCTTTTGGAATTTCCCTACTACCTCGTCTGCATTAAGCCCCAGACTTGTAAGGTATTCGTTTGCCGTCCCGTCATTCATGCGGATACTAAATTCCTTAAAAGCGTCGCCCATTTTGTCTATGCTCCAAACGCCAGTAGCAGCGCCGTTTGCGATAGAGTTAAACATATCCTCTGCGCTTAGCCCCGCCTGCGAATACTGGTTACTGTATTCGTTGATAACGTCCAGCAAATCCCCGTTCTTGTTAAGCCCGTTCTGTGCGCCCTGCGCAATAAGGTTATACGCCTCGTCAGAGGATAAGCCGAATTTCTGCATAAGCTGTGTGGCGGCTCTGGTGCTTTCCGCTACGTCAAAGTCAAACGTATCCCGCAGCGCTAATGCGTTGGTCGTCATTTTTTCCAGCTCGTCTGCCCCCAAGTCGCCCGCCTGCTGCCGTACCTCTGCCATAGCCGCCGCTATGTCCTCAAAGCCCTCGCCAAAATTTGCGTTGTAGATATTCTCCATGACTTGCTTGTACTGCCCTGCGTCGTCCGTAGCCGTCCCCGTGGCTGCGCAGAAATCATTTAAAGCGCCCTTTGCCTCGTCCGCTTGGCTTACGGCATAGCCCAGCCCTGCCACTACTGCCGTGCCGATTGCAGCCGCAGCCGCCCCCACTGCCGCTATGCCTTTTGCCATAATGCCGCCCAGATTTCCCATAGCAGATGCAAGCCCGTTATGCCCCTGCTCGGTTTCTGCAAGCTGGTTTTCCACGTCGTATAGGGCGGCTCTTTCGTTGTGCAGCTGCGTTTCAAGCTCTTTAGCCTCGCTGCTGGTTTCCCCATACTGGCGCACCATGCTTTCATAGGCTCTTTCCGTTTCCGCTACCTTTTTTGCCTGCTCGTCATATGTCCTTTTAAGGACTTCCTGCTTTTCAGCCACGGCTTTTGCGCTGTCCGCATTGTTTTTATACTTTGCGTTTACTTCCTGCAATTCTGCGCCCAAAAGGGATAAGTTTTTATCTATCCCCTGACAAGCCGCCTCATACTGGCGCTGCGCCTGCACGCCCTCTGATAGTTCGTTTTCTACAGCCTGCAAAGCTGCGTCCGTATCAAAAAGCGCTGCCTCCGCATAGTTCAAATCTCTTTGCAGCCTTTGTGTTGCCTCGCTGTTCTCGCCCGTCTGCTGGGCGCATCTCTCTAACGCCTTGCGTGCCTCTTCTACTTTCTTTGCCTGCTCTGCATATTTTTCAGATAAAACGCCCTGCTTTGCCTTTAATGCCTCTATGCTGTTTTCGTTTCCTTTGTATTCTGCGGTTACTCGGCGCATTTCAGCATTAAGGTTTTTCAGATTATTGTTTATATCTTTGCAGGCTGCCTTGTATTCTGCCTCGCCGTCAAAGCTAAGCCTTGTTTTTATATTTTCCGTCTTATCAGCCATTCGCTACAGTCCCCCTAATGCTATGTCAATGTCGTCCAGTTCCTCTGCCGCCTGCGGTACTGCTGCCCGTTCCTGCCTAAAAATGTGCGGGTTATATTCCTTGTGGTATCTGAATAGGGTTACAATCTGGTACGGCGTTTTTCTCCATGCCTCACGCTCCCTATACCCCAGCAGCACCATAGCGATATACAAAAGCCGTGCAGTGTCTAGCTTTCCTGCACGGCTTTCATTTCCCCCGCCTCTTCGTCGTCCTCTGCTTCGGTATCTCTGCTGCTCTCTCCGTCGCCTGCTGTGCCTGCTGCAAACGACGCAAAAATAGCCCGCTGTACCTCTGCCAGATTTCCCATATGTATCAGCCTGCCTATCTGCTGCTCTGTGAAAAGCTGGGCGTCCTCGTCCTCTTCTAAAAGCCCCTCATTGATAAGCATTGTAAGCAGCCATTTTGTATCCTTTACCCAGTCTGGGTTACTCTGGTTAAAAGCCTCGCCCAGCTTGTCATAGCCGCCGAATTTCGTTTGAATTTCGTCCAGTGCGTTAAGGGTAAAAAGAAGTCTGTACTCTTTCCCTTTCAGCGTTACTGTATAGCCACCGTCTTTTATTGCGCTCATATCAACAATTAAGGCGCAGCTATGCGCTGCGCCTTTTCTCCTTTCCCTTTATTCTGTTTTTATGCCTCTGGTATTGTTGCCGCTGGCTCTGGCACTGCCGTAAACCATGTTTTGGCTGCGTCGCTGTTCTCTGTGCCTACAAAGTCGGCTTTCCAGCGTCCGTCTTTTTTTCTTGCGGTAAAATCCGCCTCAATGTCTGGCGTGTTAAACTTGATGCTTTCGCCCTTTGTTTCGTACTTTTCAGACGGTACTTTAAACTTAGCCTTAAGCAGCCAGACGTAGCGGAAACGCCCGCCCGTTTTCTTTGCCCTAAAACCGATAGCCACATACGGCGGCTCGTCGTCTTTTCCAGCCCATACTACGTTATTCTGGTCTACTTCCTGCCCCAGTACCTCTGCCAGCACTTCTGGCGTAAGGTCTTTTACGCCCAGCTTAAGCGTGCCGCTGGCAAACTCGGATACGCTTTCACTCAACGTATCATCTGCGTATAAGCTACCGTCTGCCGTCTTTACGGATAAGTCAGCCGTCATAGCCTCTGCCATTTTCTTAGGCGTTCCGTAGGTTTCTGCGCCGTCTGCCTCTGTGCATACTGCATAAAATAAATCTCTTAATCCCAGTGTCATTGTCTTGTCACTCCTTTAATATTTCGATTGTGATAGGCACTAACCAGTACCCCGTTTCTGTTTCGTAGTTCTCTGTATCAACGCTGTTAATATAAACGTCTGCCGCCCGCAGCACTTCCAGAGTTTTGTTAAGCTGCGCCTCATAGTCGCCTTTATGGAAAAGCGTTACCCTATACATTTCCTTGCTTTCGCTCTCTGTGTCGTCTGCATTTACGGCAGCGCCGCCATTTAGCCGCAGGAAAGTATAATAGGCTTTCGGCTTGCATCTGCCAGTATATACGCCCCGCTGTGCTGGCAGCCCTGCGCTCTCTAAAATCTCTTTTATGCTGCTCATTGTCCCTGCTCACGCTCCCATACTTCCATTTGTGCATCAACTACTTTTTCGTGTGCTTTCGCATTTGCTACCGTCATATAAGGGCGGGCTGCTTTTTTACTTGTG
Organism: uncultured Lachnospiraceae bacterium; assembly: GCA_910577015.1. Taxonomy (GTDB): domain Bacteria; phylum Bacillota; class Clostridia; order Lachnospirales; family Lachnospiraceae; genus Acetatifactor. The sequence continues at coordinate 98,463 of CAJTKU010000006.1, read as the reverse complement.
CCGTATTCGTTTATAAATCCTATCGTTGCATATCTTACTTTGCTTTTATCGCCCTTTCTGTCATTTCCGTGCTTTGCCCTGCCCTGCGGGTATACATCAATATGTTTTTCCCTGTCGCCGCCCTGCACTTTTGTAGGCTTTATTGCTTTGATAAAGCCAGCGGTTTCCTCAATCCCCATAGCTTTTGCCGCTTCCCTTTGCGCCTCTACCAGCACTGCTGCCCCTGCTTGCAGCATTTTAGGCACTGCCCTTGTTGCTGCCTGCTCTCTCCTGCTAAATGCCTCTATTACCTCTTCCAGCCCCACCGTAGTAAACTCTGACATTTTATTTGCCCCCTTTCTGTTGATTTTCATTCGACATTGTTCTATAATTTTCTTAAAAACGATAGAAAGGTTGTGTTTTATATGAAAAAGAAAACTATAGTCTTTTCCTGCCTTGCCGCTCTATTCCTTTTATCCTCTTTTAGCGGATTTGCAGGCGGTCTTGTTTCTGGTGGCGTTGGCTGCCTTGTTATCTGCGGCGTTTTTGCATTTCTGGCTTTCCGTTCTGCTAAGCCGGTAGCAGAAACAAGCAGCGAAGTGTCACAAACTCCTAACAGTTTTACCACACCACCAAACAAAAGTTCTTTTTCTCAATCCCTGCATGATAATACAGTAAATACCGATACGACAAAAGCTCCCGCCGCAGCGCCAGTACCCAGCGCTCCTGCACAACGTCAATCAAAATACATATTTGCGCCTATAAAAGTCACTGGTGTAACTTTTAATAATGACGACGGCTCTTCACGCCAACTTATTTTGCGCAAACTTCATTTTCACGATAGCCCGTTTAATGAATATGCCGACGTTGAAATAAAGCAATATGAGTATAAAGGGCAGCCCGCTTACGGTGTCTATGTCAACAATATGCAGATAGGAAACATACCCGCTGATTTGATACCTTTTATACAGGACAATATAGAACGCATTGAAAGTATAAGTTATATTGATGTATACGGCGGCGGTCAAAAAGACGGTAAACCTATTTCTTACGGCTGTAAAATCACATTACGCTTTTTAAAAGACAATCCACCTATCAATGTTCCAGATACTCTGAAAATAAATGATTAACATTTCCTGCGGCGGTATCCCCGCCGCTTTTATGTTCCCTCGTCCTTATGTCGCAAGTCCGTAAGCGTAAGCTCTATGGTATCGTCGTCTATGTCGTAGGTCTTAAGCACGAAAAAGCGCCGCCCGTCCATTTCTACGGTGTCCTCGCCCTCATAGTCCGCCTTATGTACCTCGCATTTCGCCTCTACCACCTTGCCCGTCTGCTGGCTCTTAAAATATTCGCTGTATCCTACGGATTTTTTATTGCAGAAAACAGTACGGGCGCTCTCCTGCGGCTCATTCTCAAAGCCCCCAGCGTTTACCCGCTCGTCTGGCGGCTGCTGGCTGATTATTGTAAGCTCGTCTGCCCATGCTGCCATATCACGCCCCGCTTTCTGCGCCCTCGGTGTCCGTTTCGGACACGGGCGGCGCTGTATTGTACTCCTGCGACAAAGCAAGCCGCATTTTCAGCGTGTCGTATGACTGCCTAAACTTCTCCGCTTTGTCGTTATAGCCAAATTCTGCCTTGCAGTAAAGGGTAACTGCCCTTATAATCAGTGCGTCGCCCTCGTCAATGGCTTTTACCCCGTCGTTTGCAAGGTCAGCTTTGCAGGCGGCTATACAGTCCTCTATTTCTGCCGTTATTTTCTCGCTGGTGCTGCTGATACGCAGCGCCGCCCGCATTTTCTCTGTTAATGTTGTGGCATCTGCCGCCATGCGCTGCACCCTCTTTCTGGTTATCCCACAATCTCTGCCACGCCTGCTGCCGCCAGCTCTGCCGCACGCTCCCTGCTTACGCTGTAAGCCTCTCCTGCGTCCTTAATCTGGTTAAGCTGCTTGTCTAAGAACCTTGTAACGGCTTTTACCTTTACCAGCCCTGCTGCCTTTCCTGCCTCTTCCTGCGGCTTTTTGGCATCTTTGGTATTTTCCTCTGCTGCGCCCTCTTCCGTCGTTTCCTGCCCCGTCTGCGGCTCTCCTGCGGTGTCCTCTGCCTCTTCCACTGTCTGCCCGCCTGCTGCCCGTTCCTCTTCCTGCCGTGCCGCCTCTTCCTCAAAAAGCGCCTTTTCCTCTTCTGTAAGCTCTCCCTCTGGTACGTCCACCTCTACTGCTACAATTCTGGCTATAATATCCTCTGCCTTTCCAGCAGCGCTTACGCCCATATCCTTTGCCAAAGCCTGCAAGCTCTTATAATCCATGCTTTTCAGCTGCTCTGCGTCTAAATGTCCTTTCATGCCCTTTACCTCATTTCTGGCAGCCAGCGCAGGCACGCCAGCCGCCGTATTTTTTCCTTATGCCGCCGCAATCTTCTTGACTGTTACCAGACTGTTTTTATCAACTACCTTGCCGTCTGCCAGCATGATACCCTTTGTAATCTGGTCGTCTGTGTCGTTGTCCTCATACTTCTTAACGCCCATAGCATAGTTGGTATTAAGCACATAGTCCTTGAAATTGAAAAGAAATGCAAATACCGTGCCAGCCGCCAGCGTCTTTGTGTATGCCGCCACATAATCACAAAGCACTACTTCCCTGCCTAAAAGCGTGCGCTCTGGCTTTCCTGCTATGCCGTGGTTTACTCTGGCTATCGGCTGCCCGTTGCTGTCCGTAATCCCCACATACGCCATAAAGGTTTTTTTGCTCATGCACCACTTAGCGCCGTTCTCATAAGCCAGCGGTAACGCCGCCTCTGCCGCAATCAAATCATTGTAGGACGGTGCGGCGCTCTCCACTTTCTGCCCCTCTACTGGCGTTTCCGCTAAAATGCCTTTCGGTTTCCCGCTGCCGTCGCCGTCAATGATAGCCTGCTCTAACGCCTTTGTCATAGCCTCTACAATGTTGTTGATAAGCAGGCTTTCAAAAGCACTGATAGCCATTGTGTCAACTTCCAGAGATACGGCTACTGCGCAGCGCAGCTTATGGTATGCAAAGGTAATCATGCCGTCTTTCTTGATGTCCTTATTCTGCTTGTCGCTGCCCTTGCCCTCATTTACCCATGTTGCAGTAGGCTTTACGGTGGATACGGGGATAGATACGCCGCCCTTGTACGCCGTTCTGGTTACAAGCGCTAAAATCATGCCCGTGCTTTCCAGCTTTTCTACAATCTGGTTAAGTACCGTGGTAGGGATAACCGCCCCTACATCTGTTGTCTTGCTTACTGCGTCGGCTCTGTACTCTTTCGGCAGCGCCTCGCCCCTGCACACATACTGCATAAATGCTTTGCGGTACTCCATGCTGCCGTACTTGTCGCCGTTGTCCTGCCCCTCTCCTGCTGCCCCTGCAAAGTTTCTAAGCACCGTAGGTGCTGCGCCGTTCCCGTCGCCTGCCTCGTCGCCTACGGTTTCGCCCGCCGCAATTCTGGCAAGTAAGCTATTGCGCCGTTCAGCCGCCGCAATAATCGCCGCCCGCTCTTCCTGCAAGGCTGTTACCTCGCTTTCCAGCGCCGCTATTTCCTCGTCTTTCAGTTCTGCCGCCCTCGTGGTTAATTCCCCTCTAATCTGGGCTAATCTGGTTTCGATTTCCTTTAATCTCATTGTCTGTGTTCTCCTTTTCTTTGTTTGATTTTCTTATAAGCTCGTCCTAATCTTTAGTAAGTTTATACGCCTCTGTAGCAACTCCTGCCGCTCCTGCTCATAACTCCTATCAGCAAAAGCACGGGCGCTTATTTCCGTACCGCTGTTTGCTGGTATGCTCACTGCGGATACGTCATAAACCTTTTTAATTCTTAAGATAGTCCTTGTGTGCGTCTGTCTGTCGTAGTTTTCCTCTGCCACTGTAAAGCCCCATGACATTTTATTTATCATGCCTGCCTCTATGTCTTGGTAAAGCCCACGGGCTAAATCCGTCCTGCCTAAATCGGCAGCAACTAAAAGCCCCTTGTGGTCTGGGACTAATATAAGCGTTTTGTTTGACTGGCGGGCAAACACCCTGCCTGCATGGTCGTACTGCATGATAACGTCGCTCATGTCTGCGCCGTCCAGTGCGTGTGCGTCTATTCTTTCGTAAATCTTTGTGCCGTCCTCAAACTCATACAGCAGATATGGCGCATCAAATGTAGTAGCGTAGCCCTCTACGTAAAAATCCGTCTGTATCCTCTTTGCTGCGGCTTGTGCGGTCAGAGGCGCAGCCAGCGCCCTATATTCCCGTTCTTTCTTAATCGGCATCTTTTACACCCTCTTTCTTTCCGCTGCCGTCCTGCGGCGGTTCTGGCGGCTCTGGCGGCGTTTCCTGCTGCTGTCCGTCCTTTGCTGGCTCTGCTGCCTGCTGCCCCGCCTGCGGCGCTTGCTGTATGATTATCTGCGGCTTTTCCCTGCTGTTCTTCAGCTCGCTTATCTCCGTGTATTCCTTGCGGATATAATACTTGTCGCCGCCCTCTACGTGCGGCATATTCCAGATATCCATAACGCCGTCACGGTTTAATAATGCACGGTCAAAAAGCTGTGTGCTTACTTGCAGCTTTGTTGCGTTGCTGGCATATTGCAGGCGGTTAGCGGAAAACATGATAGCATTACCGCACGCCCTCTCACGCTCCGTAAAGCTCATGTTTGACATTACAAGCGATAGCTGTATCGCAAACGGCTCTATCTTCCCCTCATAGTAGGCGTTCCACGTTTCCTCGTTAAATTTGTTTTGCAGAATATCCATGTTTGTACCAAAATGCGTGCATACATTCTCTTGTATGTTCTGCATCTGCAATGCGTTTGGCGTGTACGGCTTGCTCTCCACCTGCTTAAGCTCGCTGAATTTGTTGTCATAGATAATCATGCCGCTGTCATTCTCTGCGCTTAAGTTTTCCTCTGTGAACCGCTGCCGCTCTTTCTTTATGTCCTCTGGTTTCAGCATATTTGCCACCTTTGCCAGAAAACGGATATTTGCAGAATTTTTGACGGCGTTTATAATGCCCTCATTCTGCGTATGTATCAGCTGCATTGTCGGCTTAAGCGTGCGGTTATCCTCTCCGAAAAGGTCGTCTGTATATTCAAAGTCCGTCATAATCCCCACACGCTCAAACTCGATAGCGCCGTGTTCCCCGTTCCCAAAAAGATACCGTAAGTACACTTGCCCCGCCGCCTCTACTACCTCGCAGCGCTGCGCCCGCAGGGGATACCAGCCAATAAGCGTGCCGTATCTGTCCTCTACTGGCACAATAAAAGCGGTGTGTTCCACCGCTACATAGGTCGCCAGCCTCTTTATGAATTTTGTCGTATCCATGAAATAGTTAGGTTTTTGCTGTAGCGTCTTTTCCAGCCGCTTTAGTGCGCTGCCCTCTATCTCTGGCTTTAGCTTGCTGCAATGCGTGGCAAAGCTGTTTACTGCCGTTCTGGTCAAGTCCATTTCATATACGCCGCCGCTGTAGCTGGTAAACGTCGGGCTGTACCCGTTCAGCATCTTAAAATAGCTGTCAATATAGCGCAGCTCTTTACCATGAAAAAGATAGTCTAAGAATTTGATACCGTCCACTCTCCTTTCTATGCGGCGTTTTTAAGCAGCTCGCCGCACTCTTCCCAGTATTTCTGCCTTACCGTCATAGCGTCTATGACGGATACAAAGCCGTCGATATGCGCCCGCTGCTCTATCTTTATCGGTCTGAATTTCCTTGTTTCCATGTTGTGCTTAAGCGCAACATTCAAGAAATGTGTCTTTAGTAAATTGTTGTCTGCAATCTTGAAATTGCCGTCCTTTATGATACCCTCAAACTCCCGTATGACTGGCGTTAAGTTCTCCCCTTGATGCACGTCGTCTGTCTGGAAACCGTAGTCTTTCAATTCCTCAATCAGATATTTTGCCATGTATCGGTCATACCCTATTTTGAGTATGTAAATGCCGTATTTTTCCACCAGCCCCGTAAACCATGCGTATACGTCGTGGTAGTCTACGTAGTTGTCGCCGCTTAAGGTTATCAGCCCCTTTTTAACAAAAATGTCATACGGCACGCCGTCCGTAGCCTGCAAGGTTTCCACCCTGCCCCGTGGCATAAAGAATTGAGTGAACGCATAAAGCACGCCGTCCCTTTCAATTACCACGCTGGCTGCGGTCAAGTCCGTTGTCTGGCTTAAGTCTATGCCGCCCACGGCGTAGCAGTCCCTAAAGTCCTCTAAGGTCTTTTCAATGCCTGCGCCGTCCACCGTCGCATATTCCAGCCATGCAATAGAGCTGTTCTGCTTGATATTGCAATATTTTGTTAAAAACTCTGCCCGCTTGCTTAAGCTGTTTTCTGCTACCGCTATCTCGTCCATGAAAAAGCTCTCTGGTACAGATACCCCCATGTTAGGGTTAGCTTTCTTAAGCTCTTCTATATCGTTCCACTTTTCCACGTCGTCTATCATGTATAAGAACGGCAAAAGCCGCCTTTCCTTGCTGTTACCCTTTAAAAAGCTGGTGCTGCGTTTCATCAGCTCGTCGTATATGCTGTCGTTTATGTAGCCTGCGGTACTGATAGACAAAATCATAGGCTGGCGGCGTGCGCCTAAAGCAGACTTCATAACCTCATACTGTTTTAGCCCTGCGTCGCCGCTCCATGCCGCCATTTCGTCACATACCACCAGCTGCGGGTTAAAGCCGTCAGACTTCTTGGCGTTAAATGCGATAGGCTTTACAAAGCTGTTTGTTTCCTCATAGTAAATATCGCTGCGCCGCTTTTTCGCCAGCTCGTTTAGCTCGTCCTCTGCCTGCACCATTTTATAAAAACCGTCATATACAAGCGTTGCTTGGTCTAATTTCGGCGCTAAGCAATAGATTTCCTGCCCGTACTCTGGCTCTAGGTATACCATGTATGCAATAATCGCAGATGCAAACAAGCTCTTTCCGTTTTTCCTGCCAATTACTATAAAAATCTCACGAAAAATACGTGTTTTTTCTTCGTCTTGTATGCCAAAAATGATAGAAACTATGGCTTTCTGCCATAGTTCCAGTTTGATTAAATCATTACGCCCCTTGCTGTGGTGGCAGAAATTTTCTATAAACTTTATAGCTTTGTTTGCCGCCTTTGCATTAAAAAAATACTCCTGCTTTTCCAGCCCGCCTACAATGATTTTATAGATTTCCTTTATCCATTTTCCCGCTACAATTTCGCCGCTTGTAATCTTAGCGTGGTACTCATAGATATAGTTTCTATACGGCATCTGCGCCTACTCGTCCCGCAGCGCCTCTAGCCTGCTTTTCTTTCGTTTCGCAGCTGGTACTAAGTCGGTCAGCTGCTTAATGACTGCTGCGTAATTCTTGCTTAACGCTATGTACGTGTCTGCCTCTGGGCTTTTCTTTGTCCCGTACTGGTTCTCGCCGTTCTTGTACTCGCTCGTCCAGCCGTCCTGCTCTATGATTTCCTGCAAGTCGTCAAGCTCCACGCTCATAAATGCAGCCTTTTCTATCAGCGGCGTTACTAAGTTTTTCTTATTCTCGTCTAAGTCCTTGAAAATTTTCTTAAGTCTGCTTTTCTCGGACTTAATTCTCTGCTCTTTTGTCTTTTCCGTCTTTGTCGCCATTCCTTTTACCCCGCTTTCCTCTCCTGCGCCCCACCACACCCCCTACACCACGTATGCGCACGCCCGTAGGGTAATTTTAGGGTATCCCCCTCGGTATCTTCCCCCTTTAATTATTTTTCTGAATAGGGGGGACTATGCGCCCGTCTGCATCAAAACCGTACCGCAGTTGCGGCGTGCGCTTATGATGCTCTTTGTTGTGGCAGTCTTGGCACAGCGCCTCTAGGTTATCCCAGTTAAGCGTTATGTTCGTGTCGTTAATGTTCGCTCTGGTTATGTAGCGCTTGTGGTGCGCCACCTTTGCAGGCTCGCCGCAGCGCTCGCATATATAATCTTGTGACATTAAGTAAGCGGCTCTGGTATTCTCCCATGCCGCCGATAGATAGAAACTCTTAGCCCATGCTTTCATACTTTCCCCGCTCCTTTCTCTTTGTATTCCCAGCGCCCTAGATTTCATGCGCTGGGTAGAGGCTAAAGAATGAAAACAAAAAAGAGTAGGCTACTGCTGCCGCCTGCTGCGGTTTAAGCTATCGCCTACTCTTTTCATGTTACCATTATACAGCTTTCAAATTCCCATGTAAACACCACGTTTTTACCACGGTATTACCACGCCTGCTGCCAGCCTGCTATTTTAGCTTATCCTCGTCTATGCCCCATAACAGTACCGACAACTCATTGATTATGCCAGTTACCCAGCGCCTCGGCGTGTTCTTCCCCGTCCCCAGTTTCTCTGCTATTGCCTCATAGTCCCAGCCCTGCATAAAGTACAGTTCAAAAGCGTTATACTCTATTTCCCTGCCAGCCATTCTGCGCCTATGCTCTATCTCTTCTACCGCCTTGTCTATGTGCGCTGTCATAATCAGAGTTTTAAAGCGGCTGCGCCTCACGCTCTCTAAGTACGTCCTCTGCTGCTCGTCGGTCATTCCCTTAAGCTCTAACTGCTCGCCGTCGCTTATGGCGTTCTCGATATGGAAAGCGGCATCACGGTAGCATTTCATAAGCGTAAAAGTATTGTGGTACTTATCACGCTTGCGCTCTTTTTCTTCCTGCCGCTTATACTCGGCTACTGCTGCCTTTGCCGCTTTCTGTATCAGCTGCTCTACTTCTGGCGTTACTTCAATCGTTATTTCCTGCATTTTCTTTGTCCTGCCTTTCATTCATTTTCTTAAGCTGCCCGTAAATATCCACCAGCAGCAAAATTGCAATAATCAATAAAATATTAGTCATGCCCGCCCTCTCCTTTCTGGCACGGTGGAAACGGACATTGCCTACAGTCCCGCTTTTCGCAAGTCCCCTTGTAGCTCTCTGCGTATCTCCGTTTATCTTCTGCACTCCAAAACACTACCCTTGTTTTTATCCCCGCATCTTTCAGACGCTCTTGTATCCCTCTAAGCTCCCGTCTATAAAAATCTTCTCTATGGCTCATACCCCGCCTTGTGTAATCTAATGGCGCTGCCTCTGTATCCAGCAATTCTTTTAAAATCATTGCTGTTGTTTCCCCGTACCGTCTGAAATGTCCCAAAACTATAAAGCTCTTTTGCCATGTAAATAACTTAAATCCTAATGCCGCCTCAATACGCTTAAATAATTCCTCGTATTCTGGGTAAGGATTTACATAAATCCAGTCGTTGCCTTTTTCGCTCATTTTAGCACCCCGCTTTCATACGCCGTAATGACTGCTGCCCGTAAGCCGTCTGCTGCATCATTCCTGCGCTGTATCCTATCTGGGCTTGTCTGCCTTATATGCTCTAAGTGGTCGCTCTCTAATATCTCCGCTATCTTTTCTGCTGCCTTTTGGCTATATGTAACGGCTCTAAGCTCGTCAGCGCCGCCCAGTGCGTTTATCTCATACACTGCATAAAGACCACTGCCGTACTCTTTTACTTGCCAGCTGAATACACGCCCCTTAATCTCTATCGGCTGCACATTATCCGCAGCATTCCTGCATACCGTCCCTGCCGTATCAAAAGCCCCGCCAAGCCCCCGCATAACAGATGCAAAAGCGTTTGTAAATGCCTCTGCCGCTCTTGTGGCTATAGATGCAAAGTCTATGCTGCTTATATTCTTAATTGCCTTTTTCGCAAACCTGCGCTGCTTGCGCTTATCCAGTTCTAAAGGCGGGTTTACTCCATGCAGTTTTTTATAATTCTTTTTCCACTGCCTATACTTCATGCTGTTTTACCTCGCTTTCCTGCTTAATCTCAATACGCCTGCTGCCCCGCTGCTGTATAATTGCCTCAACGTGCAGATAGGCAGGCAGCACTACTACGCTGCCCGCTCTAAGCTGGTACTCTATACTGTTTTTCATTTTTCGGTAGTCCTCTGCTCTGGCTACCATTTCGCAGCCTATGAAAATTGTTATTTCCTGCTGCTTACTCTTCTTTTTCCGCTGCCGTCTGTTCATTTCCTGCCTGCCCGCCTTTCTGGTAGTCCTCAATGCTCATTTGTCCCGCTATCTGCTCTGCCCCCCCCCCTGTGTCCGTTTCGGACACCATTCCGCTAAACGCTTTCACATCAATTCCCAGAATACAATAACCCTCTTCCAGCCCTGCGTAATCTTCCAGCATATAAATAATATCCGCATCAATTATGCGCCCCGTGTGCTTTCCGTCCTCAAATTCCAGCATTTTAAGCGTATCGCCCACTTTGTAGCCTCTATCATTTTTCCGCAGTTCAAAGCGTTTCCTGCCGCTTGTAACGTCGTCATAGTAAGACGCTGCTATTTTTATCTCATGCACTTTATCCGCTGCTTTTCCAGCACTCGGCAGATTTTCCATTTTTTCCTTGTCTGCCCGTTCCTGCAATTTCTTTCTGGTCTGCTTGTCTATTCTGTCCTGCTCTTCGTTATACCGCTGTTCTTCTGTCTTTTCTGCCTCTGCTTTGTTTATGTACTGGTCGCACTTTTCGCAAGTTCCAGTTTTTACGTTGCAGTCTTTGTATCGCTGGCATGAATAGCACAAAGACGTTATACTCTCTGGGTGCGGCGTTTCGTAATTGTCGCCCGCCTTTTTCTCTGCCACCTTTGCAGCTATTTCTTTTGCCCTTATGTCCTCGCCCGCTGCCACTTTGTCTGCTATGGCTTTCTGCTCTTCTGGCGGCAGCTTTGCAGCCTCATACGCAGCAGTGATACCCATATTGCCGCTCTTAAGCTGCTCTTTAACCTCTGGCGTGGCGTTATTGTTTATGCTCTCCATTCTGGCTACGTTGGTGCTGCTCTCATTCAGCATAGCGGCTATCAAATCCCGCATTTTGCCTTGTATCTCTAGCCCGTCCTCTTTTTTTGCCCGGATCAGCGCCGCTTTGGTGCGCTCTACTAACCTTGTTTTCTCATATGCCGTAAGCGGCTGCGTGTATCCATTGCCAGCCAGCAGCCGCAGCTCATACATAGCCTCGCTCATATCCATATAGCGGTAAAGGACTTTTTCATACTCCTTATGTCCCCGCTCCAAATTCAGAATATTAGCGGCGTTGCGTCTGTGTCCGTCGATTATGAAATACTCGCCCTTTATCCTCGCTAAAACCGTTGGCTGCTCTTGCCCTACGTGTAAAAAGCTGTCTGCCAGTTCCTCTATGTTCTCTAAGCTCTGGTGTGTGTTCTCCTGCGCCGCCTTTACCTCATACGGGCTTAAATAAATCTCTTTGTATCCCTCTGCCGCTGTTGGCGCTCCCGCTGCCTTTGTCTTTGCGTTCAAAATGTCATTTATACCAAACTTTGCCATATTCTTTACCTCGCTTTCTGCCTCTCTATCTCAATCTTTTGTTTGCACTTTCCCATTACTCCGTTGCACATTTCGCAAGTTCTCCAATGCTCGCAAGCGTCGCTTTGCGGGCAGGCACGCCCAGCAAATTTGCCGCCCCAGTTCCAGCACGTAGTACCGCCGTTTCTGCTGCAATGCCAATAAGCGCAATAGCTCTCTTTATGTGCCATGCCTTACCTCGCTTTCCCCGTATATGCCGTTACAAATTTCTTGTACCCCTGCGCCGCCCCGCAGCACGGGCTGTACTCATAAATAGGCTTTTGCAGAAAAGAGCTTTCCGCTACTTTCTTGGAATACCTTACAATCCCCAGAATGTTATATACTCCCTGCTCTTGTAACCATTCCACACCTGCGCTCTCCCCGTCCGTGTTCTGGTATGACGTAATCAGAACGCCCGCCAGCTTAATTGCTGGGTTATACTTTTTTACGTCCTCTATCTGCTCTGCCACAATGTCCAGCCCTTCTAAAGCGTAATTATCCAGCTTTACGGGTACTATAACCTCGTCCGTTATTGCCAACGCATTTGTCACGTTAAGCCCTATGTCTGGCGGGTTATCTATGATGCAGTAATCATAGTGCCATAACTTGCAGGCGCTATACCGCTCCGTCTGGTTCTCGTTTTCCTCTTTGGTTAAATTCCATGTAGCGCCGAAAAGTGACATATTCGCCGTGATAATGTCTATGCCCTCATACTCCGTATGCTGTATTATTTCCTCTGGGTTTTTCCATTTCCCGCTAAGCAGCTTTGTTATCGGCGCTACGCTCTCTGCGTCGTATCTGCCGTATGCCTTGCTTAAGTTACCCTGCTTGTCATTATCCAGCAGCAGGACTTTATAGCCCCTGCGGTAAAGCTCATACGCCATGTTTGCCGCTGTAAAGGTCTTTGCCACGCCGCCCTTTAAGTTCAAAATGCTTATTGTTTTCATTCTTTGCCTCTCTTTCTGCGCCGCCTCTAGCGCATTGTAATTGTTTTCTGCTCTTGTGTAAGCTCTTCTGGGCGCAGTAAATACCGCTCTATCAGTTCTGCTGCCAGCTGCCAGCTATAGCACACTGCCGTATAATATCCCTGCTGCCGCAGATACTCTAACCAGCGTTTCTGATTGTCCGTTGTGGTATTCTTTCCAGCCTTAAGCTCTATGTATAGTCCGTGGTATCCTGCCCGTACTGCTGGCAGCACAACGTCTGGCACTCCCGCTTTAACGCCCTGCCTCTTAAGCGCCGTAGCTGTCGCCTTGTCCCTTTTGCCGCCGTTTGGTACATGATGCAGATACTCTAACTCTGGCATACGTCCCAGCTGATATGCAGCCCAGCTAAATAGCGCCTCTTGATGCCCGCTTTCGTCGTCCAGCCTAAAGTTTCTCATTCTCCCGCTCTCTCCTTTCCGTGCATATTTTTTCAGTATGCGGCGCTGTATCTGCCGCTCTCTTTCTGGCACTGTTTTTATGGCTATTCCTCTGCCGTCTGGCAGCCTCGCTTTATATGTCTGCCGCTCCTGCTCTATCTGTCCGCTGCATATGCTGAAATACTCACACCATAGACAGCAGTGCTTACAGTTCTTGCCTCTCTGGAATAGCCAATACTTAAGCCTCTGCCTCATTCCCTTATACCCCTCTGTCGTCGTTATCGTTCCAGCGCTCCCAGTTCCTCATATCCTCGCTGGCGTGCTGTATGGCTACTGCCAGTGCGCCTGCTGCCGCCAGTCCTGCACTCAAAAGCCCTGCCCCTATGACTGCTGCCGCAATCCTTATAACCTTTACTGCCTGCATCTTATCCCCCCTCTCCTGCCAGTTTTACAAGCGTGTATCTGAAATACCCATAGCCGTAATACTCTGGGCTGTGTACCCCCTTGCTTACGCTGTCCTTGTCTACGTAGTAGCCCTTTATCGGTCTTGCCTCTGCCTTAAACCATTCACGGCTTGAAATTATCCGTATCTCTGGCTCTGGTCTTACTAAATTCCTGCTACAGTTCCAGCGCTTGCCTTGTAGCGCCCCGTCCTCTGCCTTTCTGTGCGTGTCTGTGTATTTAATCAAATATGCTGCCAGCTCCGCATAGTTCCCGCTGTCGTCCAGAGGAAACACTTTTATTCTGTTATGCCCCTCATACGCCTTATACCAGCAGCGCTGCAATATCTCTGTATCAATCTTGTTTATGACTAAGTGATGATGCCTTGCACCTTTCTTGCCTATCTCCATTACGTGTATGTATTTAAACTCTAGCCCAGCCTTTTTATACTCTTTCCTGCACTCCCTTAGAAATATATCCATGTCCTGCCGCATCTGCTCTCTGGTTCTCTCTGGCTCTCCCTTTTTCCGTATGTAGTCCAGCACTAAATGATAGTCGCCATAGCCGTAGTTGGCATTTATCAAAATACGCAGCTTTCTTTCTGCCTGTCTTGTGTTTATTTTCTCCTGCTGCTCTGTGGTTGGCTTTACCTTGTCCCCCCTCTTTATCCCCTGCTTTTTATATCTGCTCGTAAAATAACGCTCTATCTCTATCGTTTTACCCGCCCTTGTAATCCTCTCAACGTATGGCATATTTTTTCTCCTTTTCTGGGTAGCCTTGTCCTAAAGCTAATAGTTTTATCAAGTGTTAAAGCAGGCTCGCAGCCCGCATTTTCCTTGATTTTTTCGCCATACAGTGATATACTGGGTTTAGGTTGTAAAAGCTGTATAGCTTAGCCCTCTAAGGTATTCCCGTACCGTAGAGGGCTTTTTTCTTTATCCACTTGTAAAATGTTTCTCTGCATACTTGTAAGCCTCTCTGTATGGCTGCTGGCAGCGGTAGCTTGTGCAAGTATGTAGCCTGCTGCCATGCCTGCCGCCCGTTCCTCTGGCTTGTCCTCGTTTAAGCACTGCGTCATATATAAATGTGGCGTAATCGGCGCTAATCCCGCCTCTATCGCCTGCTTTGTAAGCGCCTGCGCATAATCTATGTTTCTATCCAGCTGGGCGCTGTCAGCTGCCCTATACGGGCTGCATATGTATACTGTCCTCACTCTATTCCTCTCCTTTCAGTGCCGCCGCAATCGCCTTATACTCCCGCTCCCTTTCCCTTATCTCCATTTCCAGCTTGTCAAGCCGCTTATACAGCTTGTTTACCGTGCTGTCTGGCAGCCTCTCCCCGCCACGCACTAAAGCCTTGATTATTTCCAGGCTGTCTATGTCGTTCAGCTCTGCAAGTATCTGTATCTGCTGCGCCTTATGGCGTGCGGCATGGTAACTGCGGCAGATTTCACGGTCTGTCATGCGCCGCCTTTTTCAAATCGTTCTATAAATTCCTGCTCTGTCTGCCACGCAAGCGGGTTTTCTACTTCCCGCTCTTCCCAGCACTCGCCTACCGCCTCGTCCTCGTCAAAAACAAAGCGTAAATAGGCGTGCGGGCTTTCCTCGTCCTCGTCTGGTATCAGCGCACTTAAGCTGTAAAACGCTGGCACGTCCTTAAAGCTGTATGTTTGCGGGCTTTCCTCTGTCGCCAGCCTCATAATGCCGTATGCGTTGCTTTCCAGAATAGCGCCACGCTCTACTACTTGCTGCTTTGTCAGCGTGCAGGCAGCATTGCCGCAAAATTCACACATTAGCCGCCCGCTCCTTTCTGTTAATCAGCTGTACCGATATTTCATAAGCCGTGCGCCGCTCCCTGCTGCCGCTGTCTGTATCAATAACCTTTTCATACTGGCGGCTCTGGTATCTCCCCAGCAGTTCTACCGTGTCGCCCTGCTGCCAGCCCGCTACCTCGTCTGCCTGCTCTTGCCAGCAGATGCAGGGAATAAAGCACTTGTTACCCGTCAGCTCGTTTTTTACCATTACGGAAATATCCGTAATACGCTTGCCTCTCGGTGTCGTCCTATATACTGGCTCATGCGCAATAACGCCACGTAGCGCTACGTCGTCCTGCATCATAGGATTTTTAACCATTGCCAGAAAGTCTGCCAGAATGAATACCAGCACTTTACCGCTCTCAAAGTCCTTAAGCGTCTGTACCTTGCCAGATACTAAAACCTTGCTGCCTGCTGTCATAAACTCTTTAAGCGGTCGCCCGTCCCTCTGCTGCCCTACGTCTACTTTTCCGTCCGTAAAGGCTACTATAACCTCGTCCAGCGTTCCCCGTGGGCGTGGCGTTTCAATTTTTGCCAGATAGCCGTTAAAACGCAGCCCGCAAAGCTCCGTAACCTCTTCAATCTCTTTCAGCTCCCCTGCCAGTCCTGCTGCATTGTCCTTGATGCCGCCTGCTGTCAAATCTTCCATAATCCCCGTGTTAATGTCCCGTAAAAAGTCTGGCTTTTTATCCTGCTCTTTTTTCATGCTTTACTGTTTCCTTTCCGCTGTAATTTTCCAGCATTTCTATTGCCCGCTGGTAGCAGGCTATTTCTGTATCCTCTTTCACTTTGCAGATACAACGCCCTTTTCTTTCGCCCTTATACTCCCAGATTTCAATAAGGTTATTGCCGTATATATCAAAATGGCTATGTTCCCTTAATCCGCAGCTCTTCTGTATCGGTCTGTAAATCTGGTAGAATTTGTGTATAAGCTCCCTGCGCTGCTCGTCGTTCTCTTCCATGTGCTGCCCTCGCTTTCGCAAAAGTATTGCTTAATCCTGAATAGGTATTACTTTTTAGACGCCAGCTCGTCACACTTTAGCCGTACATACTCTGCCGCCATGTTCCGCACTTTGTCAGAAAAGCTGCGCCCCGCTACAGCCTCTATGATTTCCAGTGTTTCAGCGTCAATTTTTATGCTCTTCTGAATGTTTGCGCCTACGTGCTGATAGTTCCCGTTTTTCCATGTGTACATATTTCCACTCGCTTTCTTTATGAGAAAAAAGCAGCTGGTATAAGCTCGTAGCCGTCAATGAGGGTTTATAATGTCGCCTGCGCTACGTCGGCTGTATATGTCAGCTTATCCGTGCCGCTGCGCTCAATTTCTTTATAAATCGTATCTCTGTGTGTTCCTACTGCTGCCGCAATCTCTACTATGCTGTCGCCTGCCTTAAGCATCTTTTCTATTGTCCGTCTGTCCTCATAGCGCAATCTCTTGTATCTCCTTGCCATTGTTTCCCGCTCCTTTCTATGTGGGCGGCTTTCGCCGCCCTTTGTCTTATTTTGTTACTGCCTCTATGCAAAGAGGCTTACAAAGAATGTGCATACATAAAAGCCCTTTTATCGCTGTCGGCAAATCATACGGTATAACCTTTTCTACGTTGCACTGGTCGCACATTGCATTTATGCCCGCTATCTGCCATTCCTCTATATCGTTCTCTCTATTCCTTAAAAACTCTGCTGCGTCCCGTGCCTCTCTCATGCAGTCTTTCATTACCCTTGCGTTATTATCGTGGGCGCTTACTCTAAATTGCAGCTTGTCTGGCTCTTCTTTGCACTGCCTCTCAAACTCTGCCGCCTCTCTTTTCTCTGCGTCCTCTTCCTTAAGCATTTCATCAGCAAACCAGTAAACCAGCTTATACATTCTCTTAATTGCTTTCTGGCGGCTCTCGCTAAGCTCTTCCTTTTCCTCATGTGCTGGCTTATTCTCTACCTTGTCAACATACAAGCGGCTTTTGCTGTGTTCCGTACTCCAAAACTCTGTTACGCCGTTCTCTGTCCTCTCATAAAATACCCCGCTGCCGTCCTTACACACATACTGCTTATGAATTACGTTATTTTCCATTTCAGAATTTTCTTTATACTCTTTTCCGTACAATACTGCTGCCTTTGCTGCCTCATACTCTTTTAATGTCACTCTTTCCATTCTGTTTACCTCTCTTTCGTTGCAAAAAAATAAGCGTGTCAGAGTTTCTACACTCTGCACGCTCTTCTTTTTTCTCTGCTATTTCAATAAAAAAGAAATCCGGCAGAGGTTTAAAACCTCTTGTCGAATTTCATTCTAAAACTTATCAAAAATCAATCAGGAAAATCAATTATGCCAAGGAACGCTGTCATATACCGTAAATCCGAGGATTTTAATAACCCACCCATCCAAGTACGGTTCTTCATCGTCCTCGCCAAAATTGAGACAATGCACATCCTTAACGCTGTACAAAATAGCCTTGTATTCCACCGTTCCCCCATCCTTATACAGCAGCTTTACGGGAAACAGCAGTATAACCGCAAGGACGATGCATAGGAAGACAATCACTTTCTTTTTCATATAACTCCCTCTTTTCCTTTTATTTCTGTTTTTTCTCCATAATTTCATAAACCAGCTTCACGCCGTTGTCCAGTTCATACACGCCGTGGCCTACCGTTTTATACCCCCTGTTTTCATAAAAGAATACCGCCGGAAGGGAAGCGTCCAGAACAGACGCATCATGTTTTTTCCTGATTTCCTCTTCCAAACAGTCCATAATCCGTGAACCGCAGCCTTGTTTCTGGTAATCCGGCAGCACATACACCCCTGTGATATGGTTTCCGGCAAAACAGCCTGTTCCCAAGATGACATCACCGTCCGTCAGAACCCCCATATTTTGAGACGCTATCCCTTCCAGGACATGCTCCTTGCTATGATGACGGCAGAAGAAATCCACCACTTCCTTCGGATAATATTTTGGATATACTGTCTCAATGGTTGTATGTAAAATATTGTATATGGCGTCCGCCATTTCAGGAACTGCCGTTATATATTCCATGCCTCTTCTCCCGCTAAAACTATTTTTGCAGACATTCCAGAATCGGTTCAATGTACTTTTCATCCGATATATCATAAGAATGGGAAATCATTTCTATCATTTCCTGTTCTTCTTTGGTTTTGTCCTTTTTTGCCTTCAGCGCCTTAATAAACATTTTCATCATCAGTTTTGACGAAGCTGACATTTTTTCATAGCAAAACCCGCCCGGGCAGTAAAATACGCTGACTTTTTCCCATTCTGATTCCTTAAAATTCTTTCTCAGGCCTGTCTCAATTTCCGGATTTTCTATCGGACTTCCGCCGACACAGAATACAATCAGCTTCTTACCTGCCCATTTCTCCATATTGCTTTTAAACCAGCTTATTTTGCTGATGCCGCCCGCGCACGCCCATCCCCCGAAAATAATGGCTTCATATTCATCCAGGTTTTTCTTTTTGGCATCTGCCAATGCATAACAGTCCGCTTCCGCTGCTTTTGCTATCCATTCCGCATATCTCTTTGTAAAACCTGTCTGTGAATTATAAATGACTATTGTTTTCATATGCTTCCTCCTTACAGGCAGCTTGTTTTGTTATTAAAAGATGAATGGAAAAGTTTATAAACGATAAAACAGAATATACCAACAGAAGAATAAATTCATAATCTTCAAATCACAATCTGTAATCATATTTGAAGGCAAAGATGAAATTTCGAGAAAAGGCAGAAAGAATCTATCTCATTTCTATCTGTTAATTTTTATCATTTTCCTTATAATTGACTGCCAATACATTCTATCCTTTAATACGCGGATAACAGTAACCGTATAACCTTCAATAACAAAGAAAATTAAATATGTATTATATGGTTTAAAAAAAATCTCCAATCCCTCTATAACGCAGCCTGTACTTTCATAACCTGTCGGAAATATAATTAATTCCTTTATTGCTTTTTTAATTTTTTCGGAAAAATTTTCTGCATATTCCCGATATTTAAATGTAGTAAGAATATAATCTTTTGTTTCTTTAATATCTTTAAGGGCGTCTTTTGATAAAAGAACCTTGTATTTAATCGGTTTCTGCATAGACATTAAATTTTATCAAGTTCCTCCCATGCTTCTTCGACAGTGTATACTTCTCCATTCTTCATGCTTTGAATGCCCTTTTCAAGTTCAGCATATAAAGCTTGGATGGCATCCTGCTCAGAATAACTACTATTTATGACATTACTTTTTATAATTGCTTGTGCTTCCGGTGCCATAATACCACTTCCTTTTGTTTGATGATTGTATTATACATGAAGTATATACATTTTACAATATTTCTATCCCTTGATTTCTCGCTGCTTTAATACAGTTTCCTGTTTTCAGCATCATTATCAGGATACTCCAACTTGGCAAAACAAATTGAATTGAATAAAATCCTATGATATCATGATATAATCAAACTTATTAATTAGGAAATCTGAAGAATTAATGTGAAAACGCCGAAAAACCGGTATCTGATGAGGTAATAGATTAAAATGAGAAATCCGTGGGAAGAAATTCCGTTAACTGATTATGAAAATCATATGATGCTTGATTCTGTCATGCAGCTACAGGCTCTGAATGAAATGATGAAAACTCAATTTGTTTCTTATCCTGTTTCCAGTATTATGATATTGGGTATTGCAGGTGGTAACGGTCTTGAACACATTCAAAAAGATAAATTTAAAAGAATATATGGAGTTGATGTCAATTCTTCTTATTTGCAGGCAGTTATTCAAAGATATCCTGAATTGGACGGTCTTTTGGAATGCTTATGTATCAATTTAACAGACGAAACAAAGAAATTACCAAAAGCAGACATGGTTATTGCAAATCTGTTGATTGAGTATATTGGGTACGAGTGTTTTCAGAAAACAATCCAACAGGTAACCCCGAAATATATTTCATGTATTATTCAAATCGATCCGGAAGATAGCTGGGTGTCAGATTCCCCCTATCTGCATATGTTTGACAAACTGGAACAGGTGCATCATCAAATAGAAACTCATGTATTGGAGAGAAAAATGCTTGAAATCGGGTATCATGCAATCAGAACATCTGAACACATGCTGCCTAATGGAAAAAAACTGGTGCAGACAGATTTTGCTGAATTATGCTGAAGGCCGGATATAAGAAATTCATGTCCCTTGCGCCGACTCCCAACTTGATGTATATTTACTATATTATAATATAGAAGAAAAGGAACTTATTCTTATGTGGATTGCAGATAATTGGCGTGATTATGAAGTATTGGACACTTCTTCGGGGGAAAAGCTGGAGCGCTGGGGCGAATATATCCTTGTACGCCCGGACCCTCAGGTCATCTGGGGCACTCCCCACATGCATCCTGCATGGAAAAAGAAAAACGCCCACTACCACCGCAGCAGCAAAGGCGGCGGGGAATGGGAATTTATCAGCCTCCCCGACGAATGGGAAATCGGATACCGCAATTTAACCTTCCGCCTGAAACCGTTCAGCTTTAAGCATA
Source organism: uncultured Lachnospiraceae bacterium (assembly GCA_910577015.1). GTDB lineage: Bacteria > Bacillota > Clostridia > Lachnospirales > Lachnospiraceae > Acetatifactor. The sequence continues at coordinate 78,036 of CAJTKU010000006.1, read as the reverse complement.
CGGGGCTGTTTCCCGAACAGGCGGTGAACTGGGACTGGTTTTCCGGCATTATACGCAGTGCAGGCCGGCCTGTCAAGGTTCTGAATCTTTTTGCCTATACCGGCGGCGCCACCCTTGCGGCGGCAGCGGCAGGCGCACAGGTCACGCATGTGGACGCCTCAAAAGGGATGGTTGCCTGGGCAAAGGAAAACGCGGTGGCTTCCGGACTGGAAAAGGCGCCCATCCGGTGGCTTGTGGATGACTGTGTGAAATTCGTGGAACGGGAAATCCGCCGCGGCAATAAATATGATGGGATTATCATGGACCCGCCTTCTTATGGCAGGGGTCCCAAGGGGGAAATCTGGAAAATAGAAGACAGCATCTGGCCGTTTTTGGAATTGACTGCACAGATACTGTCTGAAAATGCATTATTCTTTTTGATAAATTCCTACACCACGGGGCTGCAGCCCGCGGTGCTTTCCTACATGCTGAACATGGCTGTGGGAAAACGCTTTGGCGGCAGGGTCCGGGCCGACGAAGTCGGGCTTCCCGTAAGCGGAAACGGGCTGGTACTGCCCTGCGGCGCTTCCGGGCGATGGGAAAAATAAATACCTTCAGGTATCAAATTCTTTAAACCTTTCATAGATACTGTCATACTGGTTGATGATTTCCATATATCTATCCATGGTTTCGTCGCGCTCTTTTTCGTAATTATGTATGATGCTTTCAAAATTGCTGATGGCAACCTGTACCACCTGATTGCAGATTTTGCCATTGTCTGCGTCCGATTGCAGTATGCCTTTAATTTTTTCAGGCGGAAAAGAATCCTTGTAACTCCTCTTCCCGTACAATGCGCTCAGGATGTCGGCTACCGCCGTTATCCTTTCCAGAACGGACAAATCCTCTGCCTTCAGGCCCAGGGGATATCCCGTGCCATCCAGTTTTTCATGATGCCGCACTGCCACATCCACGATTCTGTCATCCATAATGCCCCTGAGTATCCTGTCCGTAATAATCACATGCGCCTTCATGATACGCATCTCTTCATCATTCAGTCTCCTTGGCGCCTCCAAAATGGAAAGCGGAATCACGATTTTACCTATATCATGCAGTAACGCGCCATAGTACAAAACCTGCAAATCCATCGCCGGCATCCGCATCAGCCTTCCGATTTCCAGGGCAAACATCTTTGTGGACATGGTGTGGATTACCGTCTGCTGGCTTCTGAAATCAATGGCATACACAAGCATCTCCAAAAAACCTTTTTTCTGCTTTTCGGAAAAATTCACCTTATCAAACAATTCCAGCATTTCCTGCTGATACTCGTCCGTCTTAAGCTTTTCCAGAAAGTGGAATTTGGCCTGCGCCGCATTGAATACCTCAAGGGCTTTTGCCGAAAAATTGACATTGGCAGACTTTGCAAAATAGTCTTTTTCCATGCCGTGTCCTTCCAGCCGCATAAATACATCCATCTTGTCCGCAAGCGTCAGATATTCCGTCACTTTCAGATAGTTGCTCTTGATTTTGGCGTGCAGATATTGCGGCAGATGATGATACAGCACCACCTCCGCTTTATCGCCTACCGGGGAAAGGTATTTTAAAAAAAGATACCCGTATACGGAGTGCGCCCACACATTTGTGGTTTCACACTTCACAACCCCGTCCTTATAACCTGTCTTTATCATTCCCAAATCATGAAGCATACCGATAAGCGCATATTCTGCAAGTTCCATATTGTTGCAGATGCCTTCATATTTGAGCATGTTATAGAAAATATATCCCGTAATTTCTCCATGCTGGAGAATCGTACCGTCCATGAAACCGAGCGCCCGCCGCATAACATTGTAGACGTCCCTGGTATTTACAAGTTCCTGTCCCATTTTACTCCCCAAGCCTTTCCAACCGACATGCTATTATTGTAACACGTTTTTGGGACAAATAAAATACTCAGTTTTTTTATCCTTCGCTTTAGCCTTGACTTGTGTTTCACGCTGTTGCCTCTTCAAACTGGGAATTGTAGAGCGAAGCATAGAAACCGTCCTTTGCAAGCAGTTCTTCGTGGCTGCCCTGTTCTACAATATCCCCGTCTTTCATGACCAGTATCACATCTGCGTCTTTGATAGTGGACAGCCTGTGGGCAATGACAAAGCTGGTCCTGCCCTTCATCAGGTTGTTCATTGCTTTCTGGATGCGCGCCTCGGTCCTGGTATCCACCGAGCTGGTGGCTTCATCCAGAATCAAAACGGGATTGTCTGCCAGAATGGCCCTTGCAATGGTGAGAAGCTGTTTCTGGCCCTGGGACACGTTGCTGGCGTCCTCGTTTAATTCCATCTGGTAACCGCCGGGCAGCGTCTGGATGAAGTGATGGGCATGGGCTGCCTTTGCCGCCGCAATGACTTCCTCATCCGTGGCCTCAAGCCTGCCATAGCGGATATTCTCCATAATCGTTCCCTTAAACAGCCAGGTATCCTGCAATACCATACCAAAGTTTTCCCTCAGGCTGCTGCGGTTAAAGTCTTTCAGATTGTGGCCATCCACCAGGATAGCGCCGCTGTTCACATCATAAAAACGCATAAGCAGTTTTACCATGGTCGTTTTTCCGGCGCCGGTAGGGCCGACAATCGCCACCATCTGCCCGGGTTTTACCTGACAGCTGAAATCCCGGATTACTATTTTATCCGGATTGTATCCAAACTGCACATGGTCAAAGGTAACTTCCCCTTTCATTTCCGTAAGCGCCACCGGATTTTCGGCAAATACATCCTCCTCCGGCTCATTCAGAAATTCAAAGACGCGTTCCGCGGAAGCCGCCGTGGACTGAAAAAGGTTGGATACCTGCGCAAGCTGGGTAATGGGCTGGGTAAAACTCTTCACATACTGGATAAAGGCCTGTATTTCGCCCACGTCAATTACCCCGCGGATGGCAAGGACGCTGCCGCTTATGGCGACTGCCACATACCCCAGATTGCCCACAAATCCCATGATGGGCTGCATCATGCCGGAGATAAACTGGGATTTCCATGCCGATTTGTATAACTCTTCATTGGTTTCGGCAAATTCCTGCAGGGAAGCTTCTTCACGGTTAAACGCTTTGATGATATTATGTCCCCCGTAGGTTTCCTCTATCTGTCCGTTGATTTTTCCCAGATAAGACTGCTGCGCCACAAAATATTTCTGCGAAAATTTCACCACAATGCCGATTAGAACGCTGGATATCGGCAGGATGACCAGCGCAATCAAAGTCATCAGCGGACTGATGGACAGCATCATGACAAGCACGCCGATAAGCATGGTAACCGAAGTAATCAGCGTGGTAATGCTCTGACTTAAGCTCTGCCCCAGGGTATCTACGTCATTGGTAATGCGGGAAAGCACTTCCCCCACTGTTTTGGATTCAAAATAAGCAAAAGGCATCCTGTTGATTTTCTCGGAAATTTCCCGTCTGAACCGGTAACAGAGCTTCTGGGAAACGCTCGTCATGATAAAGCCCTGTATAAAGGATAAAATCGAACTGATGGCATACAGGCAAAGGAGAAACAAAAGGATTTGCGCAATTTTTCCGAAATCTATACCTCCGGTTCCGCCGATTTTTGCCATCAGCCCGTTAAACAGTTCCGTCGTCGCCCTGCTTAATACCTTAGGACCGATAATATTGAAAGCCGTACCTCCGACTGCAAATATCATCACCAGCAGAATGGCAAATTTATAGTTACCCATGTAAGACAATAATTTTTTCAATGTACCCTTAAAATCTTTTGCTTTTTCTCCCGGCATCATGCCTGCCGGTCCGTGTCCCATGGGTCCCCGTCTGGGCGGTCTGTTTTTACTTTCTTTATGCTCGCTCATGCCTGTTTTCCTCCTTTCAGTTCCGCCTCCGACAACTGGGATTTTGCAATTTCCCTGTAGGTTTCACAATTTTCAAGAAGTTCGCCGTGTGTGCCCATTCCTACGATAGTACCGTTATCCAGCACAATAATCCGGTCGGCATGCAATATTGTGCTGATACGCTGCGCCACGATGATAACCGCGGCCTGTTCCGTTTTTTCATGCAGCGCTTTCCTGAGGGCCACATCCGTCTTATAATCCAACGCCGAAAAACTGTCGTCAAACAAAAATACTTTGGGGCTCTTTGCAATGGCGCGGGCAATGGACAGTCTCTGTTTCTGCCCTCCCGAAACATTGGTGCCGCCCTGAGATATGGGACTTTCGTATCCGTCGGGCTTACTGTCTATAAATTCAACAGCCTGTGCGATTGCTGCCGCTTCCTTCATTTCATCATCACTGATTTCGTCGCCGCCGAATTTGATGTTGGAGGCTATGTCCCCGGAAAACAAAACCCCTTTTTGCGGCACAAATCCCAATACACTCCGCAGCTTTTTCTGGGAAATATCCCGGATGTCCACGCCGTCCAATGTGATGCGGCCTCCCGTCACATCATAAAAACGGGGAATCAGATGCAGCAACGTGGATTTACCGCACCCGGTACTGCCTATCACCGCCGTGGTCTGCCCCGGACTTGCGGTAAATGACAAATGATGCAGGGCGTCCTCCTCTGCACCCGGATACCTGAAACAGACGTCCTCAAATGCAATTTCTCCTTTTACGTCCGACAGGCTGTCATCCCGAACCGTTTCCCTGTCATGGATGGTCACTTCGGTCCCCAGCACTTCTTCAATACGGTTGGCCGCCACCCCGGCGCGGGGCAGCATCACGGAAACCATGGTAATCATCAGAAATGCCATGACTATCTGCATGGTGTATGTAATGAACGCCAGCATTTCCCCCACCTGCATATTTCCGGCGTCAATCCCTTTCCCGCCGAACCACACAATCATGATGGAAATGCCATTCATAATGAGCATCATGGCAGGCATCATAAAATTCATAACCCGGCCGGTAAAAAGCTGGGTTCCCATCAAATCCTTATTGGCCTTGTCAAACCGCTCTTCTTCAAACTTTTCCCTGCTGAAAGCCCTGATAACCGGTATCCCTGTAAGGATTTCCCGGGAAACCAGATTGACACGGTCAACAAGCGTCTGCATTATCTTAAATTTAGGCATGGCAACCGCCACCAGCACCAATACCAGCGCAGAGATAAGTCCGACTGCCACACCGATAATCCATCCCATGCCCGTACCCGTGTTGACCACTTTCATAATACCGCCGATACCGATAATCGGCGCATACAGTACCATGCGAAGCAGCATCACCACGACCATCTGCACCTGCTGGATATCATTGGTGCTTCTGGTAATCAGAGAGGCTGTAGAAAACTTATCCATCTCCGCACTGGAAAATGCAACTACTTTATTGTATACCCGGCTGCGCAGATTGCGCCCTGTCCTCGCCGCTGTCCGGGACGCCAGAAGCCCCGTCAGGATGGCTGCCGCCATCATCAACACCGACAGGCCAAGCATTTTAAAACCTGTCTGCCAAAGGTAATCCGTCTGGATTTTTCCGATATCCATACCCAGCGCCCCGTATTCTTCCTGCACAAACTGCACGGCCCTTGCGGATATGACGGATTCACTCATATCCCCCATGCCGGCGAGCGCCTGCTCCTTTACGGCAGTTATTTCTTCGTCTGAAATCATGCCGTTTTCCCGCATAAGCCGCAGGCTGTCCGCGTCATAGCCCGTATCGCCGCTTTCCAGCGCACCCAGAAGCACCATGGGGAGTCCCATACACGCGTCAATCTGCGCCAGGGTGTCACTGTCCTTTGCCGCCAAAACATAACAGCCCGCGCCATCCTTTTGGTACGCAGCGTCACATACCGCCTTTTCTTCCTGCGTCATGAACAGCATCAGGTTTTCATAGGTTTCTTCCCTCATTTTTTCCGGGGCTGCATAAGCGATGCCTCCCCTGCCGATTCCCACATCCACAATATTGGAAGTATACTCGGGCAACTGCAAATCACAGTAAGCCTGTGCAATAAGGAGCGCTATGATTGCCAGCACCGCCGGCCAGGATTCCTTCAGATACTTGAAAATTTTTCCCATGGGATACACCTTTCCTTTTCTTTATCCACCAAATTACTGTTTCTAATTGTATTTATTTTCCAGCTTTAAGTCAATTAAGAAAGTATAAAGAAACTGTAAACACAAGGGTATAAATCAGTAGACTTTTTATATCCCGATTGATATAATAAATAATAATGCACACATTTTTTCCGCATTATTAAAAGCTTTTCATTCCTTATAGAAAGCATGGTACAGGATATGAGCCATAGTGATTCCAAAACGAAAATAAAAGAACTGCGTTTTCCCATGATGGAAAATGCCGAATACCTGAGAGCGCAGAACCAGGAAATCAAGCTCGGCAAAGAAGAGGGGCTGGATGTCTCCATTTACTCCAATCCCGAGTTTAACTGGCTGCAGATGGAGCAGATACGTATGGGGCTGAAAGACAAGGTAGACGCCTCAATATATGCCAATCCCGCTTACAATTATGAAACCATGAGGCAAATCAGGCTTTCCTTATATTCTGCCATAGACTTGATTCCCTATCTGAAAAGGGGGTTTACGGATGATTCCCTGGAGCAGATACGGCTTGCCCTGCTGGATAAGCTGCCGATTGACAACTGGCTGCAGGACAACATGTGCGCACCGCAGATTCACGAAGTCCGAATCGGCTTATGCGAGCAATTGGATATTTCCGCTTATACCGATTCCCGTTTAAACTGGATGCAGATGCAGGAAATCCGCCTCGGGCTGGAAAAAAAGCTGAATGTATCCCTTTATGCAAATTATCTGTTCAGTCATTCCCAAATGAAAGAAATCCGTCTCGGACTGGAAGCCGGTCTTGACGTATCCTCTTATTGTTCTTTGGTATTTTCCGCAACGGACATGAAAGAAAAACGGCTGGGCCTTATCGAAAGAAAAATGAAAAAAACGCCTGAACCCAAAGGCAGTGAAACCGTTTTTGACCCCTTCAGAAAATGTGAATTTGCCATTTCCATAGAAGAAAACGGTAACAAAGCCTATGCCTATATACCATGGGTGCCCGGCAATATGGTAACAAAAGATGATATTTACCAGGACCTGCAAAGAAGGGAAATCATTTTCGGAATCAATCATCAGGCAATTTCCGACTTAATCGACATGAGAAGAATGAACGAAAAAATCCTGATTGCCGAAGGCGTCCCCGCACACAAGGGGAAGGACGGCTGGTTTGAGTTTTTTGTAAGGCTGGATATGCCCCGCATCCCGGCGCCCCTTCCCGACGGCGGCGTGGACTATGTAAATATAGAAGCCTTTGAAATGGTAGACGAAGGAGAAAAAATTGCTGTCTACCACCGCGCTGAAAAGGGAACGGACGGCACAAACATCTACGGCGAAACCATACATGCCGAAAACGGGCTGGAAAAAAAGCCGTTAAGGGGGGAAGGCTTTAAGATTGCGCCGGATGGCGTAACCTATATATCCCGGTTAAACGGCAAATTTGAATATATTAACGGAAGGATAATCATCTCCAACATGCTGGTTGTGCGCGAGGATGTGACCGCCGTCACCGGCAAACTGGAAGTGGATGGCTCCGTCTACGTTATCGGCAGCATTTATTCCGGCGGATATATCAGGGCAACCGGGGACATTATTATCGAGCACAATGTCGAAACGGCAAGGCTGATTGCCGGCGGGAACGTGATGATAAAAAAGGGAAGCTGTTCCAGACATGACTGCTTTATTGACGCCGGAGGAGAAGTTTCAGGCAGTTTCTTTGAAGCCGCCAACATCAATGCCCGGGGTAATGTCAAAGCCAATTACATTATGAACAGCAACATCAATACCATGGGCAGGGTGATTGTATCCGGAAGCAAGGGCGTTCTTTTAGGGGGCAGAATCTGTGCCGTCAGGGGCGTGGATACTTTTAATCTCGGAAACAGTTCCCATCTTCCGACATATCTTGACATCGGAAGGAACGAACTCTATGAAAAAGAACAGGCCGTCCGCGCAGAAAAACGGACCCAGCTGTTAAACGAACTGACTGCTTTGGAGGCGGGATGGAGCAAAATACTGCAGCTGCTGACCAGTAAAAAAGGAGGGGTATCGGAGGATACTGTTCGTAAAGTCCATGCCACAATGGTAGTCAAGAGCAAGGAACTGGCCGAATTGGACGCAGAGATATCAAAGCTGGCCAACATTACCGACCAGAGCATGAATGCTCCCGTATGCATCAGGGGAAATGCTTTTGGAGGCAGCGTCATCGTCATTAACAAGATAAAATATATGTTATCATCGGAAGTAAGCCGCGTTATTTTCAAACTCCGCAACAAACGTATTGCAATCATAACTTTATAAATAAAGAAAGAATGGGAAAATCATGAAACAGGACACAATTTTAATCTTTGAAGACAACACCATAGAACGGGAAATATTAGTTGAATTATTCCGTTCCGATTATAAAATACTGGAGGCGGCTGACGGCAAAGAAGGAATCGACCTATTAAACAAAAATTTTCCTTCCATTGCAGTCGTTTTATTGGATTACATGATGCCGGTCATGGATGGTTTTCAGGTACTGGAATACCTTAAGGAAAAAAAGGTTTTAAATAAAATCCCTTTTATCATGGTTACAGGTCAGGATTCCGCGGAATATGAGAAAAAAGGATATGAATACGGCATTGTGAGTTACATTAAAAAGCCCTACCAGCCCGATGTCATAAAACAGGTAGTCAGCAATGCAATAGGCTGGTTCCAGTATAAATTGCAGTTGGAAGTGGTTGTAAAAAGGCAGAATGAAAGCATCAAAAAGCAGAACGAAGTCCTGAGGCAGCAGGCCGAGCAGCTGGCCCAGATAAATGAAATGCTGATTGATTCCCTGAGCAATATCGTGGAATTCAGAAATCTTGAATCCAGACAGCATATAAAACGAGTTCGCGAGTTTTCTCTGTGCCTGGGAAAAAGCGTCATGGAATTATATCCCGAATATGGGCTTACGGAAGAAAAGCTGGAGCAGATTGGCTGGGCATCCTCCCTCCACGATATCGGAAAAATCACCATTCCCGACAATATTATTTTGAAATCCAGCAAACTGACACCGGACGAGTTTGAACTTATAAAATCCCATACCACCAAGGGCGCTGAAATCATATCCCAGACCATCCGCCTGAACAATAAGGCAATCTTCGATTATGCATATGACATTGCCAGGCATCACCATGAAAAATACGACGGAAAAGGATATCCTGACGGCCTTAAGGGGGATGAAATTAGTATTGCGGCACAGATTGTTTCCCTGGTGGATATTTATGACGCGCTCACTTCAAAACGTGTCTACAAAGTAGCCTATGAGCCGGAAAAAGCTTACCAGATGATTATCAACGGGCACAGCGGCGCTTTTTCGCCCAAACTGCTGCAGGCCTTTACAGAAGTAAAAGCAGAATTTGAAAACCTGCTTGCGCTGTACCGTGATGAAGATTAAAGGAGACAAAATGATAAATATTAAAGACTATCCCAATTTGTACCGCATGTACAGCAAGTGCATAAACAAGTTCCGGCTCCCGTTTTTCATATGTCTGGCGCTTTTTATCCTTGCCTTTGCCACTTTTTTAATTGACGGTTTTCCTTTCACCCTGACTCTTATCATGATGGGTATGGTTTTTCCGGCAATTATGTATGGCATTCTTTGGCCCTTTTTCGCTGTAAGGGCTAAAAAATTTATAAAAGCCTTTTACCCGCAGCAGTTGTCCGCCATAAATGCTGAAATCCCCTCTGCCGTCGTTTGTGAAGGCCTTCTTGTCACAAGTCAGGCTGTCATCTGCAAAAAGATGGGGCTTACGCTGATACCTATGGCAAATGTGCTTTGGGTATACCCCGAAATTACCGTTGTAAAACTGAACGGCGTTGTTCCCATACGTAAATATACCATGCTGCATTTTGCCGGCAGGGACAAAAAGAGATATGCATTCAACATAAAAAACAACCAACAGGCCTATATCTTTATGCAGTCGGAACTATTGCGCTACCGAAAGGACATTGTATTTGGCACGGAATACGGCATGGACGAGATTTACAAGAACGACATTAACCGCATGATAGCTTTCAGCCTGGAATGCGCCGCCAAACGGCAGTAAGGAGAAATTTATTATGGATACGCAATATCTGGATTCTTTACCGGCAATTAAAAACAAATATAAAGTGGAATTGCAGCCCGGCGAAAAAGTGGTATTTGCAGCAAAACCATGGGGCTTTACTTCCGAATCAGGAACGCTTCTCGGTTATGATACTTCCACCGTTACCATGACAAACCAAAGGATTATCGCTGATAACGGGCAGGGTATCTGGTTTACGGATATTGCCGACGATGTGGTGGATATGAGGAAAGTGGAAACCGGCAGGTTTCTGTCCAAACAGACCTATATTCTGGTAACGCTTAACAAAGAAGTAACCTACGGTATCGGCATTCAAAAACTTACCGGCTACCGGTTCCACTTTCACAAAAAAGATATGGCTATATTTGAAGATATTATCCGGCATTGTATATTTCATTAATCCTGTCCTTCAGGTTCAGGGTGTCGTAATTGTATTTGTCCGCCTCCGAAATCTTTTCCGTCCTCACTTCCCCTTCCTGGGAGCTGAGTATCAGATGACTGTTCTCCAACCACGGCGTCATGCCTGCAATCCATTCCCTAAACAGCTCGTCATCATATAGGATGGAAGAATTTTCCGTGAAATCAAAATCAAAACCGGAACCGGCAATCTGTCTGATTCCGCCTTCTGCGTCCAGCCTGTACACCCAGTAGCTGTATCCTCCGAAATCCCATCTGTCTTCCACATCCACATTCATGATAAAAGCGCCTTCCTCTGTTTCACCCAGATAGATATTACCCCATCCTGCCCTTGCCACATGGACATCCTGTGTGAAAAGAAGCCTTCCTTCCTCATCCTTGAACAGCACCATACCGCTGTCGCCGTCCCCCATATTACCCGTATAGATTTCTACGGTTTCAAGCCCTTCACAGTCTGCAATATCCAGCTTTTCCGTACTGTCAAGCGTATAATACCTGTCCAGTCCGGCTTCTCCCTCCTCTTCCATCAAAAACTCATACAAATAGGAACCGGGCGAAAACCTGCTGAAATAAATACCGTAATTTACCCACGCGCTTTCGAGGACAGCCTCCACCACCAATCCATCCTGAAAGGTCAGGATACAAGGCTTATTCATCCAGTTCGGACCTTCCCCTATCAAATCTGCAAATTCATCATAAGAAATCTCCCTCAAATCAATCCCATCCATGCTGTAATTGGCTTTAAAAACGCAGTCTTCTGCAAGGGCAAGCGGCTCCCCGCCGTCATAGGAATTATCCCAGGCCGTCATATAGGCGTCAATGACCCGGGCGCTTCTTGCTACGCTCCTGACGCTTACCCGCCAGCTTCCCTCCCCCGTTATCTTTCCTTCCTGCAGCCCCCCCAGCCCCTCAAGGGAATCCTTAATTCCTCCCTGCATGGACGATAATTCATCCTGCCGGGTTGATACCTCCTCCTGTAAAGCACGTATCTGCTCTGCCAAAACTTCGTCCTGCAAAGCGCGTATCTCCTCTTCGGAAATATTTCCGTCCAGCCCCGGTTCAAACCGGATATGGTATCCAAATCCCGCAAAAACACTCTGTAACTGGTTTGCCGATAATTCTATCGTCAGAACCTTCACTCCGTCCCTCTCACCCACTGCAAGGATGGGCGATACTGCAATCAATCTGGAATTTTCACTTTCCGGCACCACGGGAAGGTATGCCCAGTTCTCCTCAGCGCCTTCCTCCCAGTAAATGGACAACGCTTCCCCTATCTCCACACGGGAAACCTCCGGCACAACGCCGCCGGGAAAAGTAAAATAAAACCTGTTGTTTCCGATACTTTCCAAAGCACAAGATTCCCACAGCACCACGATGCTCTCCGCACTCTCTGAAAATCGGGCCGGATAAGACTCCTGTATGGCAACCTCTTTTCCCTGCGGAAAAGTGATTACCACCATATCACCCGGTATAAGCCCCTGTTCCTCCCGCTCAAAATAGGGATAAACTGATTCTGCCGCCGGAATGTCCACCTCCCCGATTCCCGGAATCACTAAAAGCCTGCGGGTATCCCCCTCTATATTGACGTCCGCCACCACCCCGTAATACCGGACGGCTTCCCCTGTCTGCGCCTCTTTTTCTTTTCCCGGATTTGCCAGCAGGAAAACTGTTAACACAGCGCATGCAGCAGCCGCGATTCCCACGCCGATAGCTGCCGGCTTTTTATAGCGGAGAACATTTTTTATGCGGCTTCCGGTGTCCCCCTCCCCAAATGCCAACGGAACGCCGCTTACAATATGTCTGCCCGTTGCCATACTCAGAAGGGAAGTGGAATATTCTTTTTTTACACTGCTGCCAATTTTACGGATAACTGCTTCATCGCAGGACATTTCCATGTCCTTCCCGCTTAAGAAAAAAGCCGCCCACACAAGTGGGTTGAACCAATGCAGGCAAAGTGCAATAAACGCTGCATTTTTGATAATATGGTCCTTTCTTTTCAGATGAATCTGCTCATGCAGCAGGACATAGCCTCTTTCTTCCTCATCCAATATGGCGGGAAGATAAATTCTGGGTTTCCATATCCCGATAACAAAAGGGGTTGCCACTTTAGTTGTCACATACAGATTATCCTTTTCCCTGACCGCCGTCTTTAGCCTCCGTTTCAGCCTTACCAGCGATACAAGACTGTAAGCCGCCATGACAGCCACACCTGCAAGCCATATCCCGCATCCTGCTTTCACCGCAGATTCCATCCGGCTTCCCGTACCGCTTTGTGCCGGTGCAGGTTCTCCACCGTCAGAAAGAACATTCCCTTCCGGCTTTTCCGGCGCTGCCGCCTGCTATTCATTCCAGCCAATCTGCATGATATCCTCCGGAATGTATTCCATCCTCCCATGGGAAACGGCAGGCGCCTTTAAAACGCCAAAGGGAGAAAATCCCGCAGAAAAGGACACCGGACACAAAAGTCTGAAAAGCACCACTGCCCATAAACAATATGAAAAAATCTTTGGCATTCTTCTCAGCAAAAGACGCATTACCAGAACCATCAGAATTACAAAACTGCCGGTAAGGCTCATATTCAATATCCTGATAAAAATCTGCTCAGCCATGGTTCCCCTCCTCATAGGTATCAATCAATTTTTTCAGTTCCGTGATTTCCCCGCTGCTCAGTTTTTTCCTTCTGGAAAAAGCCGCAAGGAACTGCGGCAGCGAACCGTCAAACGCTTCATTGATAAACTGCTCTCCCCGGGCAGCCCGAAACTCTTCCCTTGTCATAAGAACTGTCACCAGTCCGTCCTTATTCACAAACAGCTTTCTGTCGCAAAGTCTTTTTAACATGGTGTAGGTGGTGGTCCTCTTCCATGCAAATGCGCTCTCACATAGCTTTGCCAGTTCCCCGGAGCCTATCGGGGCTTTTTCCCAAATCAAATCCGCAAATTTCTGCTCCATTTCTCCCAACTTAAACTGTTCCATAAGTCACCATGCCTTCCTTTTTCTTGTCTAACGCTTTTAGACATTTTTAGTCTAACACTTTTAGACAGAGTTGTCAATAGCAAAGAACATGACTTCGCAGCTGACATGATTCCAGAGGGGGCGGGCGGACATATTTGTTCCAACAGGACGCGTTCTCACTCGAGTAAAAACACAGCGGCACGTAGGATGCTAAAGTACAGCATCCCATGCCTTGGTACAAGGCATTGTCCGGCTGTTTTTACACGGTCCTTTTTGGAATCAAATATGTCCGCCCGCCCCCTTGCCCCCTCCGGAATCATAGGAACCCTGCAGATATATATTGGTGCAAACGAATTGTTACTATAAACTATTTTTGTACTTCCCTATGATTTCCTCCATTTCCTTCCACTTGGCTTCCATGTCTGCTGCCAGTTTGAACTGGGTTCTTGCACGGTCAAGATTGTGTTCCGGTCTGTGGATTTTGTAGTAAACATCTCCTTCCAGATAATCTGCAAGGAAACGGATGCCGCATTCAAAGGTCATCATCCATGCCCCCATGGGGAGCATTTCCACTTCCTTTGGCGTAAGGCTTCCCCCGCAGCCTTCCAGATAACCGGCGCAGAAGGCTTCAAACAGGGTTAAGTCCAAGGCGACTTTGGTAAGGTCTTTTTCGTCCTCGGCTCCGGTGCTTGCTCCGAAACGGATGGCGTCACCGAAATCATAGAGGGAAAGGCCCGGCATCACAGTGTCCAAATCGATGACGCACAGCGCTTTTTTTGTCTCTTTGTCAAACAATATATTGTTCAGTTTGGTATCATTGTGGGTGACGCGCAGGGGCAGTTTTCCTTCGCCGAGAAGATTGGTCAGCACAGACGTTTTTTCTTTTCGGGAAAGTGCAAATGCAATTTCTTCCCTGCACGACGATGCCCGCCCCAGCTTATCCTGCGCCACTGCCTTTTCAAAGGCGCCAAACCGTGCAGGGGTATTGTGAAAGCCGGGAATGGTTTCATACAGTTTTTGGGCGGGATAATCCGCAAGCATCCGCTGGAAGCCGCCAAAAGCCCTGCCGCTGTCGCGGAAATCTTCTGCGCTTTCAACTTTTTCCAGACAGAGCGTATTTTCGATATATAAAAACATTCTCCAGAAATCATGACATTCATCCTCAAAGCAGGGCGCCCCGCTTTTTGTTTTCACCACGTTCAAGGTTTCCCTTTCGGGGTTGCCGCCCGAGGAAGCTATTCTGTCCTGCAGGTATTCCGTCACATTGACGATGTTTTCCATAAGCCGTGTGGGATTCGGAAAAACAGTATGGTTCATTCTCTGCAGAATATACTTTTTTTCCGTTCCCCCCGGCGCTTCATAGGTGAGCAAAAAGGTGTCGTTGATATGGCCGTTTCCGAAAGGCTGCTTTTGCAGCAGCCTGCCCTCCGCGGCAAACCCGGCGGCTGCCCTGTCTATTTTGTTTAAAGACATGTTTTCTGCACTCATACGTCCTCCCCGTAATCAATCCACCGCATTTCCATGGGAGCCAGTTCAAGGCGCTCCCTGATTTGGCCTTCTATATACAAATCTGTCTGCCTTGCCTCTTTGGAATTGTTGATGACTGCAATTTTACCGGTCTCTTCAAATACTGCAAGCTCCGTATCCACATGGGAAACATAATACTTTTTCAGTTCTTCTTCCCTGTGGGCCGCATAATAAACGGCGCGGAGCAGGATACGGCAGTTCTGCGGCGAGTAAGGAAGTCCCGTAAAATAAACGCTCCTTCCCTTCCCATACTCATTTACTACCAGGCGGCTGTATCCGCCGTCCATATTCAGTATCTGATAATGCTCTCCCTGGGCATAGATACGGCTTTTTCCTTCCCCGAAATCTATTTCCCCTTCAATATCTTCCAGAATAAAATGTTTGTTATCCATTTCATTGTATTTGTCAGTACTCATGGAAAATCCCATCTCCCTGTCTGCGCCAAGCACATCGGAAAGCTGGAAATAACGTCCCTGGTACTGGCATGCACTGGGTTCTCCCACTCCGATAAATCCGCCGCCCCCGTCCACAAACCGGCGGATGGCGCACACTACTTTTTCATCCGTCCAGTTTTCGGCGCCGCTCCACGAAGTATAAGCGTCCCCGGCGTTGATAATCACCTTGATATCTTCGTCAATGCCCGCCTTTAACTCCTCAAAGGTTATAAACTCCACCTCTAAAGGCATACCGCTTAAACACTCTATAACGCCTACATAGGAATAAATTTCCCTGTACCAGAGGGCATGATGCACCTGATTTGCCATCCATCTTCTCAGGTTTCCCCAGCAGTTCAAAATCCCCACCTTAAAAGGCGCCGTGTAAGCCTTTGTCCCCTGCATGTTTTCATGAATCTGGCGAAATTCGGTGACTACCTTATCAACCTGCCCGATAAAGCCCGGCCATTCGGACGCCAGTTTCAGGTAACCGCCATATCCGATTCTGTCCAAAGGAGAGCGCAGTATCGCCCTTCTGGCTTTCATCCAGTTATCCTGAGCTTCCCCGATAGGGTCTCCGCCCTCTGTAAACACATCAGGAAAAAAGTAAGGGAGCAGGCGTCCTTCGGTGTATTTTACACCCTTAATATCTGAAATCATCCTAAGGGTAACGCCGTCGCCCACAGAACCAACCACGGCGTCCAGACCAATATCCGCAAAATATTTGCCAAACGGCTCCGTTCCAATCCAATGGTCTCCCAGAAACATCATGGCTTCCTTGCCGTAGCTATGTACAATGTCAACCAGTTCTTTTGCCAGCTTGCAGACTTCTATCTGTTGAAACTCAATAAAGTCCCTGAATTCTTTGGACGGAACCCTGAAGATGGAATTGTGGTAACCTTCGTCCACAATAAACTCCGGGCGGAACTTATAGCCTGCCCACTTTTCAAATTTCTCCAATATATAGGGACTGACACTGGCGCTGTATCCGAACCATTCCACAAACTTTTCCCTCTTTTTATCGTCAAAGGTCAAAGTGAACTGGTGGAAAAAGGTAGTAAAACGCACCACATCCACATGGGGATTTTCCTCACACCATCTCTTCAGTTTTTCTTTCACATAAGCCTGTGTTTTGGGCTGCCGCACGTCATACGTCAGCTGATGGGGCGCGTCCTTCCAGTCATTGGTAATATAATTATACATATGTACCGGGTCCCAAATCAAAAACGCAAGAAAACTCACCGTATACTGATGATAGGGAACAGAACTGATAACGACTTCTCCCGTCGCTTCCTCGTACTCCCATTCGGCCGCAGGAACCACTTCGCCCGTTGTCCTGTCCACTACCTCCCACCACCTTTTGGGGGAGTCTATGGTATTGACCTTTAACTGCTCCGTGTGAAACCCTTTCATAAGCTTTATGCGCACACTGTTTCCCCTTGCCGTAACGCGCTCGCTTATGAGATACTCCTGCTGTATCTCCTCCGGGTGATGAAGCGCCCATTCATTGTCTTTTCTGGTCGTGTAATAAGTGGCATATATTTTGGCATTCTGTTTCAGAAGTTCTTCCGGCATGGTTGTGCCGTCACAATCCCTCAGTGCGTCTGCGCCCAAAAGCTCCTTCAGACGGATGGTTTCCTCGACCATATCCACATCCGTGGGCAATGTCAGCCTGCCCGCAATTTCTGTTCTCATTTTACCTCGCAATCTGCCGCTTCGGCGGCCCTGTAACCGGGAGAAAGCCGCGCCTGCTCCCAAATCTGCCTGTTAACGAAATTTTCTGTTATATAAATAAAGAAGCAGCAAAATACCGGCCAGACCAATTAACATCACCAAAAGTCCCAGGGGGCCAATCCGGCGCTGTCCCATTACCACAAATGCCATACTGGCAATAAATACAAGCAAATACAGGAATCTGACAATCCATTTCATAACCGTCCCTCCTTAACCCTTCAATCCGCCAAGGCTCATGCCCTGGGTAAGCTTTTTCTGCACCATAATATACAAAATCAGAGTCGGCAGCATGACGATGACAAGACCGGCATAAAGCTGTCCGTAATTGGCTGCCGCCTTTTGCGCCTGCATCAGCTGCATCAGGCCTACCGGAAGCGTTTTGGCGTCTTTGGTAAGCAAGGTCATGGAAATAATATACTCATTCCAGAAGGATAAAAAGTTAAACAGAATCACCGTAATGATGCTGGGCATCGCCATGGGCATCATTATCCTTACCATGGTCCTGAAATAGCCGCTGCCGTCCACATAAGCAGCTTCCTCATAATCCCTCGGTATCGTCACGAAAAATCCGGATAGCAGGTAAATGGTAAACGGAAGCGCGGTTGACGCGTACACCAGAGCCACAATAAAAAGGTTGTTTAGGAAAAATCCTTCCCCACCCAGATTTTTTATCCATTTGTCCGCGTCCACAAACATCAGGAATATGGGAACAACAATATAGTTTACATTGATAAACAGTCCGCCCATAAACAGGACATTGATTAACTTACTTCCCCTGAAGCGGTATCTTGCCAGCACATAAGCCGCCGGAAGCGCCACTATCAAAAGAATGGCAAGCGCCAGGGCAGTGACCAGAACGGAATTTAAGAAATATTCTCCCATCCTCGCCTTTTGGAACGCGTCGATGAAGTTCTGGAAATAAAGGCCCTTTGGCATCGCCCAAGGATTGCCGTAAAATTCCGAGTTCTCTTTTACGGATGCCAGAAACACCCATCCAACCGGCACAACAATGCTGATGGCAAGCGTAATCAGGGCCACATAGATAAAAAGCTTATACAGGGTATTAAAACTCATTTCTTTCTTCTTCATATGCGCCCCTCCTTAAAATTCCAAAGGTTCTCTTTTGGTGGCAAAGTTCACGATAGCCGACAGACCAAATGAGAATATGAAAACCACTACGCCGATTGCCATACCATATCCGTAAGAGGAATTGGTGTAGGCCTGCTTATACATATAACTCAGGAACACTTCCGTGGAACCGTCCGGTCCGCCGCTTGTCAACGACTTAACAAACAGGAAGCTTAAGTTGATGGAACTGATTACAAAGAAAGTCAGGGTGGTCCTCACGTTGGTCCAGATAAGGGGCAGGGTAATGGAAAAGAACTGCCGCATCCTTCCCGCGCCCTCCAGATTGGCGGATTCATAAAGGCTTTCCGGTACGCTCGCCATGCTGGCCATATACATAACCATGTAATAGCCGATTGCCTGCCATATCATGGCAATAACCAGACTGTATATAACCAGCTTCTGGTCGCCCAGCCAGAGGATGGGCGGCTTTCCTTCTCCCCTGAAAATACCGATAATGCTGTTTAACAGTCCGTTATTCGGGTCATAAATTGCGGAAAAGATTGCGGAAATAACCACTACCGATAAAATATTCGGTATGTAAAATACGATTCTGAAGAAATTCTGCCCTTTTATTTTTTCACGGGAAAGGATGGCTGCAAAAATCAGGGCAAAAGCCATTGTGACAATGGTTACGCATACAATCAACAGTACCGTGTTCTGGAAAGAACGGAAAAAATTCGTATCTTCCATTAGTATTTTAAAGTTATTCAAGCCTACAAATTCTTTGGTATTGGAATACCCGCCCCATTTGTAAAGCGACATTTTAAACACGTTAAAGGTGGGAATCAGCATGAAGATAACAAACAAAATCACTGCAGGCGCCACGCATACCCCGATAAAAACGCTTCTTGCTCTGCCCTTTTTCACATCCATACCTCCTTTTCTGTTAAAAAAAGGGCTCCAAAGGCGGAAACCTCTGGAGCACCCCTTGAAATCTTATTCCATAGCCGCTCTTAACTTATCACTTGCTTCTTCCACGGCTGCCTGCCATTCTGCTACTGTCTTGTCACCGCTTACAATACTGTTTACGGTACCGCACAGGGTATCCAGCATATTCACGCCTTCAACCGGGGCTGTAGCGGCAAACCCTCCCATAACTGCGGTTGCGCCATTATCATAGATGCTGTAGAACATCTTGTTGTCGCCTTCCAGATAGTTGCTGACGCCAACGATGGGCTGGATGGCTGTTGATTTTGCAAAAATCTTTGCCGCTTCGTCAGAGTACATATATGCCACAAATTCTTTTGCCAGTTCTTTATTCTCTGCTGCCGCCGGAATCCACATCTGCTCAAACCAGCAGAAAGAACATCCAGCACCGCCTTCGTTTACTGCCGGGATAGGCATGAAGCCCCATTCAAAACCGTCAGCCCTGGGCGCGTCTTTCATTTCTCCGGGCAGCCATGTGCCGTTCGGACAGAAGATTGCTTTATTGTCAAGAATCAGCTGCTGATTCTTTGTAAAGTTGTCGTTGTTTGCATTGGCAACCGTTGTGCCTTCCGTATACTCAGCCAGTTTTCCAATCAGGTTAAACACTTTGGAAGCGTCTTCACTTTCCCAGATGCCGTCTTCATATGTCATGCAGCTGTTAAAGAAATCCGAACCGCCTGCTGAAGATAATGCCGCATAAGTGAATGCGTCAAAGTATCCGGTCGTGGGATAAGTAAACAATGCAATGCCTTCTGCCTCCGCCTTATCGCCAAGCGCCCACATTTCTTCCCATGTGGCAGGTACTTCCCAGCCTTTTTCCTTAAACAGTCCTGCATTGTAGAACAATCCGCAAGGGCTGTAGAACATGGGTGCATAGTAGGTTACGCCGTCGCCGTAAGGGTTGGTTGCCAGTGTGTCAAGGAATCCGGGAACGATTTTATCCTTAACCTTTACATCTTCGCCCGGTACCGTCATTTCCAGGACATCAGTTAAAGGAAGAAGTGCATTTTCCTTTGTCAGTGTTTCTGTCAGGGCTGCTTCACGTCCTGTTGCCAGATGCACTACATCGGGATAGTCACCGGCTTTCATGCCGGGGCTGATAACGTCTTCAATCTTCTTGTCAACTGTCAGTTCCACGGTAACTCCGGGATGGGAAGCTTCAAATGCGTCCACCACTTCCTGCCACATTTCCGCACCGTAACCGCCCTCAAAAGCCGCTACCTTCAATACCTGTGAACCGCCGCCGTTATTGCCGGCCGTTTTGTCGTCGCCACCGCATCCTGCCAGCAGGGTTGCTGTCATGGCTGCCACAAGCAACAAGGAAAAAACTTTCTTTGTTTTCATAATAAATACCCTCCTTAAATTGATTTTGAACAGTTATCGCAAATCAACTTTTACTACCGTTACTTAATGTGATTTAAGTATATATAATATATTGCTTTTCTTCAATCCTATTGTTGCTTCATATTTTATATATATTGCTTTTATAGCCATTTTTTTAAAATTGCTATTTTGAATTGTGTATATATTACATATATTTTATATATTGTATATTCTTTTTGTGCAATTCAACGTTATTTATTCTTTTTTTCATAATATATTGGACTTGTTTTCATATGTATTTTCTTTCCAGTTTGCATGATTTATATTCCTATTTTATATTTTTTTCTTTTATAAATGCATATTGAACAAAATATATAAACTGTGCTATAATACCTTTATTAAAAAAGGAATTATTATACAATATCTAAAGCAGGAGGAAGGAACAGCATGGGAAACACAAGACACCGCATTGAAAACAGCACGGCATCTTCTTTTGAAAGTTCAAGGCTTCTGTATGTTTCCACTTCAAAATATGAAGGGGACTGGCAGAGCATCCCGCATTCCCATCCATTCAGCGAACTATTCTACGTGGTGAGCGGCAGCGGTTCCTTTGTGGCGGAAAAAACAGAATTTCCCGTAAGCAAAAATGACATGGTGATTATCAATCCCCATGTCCAGCACACGGAAAAGTCACTGCACACTACCCCCCTTGAATATATCGTGCTGGGAATTGACGGTCTTTTCTTCTCTTTTGAAAATATTCTTTCTGCCAAAGA
Source organism: uncultured Lachnospiraceae bacterium (assembly GCA_910577015.1). GTDB lineage: Bacteria > Bacillota > Clostridia > Lachnospirales > Lachnospiraceae > Acetatifactor. Next base: position 56,749 of record CAJTKU010000006.1, on the reverse strand, counting down.
AGGAATTTCCGTACAGACTTCCATGGGCGCGGTATATAAATACAATATGCAGAGTTCAAACGTTTATGCCTATCTGAATATCATGCTGGAGGAAATCTCCCAAAAGCAGGAAAATTATGAAGCCGTCTGCCAAAACCTTCTGGAAGTGCTGTTAACCTGTATGCTCAGGAACAATAACCTGTCTGTCGTGCAGGACAGCAACACCCTTGCAAACAGAGAATGCGCCCAGATAAAAAATTATCTGGACGCAAACTATTCGGAAAACATCACACTGGACACTTTAGCTTCCCTTACCCATATGAACAAATATTACATGGCGCATGCCTTTACCCGATATACGGGGCTTTCCCCCATCAACTACCTTCTCCAGAAAAGGATTCAGGAGGGAAAATCCCTCCTGGAGTCCACAACCTTCTCTATTGCCCAGATTTCCGCCATGCTGGGTTTTTCCTCCCAGTCCTATTTCTCACAGGCTTTCAAGAAAGCCACCGGGAAAACTCCCATTTCACACAGGAACGAATTTCGGGGTAAAGATAAAAAACTTTCTTCCTCAGTCAATCTTTAAAATCAGTTCCAGCACACGTTTTGCGCACCTTTCCAAGTCCGCGCGGGATAATGCGCCTTTTTCCATGGCTTCCTGCACACGGTCCGTAAAACCGCACGCCATCTTTACATCGTTGCCGGCCTTGATTTCCTTGTAATGCTCGCCCCTGGTCCACCAGTCGGAGGTTACCATGCCTTTAAATCCCCATTCGCCGCGCAGGATATCTTCCAGCAATTCATGATTTTCTGACGCACGGTGTCCGTTGATGACATTATAAGCGGACATAATTACCCAAGGGTCTGCTTCCTTCACAATGATTTCAAATCCTTTCAGGTAGATTTCCCTGAGCGCACGCTCTGAAACCCTGGAATCACTGTGCTTGCGGTTGGTTTCCTTATTGTTGCAGGCAAAATGCTTGACTGCGGCAGCGATATGCTGGGACTGAATGCCCCTTACCATTGCAGCACCCATCTTACCTGTCAGGTAAGGGTCTTCCGAATAATATTCAAAATTCCGCCCGCAAAGGGGATTTCTGTGGATATTCACGGCAGGGGTCAGCCATACCGCTATATTGTTTTCTTTTACTTCCTCTGCACCGGCCTTTCCGACCTGTTCAATAAGCCCGGTATTCCATGTGGAAGCCAGCAGCGTGGCGCAGGGCCATGCCGTCGTGCATACGCCGCATTCCGCGCCGATTCTCAAGCCCGCAGGGCCGTCCGCCGTCATGATATTGGGAACGCCGTATTCAGGCAGGTTCCCATAGCCAAAGGTATTGGCAACCGAGGTATTGGGCTGTCCACCTAAAAGGTTAATCAGGTTTTCATCACTCAGCTGGGCGATAAATTCGTCCATCGTCATCCGGCCCTCTGCCACTTCGATAAACGGTCTTGCGCCTTCGGCAAACGGCTTCATCATCAGATAGATGTCGCGTTTTCTCACAGCCGGAATAAGCGCTTCTTCCGTACCGCCCTCCATCTTTACCAGCACGCACTCGTTGGGGTCGTTGGGTTCGGACATGGACAGTTCCTCCATGCTTCCGTCAGAAAGCATACGCTCCTTTAAGCTTGTGGGCGCCGCCTTTGCGCTTAACTGCTCCACGACCTCATCTTCTGCGATTGTAACGGAAAAATCCAGCTTATTTACATCCCTCACCGAATTTCCCACATAAAATTCATAGGTTCCTTTCTCCAAAACATATGCGGACCTTGCAATTTTTCCTAAATCATCGTAGGATGCCATGGCGTTTCTTGCAAATTCCAACACCACTGCCTGGGACTCGCCGGGCAGAAGGCTTCTGGTCTTTGCAAAAGCGCCAAGCTGTCTTGCCGGCTTCATGAGTAATCCCTGCGGCGCGCTGTAATATGCCTGCACCACTTCTTTGCCTTCCATGTCTCCGGTATTGGTAACCTTTGCCAGTATCTTCACCATGCCGTCTTCCATCCATGCCTTTTTGGGTACGATGGAAAACTGCGTGTAAGACAGCCCGAAGCCAAAAGGATAACACACTTTTGCAGCCGCGCCGGGTATGGTCTCAAAATAACGGTATCCTACATAAATGTCTTCCGTGTAATCCACATAATGGGGGGATTCATGGAAACGCTCCGTAGAAGGATAATCCTCCACACGCGCTGCAAAGGTATCCGGCAGCTTACCGGACGGCGTTTTCTTTCCGCAGAGGATTTCCGCTGCCGCCAGTCCGCCCTCCATGCCGCCCTGCCATGCAATCAGCACGGAAGAAAGCTTATCGTCCTCCTTCACCCATGAGGTGTCAATAATACCGCCGATATTCAGCACCACAATAATATTCTCAAAATTCTTCTCCACTTTGGCAAGCATGGCTTTCTCAGCCCCGGTCAGGTAGAAATCTCCATCCTCAAAAATCTTTCCTGCAATCTGGGGCATACTGGTTTCCGTTTCCCACGGATTGTACTCCCCGTTATATTCCACGCTGGAACGGTCCCAGCCCTCTCCCGAAAAACGGCTGATTGCCACAATGGCCGTGTCCGTAAAAGCCCTTGCGCCTTTCACCAGTTCGTCCGCCAGTTCCGGCTCCACCGTCATGCCGGGCGCGGCGCCGTTTTCATACTGTGCCTTAACTTCCCCGCGGTAAAAGTCGGAAAGCGGCTCATAAAGGGAAACACCCTCCTGCATTTTTAACCCGTCGTAAAGATTGTGCACATAGGCAACCGTCACATCGCCGCTTCCGCCGCCTCCCTTTACATAGTCAAAGCTTCCCTTCCCGAAAAGCGCCACCCTACTTCCCTCACACAGAGGCAGCAGACGCTTTTCATTTTTTAACAGCACCATGCCCTCGCACGCTGCTTCTTTGGAAAGCGCAATATGCTCCTTTGACGCCGTCACATAGCCGCTTTCCTTTAACGGCCTGTTCGGCTGATACAAAACCCTCGTCCATTTTTTCATGGTGTAACCCTCCAATCTGCATTCCACTGACTTTTATTTCATGGGTAGTTGCAAAACTGTATGGTACGGGGGTGTCATTGTGTACGCTGCGTATTCCAACGCAGGAACGCTTTCGCTTTAAAAAAACGCAAGGGTACTAAGCTCGAAAATACCTCGCAAAGTACCCGCGTTTTTCTAAATCCTGCTTTCGGAATACGCAGCGTACACAATTCGAAGCCGACTGATTCAGTTTCGCAATCTCCACATTGATGCTTTATGTTTCTATTATACCTGCTTCTTCACTTACATGCTATACTTATTCTTGTTTCAAATATGGGTTAATCTTGACATTTGTGCCTTTCAATTATATATTTATCTTAATATTATAGGAACATATTGATTTCCTGGAGGTTTTCCTATGAGTCTTTCCCATGAAACAATCAGAGATGACAAACAGACCCAGCTTTATTTTTCCGTTGTGGATGCCGCAAACGCCCTGCTGCCTGCGCACTGGCACAGCCATCTGGAAATCATTTCCTTGACGGATGGGCAGATGACTGCATACATCAACGAAATTTCTTACGAATTATACCCCGGCGACATCCTGATTGTCAATCCCAAGGATATCCATTATACCCATGCGCACGGGAACTGCCGGTATTACCTTTTGCAGATTCCGCCGGTGCATTTGGAGCGCGTAAGTGCGGAATGGCAGATGCTGCATTTTTGCGAGTTTATTCCATTTGCAGCCGACGAAAAAACTTTAAGCTTCCAATTGACAGGCATCATGAAGGAAATCCTGCGGCTGCATGTGCAAAAGGAAAAAGGCCACCATCTCTTGCTCCTGATTCAGTTATACCGGCTTCTCTATCTCTTGTACACGGAGGACGCCACGATTTTAAGCGAGCAGATAAAAAGCCGCACGGAACGGGACTTTTTGCGGATGGAACAGAGTATGCGCTATGTGAAAGAGCATTTCCGGGAACAGATTACGCTTGCCCAGGCAGCCGAACATCTGTCCCTTACTCCGGAATATTTCTGCCGGCTGTTTAAAAAGTATACCGGCCAGACCTTTTTTACCTATGTGGCGCAAATCAGGCTTTTGCAGTTTTATCAGGACCTGCTTCAGACGGATGAGAGCATTACCTTTTTGCTGGAAAAAAACGGGATTACCAACTACAGGCAGTTTATGCGTATGTTTAAAGAAGCCTATGGGACAACGCCCCACAGGCTCCGTAAGGAAACTCTTCTTCATGCGCAAAAGCCGCAATAACAGAGTTTTTATTTATTTTGGACTGAAGGAATCCTTTTCCACCACCAGATAAATATCCCTGCCCGTTTTTTCTTCAAAGTACTTTTTTAATGCCAGATTGCCGTCCCATTTCTCCTGCGGATAAGCGCCATATCTGCGTTTTACGTCTGCCATCCGCTCTTCTATGTCCAGCACGCCCTCTGCGCCCGACAGCGCATCACACAACTGAATCAGCCTGTCATAGTCATCCATGACAACTGTTTTCAACGCTTCCCGAATCATGTCCAGTTCTTCTTCGGTGGTATCAAACTTACCGATGTATACGTCGATTGACTGATTATGAAAGGAATGGGTCAGGCAGATTTGCGCCGCCTCTTCAAAGCCCAATGACTTCATATAGGAATAGCCGTCCGATACATGTCCCAGATGCCTTACCCCGAATTTCCTTCCGATATCATGCAGCAGTCCGAGTATGTATGCCTTGTCCGCATCCATGCCGGGACATTCCATGGCAATCTTTTCCGCACAATGGGCAACTGTGCGGCTGTGGTTCCCCCACGGCCCCGGATTGCACGTTTCCGCTTCCCTTAGCAGTTCTTCTGCCTGCTCTCTTGATGGCAGCATCCCGATTCCTCCTTTGCGCTTTTGCAAAATATATCAGTGATTACAGGTTCTCCCCGTTCGACAAAATAACGTTCCGATACCAGTACGCGGAATCCTTTAGGATTCTTTGCTGCGTCCGGTAATCCACGTAAACAAGGCCAAACCGCATGTCATACCCTGACGCCCATTCAAAATTGTCCATGAAGGACCAGTGGATATAGCCAATCACCGGTATGCCCTCTTCTGCCGCCCGTTTCAATCCCCTCAGATAACGGTGCGTATAGTCTATCCTGTTCGGGTCATGCACACAGCCGTCCAATGATACCAAATCATAAGCGGCCAGCCCGTTTTCCGTAACCAGTATCGGCTTTTTATATCTTTCATAATAAAACCTTGCAGCCCAATACAGCACATCCGGCGTAATGTTCCACCCTGTGGCGGTTTTGGGGCTTCCCTGATAGGAATAACGGTCATACGCGTAGGGATTGGGCGGAACGAGATTGCCGCCGCCCGCATAGCAGTTAAATCCGAAGAAATCCAGCGGCTGTGTCACCAACGCCCATTCTTCTTCCGTCAACTGCGGGACATTCTCACCAAAGGCTTCTTTGTTTTCCTTGGAAAATTCCCCTAAAAAGACAGCGTCCATCCACCAGCTTATACCTCCGCCGATGCCGCCCTTATTGGCTTCAAAGCTCATTCTCCTTGCTTCTTCTATATCTTCTTCTGTTTCTGATTTGGGTATGACGCAGCCCGAGGAGGGCGCCATGCCGATTTTAATATCCTTCGGCCCCGCGGAGCGCAAAACCGCCACGGCACGCCCGTGTGCCAGCAGGACATTGCGCGTTATGGCAGAAATCACCGAAGGTTCATTCTTTTCAAACGGGGCGTGGATGCCCAGACGGTAGCCCAGCCCGACAAAGACCTGCGGCTCGTTGAAGGTGATGTAGTACCTGACTTTCCCCTGAAACATTTCTGCCACGGCCTTTGCGTATCCTGCAAACCATTCCACGCTTTCCGGGTTCTTCCACCCTCCCTTTTCATAAAGCGTATATGGCAAATCCCAATGGTATAAAGTCACTACCGGTTCAATCCCCGCGTCAAGAAGCAGCTCGACAAGCTCCTGATAGAAACGGACTCCCTTTTCATTGACGCGTCCGTCTCCTTCCGGCAGGATACGGGGCCAGCTTACGGAAAAGCGGTAACACGTAAGCCCCATTTCTTTCATCAGCGCCACATCCTCTTTATATAAATGGTAGTGCTCACATGCCGTATTCCCGTTTTCTCCCCATGCGACATGTCCCGCTTCCTTCGTCAGGCTGTCCCAAATGCTCATCCCTCGTCCGTCTTCCTGATACGCTCCTTCTATCTGGTATGCGGCAGTGGCCGCTCCCCACAGAAAATCTTTCCGAAAACCCATTTGATGCCTCCCGTCTGTTTTAATCCTGCATTCCTTTTCTCTCATTTGCTATTTCGTGCACTATTTCCGAAAATTCTTCCGACTTTGATTCAAGCAAACCATGGGTGGTATTCTCCATGATAAACAGCCTTTTAAAAGGAGCGTCCACACTGTCAAAATATGCTTCTGCCAGTTTATAGTTTGTCTGGTAGTCCATATCGCCATTGATGTTGTAATAAGGAACTTCATAGGCCAATCTTCCTTTTAACGAGAATGCTTCAAATTCTTCTGATTGGAAAAATGCCAGATATACGCCCATGTCCCTTGAAAAATAATTTATCCAGTCTGTAATCGAATAATTGGGATTGAAAATAATTGCCGCAACGAGGTTATAATCAGAACCGTCCTTCATCATGCCGTAACCGAACTTATCCATCAGGGCATTCCTTGCCAAAATATGTTCCATGGTTATATGCTCCGGCGTCAACTCTCCCACAAGTTTTAATGCCTCTTCGTCACCCTCTGACCAGGAAAGAGCCTCTTCCCAAAACGACTTCTCATTTTCTACTGAATCCACCAACTGTCCCGTACCTATGAAGCATTCATAATATTGCGGATATTCCAGCACAAGGTTTGCTCCGTAAATCGAGCCCCATGAATGACCGAGTATGGTTATCCTGTCTACCGATAAATACTCACATAGAAACTCAGTCATTTCCTTTCCGTCTTCCAGAAACAATTCCCGCGTCAATACAATGTCATTCTGCCCGGCGTCATAACTCTTTCCGCAATTTCTCTGGTCCCAGGTTACCACTGTATAGACATCGGCCCATTTTCTGGTAATCACATAATCAAATTCACTTGTCGAAGAACCCGGCCCTCCATGCAGGTACAGTAAAACCGGATTATGCAGGTCCTCCCCATAAATATTAATCCATTGCTCCGTCCCGTTTATTTCCACATACATGGACTGATTGATACCGCCTTTAGGCGTCCTTCTGTTGATGCTTACCCCGATTGCCCTTACCATAAAGAACACGGCAAAAACAACAAGGATTCCCAGGCCGATGACCTTTAACGCTCTGCCAATTTTTCTTTTCAATTCTTTTTCCCTTCATATTCCATTTCGAGATACTCTGCAATGCCGTCTTCCTCATTGCTGCCGATTACCATATCCGCCTTTTGCTTCACCAAAGCTATGGCATTCCCCATGGCGATTCCTTTGCCGCACAACTGCAACATTCCGATGTCTGCGTAATCATCGCCAAACGCGGTGATGTCCTCTGTTGAAATTTTACATGCGGCACATATTTCCATAACCGCCCTTTCTTTTGTGGCTTCCTTTGGAGTAAATTTGTACCAATATCCGTCTGAAAAACGCACACAATCACATTCAGGAAACAGTTCCTGTAACTGTTTTGCCTGACATTCTTCAAAGATTTCAACGCATATCTTTAATGAACTTTCCTGGAAATCCCGAAAATCTGTATAAATACTGTCTCCCCAGCTTTTATCCTGCTTTTTGGGGTCAACTTTGTAATTCCAATAATGGGCGTCTACCGTGTCAACCGTGATTTCACAATCCGCGCCGCACACTTTGCGGGCAGTTTCTATCATCCGCTCTGTGTCTTCCCTTGAAAACCCACTTCTGTAAATATACCTGTCCCGATGCTTTACAAGGGCGCCGCCGCTTGTAATCAATATATCCGGCTTCAGTTCCTCCACAAAGGACAGCGCGTTCTGTTCACTTCTGGAGGTGGATATTCCGAGAAGTATGCCCTTTTTCCGGCATTCCCATAATGCCTTCAGCGTCCTCTGTGAGATGGTTTTATCATCCCGAAGCAACGTTCCATCCAAATCGAACAAGAGCAGTCTGCTATTTTCCAAAACAAGCCTCCTAATTTAAAGCCACCGGATAAACGCTGTTTTATCCGTGCTGTTGTATCCTGCATTTCTATAAAAATCCAGCGTTTTTTCCTCCCTGCTCCCCGTAAGCAGCATCATTTTATAGCAATTGGCGGACTGTGCCGTCTGCCTGGCGTATTCCAGACACGCCGTTGCCAGCCCCCTTCCGCGGTAGTCTGCATGGGTTACCACATTTTCAACAAAAGCGTACGGGCGCACATTTCTTGTAAGGTTGGGAATAATGACGCATACGCAGGAAGAGACAATCCTCCCATCCACCTCATTCAAAATCAGGTGGTGGTTTCCGTCCTGTATTATCTGTTCCCATGTATGCGACAGATAGTCGCTCTGTTCCGGGACAGAATCTTCATGCAGGAATAAATACAGCTCCAATACTTCCTTTAAATCTTCCTTTCGGGCTTCTCGTACCATGGAAGGCCTCCGCTATTTGGAAGCCTTATTTACTTTGGCTTCCATTTCCTGAAATTCCTTCTCTGAGAGCATCCTGCCGCCTGCCGTGTCAATGCCTGGATTTCTCTGCAGCAAAATTTCCTGAATCTGCTTCACTGTGTTTTCCTTTGCCGTTGCATACATATAGGTATTATGGTTGGAAAAAACTGCAATGCTGGTCGTGTATGCCGTTTTTGTTTTGCCGTTTATATTGACCTGATAGGAAGTTTCTACCAGATAGGCCCCTGTGACATCTTCTATTTTGATAACACAGGGCGACAGAAGATTGGCGATACTGATGTAATCCCTCGTCAAAGTTCCCTCAAGTGAATCCAATCGCAGACGCAGGCTTTGGTCTTCCAATACCTGATTGCCAAAATCCCGGATAATGCTTTCAGGATAATCGCTGGCATCCACAAACTTTTTAATCCAATCCGTTTCGTTAGATTTCATTCGGCGAATCCCAAAACGAATGACAAAGATGCCCGGAACCAGAAATACCAAGCCGATAATGCCTATAACAATGATTTCACTTATGGATTCAGAAGGCTCGCCTGCCGAAAAAAATGCCGCTTCCAGCGAAAGTATGCCCAGTCCCATCAAAGCAAGAACCAGACCGCAGATAATAAGGGCAACGCCTCCCCCTCTTGCATTTTTTGCCACCGCAGCAAAATATCCGTTGGGATAATGCTTCTCCCGATACGCCCTGTCCATCAAAACCACTTTGTCTGCCATAATGATATCTCCTTTCTTATTTAAAAAATTACATTGTGTTCGCATATATTTTACCATACCGGCTATTTTTTCGGCAATACACAGTTAACATACTCCCGCACTATTCCACTGCTTTTTCCATCAACGTCTCCGAAAAACGCAGTAGATATCCGTCAGGGTCCTGCAGCAATACATCTTTTTCTATGTAACACATCCCGTCACATTGGTACTTACTGGTAAAGATATCCTGAAACAACGGCACCCCCTGCGCTTTCACTTTCTGCACAAATCCTTCTACGTCCTCTATATCAATCTGAAAATTTATGCCATTTCCAAAACCTTCGTATAAAATTCCTTCGATTGTCTGATATCGGTAACGGTCAGTTCCGGTATCAATTTGTTAAATTTCATATGATGTCTTTTCCCTTCCTATCAATGGGCTGCTATTTCTTTGTTTTAAGAATATACCCTTGCAATTCCAGTGCCTTTCCGGAATCTGTGGTTAATTTCTCAAACCCCTGCTCAATAATTTCATATTGATTTTCAAATTTATGCAATAGCTTCGTGCTGGCTATATTGCGGATATCTGCTTCATAAAAAAAGGAAAGTTTGTCATATTTTGCGCGGACATAATTAAGGACTTCTTTCAAAGCTTCATACGCATAGCCTTTGTTCTGCTCCGATTCCACTATCCAGACACCCAATTCAGGGGACTCTTCAGTAAGTCCGTGAACCTCAACACTTCCTAGAAACGTATCATTCTTTGAAAGAATGGAAAACAACAATGTTTCTTCTCTTTCCATTTCATTCAGAAACTCCTGCAGCATGTCTTTTGCATTATCGATACTTTCAAATGGATTGGGCCACTGGAATTTTGTTATTTCATGATTGAATCCGTGATAATAGTCCGACAGATATTTCATTTCAAACGGTACAATATTTATTCTTTCCGTATGTATCATACTCAATGCTCCTTCCCATTTATATATTTAATTATAGAATATTTGCCTATCACACGAAATGCAGAATGCAGAAACTCCGACTCTCTTGTATCTATTGCGAAATGCAGATTTATGGGATAGAATTAAATTTACGAAAGGAGTTTACCATGGATACATATACTATCATTCCGATGACTCGAAAACATGCATATGAAATTTCAAAATGGCAATACGATGATATTTATTCTTTTTACAATCGTCCCGTTGCCGACAAACCCACCACCGATGCAGATACGCCTATCGATAACTTTTTTGTTGTATGCGATAATAACCAAACCCTCATCGGCCATTTTCATTTTGGTCCGGAGGGTCAAATCCCCACCATCGAGAATTTCGATTATACCCGTGATTATCTGGACATTGGGCTGGGGCTTCGCCCGGAACTCTGTGGGCAGGGATACGGGACTCAATTCGCCGCTCTGGGTATTGAATTTGCCAGAAAGCATTATGGCGCCAAGAAATTCCGTTTATCGGTGGCAGCCTTTAACGAGCGGGCTCAAAAAGTATACGAAAAGATAGGATTTCAGAAAACAAGCGAAGTAACCAACTCCTACTTCAAAAACAAATTCTACATTATGGCATTAGAATAGTCCCTCTAATCAAAAAACTTGCCTTTGAAAAAGTTCTCGTTGTCCAAAGGCTTCGCTGTAATCCTGAACAGAACGCAACCGTCCGGACACATTACCACCTTACTGTATTTACTGTCCCCGCCTATATTTTCCAAATCTCCGCCGCTCCTTACGGCTTCCATGACAGGGTACATCATCATCATGACTTTTGAGCAGATACCCTGTCCCTGTGCATTTACCGGGCAGCCATATGTACATGTATATTTATCTCCAATTTCTTCACCGTTCCGGCAAAATCTCTCCGTTTCTTCATTGTCTTTGTTAAATCCAATCACTTCTATTTCCCACTCATATTCTTCATCATACCATTTTTTCATAACGATTCCTCTTCACTCTTCAAATTTCATAACAATATTTTGAAAACATCTTTTGAACCCTAATTTTTCATATAAAAATGCAGAGTGACCACACGCGCTAAGCGTCACAATCTCTGCACCATTATTCAGCAAGTCATTGATTGCGTAAGAACATAACATGATTGCCCCTTTTTTTCTTCGGTAAGGTTCCAGAGTTGACACAAATTCTAATGAAGCCGCATTTTCATTTTGAATTGTCGCACATGTTGAAACGGCAAGTCCGTTTATTTCAGCCAGATAAATATTGATATTATTGCTTTCCACCCATGAAAAATAATGGTCTGCGTCAATCATATCCCAACCATGCAATGCTGTATTTACCACATCTATCCATAATTTGAAATCTTTTTTTGTACTTATTTTTCGGCAGGTGATATGGCTGTTTTTTTCTGCACAAGGAATAAAGTCATTTTTATGTAACAACATTGCCGGCTCCGGTTCAGACGCATCTTCTGCCAGATTTTTAAATCCGTTTTCCTTCATTATATCAATAATATTTTCAGGCGTTGCGTCTGGCGTGACATGCCATATATGCGGCACCTTACCCTCCCGGATACCTTGGATAAATGCCTTCAATTCCGTTTCAGTGTTTTCTTCATTCAAATGGATACAAAAAGCAATGGACGGTCCTTTTTCTCCATTACATGGAATTATCCAGCTTACAGAACCCTCATAAAGCTTCATGATTTCAGCCTGCGCAAATATTTTATAATAATAGTAATAATTTTGGATGATTATTTGGAACATCCTTGTTTCACCCCTCTAAATTCACATACTTTTGCATGATATCATTTGGTATTTCTATCTCATACTCACAAGTCAAATCTCCATTCAAAACCGAACGAACTACTTTGCCTTCCAGTTCCCTTCCCATAAAAGCTTCCGTAAAATTCATTACGTGGCCTAAACTACAATTACATAAGGCAGATGACACAACGTTTTCTGATAAGATGGATTCCTTAGCAAAAGGGCAATGACAAGCATGATATCGTTTCATTTTTTCATCGGTAGCATTTAAATACTCTTTCATGTTATAAGGAAATGCCATACAGTACAGTTTGTTTCCCTCCCGAACAGGTGCTAACATTTTCGGATTTTCTTTTATAAACGCCAATACTTCGTCTGAAATTTCCTGTCCGTAAAAGTCCTTTTTTTCACTATTCAGCTCAACAAAATGATTCCATTCATCATTTAAATTCTTTTTCAGAAAATCATCTAAATTACCTATTTCCATAAACTCTTTATGCGCCCACTCACATTGCGATGGATGCAATCCATGCCTCACTCTGTAAAATATTTTTTTCAAGGTTTCTTCATCTGTCATTTCCTCAATCCGTTTCATAAACAGATACATATTATGGCATTGACATTTACACTCGGAGTCTATGTCAGGTAACTCAATATCTTTAACAAGTTCATTCCAAAAAGATTCTCCTAATTCTGCACAGATTTCTCTTTTAAAAGCAGACATTCCAAATTTCTCATCATATACTATTTTAGTATCTCCCATATTTCCTCCTAAAGTTCAATCTATACGTCTGATTTATGATTTCATTATATCACCAAGAGCAGTTATAAGGAACTGCTTTCATAATCATACATGCAAATAATATACTGAAAAATTTGACTAACGGTTTCTTCATATAACCTGATATTTTTAATATCTTTTGTTTCAATGAAATCTTTATCACATTTCATTACACAAACAATAAAAAGTCAACAATCATCTGTTTCTCCTGTTCTGTCAGACTGTTCATATGTCCCCTGTCCTTCAGCAGATAAACAGTCACATTTTCCATTATCTCTTTGGCTCTCGCTAATACTCCTTTCGCAGGAAACAAACAGTCCTTTTCCGCTGCCATTACCAGCACATTTGCTTTACATTGCCTTATGAGTCTTTCGGCAGCGTCACTTGGCATTCCTGTCTTTACTTTTGCATATCTGATACTCAGTTTTGCGGTTTCATAGATATCTTCCGTTATATTTTCTTCCGATACCGCCATTGGAAGCATACACTTTTTCAGCCATTTATCTTTTTGTGTAATCCAATACATCAACATGGGAAGCATCATACCCATACTGCGGATTGCCGGTGCATTTTTGATGCCTGACGGAACATACAATACTGCGCGTTTTACTTTCTCCGGCGCGGCACACATGGTTTTACAGATGATTCCTGCGCCGAATGAACCGCCAAAACAACAAATATTCCGTTGTCCGATGGCATCTATTACTTCGCCCGCCCACTTTCCATAGTCATAATTCCTTGCTGACAGACTTACTTCTGCGCTCTTGCCCGGATGGCCTATTGTGTCAACCGCATAAATATGAAACCCTTCCATCAGGAAATCACATGCGAGCAGATTATATGCAGTCGTTGCATTTCCCCCATGAAAAACAAGCAATGGAATCCCTGACAAATTTCCGGTTTCAATAAGGTGGGTTTCCCCAAAAGATGTTGAAACCCACCTGTCAGAATACGGGACTGCCAGACGCTTCAATTGCTTATCATACAGCGCCAATATTTCCTTTTTACCTTTTTCTGATTTATAGATGGTCATTGTTTGCCGCTTTCCGGGGAACCTCCCTATATTTTAAAACTCTCCGTTTTTAAATTGCAATAATACCTGCCGCTTTCCGCAGTAAATTTCAACACGCAATAGTCGGAATCTGTAACCCCCTCTTTATAATATATGGTGTCTCCCCTTCTCCAAAGCATATCCTTTGTATTCTGGTCCGTCAACACTTCCATTTTGCCTGTCAGCATAACGCCGGTATACTTTATAAGCCCCTTGCAGTAAAAATAGATACTGGCTTTTGGATTCTTTTGAAACTGCTTTACCCTGAGCGATGAGGTATTTGTAGAAAAATAAAATTCCCTTATCCCTATCATTTTTCCGGGTTTTAACATTGCTTTTACATTTGGATACCCGCTTTCATCAACAGAGCATATGAAACTGACCTTCTGCTTTTTTATAAAACGCTCTAATTTATCTGCATTCATTTATCATTCCCCATCATGCTTCTTAATCAGAAAATACATTTCTGCAATATCAATCAATAGCTTTTATCCCGATTTCAGACAGCTTTTTGAGGTTTTCTAACATATTATTCAGCAATTCCGGGGTATGTCCTTCCCATTTGGTCACCTCCGCCACTATTTTCAACGGTTCCTTTGACCTATATGATTTTGTCGGATTTCCGGGAAATTTCTTATCCGTAAGATTGGGGTCGTCTTCAAATTCTCCTGTTGGTTCGACTACATATATTCTTTCTTTCCCATCTCCTTCTGCCAATTCTGCTCCCCAGACTGCGGCGTCCAAAGTCCCTGCAAAATATACATATTCCGATTTTCTATTGTCCTTATAATTCTTTTTCTTTCCTGTGATTATGAAATCTCCTATGTTCAAATCTGCTTTTGTTCCATGAAAAAAAGAGCCTCGACTAAATTCTATTTTTTCACTCATCTGATTTTCTCCTTTACATTTTAAACAAAGTTTCAAAACCTTCCTATAAGAGACATATCCTTAACGTTCTAACTGTACATATACCATTCTTTTCTCCAATTTCTTTCATTTTCTTAAAGGAAAGCTTCTTTATAACCTTCTAATGGGAAAAAACATATAATTCTTTCCTGTCTGCGGACAGGTAAAATCATGGACTGCACCGGCTAATGGAATATTGTTGTCCTTCATGTACTCTATTACCTTTGGAAATATATCATCATTTTCGCATTCTACGTATATAAATTCATAACCGGGAATAATCCACTTTGTCCAGCCGCGGGGAGCTTCTGCGTCGTCAACGCATTCCACTCCTGCAAGATAGAGTCCCCTGTTAAAATCCTCCCACGGATTAAAAGAACGGGAAAAATCAGACATTGCCCCCCATATTCCGACTATATTTCCGTTTTCGTCTTTCTTTGCCAGATGCTCCACTTCTTCAAAATGGGAATTTGCGTCATCCCATAACTTTTGTATAAAAAGTTCACCGTCTAATGTGGAACCTTCTTTGCCGATTACTGCAAAAGAATCTTTCACACACTTATTCATTTTCAACATAATACCTCCTCGATTCCGCTCTGTGGAATCTCCATACGATACTTTCTTAATACACACAAAGCCCTGTCAATATCATTTTCGTCGGGATTCACTATTTCCGCCCGATTTGACAATCCGCAGATACGGCGGGGCTCATCACCAAAGAAAACCCTTCGATTATTGGGGCACTTGCATAATCTTTCAGGAAACTGATTTTTAAACCATAGGAATAAATCGCGGTCTTCCTCATATAATCTTTTTGCAAACTCATTAATATTCTGAAAATGATTGAAATAAATGCACAGCATGAAATATGCATTGTCCGCGTAGAAGCCGCATATGTTTTTTCCCTTGTAAGCATATTCAACTTTCCACTTGAAATCTGAAACAATGCCCCTCAGCGGTTTTATCTTGGCTTTGACCTTCATTCCTGACAAATTGTCTTCTAACTTTTTCACGGTTTCAGCGCTTCTGACGGGTAATGTCTTGCATATGTCATTTACTGTCGGAATTGGCGAATACGCATTCTTAAAATCAAGACGAACAAAATTCATCCACTTGTATTTACTGTCGGGGGCTTTACATAAATACACCATCCCCTCCATTGCCCGTTTATATGTTGTATGAGAAATATAAACAGAATTACCTTTTTCATATATCTGAATACCGTGTTTTGTTAATACTTCATATCTCTCAGCATTATATTTTGATTCATGAATGCGGTTCATCTGGTTTAAAACATCATCATAATCTTCTTTCAGGATAATCAGTGTGCCTGACTGCCCGTCAATGGCTTTACTCTTCAAACCTATTTTATAAAAGTACAATGCATAAAACTGTATGGCTTGTTGAAAAGTATTTCTGAGTGTACTTTCTTTGGAATCATTTATATGCGCCTTGTTTGGCATTTTTTGTGTTTTCCGCTTTGCCGCGTATTCCTCATAAGGCTTCGAGAACACCATGAACTTCTCCGGTTCCTTATACATTTCCTGATAAAGCGAAACCATAAAATTATAAAATTGCACTTGTCCATCTTCTTTTTGTTGATTTTGCATTTCAAAAGGGGCAATCATATCAAGACAATGCTTAATGGAACGCTGCACACAAGTTTCCATGTTCCTGTTTCTCCTTCGCGATTATGACTCTGCACTTCCATCCAAAACTCACCTTAATTCGCGGTCATAAATCCCCATTGCACGCCAAATTTGTCAATGAAATTGCCAGCCAGCCTGCTGTAAGGCAATTCCTCAAAAGGGTCTATGACTGTACACTTATCTTTAAAATATTCAAAGCATGAAAGAAGTTCTTCAACATTTTCAAAGATGACAACCAAATGAACCGCACAATTAAGCGATTTTTCTTTGTTACCGAACCGGTCATTCAAAAAAACCTGTTGTCCATGAATATACATGACAGCATGAACGATTCCTTTATCATTTGGGGAATCATCCGACGCATCGGCCTGATTTCGTATAATGGTTTCGGCTTTTGTATGAAACGCCTTTTCATATAGCGTTATGGCTTCTTCACAATCTCCACAAAAGTGCAAATGCGGTATAATCATATTTTTCCTCATTCCTGCGCTGCTTTTATTGCGCAAAGCCATACGGCTTTCGAGTTTGTGCAAGCAGCGCGCAGGCACAAATCTCGTGATTGAATATTTTAATTTTCAATATTTTATCTCCTCAATCTGTCGTTTCGTTATCTGTCATAAAACTTCTTAAATATATAACATTCCCATCAGGGTCATAAAAACTCATGTTTACAGCGCCCCACGGACGTCTGGTTGGTATTTCAATTATTTCTGCCCCTAATGCCAGAACTTTTTGATATTCTTTTTCCATGTTATCCACAGTAAACGCTATGCACATATTTTGATTGCTGTTATTTTTTATGGAACCGTCATTGTAAATTGTCAACATTGTTTCTTCGGCAATAATTGTCTGATGCACTTCATCATTACTGTCATTGTTGATTTCAAGCAGAGCTTTATAAAAATCCGCTAATTTGACAACATCATTTGTTAATAAACCGACTTCTCCTAATCGCATATACATCTTCACCTTTCTTGCGTCGTTCAAGCTTACACACTCAAAACCGAATCACTTACGGCTTGTGCGTAAAAGAATCCGTTGCATTTGTTTTACCTCAAATCCTTTTATTCATAATCTTCCTCTTCATCCCACTCAGGATATTGTTCTATAGAGCCTTTTTCCTTAATCACATTAGGAATAATCTTTTCTGCCGTATCCGCTATTTTCTGTACTATAATGGTAAACATCCAATCATCCCCAAAATCGTAATGAAGAGAAAATTTTTGTTTTATCTCCAGACCCATTTTATCAAGCTTTATTCTTGTTGAAGGTTCCCCATCTTCCGGGTCCGACTGATAACTATAGTTGCTATACATTCTGTTATCCATACAAAACTCATACAGATGCTCGTCAATAAAGTCAAACGCCAACAAAATTGCTTTACACAAATCATCCAGTGAATGTTCGCCTGATATTTCAATTACCCGATAAACCTCTTTTCCTGCTCCTGCCGGAAATACTTTCAACGTATACTTTTTCTTCATAATATTCTCCTTTATTCTTTCGTTTTGAGAAACTTCATTTCTTATTTTATTATAATTATTATAACATTCATCTCACGGCAGTCAGGCAAACATTTTTTCCAGATAATTTCTTTCTGTTCCATAGCATATATTAAAATTTTGCACAGGTACTCGACGGAATCCTGACTCATTAATTCAAAATATTTACGTTTATACTCCTTCAATACATTCCAATTGTCTGCTTGTCTTTCGTTATGTTTTAAGCATAACATATCTGGCTGAACATAGCAATTAAATGCAATATTACCTTTTCACTATTTTAAAACACAATCCATTTTCAATGAATTTCCGGCAGGTAACTTTTCCTTTTATTCGCTATTATTTTTAGACATTAAGAAACCGCAACCCCTTGATTTCTCAAAGGATTGCGGTGCTTATTTTCGTCGATTTTATATGGTCTGTTTGTAAAATGTATTTCTGGTTAATTCATTCAACATATGGCGGTATTTATTATCTTTCATATAATTGCTTATAAGTTCCAATACATTTTCCTCCCTATTCAGCCTTAAATGTTCCACTCCATTTTTCCTTGATTCCTTCATTCAAATAAAAATAAGCCGAATAGAAACTACCCGGCTTAACATTTTAACTAAATTCAGCTTTATTTCTTTTAAAAAACTATAACATTTCCATATTTCAAAGCAAACTCACAATCAATTCTCCGTAAAAAATTTAAAACCACCCTTGAATCCAAACTCATTGAACAAAGTCATCCGTTTCGAAAGTTGTTCATATGATTCTTTGTATATTCTTTTCAGATAGGGAATATGTAGCAGCGAGTGTTTTTACCAAAACTCAACTTTTATGCTTTACGCATATATGTTCTTCACCACTTTAATCAACTGAACTTGCTATTTTCCATTCATTCCAAAACTCAGTAAATGTTAAATAACGTTCACTTTTATTAATGCTTACCGCCTTGGTTGCAACTCGATAACTCTCTTCACTTAATTGCCAATTAGGTAATGTGCAAGGAATAAATTGATTGTTACAATATCTTTGATAGATTTCTTCATCAGAAAATCTTCCAAAAAATTCAAAAATTAATGCACCTAAAGTAAAAATATTCGTCTGCTCATCAATCGCGCAACCCTTTATATATTCCTCTGGAGCTTTCAGTCTCTTTGTTCCAACCCAATCTACACCTTTATCGTTGATAACTGGAGCTTTTTTAAAAAAGTCAATATCACAAATTGTAATTACATCTGTTGAAAAATCATACATAATGCTTCCATCATAAAAATCGACAGCAACATATCCCTTTTGGTTTACATTTTGCAAAAAAGAATTTAAAACCTCTATTGTTTTCAGCTTTTTACTAACTGGTAATTCTTTAAACTTTTCTTTAGGACTTTTAATACTTATATCTTTTTGGTATGTTTCAAAATTCCAATGGTCAAATAAACATTCTCCATCTGCCCATTCAAAAACCACAACATAAAATTGGTTATAATCATATTCCTCAATAATTTTAATCAAATTGGGATGTGCTAAATCGTAATATAGATGAACAGCTTCTTTTAGGATTTTCACAGATTCTTCTGGCGAGACTTCTGCTTCAACTGTATTTACTCCTGCAATTTTACAAAAATACTTTCTTTCGGCATCCTCCATCCCAATACAAATACATCCTGAGCCAGTTTCATCTACAACCCAAAAAGCAGTACCATATTTCTTTAACCAAGTAAAATCATGCAATTCTTTAAGTCTAAATTCGATAGAATCAAGTTTATTAATTATCATTGTTCCTCCTAATTTTATGAAGGGTTACAATATTTTTTCCCTTCGCTTTTTTGTTAAACGGCAGATACTTCTATTTTTCATTTACAATCATCTCCTTTGCTATTTAATATCTATGTAAACTCTATTAGAGAACTTAAAAATCATAAACAAATTCTGGTTTTTTCATTTAATTATATCACTTCCATTCCTCATTTACCACAAAATTATAGGGCACAGCCATCGCCACGTCCCACATTTCTTATCGCTCCAACGACTTCTCAATCTTCCACTTCTGCCCCTTTAATTCATACTGCTTTTCATACAGATTATTGCGCTCTTTGCAGAGTTCTTTCAGCCTGTACGACTCGCCCTTGATGTTGAACACGGTACAATGATGCAGAATCCGGTTCAGAATGGCGGAGGCAATGGTGACATCGGCAAATACCTTATTTCATAGGGAAAAGGTCTTATTGGAGGTAAAGACTGTGGATGCCTTCTCATACCGCCTTGCGATGAGCTGATGGCAGTTGATGTAGTAGGTGAAGAACCGATATTTTGCAGCCACAAGCCCAAGGGCTGAGACAAGATGGGTTTTGCCCACACCCGGCGACCCAAGGAAGACTACATTTTCCCCGTTTTCAAGGAAACACATGGTCACCAGTTCATTAATCTGGCGTTTATCAATAGAGGGCTGAAAGGAAAAATCAAATTCATTCAGGGTTTTCTTAATGGGAAAATCGAAGAGTGTAAATTATTTTGTGTAAACCTCTTAGATTCATGAAAAAATATCTGAATAGTGGAAATAGGGGAATCGAACCCCTGATACTGTGATTTTTACACAATAAGGGGGTGTCGCAAAATTATCAAATTAGATGATTGAGCGGCACCCTCGTTCTATGTGCAGTAAATCCGGAAAGTATCTTTTGGTGTTTGGGAGATTTCCCTGATTTTTGGCGTACTTTAATAATGCTTCTGTTTTTCTATGATTTATGCGGTCTCTTTGACTGGAAAGAAATAACTCCCTGTACGGTCTTTTTGTATCTTTCCATGTAGTTTATTGATGTTATAGCCCATGCACAGCAAAAGGATTTCTAGTTTTACCTTTGTTTTTCCCCGGAGCAGAAATCTTTGGAATTCATAGTCATTTTTCAGAACGCCAAAAGCTCCTTCTACTTGAATAGAACGATTCATCCGATATTTGATTCCCGTTTCACTCAGGATATTTTCGTAGGATTCCTGCCGCTTCTCCAGAAAACTTTTGGAAATATATAGCCGTTTACTGCCTTTTGATTTGGTACATTTTTCTTTATATGGACAGCCCGTACAATCTTCACATTCATAAACAGTTACTTCCGATTCATAGCCGCTCTTACTTTTCTGCTTTTTGATAAAAAGAGGGGACAATGATTTCCCGGCATGGCAAGTATAGATGTCAGTTTTTTCATCATATTCCATGTTTTCACGTCTGCTGATATCTTTTTTAAAGCTGCGCTTTTTCCATTTCTCATAAGTCTGGGGTTTGATATAAGGTTTCTGGCGGTTTTCCCTTAAAAAGCTGTAACCTTCTTCGCTTTCGTAGCCTGAATCCGCTGTTACACTTGGATATCGGAACCCCAGTTTTTCTTCCATCGTTTTCAGGAATGGAACCAATGTCCATACATCGTTTCTGTCCTGAAAAATATCAGCTGCTACGATATATTCACTGTCCACGGCGATCTGTACATTATATCCCGATTTTAACTGGGCATTCCTCATATGGTCATCCTTCATGTGCATAAAGGTGGCATCCGGATCAGTCTTACAATAATTGTTCCTGCCCTGAAAACTTGCCATATGCCAGTCGTAGTTCCTCTGGCGTTCCAGAAACCTGCGGAACAGTTCCAGATACCTCTGGTTCCTGCTCTTCCTTTTTCCACGTCCTCGGACAAAGACTGTCCCCTCTGTCTGGCACCGTTCCTCCAGAAACTGGCATATCTTCTGCAGTTCCTGCGTCCTTGTTTCTTCGCCTACTGAAAAATCCTGTATGTATTCATGATTCAGAAGCTGTACTGCTTTCTGTATCTTCTGGAATATCTTTTCTTCCCATTTCCCAACAGACTTTTTCCACACAAAGGTATACTTGTTGGCATCGGCTTCTAACTTTGTTCCATCAATGAACACGGTCTCCTTTGACAGTTCATCCGCTTCTTCCAGCTTTTTTACCATCTGATAGAAAAGACTCTCACAGGCGTCTAAAAGAAATCCTGTACGGAAACGGGCAATGGTGCTGTGGTCCGGCGCTTTCTGTCCGGCTAACAGCCACATAAAGTTGATGTCGCGCCTGCAGGCGGTCTCGATTTTTCTTGAAGAATAGATGTTTTGTGAATAAGCATAGGTCAGTATCTTGAACATGGTTTTTGGGTCTACTGCCGGATTTCTGCCTTTGGCAGAGTAAGCCTTATACAGCAGGCTGTAATCTAATCCCTCCAGTTCGTGGCTCAGCAGTCGGACAGAATCATCTTCAGGAACCAGACCTTCCAAACTTAATGGCAAAACCAGTTGATAAGGCTCGCCAAATTCGGTATAATTTTTATGGTATTTTAATTTACTTGACATATCTTATTATACCACGGGTGGCAGGTTCTTCGGAGCCTGCTTTTCTGTTTTTAGATACAAAAACGGAGCTGTTGCTCCGGTAGATTATTCATCTACTTTTGCAACAGCCCCTTTACTATGTTTTGCTGCTCTATTCGATGTCTGCCGGGCTGATCCTGTCCTCAAAATAGATGCAAAGCTGGTCTAAGGTTTGTCCCCAGTTCCAACCGGCTCCCGTCCATTTTTCTGTGATGTCACACATTGCCAGATAAAGGATTTTAAACAGGGCATCGTCTGTCGGAAAGATGGTCTTGGATTTTGTCACCTTTCGCAGCTGACGGTTGAAATTCTCAATGGAATTCGTTGTATATATGATTTTCCGTATCTCCTGCGGATACTTGAAATACGTAGACAACTGCGGCCAGTTGTTACGCCATGATGCTACAGAAGAAGGATATTTCCTGCCCCATTTTTCCTCCAGTTGATTGAGATTCTCTAAAGCCAGTTCCTTGGTTGTTGCTTGATACACTTCTTTTAAATCCTTTACAAATGGTTTCAAATCCTTATAGTTTACAAACTTGGTGGAATAACGCACCTGGTGAACGATACATCTTTGGATTTCCGCTTTAGGGAATACTGCACCGATTGCATCAACAAATCCGGTCAGGCCATCCACAGATACAATCATGATATCTTCGACACCACGGTTCTTGATTTCATTTAGAACACCTAACCAGTATTTCGCACTTTCATTGCCTCCAATCCACATGCCAAGTACTTCCTTGCGTCCGTTTAGTTTAATGCCGATGGCAACATAGACCGCTTTTTTAACGGTCTGGTTATCCTGTCTTACATGGAAATGTACGGCATCCATGAAAACCACGGCATACTTCTTCTCCAGCGGGCGACTCTGCCATTCCTTTGCAACAGGAAGAATACGGTCTGTCATGTGGGATATCATTTCAGCGGAAGCATCCACACCATAAACATTTTTCAGATGGGCAGAAATATCACGGGTAGTCATGCCTTTGGCATACATGGACAAAATCTGGTCCTCGATATTTGAAATATCGGTCTGGTTCTTTTTTACGATTTGTGGCGCAAACTCTCCTTTACGGTCTCTTGGAATATCAAGGTCAATATCGCCAAGGGACGAGGTCACAGTCTTCTTACTGTAGCCATTTCGGCTGTCATCTGTTAACTTGTTTTGATAGTCATACTTAGAATAGCCTAATTTCTGATCCATTTCAGCTTTCAGCATGCCCTGAAGGGTATCCCCAAGTAAGTCCTTGAGCATTTCTTGGACATCGTTAGCATCCGTGGGCTGGTAGTGTTCCAGTAAACTGTTGATGAGTGCTTTGCGTTCCGGTGAAAGTTTTCTTTGTCGTGCCATAAAAATATCCTCCTGGTTTGTATTTATTTTAACATCAATCCAAGAGGATATATACTGCATATCTAGTTTACACAAAATTTTTTTATCATACTGTTATCACATCCTACCACTCTCTCCAAACATCGAAAAAAAGACTTTACAAGAAACCTTGGAAAGTTCCATAAACTCAATAAAATTATCCATAACACCCCTCCTAATAGTTGCACTGCATCTGGCACATGGATTTAGAAATAAACTTCAATGGTTTCGGGTATAATTGAGGTGGTACTTTAGTATGCTCTCATTGGTAGTGTATCATTTATCTGCATATTGTCAAATTTAAAAATCAAGCTACCATCTCGTTTCACATTAATTAACACTATACTTCCAACATCTTAATAACATTCCAAATCATACTATATATACATCATTTCTTATTCTAAACAACGTGTTACCACACAACTTTTAATATACCCCAAATACTACCAATAACACCAAGAACCGCAAATGAAATCTGTAATATCCTATAAGATTTTTTATGGCTTATTTGCCTAAAAAAAATTTTCTTTTCTTTTTTAGCTTTATTTGTTTCTTCAATTTCATTTGTAAATATTTTTAAACTGTTAATATATCCTTTGTCATGTGAAAAACTATATGTACTTTCTATCGAAACCATTGCTTTTTCAGCATGTTTAACTAAAAACATTGTTCTCTCATCAATTTTATAAAATGCAAATGAAACAATGATTTGAACAATTCCTATAACAATGGGCGCAAATAACAAATTATTATTTGTTCCTAACACGGTATACTGAAACACCATAAGAGTGCTTGAAAAAACAATAAAAAAATTTATGTGCGTTAAACGTTGATTTCCATGATGCTCAAAATATTTCCATATTAATTCCAAAACATCTTTATCCGAGATTTGGCTACAAAAATTATCTATATTCATCGTTTCCTCCAAAATAAATTGCTAATATACCATTATCCGTCTCGCCTCATTTTCACAAAGTTATAATGTAGCAAATAACTACCAAACCAACTTAAAGTGTTAAATTTCCAATTTAGGTAAACTAACAAACATTCATAGTTTTTTCAATATATTTATTTACATGATTTTCCTTATATGGATATTTACTCCACAATTCTTCAATATTTGATTTATTAATATTTCCTATTACATCAATACACCGATCTTTAGTCCAGACAGGCGATGCAACCATCTCTCCATCAGGATGAATAAGAATTGCATGTCCCTCTCTAATTTTATTCCAATCAGTCATTACAACCTTTGTATGTATACCAAACAGTTCTTTTACTTCTTTTAATTTTTGAAATATTAAATTAACCTCTGTATCTTCCAAGCGTTCGTCTACTATAGAAACTCCTTTACCTTTGGGAATTGGACTAAGTACTTTTAATTTCTCTGCACCAAAAGTATCCGCGATAGTCAAAACATAGTCCATGACATCTTTATTCTTTTTAAACAAAACAGTTACAATCGAAAAAGATCCTCCTGCATTTTTTAAATTAATAATACCTTTAATAATTTCATCAAAATGACCTCGTATACTATTATGTATTTTACGAGGACCATCAATAGTTATATCAAAATAATCCACATATTTTACAATCTGCTTAGCCATCTCTTCCGATAACAAAACAGCATTAGTTGCCATTGCAACCACTTCAAAACGCTCTCTACAAGCCTTTAAGATAGGGATTAAATCCTTGTGCAAAAGTGGCTCTCCGCCACTAATAATAATACGCTTTACACCTTTTAACTTATCCAAAATTTCTACTGCATTACCATATGACAAATCTTCTAAACGCTCATACTCGCTACAATAAATACAATTCAAATTGCAATTTCTGTTAATCTGTAGCGTTACAGTGAGAGGATAATCCGGAATATCTGGATTATCTCCATCAAAGAAAAAATGTTGTCTTCCATAATCAAATTTAAACATATTTTTTTCTCCTTTCAGCTTTTTTAACCAATTTACATCATTTATTGAATCAGGAGATTCAATAATAAAAGTAAAATTATCATATCCTCTATCCTTAAGTACATCTAATAGTGAAAGCATAGATGGTGCAAGTATTTTTGCGCTTTGATGCTTCTTTTCATTTCCATTTTCATAGAGCACACTCCCACCATGAAAATAATCTGGACGCACCCAACAATTACTTTCGAACCTTTGCAATATTAAGTTGAAGTTCTTATATCCATTTGCATCTAATCCATCGGAGCGGGCATAAAGATGCGACCAATCAATAATAGGAACAACTTGCGGATTATTTAGTAAATTAATTATTTCTATTATTTCATCAACTGTACCAATTGCCTTTTGTTTTCCTGTAGTTTCTATTCCTATCCTTCCTTTCTTTAAAGGAATTTCATTAAAAACTTTATCAAAACAACTTAAGATATTTTTTTTAACATCACTAAAACAGTTATTTCCATAAAAACCCAGATGAAATACCACTGTGGTCTCCAGCAATTCTGCCATTCTAAAACCATCAACTAAATACCCTATATTCTTTTCTGTGCTATTTAAGTTACCCAAATTGATCCAAAACGGCAAATGACCACTTAATGCTAAATTATGCTGTTTTGCCACTTGAATAGCCTCATAAGAAATTGCTTCTGGTACTCCATAAGCAAATCCTATTTCATATGCATCAATATTTTGTTGAGCAAGTTTTTCAATATATTTAGATATGTCTTTGCCATATTTTCTAGCCACACCAAATCTTATCATCAAAATCCTCGCATTCTAGAATCAATGAGACAAACTATTTTTTGTACATTATTTTCAAAATCACTTTTATTATTATTATACAGATTCATAATCTCCCCAAACCCATTAGCTCTATATATAGAAATAGCTTGCTTATAAAGAATCTCTGTTTCCTGGAAAGAATACATTTTTTCCATTCTAGCCAGATGTTCTCTCTCACTCATACGTTTCGAAACTTCCATTTCGTCAGCTAATATAAAAACACTTAAATCAGGTGAAATAGCATTTGCATTTATTTGCTGTATAAATTCCAATGGGACACCATCAAGCTGTTGGCATACATAGCTTGATGCAACATATCTGTCGGAAATTACAATATTCCCTTGCTCCAATGCCGGTATTATTTCATTTTCAATGTGGTAAAGTCTATCTGCGGCAATTAAATCCCCCAAAATATAACCTTTAAAATCATTTTCTCGAATCAAAGTACCAATTGGTCCAAAAGTTGGTTCCTTTGTTATATATACTTTATAATTCATATCTTTCAGCCGCATAGCAACTTCATTTACAATTGTTGTTTTGCCCGTTCCATCCTGCCCATCAATAACAATAAAAAATCCTTTTTGCATATATATTTCTCTCATTCAATTCATTAATAATCTCAAATCATACTTTTTGTATATTTTATTACTACCACATATTTAAAAACCGTTACAAAAATATTTCAATAATATGATAATACAAATTCTTATGATTTTCAACAATTCCAACGAAAAATTTAGTAATCGCAGAAGAAATTGTCTAACATATACATTCGCAATCCCCTTTTTATCTGCTAGTCTTCATTTTCAAATTCTTTTCAATTTGTTCATTATTGTACCTATTTTTTATTGATTAATCAATTTCCACTGCTGTATTAGTATCTTTTTCTATCACATTTTATTAATGATAATACATTTTCAATTTAAATACATACTTTTTCTATATTTAAATAATCTTTTGATATTATTTTCATCTTTTTACTTCACCCTATAATGATATAATCTCTCATACCACTTTTAATTTATCTTTGCATTTCTAAGATAAACATATAGATTACTATCCTAGCATTTTATACAATTGATATTGTTGCTAATATTGCTGAAAATATTTAATAGAATTATCCCTACCCGAAATTATTAGGTAAGAACAATGCGCTAGAATATGCAGAGACACTTCTACTACCTGTAACGAGTACGCCAGTCGGAAATCCTATAAGGAAAAGTTATTCAGCCATCCGATTCATACGGAATTTACTAAATCATACAACAGACTGTATGCCCGTATCCGCAGAGGAAAACTCCCTGTTGATACGCCGCTTATGGATCAGCTTAAGGCGCTCCATGACGAATAAACCGAAAAATATGAGAACACACACCAGAAAGACCGAGAAGCTATATGGAAAGAATATATAGAAAGAAATAAGGAACTGCTCAATTAGCGAACTTTTGTTATCATTCTGTTATCACGGCTTATCAATCCCACCAAACATCGAAAAAAGGACTTTCCGAGAAACCTCGGAAAGTCCCATAAATTCAATGTTTTTTCAATTACTCAATGATAGTAGCCACACGACCAGAACCTACAGTCCTGCCACCCTCACGGATAGCAAACGTAAGACCCTGCTCCATAGCGATGGGATGAATCAGTTCGATGGTCATCTCTACGTTGTCGCCAGGCATACACATTTCGGTACCTGCAGGAAGTGCGCAAACGCCGGTTACGTCGGTTGTTCTGAAGTAGAACTGAGGACGATAGTTGTTGAAGAAAGGAGTATGACGTCCACCTTCGTCCTTGGTCAGTACGTAAACCTGAGCGGTGAATTTCTTGTGGCAGGTAACGCTGCCGGGTTTTGAAAGAACCTGTCCTCTTTCGATTTCAGTTCTCTGAACACCACGGAGCAGTGCGCCGATGTTGTCACCAGCCTGTGCCTCGTCAAGCATCTTACGGAACATTTCGATACCGGTTACAACGGTCTTCTTGGTATCTTCCTTGATACCAATGATTTCTACTTCATCATTCAGTTTCAGGGTACCACGCTCAACCCTACCGGTTGCAACAGTACCACGGCCGGTGATGGTGAATACGTCCTCGACAGGCATCAGGAAAGGCTTGTCGGTATCACGCTGAGGGTCAGGAATGTACTCATCTACAGTGCTCATGAGTTCCATAACCTTGTCGCCCCACTCGCCGTTGGGGTCTTCCAGAGCCTTGAGAGCAGAACCCTTGATGATAGGGCAGTCTGTGAAATCATACTCTTCCAGCTGCTCGGTAATTTCCATCTCTACCAGTTCAAGCAGTTCAGGGTCGTCTACCATATCACACTTGTTCATGAAAACAACGATATAAGGAACGCCTACCTGACGGGACAGAAGGATGTGCTCCTTGGTCTGAGCCATAACGCCATCGGTTGCAGCAACAACCAGGATAGCGCCGTCCATCTGTGCAGCACCGGTAATCATGTTCTTAACGTAGTCAGCATGGCCCGGGCAGTCAACGTGTGCGTAATGTCTCTTCTCAGTCTGATACTCTACGTGTGCGGTAGAAATGGTAATACCACGCTCTCTCTCTTCGGGAGCCTTATCGATATTCTCGAAATCTACCTTTTCATTTCCGGAAACCCTCTCAGCCAGAACCTTGGTGATTGCTGCTGTAAGAGTGGTTTTACCATGGTCAACGTGACCAATGGTACCAATGTTACAATGGGGCTTATTTCTTTCAAATTTAGCTTTAGCCATTTTTATAGTCCTCCTTAAAATTGTTGAATCAATCTGTTGATTTTTCTTATTACTCGGCTAGTTCTAATTATATTAAAAACAGCCGGCTTTTTCAAGCATTATTTTGTACACGGGCTAATTTGTCCCGATGTGTTATTTTGCTTTGGCTGCAAGTACCTTTTCCTGTACGCTCTTGGGCACCGGTTCGTATTTCTCAAAGAACATGGAATAGTTTCCGCGTCCCTGGGTCTTACTTCTGAGGTCGGTTGCATATCCGAACATTTCAGCCAGAGGAACAAACGCCCTTACCATCTTGCCGCCGCCGATATCATCCATGCCTTCGATACGTCCGCGGCGTGAATTGATATCACCGATAACATCGCCCATGTAATCCTCGGGCATGGTTACCTCAACCTTCATAATCGGCTCAAGCAGCACGGGAGCGGCTTTCTTCATAGCCTCCTTAAACGCCATGGAACCGGCAATATGGAATGCCATTTCAGAAGAGTCCACCTCATGATAGGAACCGTCGTAAACATTTGCATAGACGCCTACCACAGGGAATCCGCCAAGCACACCGGCCTTTGTTGCTTCTTCGATACCCTCGCCGACAGCAGGGATGTATTCTTTCGGAATCGCACCACCCACAACGGAGGATTCAAACTTAAACAACTGCTCGCCGTTTGCATCCATGGGCTCAAATTTAACTTTACAATGTCCGTACTGTCCACGACCGCCGGACTGCTTTGCATACTTGTATTCCTGGTCCACAGACTTCGTAAAGGTTTCCTTGTAAGCAACCTGGGGAGCGCCTACATTTGCCTCCACTTTAAATTCGCGGAGCAGACGGTCTACAATAATCTCAAGATGAAGTTCACCCATACCTGCAATAATCGTCTGTCCGGTTTCCTGATTGGTGTGTGCCCGGAAAGTAGGGTCTTCTTCTGCAAGCTTAGCCAACGCCTCGCCCATCTTGCCCTGACCTGCTTTGGTCTTAGGCTCGATAGCCAGTTCGATAACGGGCTCGGGGAACTCCATGGACTCCAGAATCACGGGATGCTGGTCGTCACAGATGGTATCGCCTGTGGTGGTAAACTTAAAGCCTACTGCCGCTGCAATATCACCGGAATAAACCTTATCCAGTTCCGCCCTCTTGTTTGCATGCATCTGCAGGATACGTCCCACACGCTCTTTCTTGTCCTTTGTTGCATTCAGCACATAGGAACCGGAGTTCATGGTACCGGAATACACCCTGAAGAATGCCAGCTTTCCGACAAACGGGTCAGCCATAATCTTAAATGCCAGAGCGGAAAAAGGCTCGTCATCAGAAGCATGTCTTTCCACTTCATTGCCTTCCAAATCCACACCCTTGATTGCAGGGATATCGGTAGGAGCAGGCATAAATTCCAGAACAGCGTCCAAAAGCTTCTGCACGCCCTTATTGCGGTAAGCAGAGCCACAGCAGACAGGTATCGCCGTACATTCGCAGGTTGCTTTTCTGAGCACTCTCTTTAAATCTTCTGTGGAAGGCTCTTCCCCTTCCAGATACATCATCATCAAATCGTCATCCAGTTCACAGATTTTCTCAACCAGTTCGGAACGATACAATTCCGCATCTTCCTTCATATCGCCGAGGTCATCCGTAACTGTGATGTCATCGCCCTTATCATCATTGTAGATGTAGGCTTTCATTTCAAACAAATCAATGATTCCCTTGAAATCATCTTCCTTGCCGATAGGCAGCTGCAGGCAGATGGCATTCTTGCCAAGCCTTGTCTTAATCTGCTCTACCGCACCGTAGAAGTTTGCGCCCAAAATGTCCATTTTGTTGATAAACGCCATACGGGGAACGCTATAGGTATCCGCCTGACGCCAAACATTTTCGGACTGGGGCTCTACACCACCCTTTGCACAGAAAACACCGACTGCACCGTCAAGGACACGAAGGGAACGCTCCACTTCTACAGTGAAGTCAACGTGACCCGGTGTATCAATAATATTGATACGGTGCTCCAGTGCCCCCGGCATGGGCTTTGTCTCTTTTTCCAGAGTCCAGTGGCAGGTAGTAGCAGCAGATGTGATGGTAATACCTCTTTCCTGTTCCTGCTCCATCCAGTCCATGGTCGCAGTGCCTTCGTGGGTATCACCAATCTTATAATTAACACCGGTATAATACAGAATACGCTCTGTCAACGTAGTCTTACCTGCGTCGATATGAGCCATAATACCGATGTTTCTGGTTCTATCCAATGGATATTCTCTTCCAGCCAAGGTTTTTTCCTCCTTATATTAATTGATAGCGGGCAAACAAAACCGCAGGCTTTTGCCTTAGAATCTGTAATGTGCAAATGCTTTGTTTGCTTCTGCCATCTTGTGCATGTCTTCTTTTCTCTTCACAGCAGAACCCGTATTGTTTGCTGCGTCAAGAATCTCGTTTGCCAGTCTGTCCTCCATGGTCTTTTCGCCTCTCTTGCGAGAAAACATAACCAGCCAGCGGAGTCCCAGCGCCTGACGGCGGTCAGGCCTTACTTCGATGGGTACCTGATAGGTAGCGCCGCCGATACGCCTTGCCTTAACTTCCAGAACAGGCATTACATTGTTCATAGCCTCTTCAAAAACTTCAAGGGCAGGCTTTCCTGACTTTTCTTCTACTTTGGCAAATGCGCCGTATACAATCTTCTGTGCTACACCTTTTTTACCGTCTAACATAATGTTATTGATAAGTTTGGTTACCACTTTGTTATTGTATAAGGGGTCTGCCAATACATCTCTTTTTTGAATATGTCCTTTACGTGGCACGGTTCTTCCCTCCTTAATAATGGTAACACCTTGAATCTGCCTGTGGCCCATGCAAGGCGTTAATCAATTAAATCATCGGTACTCACAAATGTTTCCCTAGTGTTCGTGCGGTATATCTGTATGCAAGCCAGAATTCCAACACTCAAATAGTTCCGTTATGTGAATCCAGTTTCGTCATCCTGCCTGCTGCCAAAAGCTTTCCCTTCCGGCCTGCCGGCACAACTGACTATTTAGAAGCCTTAGGTCTCTTCGCGCCATATTTGGAACGAGCCTGTTTCCTGTTGGCAACCCCTGCGGTATCCAGCGTACCCCTGATAATGTGGTATCTGGTACCGGGCAAGTCTTTCACCCTGCCGCCTCTTATCAGAACAACACTATGCTCCTGTAAGTTATGGCCTTCTCCGGGAATGTAGCTTGTCACTTCGATTCCGTTTGAAAGACGTACCCTGGCAATCTTTCTGAGTGCAGAGTTAGGTTTTTTAGGAGTAGCAGTCTTAACCGCGGTGCAAACACCCCTCTTCTGAGGAGAAGAAGTATTGGTGGTTTTCTTATGCAGGGAGTTAAATCCTTTCTGCAAAGCAGGCGCTGTAGACTTTTTCTGGGTTGTCTGACGTCCTTTTCTTACTAACTGGTTAAATGTTGGCATTCTGTTTCACCTCTTTCTACTTATGAATAATAGTTTCCGCATGCCGCACAAATATACATTTTCCCCGAATATGCAAATTGCATACTTTGCTTGCATCAAAAAAGAACAATGCATTTGCGTGCACACTATGATAGTATAAGTGTTCGCAAATGCATTGTCAATATCTTTTTAATATGGATTTTCCGCATTTTGCATTACGGCTGCCGGAGCGTGCATTTGTTCCAACAGGACGCGCTTCCGCTCGGGTAAAAACGCAGCGGCACATAAGAGGTTAAAGGACAACCTCTAAGGGCCGGCGTTTTTACACGGTCCTTTATGGAATCAAATGCACGCCCCGGCAGCCGTAATGCAAAATGCGGAAATTTGAACTTATCTGATAAAAATATTGGTGTTCCGTTATTGTACGGTCCGGAGCGCTTTGAGATACCTTTGCAGCGCGTCCTGCCAGGACGGCAGTCTTTCAAATCCGTTTTCCGTAAGCTTATCCTGATTCATGCGGCTGTTTTCCGGCCGCTTTGCTTTTGCCGGGAACTCTGCCGAGGAAACAGGAACGGTTTCAATATCTATGCCTGCCTGCTTAAATATTTCACATGCAAATTCATACCACGTGCAAATCCCGTCGTTGGCTGCATGGTAGATGCCGTATTTATCGGTCACCACCATGTCCGCCAGCAGTTTTGCCAAATCAAACGTAAAAGTGGGAGAACCGAACTGGTCGTTGACTACATTGATGCGGGTATTGGTTTCTGCCAGCCTAAGCATGGTTTTTACGAAATTTTTGCCGTTTACGCCGTACACCCACTGTATGCGCACGATGAAATACTTGTCCAGCGCGCTTTGCACTGCCAATTCCCCTTCATATTTGGTCTGCCCGTATATATTCAGGGGATGTCTCTCATCATCAGGCTCCCACGGTCTTGTGCCTTTTCCGTCAAACACATAATCCGTACTGATATATATCATTTTGATATCCAATTCTTTGCAGACATTGGCAATATTGCGCGTGCCATCCGCATTGACCTTACGGCAGATTTCTTCATTGTCCTCAGCGGCATCCACAGCAGTATATGCGGCGCAATGAATAACTGCATCCGGCGCCGCTTCGGTGATGACCCTGCATACAGCCGCTGCGTCCGTGATATCCATTTCTTCAATGTCCACGCCAACTGCCTCGATTCCCCTGCCCCTCAGTTCATTTACCACATCGAACCCAAGCTGTCCTTTTACACCCGTCACAAAAACTTTCATGTTTATCCTCATTTCTGCCCCTAATCCCGGGGCTCAATTGTTGTTACAATATTATAGTTTGTCGTATAAGTGACAAAATACAACTGTGCATTTTCATTATTCCAGTCTACACTTTTGTTTTCATCATACATCTTCCCGCTATCCGGTGTAAATCCCAGACTGTCCGGAATATAAAAATTCATCCATCCGTGCCCGGTATCCTCCCCGATTCCGCTGTATACGGTAAACATGGCAGGATGTTCCTCCGTGCTTATCCCGGGAAGCCCCGAATCTCCTTTTTCTTTGCCAAATATGATTTCTGCTGGCACTGTCGCGGCATTTTCAATCTGCGCCATATCCTCCCGAATCTTTGCGCGCTGCCCGGATATGTCTTCACTGACAGGCATCATGACGCTCACCAGAATGCCAATAAGGGAAATCACAACCGCACACGCCACCGCAACAGCCGATTTTCTTCCTATAAAAACTGCCGCTGCGCAGCATACCGCCATCAACGCCGCACCGGCTATACTGACCGTTATCAGTTCCCCATACCACTTATCATAAGCCTCCAAAACAGCATACGGAGATTGCGCCCCATCCAATAGCTTCTCCAACGCCTCCGGCCTTAAAGCATATTGAAAAACCAGCGCCGCCGATAACAATCCAAAAATAGGTATCAATATCGCAGGAATCACTTTTTTAAAAAATTCATCGGGACGCTTCATCATCATCCCCACTGTCTGTATTGTCAGCATCCCGTTCAAATCAAAAACCTCCGTTTTTCTTTATAAGGAAATCCGCATTTATATGATATACTTATTTCAGATAAAAAGCAACACATCCTCATCCTGAACTTTCCTATTTTGCACGCCGGGGATGCCGCGCCATACAAAACAGGAAACCCACACAACTTATCTCCTTTTCTTCTTTCCTTTTTCCCTTTCCTACCTTATAATATAAAGCATGAAAAAGCAAATGAGATTCTTATCCTTAATTTCATATGCGTTTTGTCTGCTATTTCTGGCCGGATGCAGCAGCGGGACTTCTCCTGCCCCGCCTCCGCCGGAATCCATACAGTCGGGGGGAGCAGGAACTGATGATACGAACGGGGATATCCTGTCCATTGATGAGGAGCCTTCCCCTTCTTCCGGCAGTACGCCGCACCGGGACAATACCCCGCATTGCCTTGTGCCCGAAGCCGACGGGTCTGCCGAAATACACAACGAGTTTGCCGCCATTGATTATTCCCATTCGCAGGACGGTTACATCATGGCGCGCTACACCGGTTCCTGTCAAAAAGTAAAGATGCAGATAACAGGGACGGATAACGTCACTTACACTTATGACCTGCAAGGCGACGGTTTTGAAGTATTTCCCCTTTCTGCCGGGGACGGCGGTTATCAGGTTTCCATTCTGGAAAACCTTGCCGATACGGATTACCTTGTCTGCCTGACTGCCAATATCCAGGTCAGTCTGACGGACGAGTTTGGTCCCTGCCTGTATCCGAACCAGTACTGCTGGTTTGACGCTTCCGCCAAGGCCGTGGAAAAGGCTGCCGAACTGGCAAAAGAAGCGGACTCCGATTTGGAAGTCGTGGAAAACATATACAATTTCATCATAAGTTCCATCACTTATGACTTTGACAAGGCACAGTCTGTCCCGAGCGGCTATATTCCCAACGTGGACGACACCCTGTTAAGCGGTACGGGCATCTGCCTTGATTATGCCGCCGCAATGACCGCCATGCTCAGAAGCCAGCGGATACCCACCCGCCTCGAGGTCGGTTACGTAGGAGAAGCTTATCACGCATGGATAAGCACCTATATTACCGATGTGGGCTGGGTAAACGGCATTGTGGAGTTTGACGGGAAAAGCTGGAAACTGATGGACCCCACCTATGCTGCCAGCAATGGGGAAAAAGAATTAAAGAAATTTATCGGGGACGGCAGCGGCTACCTCGTAAAATATATCTACTAGAGGAGACTCAAAGATTGAAAATTAAAATTTTCAATCGCGAGATTTGTGCCTGCGCGCTGCTTGCACAAACTCGTTATGCGCAATAAAGCAGCGCAGGAATGAGGAAAAACATGCATCAGAAAAGATTAACCAATCAGGAAATTGCTTCCTTCTGCAATCAGACAGCCATGCTGTTTGCTGCCGGCATTACCCCCACGGAAAGCATGAATATCCTGTTAAACGACAGCAAGACCACGGAGGGAAAAGAAATCATCCGCGACATTCTGGGGACATGCAGGCACGGCGAATCCTTTACAAATGCCCTGAAGTCTGCCGGCGTATTTCCCGATTATGTGCTTCACATGATACATCTGGGCGAAGAATCAGGCAATCTGGACGATGTGATGCAGTCCCTTGCAGACTATTACGAACGCGAAGACGCCATCTCCGACAGCATTCGGAATGCCGTCAGTTACCCCTTTGTCATGATAGGAATTATGGTGCTTGTCATATTTGTCCTTCTGGGAAAAGTCATGCCCATTTTCAATCAGGTGTTTATCCAGCTCGGCAGTGAAATGAGCGGTATTTCCGCCACCCTGCTGCATTTTGGCAATTCCCTGAACCGTTATTCCCTTGTCCTGATAATTACGCTTGCCGTACTCGTCCTACTCTATTTCTTTTCCACCAGAACCCGCCGCGGACGCGCCTTGACAAAGCGTTTTCTCTCTGTATTTCCGCTAACCCGGGGTTTTTATGAAAAACTGGCTGCAGGGCGTTTTGCAAGCGGCATGGCGCTGGCCATCAGCAGCGGCATGGATACCTTTGCCAGCCTCGATATGGTTTCCGAATTGACAGAGCACAAAAACATGCAGAAAAAAATCGCCGCATGCAAAAAGGCTATTGAGGACGGCTCCAACCTATCCGAAGCCCTGACTTCTTCGGGCATCTTTTCCAATTTATATGCCCGTATGGTTGCCGTAGGTTTCCGCACCGGCTCCATAGACGCTGTCATGCACAAAATTGCCGACAACTATGAGCGTGAATCGGAGCAGAAAATCAAGTCCGTTATTTCCATTTTAGAGCCTACCCTTGTGATTGTCCTGTCCGTCATTGTCGGACTGATACTTTTGTCCGTAATCTTCCCGCTGATGGGAATCATGTCCAGCATTGGCTGATATTAAGTATAAACGGAGGTACCAATGAAACTCTACCGCAACCGATTTGAGCGAAACAGGCGGCTTCCCTTTGCCGGTTTTATCATCTGGCTTCCCCTTGCCGCATTTATTGCGCTCTTTGTATTATTTTACGGAGGCGTCCGGTCCGTGTCCGAAACCGGCGCCGAAAAGCAAAAAGAAAGCCTGGAGACGGCTCTGGAACGCAGTATTGTCCAGTGTTATGCCGTGGAAGGCGCCTATCCGCCCAGCCTGCAATATCTGAAGGACGCTTACGGGCTTACCTACGACGAAAGTCTTTTTTTCGTTGACTACCAGCCCATCGGTTCCAATATTTACCCGGATGTCACTGTGCTGATGAAAAAAGGAGGAAAACCATGAAGCAAAAACAAGGGGAATCCGGCCGCCATATAGTGGACATCCTGTTTGTCCTTGCGCTTTTCGGCGTCTTTGCCGCCTCCGCCCTGATGCTGGTGACGCTTGGAGCCAATGTATACAAACAGACTGTCGCGGATATGACGGACAATTTTGCAGAAAGAACCGCTTATTCCTATATTACGGAAAAAATCCGCCAGAACGACACTGCGGATACAGTGGAAATCGGAGAGTTAAACGGCGTTCCCGCACTCATCTTTACAGAGCAGTCCGGGAAAGAAACCTTTTGCACCTACCTTTATCTCTATGACGGCTATTTAAAAGAACTCTATACCAGAAAAAATGCCTTTGCCGGAACCGATATTCTCCCTGCCGGACAAAATATTCTTCCTTTGAACGCTTTTTCCCTGGAAGAATGCCAAGACGGCCTGATAAAGCTTACACTGGAGCCGGAAAGCGGCAGTCCCGTCACGATTTATGCCGCTATCCGTTCAGACTTATAATTACCTGCCAACATCCTGATTCAACTAAAAGGAGCTACCATGAAATCATCCCACTCCAGCCTGTTTTTAATGGAACTGATTATTTCCATATTGTTTTTTTCCCTTGCAGGCGCCGCCTGTATCCAGTTATTTGTAAAAGCGCATGTCCTGGGACAGAATACCCGGGAGCAGAATCAGGCGGTCATCTGGTCGCAGAACCTTTCCGGTTTATGGCTTGCATGCGACGACAATGCCTCTTCACAGGAACGTATATCCTTCCTGTACCGACAGCTTACGCAGGACAATGGCGGGTATGACGGCTCCGTTCAGATGGAAACTGACGATGACGGCGTATGCCTGACCCTGTTTTTTGACAAAGACTGGCAGCCATGTGCAGACAGGGATACTGCCTACCGCATTGTTTTTTCAGATTACGGATACGATGCAGGCTCCCGGCTTCTCCACGCAGAAATTACCTGTATAAAAGAAGAAGCCCCTTTTTATTCCCTGCCGCTTGTCCATCATCCCGCAGCAGAAAGGGGGGCTTCTCATGAATAAGAACACGACCCGTACCTCTTCTTTATCCTTCAACGGAGGCATCGGCTCTTCTTCCATCCTGGTTATCTTTGTTATTTTATGCCTTGTTTCCTTCGCAGCGCTTTCGATTGTCAGCGCCAATGCAGATTATAAACTCAGCACAAAGGTGCTGGAACGCACCACGGCTTACTGCCTTGCGTCCAATCAGGCGGAGACCATGCTTGCACAGCTGGACCTTACCCTGCAATCCATCTATGAGAACAGCTCTTCCGAGGAAGAATATTTTGAGCAGGCCGGACACAGCAAGTCTTTTGCCGTGCCCTTGTCCGAGCTGCAGTCGCTGGAAATCAGCGTTGTCATTGAATATCCCCTCAAAGACGGAGACACCTTTTATCGTCTTACCTCATGGCAGGTGGTTACCACGGGTGAGCTGGAATATAAAGGTACTTTAAATGTGATAAAATAATCTTAATAATATTTTTCTATCATTTCGCCGCTGACGCCTCCATAAGAAGGGTCACCGCTCCGGTTTCCCTTTGCATCATCATGTATCATTCCTTTATTGTGGTGCGCATTAATCCAAAGTTCTATGCCATAATAATCTACATCGCTTTTATAGGCATATTCCCGTACATCATAAAATCTTTCAATATACATGATGCCATCCACAACCACATACTTTAGCGTCAGCTCCTGAAACGGCTTTTCCTCCTGCCATGCAAAATTATCCCCTACATAGTATTCCAGCGTAACAGTCTTGTTTTCCTCATCCATGGCCAGAAATCTGATTTCTTCATGCAACACGAAATCCGATGTGTAAGTCACGCCGACCAAGGGAGAAAAATCCATTTCTACATTATCCTCCGTCACATCCAGCAAATTCCATTTTTCATCAAAAAACTCAAAATATGCCGTTACCGACGCACTTTTAATACAGGTTTCATAAGTAGAAACAGCGTCAAATTTAAGGCACACCCTTCCGTCTTCCAGCACCGTTTGTTCCGTCAGCGTCATCTCTGCCTCATCCCAGTACTTTTCATCCTTGATTTCCGCAATTGCTTCTTCCAGGTTCAAATCGCTTAACGAAGCATCCGTGGAATCCGTTTCCTCTTTGGCGTCATCCTGTTCCGGAACCATCCCGTTTTCCACTGTATCCTTTCGCTCCGGAACAGTATCCCTTGCCGCCGGCGCCTTCCCGCTTCCGCATCCTGCCATCAAAAATGCCACCCCCAAAAGACAACCTGTTAAAAAATACTTTCCCGTTCCTTTCATAAAATCCTCTCCCTTCTTTTTACGCTTTTTCTTTCTCTATTCTCAGCTTTGCGTCCTCCACCTTGGGATGCCCGCTGCCGTAAAACTGTTCCAAGACAGGAACCGCCTTTTTCAGATACTCAAGTTCTTTCTCCCTGTCACCTAACATCCGCCACGTTCTGGAAAAATTATTGTTCAGTTCCGCTTCCGTCAATCCTCCCATTTCCTTTCCTGCCGGTTCCGCTTTGGTAAGGCAGTCAAGCGCTTCTTCCGGTTTTTCCCAATCCAGATACATAACGCTCATATTGATTAAAATTCGGCATTTTTGAAAGTCAAACCCTGGAATCATTTCAAAAATGGCAAGAGCTTTTTTGTAATATACTTCTGCCTCCTCCCTTTTTCCCACCTTGTTGCAGGCCATGGCCAGTTCCTGGATGCTGGCCGCATAGATATCGTCTTCCCTTCCTGCAAAAAGGGACTCCGCAAGCGAATACGCTTCAAACAAACTTTGCACCCCTCCTCCTTCATCCTCTCTGTACATGGAAAGGCTGCCCCTGTAAAACAGGATTTTCCAACGCAGAAAATAAGTTCTATCCCCATCTAACAGGGCCTCTTTTTCTTTCAGGATGTCTTCTGCTTCCTCAAACTTTCGCATGGCAAGGTACAAACCGCACAGGCTGCCGGTCAGTTCTTCTATTTCATTGCTCTTTTCCCTGCCGCTTTCTTTTCCGATTTCAATCCCTCTTTTCAACCACTCCTCATAACCGGGAAAATCCCCTTTATTTACGGCAAGGTCAGCCTTTATATAACAGGCCTTAATATGAAGCGTCGGTTCTGCGTTCTTTTCCCATATATAATTTGCCATTTCTTCCGCCCGTTCAAAATCACCCAGATGGCCGTACCGCTCGCCCAGTTCCCCGGCATACGCGCACTTTACTCCTTCGGGTATTTCAGGATTGGCCAATTGTATCCTGTATTCCTCCTCCAGTTCCCTAATATCTTCATATCCGTAACTGCAAAGCATCCTGTACAGATACACCTTTGTGCAGGCGGAAATGCCCTTACATCTTGTTTTCAATGAAACCAGAAAATGCAGGTTTTCCATGGAAGAACCGTAGAAAAGATACTCCGCTTCCAGCGCAAACAACAACAGCTGTAAGGTTCTGTCCCGGAAGCTGCCTTTCAGCTTTTTTGCTGCCGAAAGCGCCAGTAAAGTGGCCTTTATCTGTTCCTTTTCCGTTTCCTTCCAGTCATCATACAACCTGTCAAACAGTCTCCTTGCATCACCTAAATCAAATTCCATACTGCCGTCTGTCCAGGACAGGATGACGCTTTCCAAAAAGGGGGCAAACTCCGTTTCTCCCGGCCTTTTTGCCAAAACACACTCAGCGATAAACGGATGAAGGGAATATCCGTCATCCTTTTTCTCCAGCCAGCCGCTCTTCCACAAGTGCATCAGGCTCTGCTCCGGTTCTATGCCTTCCCCCATAAAGCCCTGCATGTATTTTCGGGCAAAATCCACACTATAACTCTCATAAGGCAGCAGGGCAAACGCCTGCAGCACTTTATTCACATCCCTTTTTAATCCTGAAACCGCATACATTCTGCGATAAAGCTGCCTCAGGCTTTCATATCCGGCCTCTCCCTTAAGGGAAACCGGCTTTTCACCCTTCTGAAGCCTTTCCAACAGTTCCGGCACGCTCCATCCCCTTGTTCCTGCCACGCAGCCTAAAAGCCGGAGCGTCAGGGTATGCTGCCAGATATCCCTGCTTAAAATAATATCCAGGGCCGCTTTATCCTCCTCTGTCAGTTGTTTTCCGTAATTGTCCCTGAATACCAGACGACATGCGTCCTTTTTGAGCGGATTTATCTCAAAAGTCTCAAATCCGGACAATTCCCTGTGCCGTGAAGTAATGAAAATATCCGCTTCAAGCCCGCACAGCCTGTCCAATTCCTGTTCATCCTGAAGGCTGGTAACCATATTATCAATAACAATCAGTACTTTTTCCCTTGCATGAAGGCGGATTCTCGCCAGTGCCTCCTTAAAATTGCCCTCCCTGTCCGACCCCCGGATTTCCGGAAAAGCCTTTATCAGACTGTCAACCAGACTGTTTTCATATTGGATGACACAAATGTAGTCCACTAATTTCTCTTCTTCGCAGCATTTTAACAACTGGCGCATCAGTTCTGTCTTGCCGATTCCGCCGATGCCGCTCACAACATACTTTCCTCCCTTTACCAACATCTGGCGCAGCTCAAACAACTCTGTTTCCCGTCCGAAGAAATGCCCGGAAGTAAGCGGATTGGAGCAAAGCTCCGTATTTTTTGCGGTAAGAAATACGACTTTTTTCTGCTCTTTCCGATACTCCTGCAAATATTGCTTTTTCAGTTCCTCTATGGAAAAGCCCTGATTTTTCCGAAGCTTTCCGAGTATGGTTTCCCCTTCCCCGTTTCCCATAATGGCATGAAGCATAAGAAAAGTCAGCAGATACCCGCAGAAAAAGGCCCGTCCTCCATTTCCCTGACCCTCAAAACTTTTTCTTTTTTCATATTCCTTTTCAAAAAACGCATGTGCATCCTTTGAGAAAAAAACATCATTATTTGCTGCATACTCTATATATGCCGGCAGTTTCTGTATAAATGCATCGTAATTAAACTGTCTTTCCAGCAAAAAACTCATAAACTGCCTTATCTGCCGAAGAATTGTTTCCGGCTTTAAGGCGCCGTAAATCTCCTCCGCATACTCCCTGTAAAAAGTAATCCTTTCGCTTCTGTTGCAAATATCGGAAACAAAACGGTTGCGCCCGCCCGCCTCACGCCAAATCAGCTTACCGCATTTTTGGTTGCGGAAGTCAATTAATATCATTTCTCTCCAAAATTTTGTGAGGGTAAGCCCTTTGTGGTTATTCTTTGTGATAATTCCCGGACAAAAAACGGGGTAGTCGCTGATGACAAGAAATTGATATAG
Source organism: uncultured Lachnospiraceae bacterium (assembly GCA_910577015.1). Lineage (GTDB taxonomy): Bacteria > Bacillota > Clostridia > Lachnospirales > Lachnospiraceae > Acetatifactor. Next base: position 14,255 of record CAJTKU010000006.1, on the reverse strand, counting down.
GCTTTTCAAAGAAAGAATGTCCTTTTTCATAGTTACCTTCTCTACCGTTTATCTTTTTATCAATTATAGCATTCCCATAAAAGCGTAACAAGGCAGCATTGTATTCTCGACAATTTTGTTCATAAAATATTCCTTTTTGTTCATTTCCCTGTTTATCCGGCAAAAAAAGGCTCCGGAATTAAAAACCGAAGCCTTTTACTGATTTTGTCACTATTCTATTATTCTTCTGTCGTCCATTCTTCTGTTTCCGCATCGGACATTTCAGAAACGTCTGCCGATGTCTCCTCTCCAAAATCGATGTCGTCATCAAAAGAAATCTCATTGACGTCATCCGTACTGAGGTGGGTGGAACGATATCTCTTCATACCCGTACCCACAGGAATCAGCTTACCGATAATTACATTTTCCTTCAGACCGATGAGCGGGTCTACCTTACCCTTGATGGCAGCCTCCGTCAACACCTTCGTGGTTTCCTGGAAAGATGCGGCGGACAGGAAGGAATTGGTGGCAAGGGCTGCCTTAGTGATACCTAACATCACCTGTTTGCCTTCTGCCGGTTCTTTTCCTTCTGCAACAAGCTGCTCATTCATTTCCTCAAAGTCCAGTACATCCACTAACGTGCCGGGCAAAAACTCTGTATCCCCGTTATTTTCCACACGGATTTTCTTTAACATCTGGCGGACAATCACTTCAATGTGCTTGTCGGCGATATCAACACCCTGTAAGCGGTACACCCTCTGTACTTCACGGAGCATATAATCCTGCACGGCGCGGATTCCCTTGATTTTCAGCAAGTCATGCGGGTTGACGCTTCCTTCCGTCAACTCGTCACCGGCTTCAATTACCTGACCTTCCACCACCTTGATACGGGAACCGTAAGGAATCAGATATGCCTTGCCCTCGCCGGTTTCTTCATTGAGAACCACGACTTCACGCTTCTTCTTGGTGTCACGGATTTCCACCTTGCCGCCAAATTCAGCGATAATGGCAAGTCCTTTGGGCTTTCTTGCCTCAAAAAGCTCTTCAACACGGGGAAGACCCTGTGTAATGTCATCACCGGCAACGCCGCCTGTATGGAAGGTTCTCATGGTAAGCTGTGTACCCGGCTCACCAATCGACTGTGCGGCTATAATGCCGACAGCTTCACCCACCTGAACGGACTCGCCTGTCGCCATGTTTGCACCGTAGCATTTTGCACAGATGCCGTTATGGCAGCGGCAGGTAAGGATGGTACGAATCTTGACTTCCTCAATCGGCTCACCCTTTTCATTTACGCCGACGCTTAAAATCTTCGCAGCACGGCTGGGCGTAATCATATGATTGTGCTTTACAATCATGGCGCCGTCCTTGTCATAAATATCTTCACAGGCAAAACGTCCTGTAATCCTGTCTTTCAGTCCTTCGATGGTTTCCTTTCCGTCCATAAATGCTTTTACATTGATGCCGGGGATATCCTCCCTGCCTTCACTGCAATCCATTTCCCGGATGGAAAGTTCCTGGGATACGTCCACCATACGCCTTGTCAGGTATCCGGAATCGGCCGTACGAAGCGCGGTATCGGACAAACCTTTACGCGCACCGTGTGCGGACATAAAATACTCCAGTACGTCAAGCCCTTCACGGAAATTGGACCTGATAGGCAATTCAATGGTACGGCCCGTTGTATCCGCCATCAGTCCACGCATACCGGCAAGCTGCTTAATCTGCTGGTTGGAACCACGCGCACCGGAATCCGACATCATGAAGATGTTGTTGTATTTATCCAGTCCGCTAATCAGCTTATCGGTCAGCTCCTTATCGGTTTCATTCCAGGTTTCCACTACCGCACGGTATCTTTCTTCCTCGGTAATCAGACCACGCCTGTAATTTGTGGAAATCTTGTCAACCGTCGCCTGCGCCTGCGCCAGCAGTTCCGGTTTCTCGGCGGGAACGGTCATATCGGAAATGGATACGGTCATGGCGGCCTTTGTGGAATACTTATAGCCCATCGCCTTGATATAGTCCAACACTTCCGCATTCTTGAATGCGCCGTGGGTATTGATAACCTTCTCCAGAATCTGTTTCAGTTCCTTTTTCTTTACAAGGAAATCTACTTCCAGCTTCAGGAAGTTCTCAGGGTCGGTTCTGTCCACAAATCCCAAATCCTGGGGAATCACTTCGTTGAAAATAAACCTGCCCAGCGTGGACTCCACATTGCCTGTCACCACTTCCCCGTTTTCCTTCGTCTTGGAAACCCTCACCTTGATGTGGGACTGCAGGGTAATGGCCTGGTTTTCATATGCCAGAATGGCTTCATTTACATTTTTGAAAAACTTGCCTTCTCCTTTGGCGCCTTCCCTTTCCTGCGTCAGATAATAAATACCAAGCACCATATCCTGTGTGGGAACCGCAACGGGTCCGCCGTCGGAGGGCTTTAACAGGTTGTTCGGGGAAAGCAGCAGGAAACGACACTCTGCCTGCGCTTCCACGGACAAAGGAAGATGAACCGCCATCTGGTCGCCGTCGAAATCCGCATTGAAAGCAGTACATACCAGCGGATGCAGCTTAATCGCCTTACCTTCTACCAGAATGGGTTCAAATGCCTGAATACCAAGTCTGTGGAGGGTAGGGGCACGGTTCAGCATAACGGGATGCTCCTTAATCACTTCCTCCAGCACATCCCATACGCTGGTATCCAGCCTTTCCACCAGTTTCTTTGCATTTTTGATATTCTGGCTGATGCCCCTTGCCACCAGTTCTTTCATCACAAAGGGTTTGAACAGCTCGATAGCCATTTCTTTCGGCAGACCGCACTGGTAAATTTTCAATTCGGGACCTACCACAATAACGGAACGGCCTGAATAGTCTACACGCTTACCCAGCAGATTCTGACGGAAACGGCCTGATTTACCTTTCAACATATCCGACAGGGACTTCAACGCCCTGTTTCCAGGTCCGGTAACGGGACGTCCCCTTCTGCCGTTGTCAATCAGGGCATCCACTGCTTCCTGCAGCATTCTCTTTTCATTGCGCACAATGATATCGGGAGCGCCCAGCTCCAGCAGTCTTTTCAGACGGTTATTTCTATTGATAATCCTCCTGTACAAATCATTTAAATCGGAGGTTGCAAAACGTCCGCCGTCAAGCTGTACCATGGGACGCAAATCGGGCGGAATCACGGGAATCACGTCCATAATCATCCATTCCGGCTGATTGCCTGAACCCCTGAAAGCCTCCACCACTTCCAGCCTCTTGATAATGCGGGCGCGCTTCTGTCCGGTGGAATCACGCAGTCCTGCCTTTAATTCCTCCGCCTCTTTCTCCAAATCAATAGCCTGCAAAAGCTCTTTAATCGCTTCCGCACCCATGCCCACGCGGAATTTGGTTCCCCATGTCTCCCTGGCATCCTGATACTCCTTTTCGGAAAGTATCTGTTTATATTCCAGATTGGAGTCCCCTGCGTCCAGTACAATGTAGGATGCAAAGTAAAGAACCTTTTCCAGCACTCTGGGGGATAAGTCCAGAATCAGCCCCATACGGCTGGGAATCCCTTTAAAATACCAGATATGGGAAACCGGGGCCGCAAGTTCGATATGTCCCATACGTTCCCTTCGCACGCTGGCTTTGGTAACCTCCACGCCGCATCTGTCACAGACAACGCCCTTATATCTGATTTTTTTATACTTCCCGCAATGACATTCCCAATCCTTACTGGGACCAAAAATCCTCTCACAGAACAAACCGTCCCTTTCAGGCTTTAAAGTTCTGTAATTGATGGTCTCCGGCTTTAATACCTCTCCTCTGGACCACTCCCGGATTTTATCCGGTGAAGCCAGACCGATTTTGATGGCATCAAACGTCATGGGCTGATACACTTCATTTTTTGTTTCTGACATTTATGGCACTCCCTTCCATGCTAAAGTCTTTTTAGAATTCGTCCATTTCTTCTACAAGAACTTCTTCTTCCTCAAAATCCTCATCAAAATCGTCCTCGTCTGTGCTTATCAGTTCGCCGTCCTCATCAAATTCCTGCTGCTGATAACCCAGTTCACCCAGAGAATCCTTTTCGTAATCATTATAGTCTTTTCTGTCACCCTCTATTTCATAGCGGTAATCGGTGTCGCCGTAGTCTACGGTTTCCATGATTTCCACTTCTGTCTGGTCGTCACGAAGCACACGCACGTCAAGACCAAGGGCCTGCAGTTCCTTGAGCAATACCTTGAAGGATTCCGGTATGCCGGGCTCCGGTATATTGTCGCCCTTGATAATGGCTTCGTACGTTTTTACACGACCGACCACATCGTCGGATTTCACGGTCAAAATTTCCTGCAAAGTGTAGGATGCGCCGTAAGCCTCGAGGGCCCAAACTTCCATTTCACCGAAACGCTGTCCGCCAAACTGTGCCTTACCGCCTAAGGGCTGCTGGGTCACAAGGGAGTACGGGCCGGTGGAACGCGCATGGATTTTATCATCTACAAGATGATGCAGTTTCAGATAATGCATATGGCCGATGGTAACAGGTCCGTCAAAATACTCGCCTGTCCGTCCGTCACGAAGTCTTACTTTTCCGTCACGGGAAATCGGCACACCCTTCCAAAGCTTTCTGTTCTCCCTGTTATCGGAAAGGTACTGAAGCACCTCAGGAAGCAGTTCCTTTCCATGCTTCTTTTCAAACTCTTCCCATTCCAGATTCACGTAGTCGTTTGCCAAATCCAGGGTATCCATGATGTCCTGCTCGTTGGCGCCGTCAAATACCGGGGTTGCCACATTAAAGCCCAGCGCTTTTGCAGCCAGGGAAAGGTGGATTTCCAGTACCTGTCCAATGTTCATACGGGACGGCACGCCCAAAGGATTGAGTACGATATCCAGGGGACGTCCGTTCGGCAGGTAAGGCATATCTTCTACGGGAAGCACACGGGATACCACACCCTTGTTACCGTGGCGGCCTGCCATCTTGTCACCCACGGAAATCTTTCTCTTCTGCGCAATGTAAATGCGGACAGCCTGATTTACGCCGGGAGACAACTCATCGCTGTTTTCCCTTGTAAACACTTTGGCATCCACTACAATACCATATTCGCCATGGGGCACTTTCAGGGAAGTATCACGCACCTCCCTTGCCTTTTCACCGAAGATGGCACGCAGAAGCCTTTCCTCCGCAGTCAGTTCGGTTTCTCCCTTTGGCGTAACCTTACCTACAAGGATATCGCCTGCACGGACTTCCGCACCGATGCGGATGATTCCCCTGTCATCCAAATCTTTTAAGGCATCATCGCCCACACCGGGTACATCGCGGGTAATCTCCTCGGGTCCCAGCTTGGTATCACGGGCCTCTGCCTCATATTCCTCAATGTGCACGGAGGTATAAACGTCATCCTGCACCAGTCTTTCACTTAAGAGAACAGCGTCCTCATAATTGTAGCCTTCCCATGTCATAAAGCCAATCAGCGGGTTTTTGCCCAGCGCCAACTCTCCCTGAGAAGTGGAAGGGCCGTCCGCAATCACCTGTCCTGCCGCCACCCTGTCGCCTTTGAAGACAATCGGCTTCTGGTTATAAGAGTTGGACTGGTTGCTTCTTGTAAATTTGGTCAGGTGGAACTCTTCTTTTTCCCCGTCGTCATAAGTAATGCGAATCAAATCGGAAGACACATAGTCCACCGTCCCCGCCTTCTTTGACAGCATACATACGCCGGAGTCAACCGCTACCTTGGTCTCCATACCGGTGCCTACCACAGGCGCCTCCGTTAAAAGCAGTGGAACTGCCTGACGCTGCATGTTGGAACCCATCAGCGCACGGTTTGCATCGTCATTTTCCAGGAACGGAATCAGCGCCGTCGCAACGGAAAATACCATCTTGGGGGACACATCCATGTAATCAAACATGGCCTTGGGATATTCCTGCGTCTCGTCACGGTAACGTCCGGATACGGAATTTCTGATAAAATGCCCTTCCTCGTCCAGCATTTCGTTTGCCTGCGCCACATGGTAATTATCTTCCTCGTCGGCCGTCATATAGATAACTTCATCGGTTACGCGGGGATTTGCCGCATCGCTTTTGTCAATTTTGCGATAGGGCGCTTCCACAAATCCATATTCATTAATCCTTGCATAGCTTGCAAGGGAGTTAATCAGACCAATGTTAGGACCTTCAGGCGTTTCAATGGGACACATTCTTCCATAGTGGGAATAATGCACGTCGCGCACCTCGAATCCGGCACGGTCTCTCGAAAGACCTCCGGGGCCCAGTGCGGAAAGACGCCTTTTGTGGGTAAGCTCACCCAACGGGTTATTCTGGTCCATAAACTGGGAAAGCTGTGAAGAACCGAAAAACTCCTTCACGGCCGCCGTCACCGGCTTAATATTAATCAAAGACTGCGGGGAAATATCCTCCGCGTCATGCGTCGTCATTCTTTCCCTGACAACCCTCTCCATCCTGGACAGACCGATACGGTACTGGTTCTGTAACAGTTCTCCTACCGCACGGATACGCCTGTTGCCCAGATGGTCGATATCATCATCATTGCCGAGGGCGTATTCCAGATGCATGTTATAATTGATGGAAGCAAAAATATCTTCTTTGGTAATATGCTTGGGAACCAGTTCATGCACATTTTTCCTGATGGCTTCCGCAAGCGCTTCCGCATCCTCGGAAAACTCTTCCAGAATCTGTGCAAGAACAGGATAATACACCAGTTCCGTCACGCCGAGTTCCCTGGGATTGCAGTCCACAAAGTGACGGATATCCACCATCATATTGGAAAGAACTTTTACATTCTTCTCCTCTGTCTGGATGTACACGAAACGAACCGCAGCATTCTGGATTTCATCCGCCAGTTCCGCAGTCACTTTCGTTCCGGCCTCCGCAAGCACTTCGCCTGTGGAAGGGTCCACCACATCCGCTGCCAGGATTTGATGCCTGATTCTGTTTCTAAACGCCAGCTTTTTGTTAAATTTATATCTTCCGACTTTTGCCAAATCATATCTTCTGGGGTCAAAGAACATGGCGTTGATGAGGCTTTCCGCACTCTCCACGCTTAAGGGCTCACCGGGACGGATTTTTTTGTATAACTCTAACAGACCCTCCTGATAATTTTCAGCAGTGTCCTTTGCAAAGCTCGCTTCTATCTTGGGCTCATCCCCAAAAACTTCGCGGATTTCTTCGTTGGTGCCAATGCCAAGCGCCCTGATAAGAACCGTGATGGGGACTTTTCTGGTACGGTCCACCCGTACATAAAACACGTCGTTGGAATCGGTTTCATACTCCAGCCATGCGCCGCGGTTGGGAATTACGGTACAGGAAAACAGCCTTTTTCCGATTTTATCGTGTCCGATTGCATAATAAATGCCCGGTGAACGAACCAACTGGCTGACGATAACACGCTCTGCGCCGTTGATAATAAACGTTCCGGTCGCCGTCATCAGGGGAAGGTCTCCCATGAAAATCTCATGTTCGCTGATTTCTTCCTTTTCTTTGTTGTACAGACGAACCTTGACTTTGAGGGGCGCCGCATAATTGGCATCCCTTTCCTTGCATTCTTCAATAGAATACTTTACGTCTTTTTCACACAATTCAAAGTCCACGAATTCCAGACTCAGGGAACCGCTGTAATCCGCAATCGGAGAGATGTCGTCAAAAACCTCTTTCAAGCCTTCTTTCAAAAACCACTGATAGGAATCCTTCTGGACTTCAATCAGGTTGGGCATCTCCAAAACCTCTTTTTGTCGTGAATAACTCATACGTATGTTCTTGCCGGCGGCAATTGGACGTATTCTGTTCTTTTCCATTGACATTTCACCCCGTTCATTATGATATTGACCCTATTTTGTCGGTGTTTTCATACTCAAATAGACATAACTCACCACAATAGTGCATCGTCTATGATACTACAAATTGGAAAACCAGTCAAGGAAAATTTTAGAATATTTGCAATAAATGAAAAAGCATGCATGACATTTCAAATGCCATGCATGCTTCAGAACCTGTATAAAGTATGCTTTACCGATTACTTCAAGGTAACCTTTGCGCCAACCTCTTCCAGTTTCTTCTTAATCTCTTCAGCTTCTTCCTTAGTTGCTGCTTCCTTCACCATCTTAGGTGCGCCGTCAACAAGGTCTTTTGCTTCTTTCAGGCCAAGGCCGGTGATTTCACGAACAACCTTAATAACCTTAACTTTCTCAGCGCCTACTTCAGAAAGTTCAACGTCGAACTCTGTCTTCTCCTCTGCTGCTTCTGCTGCGCCTGCGCCTGCTGCTGCAACTACAACGCCTGCTGCTGCGGATACGCCGAATTCTTCTTCACATGCTTTTACTAAGTCGTTTAATTCCAATACTGTTAACTCTTTGATTGCATCAATGAGTTCCTGAGCTGTTAATTTAGCCATTTTTATTACCTCCATTATTCGTTACGTTTCGTTTGATTGGTTTCTTTTTTCAGATTCCGGAACTGTCTTATTCCTGTGCGGGAGCTTCTTCAGCTGCTGCTTCTGCAGACGCTTCTTCTGCTGCCGCGGGCGCTTCTTCTGCCGTCACTGCTGCGGGTGTCTCTTCTGCTGCTGCCTCTGCGGGCGCTTCACAAGCGGACGCGCCGCCTTTTTCTGCCAGCTGGTTCATGACACGGGCAAAATTGGTAATCGGGGACTGCAGGCTTCCAAGCAGTTTGGAAATCAACTCTTCCCTGGAAGGAATGCTTGCAATGTTTGCAATACCGGCTGCGTCATAAACGGTTCCTTCTACAACACCACCTTTGATTTCCAGCTTAGGGGCCTTCTTCGCAAACTTGGCCAGAGCCCTTGCCGGAGCTGTTGCGTCTTCGGTGGACACCGCCATGGCGCTGGGGCCTTCCAGATACTGGGCCAGTTCTTCACACGCTGTTCCCTTGAACGCAAAGTTCATCATGGTGTTCTTATATACCTTATAAGTCACACCGGCTTCCCTCAGTTCACGGCGCAGCTGTGTATCCTGCTCTACAGTAAGTCCTCTGTGGTCAACCAGCACAACGGACTGCGCGTCTTTGATACGCTCAGATATTTCCTGTACAACAGGCTGTTTCAGTTCAACCTTTGCCATTTTATTTACCTCCTTATAGAATATTGTGGGAATTTCTTCCCTGCCGAAAGGAGTTTTCCATATAAAAAAGCCTCCCCAAAGACAGGAAGGCAAAAAAGTCTTATGACAAACTCTTTCCTCGGTAGGCGTTTTATACTTACCCCATAAGGGACCTACTGTCTTCGGCACGTTGTTTAGCATATCACAGGATGGGCTGCCTGTCAAGCGCTGACTGCATAGAGTTTCCGCATTTTGCACTGCGGCAGCCCATCCCACCTATTTCAATTAATATTTAGCAACACTGACTTTCACGCCAGGACCCATGGTAGATGTAAGGGTAATGCTTCTCAGGTACTGTCCTTTCAATGCTGAAGGCCTTGCTTTTACAATGGCTTCCATCAGGGCATTGAAATTCTCAACAAGCTTTTCTTCCGTAAAGGATGTCTTACCCACAGGAACGTGGATAATATTGGATTTGTCCAGCCTGTATTCAATTTTACCGGCCTTGATGTCGTTAACCGCTTTGGTTACATCCATGGTTACGGTACCTGCCTTGGGGTTCGGCATCAGGCCTTTCGGTCCGAGCACCTTACCAAGACGTCCTACAACTCCCATCATGTCGGGGGTTGCAACAACCACATCAAAATCAAGCCAGCCGTCATTCTGAATCTTCGGAATCAGTTCGTCGCCGCCTACATAATCAGCGCCTGCCGCTTCTGCTTCCGCAAGCTTATCACCCTTTGCAAAAACCAGCACCTTAACTGTTTTGCCGGTTCCGTTGGGAAGAACAACAGCGCCTCGAATCTGCTGCTCCGCATGACGTCCGTCGCATCCTGTCCGGATGTGTACTTCCACGGTTTCATCAAACTTTGCGGATGCAATCTTCTTTACCAGCGCGATTGCTTCCGGCGCTTCATAAAATGTTGTGCGGTCCACTGATTTAGCAGCCTCGTTATATTTTTTTCCATGCTTCATGTTAAAATCCTCCTATGGTTCCAACGACAGTTGCCTGTCTCCCAATTTGTCTGTAATTAATCTTCTACTACAATACCCATGCTTCTTGCTGTTCCTGCAATCATGCTCATAGCCGCTTCCAGGCTGGCAGCATTTAAATCCGGCATCTTCATCTCGGCAATTTCCTGTACCTTTGCTTTGGAAATGGTGGCCACCTTTGTCTTGTTCGGCACGCCTGAACCGGACTTGATATTACATGCTTTCTTTAACAGTACTGCAGCAGGCGGAGTTTTTGTCACAAAACTGAAACTTCTGTCTGCATATACGGTAATTACGACAGGAATGATTACATCACCCTTGTCTGCTGTTCTTGCGTTGAACTGTTTTGTAAATTCAACAATGTTTACGCCATGCTGTCCAAGTGCAGGACCAACAGGCGGAGCCGGGGTTGCTTTGCCGGCAGGAATCTGTAACTTAATGTATCCTTCTACTTTCTTTGCCATAATGGCACCTCCTATAATGTGGTATTCTGGCGTTTGCAGTCTCATTATCCTGTCTGCAAACTCCCACGGGCTTATCCGAAGATTCGCCTTTTGTTGCCTATATCATCCGCACGGCCCGGTATCCCGGAGACTATGCGGAAAATACCAAAATAAAAAATATTAAAGTCTTCTGACTTCCGCAAAACTGATTTCAACAGGTGTTTCCCTGCCAAACAGTTCCACATTGATGGTAGCGGTCTGCTTACCAAAATCCAATTTCTGTACAACGCCTACGGTATCCTTCCATACGCCGGCCACAACTGCAATACTGTCACCCTCGCCAAAATCAATGGTAACATTTTCCGTTTTGATGCCAAGAGGTTTCATTTCCGCTTCCGTAAGCGGTACCGGCTTGCTTCCCGGTCCTACAAACCCCGTTACGCCCCTTGTGTTGCGGACAACATACCATGTATCGTCATTCATCACCATATTAATCAGAACATAGCCGGGAAACATTTTTTTCTGAACCGTCTTTTTAGCGCCGTTCTTAATCTCCACAACATCCTGCATGGGTACCCTGACCTCCAGAATTTCTTCTGCAAGATGCTTGTTGTTTTCAATGGTCTTTTCAATATTGGCTTTGACTTTGTTTTCGTATCCGGAGTACGTATGCACTACATACCAATTTGCCTCTGCCATGCAATCACCCTCGCTCTATAATGATGTTAAGAAATTCACGCCAAACTTAGCCGCATAATCTATCATGGCAATGATAACTCCTGCGACAATCGAAATTGCAACTACCGCAACCGACTGTTTGAACATGCTCTTCCTGTCCGGCCACGAAACTTTTTTGAACTCTGTCTGAACGTTTTTAAAGAAACCCTGCTTCTTTGTTTTTTCTGCTGAATCTGCCATCGCTTCTCCTTTCAGACCAAATGCTATTTGGTTTCTTTGTGCATCGTGTGAGTCTTGCAGAACCTGCAATATTTCTTGATTTCCATTCTGTCGGGATGAGTCTTCTTATCCTTCGTAGTGTTGTAATTACGCTGCTTGCACTCTGTACATGCCAATGTTATTTTTGTACGCATTTTTCCACCTCCGCGTGCTTTTTTGTCCTGAATAAAAATATGCATAAAAAAAAGACCTAAATCTTATCTCGCTTAGATACTATACCACACACAAGGCTTTCAGTCAATGTATTTCTGTTAAATTTATCAGAACGGCGCAATTTGAAACATATTGCTGTTTTTTGTCATATATTAATAGCAGATATAAAAAATAAAGGAACAAAAATGATGAAAAACACGGATTGGAACGAACAGTTTAACATCGGCGTGGATTCCATAGATAAAGCCCATCGGAAACTTTTTTCGATTGTACGCAGGCTGATTTACCTCAGTGACAATGAAAATCACGGAAAATGGGCATGCGCAGAAGGAATCAAATATTTTAAAAACTATGCCGTAAGACATTTTGCGCAGGAAGAAGCATACATGCTTTCCATCGGTTACAACGGATATGAAATGCACAAGCGCCTGCATGATAACCTGCGCTATCAGACTCTTCCCGCCCTCGAAAAAGATTTAACTGCATCAGATTATTCAGAAGAGTCCATACACCACTTTATAGGCATCTGCCTTGGATGGCTGACTGCACATATTATGATTGAAGACCGGGCCATCACAGGGAAAATTTCAAATAAATGGAAAAAAGACCCTGCCGGAAAAGATATGAAAGCGCTGGAAGACGCGATAGCCTGTACCATGGAAGAAATCTTTAAATTACAAATTGATATTGTCAGCCAGCACTACAGCGGGGAAAACTTTGGAGAAAACCTGATTATCCGTCTGACTTACCTCACCCCGGAAGGGCAGAGCGTCCGGGTCTTTCTGGTTCTTGAAGAAAGTCTTGTCCTTCATACCGTAAGTTCCATGCTGGATATGCAGTTAATGAAAGTGGACCGGCTTGTGGTGAATGCCGCCAAAGAACTTTCCGGACAACTTACCGGGGAAATCGGCACATATTTTCCGTCTTCCTCCCAATTTAAACCGGCGGGATGCCATATCATTACAATGGAACAGCTTCAGCAGGAATTTGAAGACGGATATCCATTTTACAGCCTGCTGTTTGACACGGGAAAAGGATATTTTGCGTTCTGCATCAAAAAATAAATTTCGGAATTTACATAACGGCTGCCGTCATGTAAATTCTGGCAAAAAGCATATTGCCTAACGCAGGAAAAAATGCTACAATAAAAGCATAAAAGTCGGTCATTATGCCCATGTGGGGCATATTATATAATATCAGGTCCTTTAAGTATATGCAGAAAGGAGGAATCCAGTGTGAACAGCGCTTTGACAGCAAATGTCTATAATCATTATCTTACCGCTTACGCACCCAAAAGCATCACACGTTACGACACACACAAAAAAAGTGAGCTGCGAAGCATTTACAATTCCATTGTAAAACTGAATAAAGATTCCCCCTGGTATCTTGAAACAAAGGGCCGGGCAACACAGGAATATGCCATCAGCATTAAAGAAAACGCACGGCTTCTGCACAACTCCATTGCCTCCCTCGGAGGACTGGATGCCGGTCAGGCGCTGGCGAAAAAAGCGGCATACTCCTCAGATTCGGATATTGCTTCTGTTTCTTATGTAGGAAGCGGAAGGGAAGAAGGTCCTTCCCCATCCTTTACGCTTACCGTAAACAGCCTTGCCGTTTCCCAGGAAAACATGGGTGCATTTCTGCCGGATGAACCTGTATCACTGCCGGCGGATACTTATTCATTTGACGTCACCATCAACGACTTAAACTATGAATTTCAATTTAATATAAATCAAGGCGACACCAACAAAGATATACAGGAACGACTGATTCGCCTTGTAAACAACGCCGATATCGGGATTCACGCCCGTCTGGATGAGGGCAATGCCCGCAGTTCCATCCGGCTGACTTCCGCAGCTACCGGCGTGCCGGAAGGAAAAAGTGAAATATTTAAAATTTCGGATACCCATACCAGCAAGCAATCCGGCACCGTAGACTACTTTGGACTGAATTTCGTTTCCAGGCCGCCTGCCAACTCTTCCCTGCTCATAAACGGGGAGCCCCGCAGCACAACTTCCAATACCTTTACGGTAGGTAAGCTGTTTGAAGTGGAAATCAAAGGTGTAAGCGACCCTGAAACCCCTGTTTCCATTGGTCTGAAAACAGACGTGGAGTCCTTGACTGACAATGTCAATTCCCTGATTGGCAGTTACAATACCTTTATTGCCAACACCGGCGTTTATCAGCAAAAGCAGTCCTTAAGCGGCAAACTGATAAAAGAAATGAACACCATTGCCCTGCATTATCAGGCGGAAATGAAGCAGATGGGCATCAGCCTGCAGTCAGATAACACGATTTCCATAGATGAAAATGTCCTGCAGGAATCCGCTTCTTCTGCCGACGGCTCTTTCTCTTTCGATACCTTTAAAAATTTTGCCGGCGCCCTGATGCAAAAGACCACGCAGGTTGCCCTTGACCCGATGCAATATGTTGACCGCACCATCGTGGCATACAAAAACCCGAAACACAATTTTGCCACCCCTTACATCACCAGCGCATACAGCGGCATGATGTTCAGCAGTTACTGTTAATATAAAAACAATACACCGCACCCTGCCCATATCGGCATAGTGCGGTATTTTTATGCGCGCCCTTATCCTGAATGCAGCATTTTGTATGGCGGCGGGCGGGGCGTGCATTTGATTCCATAAAGGACCGTGTAAAAACGCCGGCATTTGGAGGTTG
>CAJTKU010000005.1 GCA_910577015.1 uncultured Lachnospiraceae bacterium | reverse complement strand
GCTCTTTTAGAAGAAAAATCCGAGGCGAGAGCCTCGGACTTTGTCTACAGTCTGACAGCCGGCTAAATAAGCCGGCTGTACTTTTCTTCCAATTTGTCAACCATCTTTTTGATACTTCCATCTTCAAACGGGTTTTCCAGACCAACCATTTTTACCAGATTGGTAAAGAAATCGCTTGCCGATAATTTACAAAGCTTTAAGTAACTGTCCCATGCAGCCTTATAATCGTCGTCCATCATGGTTTTATACTGCAATGCACAGGTCTGTGCAATACAATAATCGATATAATAAAGCGGATAGTCAAAGATATGGGGCTGTCTCTGCCAGTATCCTCCTTCGGCAAAAAACCTGCAGTCGCCGTAATCCAGATGCGGTTTATACTCTTTCTCCAGCTTCGTCCACGCCGCTTTTCTCTCAGCCGGCGTCATATCAGGGTTTTCATAGACAATATGCTGAAATTCGTCTACCATACACCCATAGGGAATAAAAGCTGCCGCGTCTTCCAGATGCATGGCACGGTAATCCTTCGCCCTGTCTCCGAAAAACATTTCCATCCATTTTTCCGTGAAAAACTCCATGGACATGGAATGGATTTCCGCCGTTTCCATCGTAATGTCACTGTGTTCCCGGATAGGGTCTTTTCCGGAAATGTATCCCTGAAAAGCATGTCCGCATTCATGGGTGATGACATTGATGTCCCCGTCCGTACCGTTAAAGTTGGCAAAGATAAAAGGAGATTGATATACCGGCAGATACGTCATATAGCCGCCTGCCTTTTTGGTCTTTCTGCCCAGCACGTCAAACAACTCGTTTTCCATCATAAAATCAAAAAACTCTTTTGTCTCGGGAGAAAGCTCGGAATACATTTTCTGCCCGCTCTGCATGATTTCTTCCGGCGTGCCTGTCGGTTTGGGATTACCGTTTACAAAGTATACGCTTTCATCCTCAAAAGAAAGCTTATCTATGCCCAGGCGCTGTCTCCTGCGCTCATGCAGTTTTTCGGCAAAAGGCACAAAATCCTTTTTTACCTGCCTGCGGAAATTTTCCACATCGGCCTGCCCGTAACAGTTTCTCTGCATACGGTAATAGCCAAGTTCCAGATAATTCTGATAACCCATGGTTTTTGCCTGCGCATCCCTGTTTTTCACCAGCTTGTCATAGATTTCATCCAGTTTGTCCGCATTTTCTTCAAAGAAAGCGGCAACCTTATCCCATGCCTTCCTGCGCACTTTTCTGTCAACATGGATTAAATAAGGGCGCATCAGGGAAAGGTTAAAGGTTTCTCCCTCCCATTCGATTTTCGCGCCGGCAATCAATTTGTCATATTCCGTAGTCAGGGCGTTTTCTTCCTGCATCAGCGGAATCAGTTTTTCGTCAAAGGACTTTAAACTTAACTCCATGTTCTTAAAAGCAACCGGCCCTATTTTCTCTTCCAGGTAATCGCGGTAAGGGGACTCATACATTTTTTTCTGGTAAGCAACTACCAGATTTCTGAACACCGGTCCTTTTTCATCATAGTATGCCTGCTCTGCATCATAAAAGGCATCCGTCGTATCCACATCATGACGGATATTGGCAATCGTCATCATGGTGGAAACCCTGTCCGTCAAATCATAATACTTCTTGTGTACTTCAAACTGCTCCTCCCCGCTTTTTGCAGCATCAAACTCTGCCATTAACTGCTTAAACTCTTCACCGACTTTGTCAAAATCGACTCTTTCGTAGGGCATGTCTTTAAACTTCATATTGGCCTCCATTTCTTCTCGTACAAACTCAGCAAATTGCTCTCTTGGCTTACTGATTTTCTGTTGCCAAAGTGTTGCCATGAGGTTATTATAGCACAACCGACAATTAATAATCAACATGCTCCGCTTCCTTAATCAGACAGCGCTTTCGCATAACTTTTTCGGAGCCAGCATTTCTGCCAGACATCCCGTAGTCACTCTGTACACCTTATGTTCCATAAAAACAAATTCCAAAATTCTGTTCAATGCCTCTGACTTATAACACCTTTGCACGGTACATTACCCTATTTGCATCCACATCCAAGAAACCAAACTTTCTATACAAACCATGTGCATCCTTTGTCTTTAACATGGCCGATACATTGGCAAATCGCTCATCCGAAACTATCGCAGACATAAGCAAGTTTCCTATACCTTGTCCTCTGTGAACCTCATCAACAATTACATCACACAAATACCAAATTGACACATAATCCGTTACCACTCTGGCAAATCCAACTAGATTATCTTCCTCATCAAATGCGCCAAAAACAATTGAATTTTTCATGGCAATTAACATATCTTCTTCAGTCCGTTCGGGAGCCCAATATGTTTGCTTCATCAAGTTCATGAGCTGGTCAATAGGTATTTCTATTTCTGTTGATATATAATACATTATCATTTTCTCCTAGAATAAATATATTTTTTGCTCAAAACGGATTATATCATAGCAGACGTTATTCTGCACCACTAATTTAAGAATGCGGAATATTACGCTCCATATACATCAGGACACGATTCTTAATGCAATCAATTGCACGCCGGGACTGCTGCCTTACAATATACAAAAATAAAACCGGCGGTAACATTTCCGCCGGTTTCCTGTTTCTGCTTAGCCTTCTATTGCGATATATTTGCGTGTTTCCACTTTCTTTTCTTCTTTTTTGGGAACGGACAGCTTCAGGATGCCGTCTTCGTATTTTGCATGGATATCTTCTTCTGTAATGGCATCGCCTACAAAAAAGCTTCTGGTGCAGCTTCCCGTATACCTTTCCCTGCGAATATACTTTCCATCTTTGTCCTGTTCATCCTCGTTCCTCTCTTTGGAAGCGGTGACAGTCAGGTATCCGTTTTCCAGATGGGCGTTTACCTCATCCTTTTTGTATCCGGGCAAATCGATATCCAGTTCAAATCCGTCCTGTGTTTCCTTAATGTCCGTCTTCATCAGGCTTTTTGCATGTTTGCCGTAAGAAGTACGGTCACCAAAGAAATCTCCTCCGAAAGGCATATTCATCACTTCATCAAATAAATCATCATTAAAAATGCTAGGTAACATCATAAGTCATTCCTCCAATCATTTCTTAACCGCCTTTGCGGTTTTGTTTTTTGTTATATTTGTAATATAACACGCATTGTTAGCACTGTCAACATGTGAGTGCTAAAATTGTGTAAACAATTTATAAAGTATCTATAATATTTTTTCACATTTACAAATGAACTATTCGCAATTATAATAAAAAAAGATTCTTTGGAGGGAAGCCATGTCTACTTTAATTATATTACGTGGAAATTCAGGAAGCGGAAAATCAAGCGTTGCAAAAATGCTTCAGAGAAAAATCGGAAGAAACACCCTTATGATACCGCAGGATATTGTCAGACGTGAAATGTTGTATGCTCTTGACGGCAAGGATACAGCCGCTCTGCCTTTGCTGATTGATTTAATTACCTATGGACAGAGCCGCTGTGAATATGTCATTTTGGAGGGGATATTAAATGCGGATTGGTATGAACCGCTTTTTACTGCCGCCCAAAAACTCTTCGGGAACAGAATTTTTGCGTATTATTATGATATCCCATTTGATGAAACCGTAAAACGGCATAAAACAAAAGCAAACAGCTCTGAATTTGGGGAAACGGAAATGCGCGGCTGGTGGAAGGAAAAAGATTTTATAGGCATAATCCCCGAAACTGTGTTGAACAAAGACATCACCTTGGAATCTGCCGTCAACATGATTTTTCAGGATATAACCAAATAACATTATGACAAACGGCAAAGCCTGTCGTATTGCCCGTACATTTTCTGCACTTCATTTTCCAATATATAGTAATGGCGTATGTACGGCACAAGCAGGATAAGTACCGCCACCGTAAGCAGCAGCGAAAAAATTCCCTGTGAAATTACGGCCAGAAGCATGGAAAATATTTCAAGCAGGGCAAACACTGCAGTGACAATCAGATGAATCAGCCTTTCATGCTGAAAAAATCCAATCTGTACCAGATGTTCCTTCTTCCATTCTTCAATTTGGGCGCCATTTCTTTCTTCCTGCCCTTCCAGCCGTTCAAGAAGCTCGTCCATATACCGCCGATAGGCTTTTATTCTCTTTTCCATATTTTTCCTCATTCCTGCGCTGCTTTTATTGCACAAAGCCATACGGCTTTCGAGTTTGTGCAAGCAGCGATTACTGTTGTCGTTTAAAACCCGGCGTTCCCGTCAAGGGCTTCCGATTCGTGGATTACGATTTTCTCCACAAACTCCCGTAACAGGGTAGGGGAGAGTTCCTCAAAGCCGGTGTACTTGCGGAATACTTTCATAAGCTTTTCAGCGTTTGCATGTGAACCGGATTCTGTTTGCCCCAATGTTTTTCCTTGCCTTAATTACAGCAAGTAATTATTTTCCCGGTTTGCAATCTGAAAACCGACTAATTTGTAAGTTGCATATCCTCCCATAACCAGCGGTTCCGATTTGCAAATATCTTCCGCTTCTTCACGGCTCTCTGTTTTTAGGATATACATACCTGCCATTCCCGGATAGCCTTTAAAGACACCGCAGATTTCCAGCTTTCCTTCATCGTCCAACTTTCTTATGTTCTCAACGTGTTCCATAACTACCTGTTTTGTCATTTTATTATAGGTCTTGCTTTTTTCAATCATCATCATATACATCAACTTTTCCATACGATTTTCTCCTTTACATTCTATAGGGTTCACTGGTGTTATTATATTATATTAATTCGGCAATAGCAATCTGTCTGTCACTTGCCGAAAGCGAACTTATAGCCTACACCTAAAACGGGGCAACGCTTGACTGGCAGCTTTCGCTTTACATGCTCCACTGCCCATTCCATCACTTCGACAATGAATAAATATTAAAAGCATTTCTAAATACGAAAGGTAAAAGGAAATCCTCTTGAAAACTCCGATAATAAGGAGTAGAATGTGAAAAGGAAAATGAATTTTAAAAGATAAATTACCAATGAAAGGATTATGAGTAACATGAAAAAATGTCAAAACAAGTGGGTGCGCGCTGCCATTCCGGCGTTGCTTCTCCACTGCAGCATCGGTACTGTTTACTGCTGGTCCATTTTCAGTCAGGAAATAGCCAGCTATATCGGCCATACAAAAGGGGCAACGGAATGGGCGTTCAGTTTTGCCATCTTTTTCCTTGGCATGTCTGCCGCATTTCTGGGAAATGTCGTAGAAAAAGATATTCACAAATCTTCTTTGATTGCCGCCATCTGCTTTGCCTTGGGAATGGCAGGAACCGGTTTCTTTATTTACTATGGCGGTCTTCACAAGGGAAGTCCCCTTGCCCTAATCGGTATTTATGTATGCTACGGTTTTATCATGGGCATCGGACTTGGGACAGGCTATCTGTCCCCGGTGAAAACGTTAATGTTATGGTTTGAGGACAGAAAAGGTCTTGCCACCGGTCTTGCGGTTGCCGGTTTCGGCGCTGCGAAGGCAATTGCCAGCCCGATTATGCAGGCAATGCTTGACGGACTTGGAGAGGGCAGCATATACAAGATGTTTTATATATTGGCTGTCGTATATTTTGTCATGATGTTTGCCGGACACCTGCTTTTAGCAAAACCCGAGGGATGGCATGAACCCCAGAAAAAAGAAAAGGGTCAGGGCATCCTTGCCACCATCAAGACAAAACCCATTGCCAACTATGTCGGCATCTGGCTGATGTTTTATATCAATATTACCTGCGGCCTTGCCCTTATTTCACAGGAAAAAATGATTGTAAAATGTATCGGCCTTGCCGGTGCGGTAGGTATTATTTCCACAATATCCGCTGTTTTCAATGCAGGCGGACGCCTTGGTTTTTCAGCATGGGCGGATACCATGAAGGACAGGAATACCATTTACAAACTGATTTTTATTCTTTCCATCGTATTTACGGGACTTGTCATGGTTACAAGCGGTATTGAAAAGGGAGAGGGAAATCTTTTCTTAATCATTATCGTACTGGCGCTGCTCTTTGTGGTAAATGCAGGATACGGCGGCGGCTTTTCCAATGTACCCACCCTGCTTTCCGACCATTACGGCATGGGAAGCATCAGCGCCATCCATGGAATTACCCTTTCCGCCTGGGCCTTTGCAGGTCTTACCGGAAACCAGATGGCAAACTGGATTGTCAATACATTCGGACATGAGGTTGACATGGAGCATGTACTGGCAGACGGCACTACCGAAATCTTAAAGGTAAATCCCAGCGGATATCAATGCGTGTTGTACGCTACGATTGTTTTATACATTATTGCTTTGCTTATCTGCTTCTTTATGGTACGTCCTGCCAAAAAGGAAAAAACAGCTTAGTGCTTGATAAAAACAGCATGGCTCTGACCATGCTGTTTTTTATTTATAATACTATTTTTTCGGGAAATGCTTCTTTTCTCATAATCCCCCACATTTTATCGATATAGGCAAGGGTATAAAAGTTTTCATAATAATGATAGTAAAACGCGCCTTTCAGCGTCATACGGTATATACCGTTTTCTTCAATGATGAACCCCAGAAGCTTTGCAATACTTAGTTCAACGCCATACATGTCTTTTAAAGGAATACCAAAAAATTTTTCAAAATCGTCTGCGTCCACTTTCGTGGAGTATGCGGTCCAGAACAGGTAATAAACCATTCTCTGCCGCAATGAAAAACGTATTGTCAGGGAAGTGGGAAACTTACCGCCTTCCACCCTATTACAGTATTCTTCCACCGAAAACGTATTAATCTGAAACCGGTCTTTCAGCAAGGTCGTCGCCGAACATCCAAATCCCAGAAAATTATCTCTGGTCATGGAAGAATAGTTACTATTCTTCTCGCTTGAAAATGTCCAGATTGAGTTGCGGGTATAACCTTTATCCATACAATAGTGAGTAATGGCGTCCAATAGTCTTCGCTTTTCTTTTTTAGGCATTGGCGCTACTTTACTGGCAGTAAAAGAAAAATCAATGAACGGATAAATTGCAATATGATTTGCACCAATCCGGAAAGCAGCATCTATGTCCGCTTTCAAATCGTCAAATGTCTGTGCCGGCAGTGCAAAAATGAAATCCATTGAAACCGTTTCAAACGAAACGGCAGATAATGCTTCCTTCAGTGCCAAAATATCGATATTGCTCCTTCCCAGAACGCTGCGAAACTTTTCCTGAAATGACTGAATGCCAATGCTGATTTTGGTCACCCCGGCATCTTTCAAAATCTGCAAAACAGACGGTTTTACATTATCAGGATGCAGTTCTACGCCTATACCCTCGGTAATAATAAAATGCTCCCGAATAGCGTCTATAATTTCTTTAATACGGTCGGCGGCAAGGGCCGGTGTGCCGCCGCCAAAATATAAACTTGTAGTTTTCTTTTTGCCGCTGTGCTGACTGCCTGCAAGATGGATTTCCTGTAAGAGAGCGTCTATATACCGATTACACAGTTCCTCAGAATATCTGACCTTACAATAAGGACAAAAATTGCAAATAGTCTTACAAAACGGGATATGTACATACAGCCCCAGATTATCGCAATCCGAAAAAGGCAACTGTCCTTCAGATTCATTTTTGAATATAAATGGCCGGAATGAACGGGTCAGCCACATTCTGGTCAGGTTCGTTATTATACTCATGTCTCTCCTAAATATATTTCAGATATGTCTTCAGCATCTCAATAATAATCTTGGGTTTTCCTTTGAATAAAAGGGTATACTCCGCAACAAAGAAATAACCGCATTGTTCACAAAGCCCCGGCACATCGATGCAGCGTCCACAGGTTGAAAGTTTGCCGTTTTCCATGACTACGCACTGATGGCAAGGCGTCGGAAAACTGTTGTTTATCAGATACGGAAATGCGCTGCGCAAATTAAATACGGGAGCTCCTTCTTTCATCATTCTTGAAATGACTTCACAACAGTTCCTTTTTTCTTCTTTGGAAAGCGCTAATTCCTTTGTGTCCGGATAAGGCGTATGGAAATTAAAGGACACTGCCCGCACATTTTCGGTATCACGAGCGGCAAGGCAGACATCCCGCACCGTATCTTTGTTAATCCGGTTAATTGCCATATAAAAGCAGATATTATCGGAAGTTGCATTTTTGATATTTTCCATAATGATATCGTATGTATCGCCACGTATCGCATTGTGACAATCCCTATCGCCATCCAGACTGAGCAAAATCAAATCGGCTTCCGGCAAATTTATCGGAAATGTGCCGTTGGTAACCACATTGACAATCAAAAATCCCATTTTTTTTGCTTCCACAACAAGGTCCCTGAGTGTACGCTCGCCGTCTTTCCAAAGGAATGTTTCTCCACCGCAAAAAAACAAAATACGCACGCCCATATGATAAAGCTGCTGCATCTCATTTCGGATTTGCTGATAAGGATGGACAACCGCTGTAATATTATTGACTGAGCAGTGCCTGCATTTTAAATTGCATTTGTCCGTAACAATAACCGTACCGAGAATAGGCTCTTTTTTCCTGAACAAAATGGTTTTCACGCCAAAACAGGCAAAATGTATAAAAGAAGAAATTTTCATAACGATTCCTGCATCCTTTCCCGCCCGGGCTAAATTGCTTTCAGGAAAAACATTTCCATCGGCTGAGCATACGCCGGTACATCAATCACAAAGCCGCCGCAGTCCTTATATCCCAGCTTACGGTAAAAACATTGTGCCGTCTCGTCAACCTGTGTGGAGGTCATTACCATGCCGTAACCCTGCGATTTCATATCACTTTCCCAATATTCCATCAGTTGTTTTCCAAAACCGTTTCCCTGATATTTTTCATCTATGAAAAGCATGGTGCAGAACGGCGTATTATCCCAAAAAAGATTATACCTCAATAATCCTATCGGTTTGTCCTCCAGTAAAAAAACATAACCTCTTTTTGTCCGTACCTTAATATCAAATTCCAATTCCGGCAAATGCCTGTCAAGGCTGTACCAAAACTGTTTATCGGAAGCTTCCATGTATCTGATTTTAATCATTGGTTTACCTCCACACCACCTTCTGTTATTTTCCAATAACCTTTCTTATTCGTCCCAATCCGTTCTACTATGCCTTTTTCCTGTCGTCCTCTATACCAAATATCATCATCTTTTATATTCATCAGATAAAAATGATAAAACTTTATAATTCTATATGGAATTATCTCCTCATACTTTTGTTTTGCAAAAAACTTTTTCCTTCAATACTTTGTAATACCTCATATGTATTGCCTGCATATTTTAACAAAACATCTTTTTCTTCATTTGAAAATTCAGTATTAAGAATAATCATAATATTTTCCTTTTATTTAGGCTGTTTAACCTCTTTCACAACCTCTTCAATGAGTTTTGCAAAATCCACGGTATTTTTGGAAGTGATAACAGGTTTTCCTGTTTAAGCTTCCAAAGCCTGCCTTGCAATTCCCGCCACTCTTCCTCCTCGGCGGGCTATACTTTGATTTTCTTTAAAAGTAGTCGGCTTTTCCGTCTGCCGCAATCATTTGAACTGGGGTACAAATTGTACCCCACTTGCTTTTAAGCTCTAAGTCACAGCTTCTCATTTTTTTAATATACTGTTTCGGGTCAATGCTTTCCATCAGTACAACCACCACATCTACAACCAAAAAATACTATTCTTCTTATTCCTCGTCCCAAACAGCGCGTATTTTTCTATCTTCAAAAACTTTCATTTTGCCGTTTTCCATATACAGATATTTCCCCCTTTCTGGCAATGGTTTATCTGTCGGCAGAATTATGACCTTCAAATATTATGATATACTGTCATAAATAGCATTAAATTGAACTGAAAAACAAGTAAATACATCCTCTACGTTTCCTTTTTTTAAATACAAGTCATATACTTCCTTTCCATCACTAGAAAATATTATTCTTGCATTATCCTTGTCTTCTATAAGTTTTACAACTGTTCCAACAAAAACATCTAACCCCATTTCAATACTAAATCTTGCCCATGTTTCTGTCAGTGCTATTTCTTCGTATTTGTGATTATTCAAAAAGGCTTGACCACTTAATAAATAAAACACTTTGTCCTTATCCATTTTGTAAAATGATTCATGTTCTCTATTCCCATTATCATAAATAATATGGGGTAAAAAAATGAAAACATCACTTAATATTGTAACAGATTCAAAGTTTCCTATCATCATGCTATTTATCCAATAACAAATGTGGCCCCAAATATAAGGATTCCTTACTTCTTCTATTTTGAATTGAATTGCAAACAAATCTTTTTTTCCTATTAATTTACTATATTCGTTCATCATTTTAATTTCCGTCTCTGTCATAGATATAAAAAAAAATATTTTTCACTGAAACATAGTTTTCTCTTGCAATTCGTAAATAATAGAAAAAACGCCGGAAACCCTGGCATTCCAGTATTCCCGGCGTTTTTTACAGCGTCCCCGAGACGATTCGAACGTCCGACCCCTCGCTTAGGAGGCGAGTGCTCTATCCCCTGAGCTACGAAGACAATTTTATTACTTGAACCAATTATAGATTATAGCATATAACAAGTATGCCAGTCAATCTATTCCGGAAAATTAATAAATCCCTGCAGCCAGATAATACCTTTAAACCTTCTGCCTGCCTGGGGTTCCCCGTACAAATCTGCCGTATTGATGCACAGGTCAAAGGTCAGTTCATTGCAATATACGGTCATCTGATACACTTCTTCACCGGTAAAGGTATTTTTCACTGTCCTGCACTCTGTAATTTCACCCAGAATGGAGTACTGGTCGCATTCTACCCCATAAGGCATACAGTAGGTGTCCACCAGACTGAAAATGTCTTCTTTCTGAATTTTCTTGGAAATGGTGGAATACATGTCCATATCTTCCAGCGTCAGGGTTTCCAATGCGTCTTCGTCTCCCCGCCTGGCAGCGGCAATCAGGTTCGTCCGGTTTCTTGACTCTTTTTGTATTTTCCGTTTCTGATATTCGTCTTTTTGAATCGGCATCATAATGGTGCCCTTCAGGGAAAGAGCTGATAAGGTCAGGGTAGTGCCCCGTATGGGCAGCCTTCCCTGATTTTGTGCTTTGATATAAGGAATCCTGTTCTGAAGATAAAATATCAGGGATACCCCAACTTTTATATCGTCACAAACGCCGGCGTAAGACTCTTTTTCTGCATGGCGCTCCACGGAAACATCCTCCGTAGTGGTGATACCTGTCCCCCGAAGATAGGGATAATAATAATCATAGATAAACTTGTCGTCATTTTCTTCGTCAAATTCACCGCAGACTGCAATCCCCATGTTAAAAGCAAAATCCCTGCAAAATTCACCCAGCATGATATCTTCTTCACTGGTCGTATAGGCTCTTGATGTGGCATTTATAACAACGCTTGTCAACAATTCTTTTAACTTTCTTCGACTTTCAAATTTACTGAAGCCAATGGCTCTCAAATACTTATGCAAGGATTTCACCTCTTTTCCAATTATATTCTTTGTATTTATTGTATTTCCGGATAAATATTTTATCCTATTTTTTCTTTGCCGCCCATATAAGGCTGAAGCGCTTTGGGGATATTGACGCTGCCGTCTTCATTGACATTGTTTTCAAGAAAAGCAATCAATCCTCTCGGCGTTGCCAATACGGTATTATTTAGTGTATGCACAAAGTAAGTACCATTTTCTCCTTTGGTACGGATACCCAGACGCCTTGCCTGAGCATCGCCCAGCGTAGAGCAGGAGCCTACTTCAAAATATTTTTTCTGTCTGGGACTCCAGGCTTCCACATCACAGGACTTTACTTTCAGGTCTGCCAAATCACCGCTGCAGCATTCCAGTGTGCGGACAGGAATATCCAAGCTTTTGAAAAACTCTACTGTATAGGACCACATTTTATTATACCAGTCCATGGACTCTTCCGGCTTGCACAACACTACCATTTCCTGTTTCTCGAACTGGTGTACGCGGTATACGCCTCTTTCTTCAATTCCGTGGGAACCCACTTCTTTTCTGAAACAGGGAGAATAAGATGTCATGGAAATAGGAAGGCTGCTCTCATTTACAATCTGCCCTTTAAATTTACCAATCATGGAATGTTCGGAAGTGCCAATCAGGTAAAGGTCTTCATCTTCAATCTTATACATCATGGCTTCCATTTCCGCAAAACTCATGACGCCGTTTACTACGCTGCTTCTAATCATAAAGGGCGGGATGCAATAAGTAAAGCCTTTGTCAATCATGAAATCTCTGGCATAGCTTATCATAGCGGAATGTATGCGCGCAGCGTCTCCCATCAGATAATAAAAACCGTTTCCGCTGGTTCTACCGGCGCTGTCTTTATCCAGCCCGTTCATTTTTTCTAATATATCCGCATGATAAGGCACTTCAAAATCAGGAACCTTTGGTTCCCCGTATTTGGTTATTTCCACATTTTCACTGTCATCTTTTCCTATAGGAACGGATGGGTCTATTATCTGCGGAATCTTCATCATGATATTTGTAATCTTTTCCTGAAATTCGGGTTCTTTCTTTTCCAGTTCCGCCAGACGCTTAGCCTGCATGGCAACTTCCTGTTTCTTTGCTTCTGCTTCTTCCTTTTTCCCCTGTGCCATCAATGCGCCGATTTCTTTGGATATCTTGTTTTTATTGGCACGAAGTTCATCTGCTTCCTGTTTGGTTTTTCTGCTTTCAATATCAAGGGCAATCACCTCGTCAACCAAAGGAAGCTTGTCGTCCTGAAATTTCTTTTTTATATTTTCTTTTACAGCTTCCGGGTTTTCCCTTAAAAACTTTATGTCTATCATAAGTAGACCTCCTTTTATTAATCAATGACTTTCTCTATGAAAATATGATGTATTTTTACCAAATCTTTTATCACGTCGTCAACTTTATTTCCATCCTTGTCCTTAGAAATGCAGATGACCGGCCTATCCGGAAATTCTTTGTTTTGCCTGATAACAACACCGGTTTCCCCCTCGTTGGTAACAATCTTTGTTCCAACGGGATAAACTGCGGTAAACTCCAGAAAAGTATTTACTATTTTATCACGAAACTTTATATTTTTGAAACTTTTTAAATATTCGACGGCTTCGTAGACTTTTACTTTTTTATACCAGATGCCGCAAATCATTTCATCAAAAACATCACATACTGCAACTATTTCAATCGGTTCGGACAGAGATGTTGCATGTAAAGGATATCCGGAACCATCCAGTCTTTCATGATGGTAAAGGATAATATTTTTACTTAGTTCAGAAATCCATTTTTCATCTTTTAAGGCGGTATAGCCATATACCGGATGTTTTTTAAATTCTATCTTATCTGATTCAGACAGATTGCTGGAATCCTGTTTTTCAAAATCAATCATAAGATAACGAAGCCCAATATCGTGTAAAAGACACCCTACACCAATATCATGTATCGTTTCCTGCGGAAGCTGCAATTTCAAAGCAGTCAGAACTGCCAGGGTACAGATGCTTAATGAATGCTCATAAATATCCGCCCTTCTTTCCCTGATATCAAAAACCTTTTCTGCTACTTCATCTTCCTGCACAATACTTACAATAATATTATCCGCAGTCTCACATAACTGCATCAATTCGTCATTATGATGGTAAGTATGTCTCTCCAGAATATCCTTGACTTTTTCTTTCACATTACTTTCCATCTCTGTTTTTAATATCGCTATTTCTTCAGCCAAAGGCTTTTGTTCTTTTATAAAAACTTCATTGATATTTAACTCGCGTAATTTTTCCAGATATTCCGGTTTCAGAACAGCGCCTTCCGGCAATATTGTCATGAAATCATCTGTTAAAATTGTTCTTGCCAAAATCTCATTACCCGTTAACTCATCTAACGTTTTGCGAAGCATATTTTATCCCTTTTTATACTTTCAGACTAAAAATTACCTTTTGTGGTTTTCTTCTCATGTTTCTCCCATTGCCTGGGCAAGAGCCTTCTCTTCTTCTTTTCCTAATGAGATAGCACATTCGCCGTTTCTGACTTCCTTTGTATAAGTGTAACAGCCCTCCGTACTGTGTACGGAATTCAGGATAAAACCATTATTGTTTTCATCCAACAATGCCAAGGAAAAACTAAGCTGTCCACCCATCTGCTGAAATGCATCATATTTCACAACTCCCACTTTTTGAAAAGCGGATTCCATATTCTTGTATAACCTTCTGATATCCTTTTTATTTTTATCCATATTAAGTTTCAAAAATTTATTA
Source organism: uncultured Lachnospiraceae bacterium (assembly GCA_910577015.1). Taxonomy (GTDB): domain Bacteria; phylum Bacillota; class Clostridia; order Lachnospirales; family Lachnospiraceae; genus Acetatifactor. The sequence goes on along the minus strand of CAJTKU010000005.1, from coordinate 168,357 downwards.
TCTTCGTATAAACCTATAATATCTTTTTCCAGACTTTTACCGTCTTTACCCAATACAAATTTATCAAGGCGTCTTTTTAATTTATTGGTTTTACAGATTAAAACAATAAGTAAAATCAGAAAAATCAAGATACAAATTGCCATTCCTAAAAACAGATATCCGATATCTAATCCACCCATTCCTATATCCTGTAATAACTTGCTGCATGTGGTTATTATTCCTGTAGTAATTTGCATGAATCTTTTTCTCCTTTATACTCTGCCTGGAACAGGACATTTATTTTGTAAGAATGTCCATAAGCCTGTCCAAATCTTCATGGCTGTAAAACTCTATTTCAATCTTACCCGCTCCCTCGCCTTTTGAAGAAACAGATACTTTTGTACTCAGGGATTGCTTTAATTTTTCTGCAATATCCTGATAAATAAGCTCCAAAGTTTTATCATCCATCTTTTTGGGTTTTGCAGGCTTATGAAGATTTTTCACCATCTTCTCTACATCACGAACAGACAGCTTTTCATCAAATACCTTTTGCGCCAAAGTATACTGTTCTTCTGCGTCTTCAATTGCAAGAAGCGCCCTGGCATGTCCGGTACTCAGCATTTCATTGATTACCATCTGCTGTACTTCATCACACAATTTTAACAAGCGCATGGAATTGGTGACAGCAGTTCTGCTTTTGGAAACTCTTTCCGCTACCTCATCCTGCTTCAAATTAAACTCTGTCAACAGCTTCTTATATGCCTGTGCTTCTTCTATCGGATTTAAATCTTCTCTTTGAATATTTTCAATCAGGGAAATTTCTACAATTTCCTGTTCCGTATAATTCTTTATAATAACAGGAATTTCTTTCAAACCTGCCATTTTAGCGGCACGCCACCTTCGTTCTCCTGCAATTATTTCATAATATTCTTTCCTATCCTGTACTACGATTGGCTGAATCACACCAAATTGTTTTATAGAGTCCGCCAATTCCAGAAGGGCATCTTCATCAAAGTTCTTTCTTGGCTGCTCCCTGTTGGGCTCGACTTTTGTAATCTTTACAATCGTTTCATTCCCTTTTTCATTATCTTTTCCATTTTTGCTTTGTTTATTTGTACCTTCATTTGTACTGGGGGGAATCAATGCATCCAAACCTTTTCCAAGTCCCTTACCTAACCCTCTTGCCGTCGCCATAACCCTTCTCCTTCTTTTTCTACATTTTATTGTGTTTCAGTACTTCATCAGCCAGATTCATATAAGCTTCTGCACCTGCCGATTTTGCATCATAAATATGAATTGGCATTCCATAACTGGGAGCTTCCGCAAGCCTGATATTTCTGGGAATCATCGTCTTGTAAACATTCTGATTCAGATGACTTTTAACATTTTCAACAACCTGCATGGAAAGATTTGTTCTGGAATCATACATGGTAAATACCACGCCTTCCATTTCCAAATCCGGATTTAAACGTTCCTTTACAAGATTCACTGTATGTATCAACTGGCTCAAACCTTCCAACGCATAATACTCACATTGTATAGGAACCAACACACTGTCTGCTGTCGTCAATGCATTAATTGTCAATGCGTTCAGAGAAGGAGGACAGTCAATAATAATAAAATCATACTGGTCTCTCACCCAATCTACTTCATTTTTTAATATGTACTCTTTCTTTTCTATCCCTATCAACTCAATCTCTGCTGCTGCAAGATTTACATTTGAGGGCAAGAGCGATACATTTTCTATCACATCTTTTAAAATACAATCCTGAATAGAGCACTCACCTAAAATTAACTCATAAATTGTTTCATCTAATTCATTTTTATCAACACCGAAACCACTTGTTGTATTTCCCTGTGGGTCCGTATCAATAACTAAAACCTTTTTTCCTTTCGTAGCAAGTGAAGCTGAAAGATTGATAGATGTTGTGGTTTTACCTACTCCACCCTTTTGGTTTGCAACTGCAATAACTTTTCCCATATATTCTGTTTTCCTTTCGTTTTGCACAAAGACAACCTTCATTGTCTGTTTGTAATTATAACATCAATCAATAGGATTATCTATATGAAATTCATATAAAATAATAATCTCTTATCTTTAAAATCTGGGTAAAATATTGTTTCACAGCCTAAATATGGGGAATATGTAGATGTTTCACGGATGTATTACAATATCTAGGGTTTCAATGTTTCACGTGAAACATTATCTTGTGTCTACCTTCAAAACAAGAAAAATGTTTCACGTGAAACATCAATAATAGAATATTATAGAACGCTGACAAATATAACTGCAATAATTACAAGAATAATATGAATTATCCACGTCCACTTATTTCCAAAATTCATTGAATAGCCAAGCCCGCGCGGTCTCTTGATAATTACTCTTTTATCTTTTCTGTTGAAATAAATTCTTCCAATTAACCAGCCATCACTTTTCATTAGGTTTTTCCCTTTGCAGCTTACAATTTATTAGGGCATTTCCCTGAACTAATACAATTTAATAATATTATTCCGAATGACAAATACCGCTGCCTGTGTTCTATCAGACACTTCTATCTTTTTAAAGATATTGGAGATATGATTTTTTACCGTTCGCTCACTGATATTCAGGACAGTTGCAATTTCTTTATTAAACATTCCGTTTGCCACTTGAATCAAAACTTCCATTTCTCTTCTGGTAAGGGATTCTATTTTTTCCTTATCCACATCCCTTGCTACCAACCTAGAATTTAATGCCGGAATTAAACTTGGCTGAATGTAACTTTCTCCACTTAACACCAAAGAAATTGCTTTTTTCAGTTCAGCAGACTCGGAATCTTTTAATATATATCCATCCACTCCTATGTCTACTGCTTTCAACAGATACTCCACCTCATTATGAACTGTAAGTATCAATACTTTTAATTTCATACGTTTACTATGAATTTCCTGTAGCACTTCAATCCCGTTTTTGTTGGGCATATTAATATCCAGTAACAATACATCAGGATGTATCGTCTTTAACTTTTCAATACATTCTACCCCGTCATTTGCTTCCGCAATCACACGAATATTTCCGTCAAATTCAAGAAGCTGTTTGATACCTTCCCTCATCAATACATGGTCATCAGCAATCATAACGTTTATAACAGTGTTCATATTTATCCAAACCTTCCTTTTTATTATGCTATCGGAATATGTATCTTAATCTCTGTTCCTTCATTTAAGACGGAATCAAAAAAGATTTCTCCCCCCAATAAATTTATTCTCTCTTTCATAACGCCAATTCCAAAATGTCTGTCCATCTTTTCTGACATATCTTCCTTTGAAAATCCTAATCCGTTATCCTTAATTGTGATATTGCAATACTCATCCTCCTGCTTGATTACGACCTCTAATCTATTACCATTGGAATGACTGACTGCATTGGAACATGCTTCCTGTACCACACGAAAGATTGTCATCAGTACCAGATTATCCTCACAGGAAATAGGAGCTATTTCTGTATAAAAATCTATGGAATGATTCTTTTCCTTTAATTTTGCAAATAACCGTTCCAAGGCTTCCTTTAATCCCAAATCATCAAAAGACATTGGTCTTAAATCAAATATGGTCTCACGTATCTCGTCGATGACAGATTTTAAACTTTTACTGATTGTAGCCAATTCCAGTTTTGCCTGCAAAGCATCTTTATCAATATACATGGATGCCAACTCTATTTTATGTACCAAATAAGTAAGATTTTGCAGCGAAGTATCATGCAAATCCCTGGCAATACGCTGCCTTTCTTTTTCCTGAATATCCAGCACTTTTAAATTTTTAGAATTTGTTTCTTTATTCACAGCTTCACTAATCGCATTGAAGTAAGCATTACATTTATTTAACCGGCTGTATAAAGAACGATTTTCTATCTCTAATTTATATTTTTGTTCCTTGTGCTTTTGTATTTCCTCCCTGTAAATATGTTCTACATTCCTTGGAGAAAATACTTTAAAATCTTTATCTTCCTGTTCCATTATGGAATTCAAATATTCATCTATTTCTGAAATCTGCAATAAATTTTCATTGACTCTTTTTTCAAGCTCCTCCGCATCTACCGTTAAATTATGCAAAAGTTCATTAATAGAAAGTTGTTGTTTACCAGACATATGTTTTTTACTAACCCCGTCATCCATATATAGTACTTTATACTTAGATATATATATCATATACTAAAATCTGAAAGAAGAAAAGAATTATTTGATTGTAACCGCAAGTTTTTTCCATTATAATAAATATATGTACCATAATAGGAGGCATAATATGAAACAAAAAGGAAAAACATTACTTTTACTTGCCGGTCTTGCAACCGCTGCCATACATGTCATTAATAAAGTAGAGTATACGCTTGCCTGCACAAAAAATATGCTGAGCTGTCCGGATAACCATTATTATGAATGGCGCTTTGGCAAAATACGGTATATCAAGAAAGGGCAGGGAACTCCCATACTGCTTCTGCACAATTTAACTGTCGGAAGTTCCTCTTATGAATTTCACAAAATCATGGAATCATTGAGTAAAAAAAATGAAGTATATGCCATGGACTTTTTAGGGTATGGATTATCAGATAAACCGTATCTTACTTTTACCAACTATTTGTATGTGCAGCTAATCACTGATTTTGTAAAAAATGTAATTGGAAAGAGGACGGATGTCATTGCGTCCGGAGACAGCTGTCCCGTCACAGTAATGACCTGTCATAACAATCCTGAAGTTTTCGGGAAACTGGTTCTTATAAATCCGCAGGACCTTTATGAGCTGAATCAAATACCGTCCAGACAGACCAGATTATTGAAGCTATTAATTGACACACCGATACTTGGCACATTTATTTATAATATGCTGACTTCTAAAGAAGCTTTCAAAAAGACTTTTCAGGATACCTATTATTTTAATCCCGGTTATATAGAAGAATCTGAAATTCTTGCCTATTTTGAAGCCGCCCATATTTATGACTATCATTCCAAACATGCTTTTTCAAGCTGCCTTGGCAGATACCTTAATATGAATATCCTTCATGCATTAAAAGAAATTAACCACAGCATTCTGATAATATCGGGGGAAGAAAAAAAGAACAGCCATACCATCACAGACAATTATATATATTATAATAATGCTATGGAAGCAGTATATATTAAGGAAACAAAACAGCTTCCTCATTTAGAAAAGTCTGACAAATTCATGGAACAGTTAGAAATATTCTTATAATAAAAATCGACTACTACATCAGCGGCTCTTTAGCCGGCAGACCTGCCTTCCTTGGATATTTTTTGGGACAGGCAGTTTCTTTTTTGATGACAAAAAGATTGCGGTAAATATCTGAATCGGGCAGATACAATTCTACCTGTTTTTCTATTTTTCCGCCCAGCAGCCGGATTGCCTTTTCTGCTTCCTTTTTTTCCTGTTCAATTTTTTCCGATTTGTAAGAAACAAAAAATCCTCCCACTTTAACAAAGGGCAGACAATATTCTGACAATGTTGTCAGATTAGCAACAGCACGGGATACGCATAAATCATACTTTTCACGCATCAGGCCAGGTCTTGCAAAATCCTCCGCTCTTCCATGAAAAGACTCTATTTCCTGTAATTCCAGCTTTTCTATCACAGCTTTTAAAAACTGCACCCGCTTATTTAAAGAATCCAACAAAGTTACTTTTAAATTTGGAAATGCAATTTTGAGCGGGATTCCGGGAAATCCGGCTCCTGTTCCTATATCAATGACGCTAATGTCACTTGTTAAATCAAAGGCTTTTACAAGAGAAAGACTGTCAATAAAATGTTTTTTCAATACTTCTTCATAGTCCGTTATGGCAGTCAGGTTCATTACCTGATTCCATTCCGCAAGCATTTCATAATAAGTGATAAATTGAGTCAACTGCTTTTTTGATAAAGCAATCTGCAATTCCATTAAATCTTTTTCAAATTGTCGGGATATGTTCATTATTTACCTCATTTTTGCATTTTTCATCTTTTTCCTTTTTATACTGTTCCAGATATACCAGAAGAACGGAGATGTCGGCAGGGGATACGCCTGAAATTCTGGAAGCCTGCCCAACCGAAACAGGATGAAATTCTTTCAATTTCTGTCTGGCCTCCAATCTCAGGCTCTGTACGTCATCATAATCCAAATCCTTTGGAATCAGTTTCTTTTCTACTTTCTTATATTGTTCTACCTGCCGTTTTTGTCTTTCTATATATCCTTCATATTTTAATTCAATTTCCACCTGCTCTACAACATCTTTCGGCAGTTTGGTTCTTTCCGTATCAATCTCTGCCAAAGCATAATAAGAAAGCTCCTGCCTGCACATCAGCTCCGACAATGAGGCAGCCGTCTTTAACGGATTACTTCCATATGCAGCCAGAAATTCCTGTATTTTTGCAGAACCTCCAACTTTGGTTTCTTTCAAACGTTTGATTTCATTTTGAATCAGTTCTTCTTTTTTTAACAGCTTTTGATAATCTTCCTCAGATACCAGACCCGCTTCATAACCTATTTTTCTGAGACGCAAATCTGCATTGTCCTGTCTTAAAAGCAACCTGTATTCTGCCCTGGATGTCATCATGCGGTACGGCTCCCTATTATCTTTCGTAACCAAATCGTCAATCAGTACTCCTATATAGGCCTGTGAGCGGTCCAGTACAATCTGCTCTTTTCCAAGCAGGGACAGCGCGCAGTTAAGTCCAGCCATCAAGCCCTGCGCTGCCGCTTCCTCATATCCGCTGCTTCCGTTAAACTGTCCTCCGGCAAACAATCCGGAAACATTTTTAAATTCCAAAGTGGGATAAAGCTGTTTTGCATTGATACAATCATATTCTATGGCATAAGCATTTCTGACAATCTTACAATGCTCCAGCCCGGGTACTGTCCTGTACATTTTAAGCTGCACATCTTCAGGAAGGGAAGAGGACATCCCGCCCACATACATTTCATTGGTAAACAAACCTTCCGGCTCGATAAATACCTGATGTCTATTTTTGTCAGAAAACTTTACTACCTTATCTTCAATGGAAGGACAGTATCTGGGACCGGTTCCTTCAATAATACCGGCATAAATGGGAGAACGGTCCAGATTTGCTTTTATGATTTCATGCGTTTCTTCATTTGTATAAGTAAGATAACAGGATACCTGTTCTTTTTGGATGGAATCTGCATCCGTAGAAAAAGAAAAAGGAACAATTTTTTCATCCCCCGTTTGTTCTTCCATTTTGGAAAAATCGATACTTCTTTTATCCATCCTGGCAGGCGTGCCTGTTTTAAACCTTCTCAGTGTAATTCCCAACTCTTTTAAGGAATCAGGCAGATGATTGGCAGCCTGCAACCCGTTCGGTCCGGTATATGTAATAGACTCCCCGCACAGACATCTGGCGCGAAGATAAGTGCCCGTACACAATATGACAGAACGGCATTCATAAACTGCCCCAGTATATGTTTTTACTCCCGTTACTTTTTTCTTGCTGCTTATTTTATCCTCTTCCCAGAGCAATTCGCATACTTCTGCCTGTTTTATGGTAAGATGCTCCTGATTTTCCAGAACCATTCTCATAGAACGGGAATATTCCGCTTTATCGGCCTGGGCTCTTAGGGAATGGACAGCCGGGCCTTTTGACAGGTTCAACATTTTAGACTGAATAAAAGTCTTATCAATATTTTTTCCCATTTCCCCGCCAAGGGCGTCTATTTCCCGTACCAGATGGCCTTTTGAAGAACCTCCAATATTGGGATTACAGGGCATCAACGCAATACTGTCAACACTCACCGTAAAAATAACCGTTTCAAAACCAAGCCTGGCACATGCCAGCGCCGCCTCGCATCCAGCATGACCTGCACCAATTACACATACATCCACTTTATCCGTCAATTCATTGTGTTTCATAGAATCTCCCTGTCTTTATTACAAATTTATTTTCCCATGCAGAATTTTGAAAAAATTTCATCCACCAAATCATCCGATACTTCTTCTCCTACAATCAGGCCCAAAGAAGCATAAGCGCTCATCAAATCAATGGAATAAAAATCCTCCGGCATATTATCTTCAAGACTTTTTTTCACCATAACCAAAGAATCTTTCGCATTTTCCAGCATTTCTTTATGGCGTATATTGGTAATATAAACCTCATTGTCAAAGGATATTTCCCCGTGAAAAAACATTTTCCTCACTGTTTCTTCAAACTCTTCCAGACCTGTGGCTTCCTTCGTTGATGTTTTTATGATAACAAAAGAATCCTTTAATTCTTTTTCCGTTACTTTCACTTTCAAATCAGTTTTATTTAATAATGCAATACATTTTTTATCACCGATAATATCCATTATACTTTTATCATTCTCATCCAAAGGAATAGAACTGTCCACAACATAAATTATTAAATCTGCTTTTTCAGCATATTTTTTTGCTTTTTCCACTCCTATTTTTTCAATCACATCATCCGTGGAACGAATACCTGCCGTATCTATTATATTAAAACCGATTCCGCTTAACTGAATATGTTCTTCGAGAATATCCCTGGTCGTACCGGCAATCTCTGTCACAATAGCCTTTTCTTCTCCAAGCAATAAATTTAAGAAAGAAGATTTTCCTGCATTCGGCTTCCCTATAATAACCGTATTGATTCCTTCTTTCATCATTTTTCCATTATCTGCAGAAAGTAACAGCTTATCAATTTCTGTTAATAAATTTTCTGTTTTCTCTTTCAAGCGTACGGGATATCCCTCCAGACTGATATGCTCCGGGTCATCCAAGGCAGATTCTATAAACGCAATTTCATATATAATTGTAGCCCTTAAAGCTTTTATTTTTTCTGAAACAGAACCTTTTAACTGACTGACGGAGGATTTTAATGCCAGTTCGTTTTTTGCATGAATAATATCCATAACTGCTTCCGCTTTGGTCAAATCCATCTTTCCATTTAGAAAAGCCCGTTTTGTAAATTCTCCCGGTTCCGCCATCCGGGCGCCGGAATTTAAAACCGTTTCCAAAATACGATTTAACATAAGAATCCCACCGTGACAATTGATTTCCACAGTATCTTCCCCTGTATAACTTTTCGGAGCTTTCATAACGGAAACCAGAACCTCATCCAAAATCTCATCCTGTTTATCTACAATATAACCATAATGAATCGTATGGCTTTCAACATCCTTTAAATGCTTTTTTCTGTTTTTGGAAAGATAAATTCTATCGACTATTTCTACGGCATCTCTTCCACTGATACGTATAATTCCGATACCTGAATCAGAAAGAGCAGTTGCTATAGCTGCTATTGTATCCGTTTTCATACTAACCTCCATGTTGCAGTTTTGCTGCAACACATAATGTCACAACATGAAAAAATTATCCTGTGTTTACTATACTTCATAAACACAGGACAATCAACATTACTTTATTTTTTTAAGGTTACCACTACCCGCCTGAACGGCTCTTCCCCTTCGCTGTGCGTCGTAACATATCTGTCATTTTGTAATGCGGAATGAATAATTCTTCTTTCATACGGATTCATAGGCTCTAAAGATACGGGCCTTTTCGTACGTTTCACTTTATATGAAATATTTTTTGCAAGATTTTCCAGGGTTTCTTTTCTTCTCTGCCTGTAATTTTCCGTATCAACTTTAACCCTGATATAATCTTCTTCTCCTTTATTTACTACCAGAGAAACCAGATATTGAAGGGAATCCAGAGTTTGTCCTCTTTTTCCTATCAAAACACCCATTTCATTTCCGCTCAAATCAATGTTCATATTCTTTTCGACTTCATCATATTCCACATCCACCGCAACAGCCATATTCATTGCATTAAACACTTCTTTTAAAAACTGTTTCGCCATATCGGTAACCGTAACTTCTTTAACTTCTTCTTTTACCCTGGCTTTGATAACTGCCGGTTTGGAACCTATTCCCAAAAAGCCGGAAGAACCTTCTTCTATCACTTCATAATCAAGCCTGTCGCTTGTTACCGTAAATTCCTGACATGCAGCTGTAATAGCGTCGTCCACTGTCTTTGCAGAAAATTCTTTGTATTCCATCTTATTTTCCTCCTCTTTTACTTATCTTTGTTATTTCTTTCATTAAATTCTTTTACCATATTTGCTTTTGCCATCATACTTCCCGGTTTTGCAGTTGAAGAAGCGTTTGTACTTGAAACTGAATCTATATTTGAAGTTTTTTCCAAAGCTTCTTTTGTTCTCTGGGAATAGCTTTTACTCTGCACATTGTTTATTCCCCTGGTATTCATATTGGCATATTGCTGTAATTTGGCTTGATTTTCCTTAATCTTTTCAAGCTTCTTGGCGCTTTTTTCTTTGTTCTTTTCCATGATTTCATTCAAATCCATTTTATCAATATGTTTATTGATAACTATCTGCTGGATACTTCTCACAACCGAACCGGCTATCCAGTACAGACCCATGCCGGCAGGAAGCATATAACAGAAAATTGCAGACATAATAGGCATAAACATATTCATGGTTTTCATGGAAGCGGCCATGGTATCCGCCATATCTCCTTTATTGCCGCTCTTTTCCTGCTGGGGCATCAATTTCAAATTAATCCATTGCGTCACAGCAGATAAGACAGGAATTGCAATTGCAGCTATAACCAAACCCCATGCGCCTGCTTCAATTGCTGTTTTTACAACAGAAGAAGGGGAATTAGCCATATTAAGTCCGAGAAAATTATTATAAATATCAATTAAACCTCTTTCAGAACCCTGGGACAAAATATAATGTCCGTTTAACTGTAAATCAGCAAAACCATTCTCCCGGGCAAAAGAAAGCAAATCTGACGAATTCATTTTATTCAGAACATCAATAATGGCATTTCTTTCATTGATACCGAAATTTTTTGAAAAAGCCGCTGCTTCCGTAAAACCTTTTACGGTATCCACAAGACCCCTGTTAATGATTTCGTCAGCCAACGCTCCGAAAGTATTGCCTATTTTACTTACATAAGCAGGCATTCTGTAAATAACCTGATACAATGCAAGCAATATAGGAAACTGAATCAAAAGCTGCAGGCAGCTTCCTGTAGGAGATACCCCATACTTTGCATATATCGCCTGAGTTTCCGCATTTCTCTGCATAACGGAGTCATTGTCATTACGGTTTTTATACTTTTCATTGATTGCCTGTAATTCGGGATTCATTTTTGCAGACAATTTAGAAAACTTCTGCTGCTTAATGGTAAGCGGCATCATCAATAAATAAACAACAATCGTAAATAAAATAATAGATAGACCAATATTCGGAATCCCTATTAAATTCAGAACATTAAAAATACCTTCCATAATAAGGCCAAGTAAATTTGCAACCCAGCTGATGATAAAGGTACTGTTTTTAGTCAATAATATACCAGTCATTTTCTTCCTTTCTCGATTTGGTTCTTATTGCATCTTATCTAAGGAACAGGGTCATAACCTCCCTTAGAAAACGGATTACATCTCAATATCCTCCAGACAGCCAGAAGGCATCCTTTAAAAGCGCCGTATTTTTCTATCGCTTCCAAACCGTATTGGGAGCAGGTAGGAGTATAAGGACATTTTGTCTTTTTTAGAGGAGAAAGATATTTTCTATAAAATTGTATCATTGCAATCAACATTTTTTTCATAAATATACTTTCAAAATACCATGATGCTTTGATAAATGCAGCAAAGCGCTTTCAATTTCATAAAAACCGACTGATGCAGCATTCGCTCTCGCAACGATTACCATATCCAAACCACTATTGAATATGTTTTCATGTAATCGGTAACTCTCTCTTACCAGTCTTGTTATGCGATGCCTCACAACACTGTTTCCTACTTTTTTACTAACACTGATTCCAATCCTGTTAATACCAAGGCCATTTTCTTTTACATACATTACAAGGTATTTGTTTGCATTGGATTTACCGGTCCTGTACACGAACTGAAACTGACGATTTTTTTTTAAAGACTCTGAAAATTTCATAACAGGCTCCTAATCTTTCAGAGAAAAAAAGGTCACATTTCTGTGACCTATGCTGATAATTTATGTCTTCCTTTTGCACGCCTTGCTTTTAAAACTCTTCTTCCGCCGGAAGAACTCATCCTGGCCCTGAAACCATGAACTTTAGACCTTGACCTTTTTTTTGGCTGAAATGTCATCTTCATTTCCGTACACCTCCTCTTCAAAACCTTCTATATAAAGGCATTCACAATATTCTTATTTTCAGAAAATAGCATATTGATTGTACTGGATAAATTCGAGAATGTCAAGTAAAATAAGGAATAAAAAAGTTTTAAAAAAATTTTTCAGAGTTATCCACATCATTTTTTTCTAAATAAATTAACATAAAAAAATCCACATTTTGTGAATAAAATGTGGATAAGTAAATATTTTAATGTGCATGTAATGTGAAAATTATTCATTTTACCATATTTATAAGAAAAAATTACCTTTTAAAATATTAAAAGTTATACACATATTATTCTTTATATCATTACCGATATGTTAACTTATAAACCAAGTTATCAACATAATGTGGATAATTTACGCGTCAACTTCTATTTGAAATATTTTTTTATTTATATTAATATGGTATGTAGGGGAAAGTTTGAAAGCCACAGTGAAATTTTTGTTTTGAAAAGAGGTATTTAAATGGAAGTAATGAAAGAGCAATGGAATGAAATCATTGAAACGGTAAGACGCGAATACAGCTTATCCAATATTTCTTTTCAGACATGGATTGAACCGCTCTCCTTGCACAGTGTGTCAGGAGATAATGTATACATTCTGATACCAAACGATAAAGCAAGCGCTTTTTCTTATATATCCAACAAATATAAAACTTTTTTTCAGGTTACCATATCTGAAATGTTCAACCATACTTACAATGTCACTTTTATTATGGAAAAAGATATTTTGGCTTTGTCTGAAGGGAAAAATATTTCCACCCTGAAACCGGTTTATAATATAAATTATGAAAATGCCAATCTCAACTCAAAATACAAATTTGATACTTTTGTGGTAGGCAGCAATAATAAGTTTGCCCATTCCGCTTCCCTGGCTGTAGCAGAATCTCCCGGTGAAGCATACAATCCCCTTTATCTTTACGGGGGAGCCGGTTTGGGAAAAACCCACCTTATGCATTCCATAGGACATTTTATATTGGAACAAAATTCAGAAACAAAAGTACTTTACGTTACTTCCGAAGAATTTACAAATGAAGTAATCGAATCCATCAGAAGCGGTAATGCAGCCGCCATGACCAAGCTTAGGGAAAAATACAGGACAGTCGACGTTCTTATGGTAGACGACGTACAATTTATAATAGGAAAAGAAAGTACTCAGGAAGAGTTTTTTCATACCTTCAACGTGTTGCATGCCGCCGGAAAACAAATTGTACTGTCATCAGATAAACCTCCAAAAGAAATATCAACTTTGGAAGAAAGGTTCCGCTCCCGTTTTGAATGGGGACTGATTGCAGACATCCAGCCGCCTGATTATGAAACCAGAATGGCCATCCTGCGCAAAAATGCAGAAGCCTGTGATATGGAAATTGACGAAGAAATCATTAAATATATTGCAACCAATATCAAATCCAACATCAGGGAACTGGAGGGAGCTTTCAACAAAATAATAGCATTTGCCAAGTTAAACAAAGTGAATCCTACTTTTCCCCTGGCAGAAGAAGCCTTAAAAGATATCATCTACCCTGACAAACCAAAAGAAATTACTCCACAGCTAATTATTAACGTAGTTGCTGAACACTTTGGAGTAAATCCAGAAGATATTACTTCAAAAAAGAGAAATTCCGAATTTGTCCAGCCACGCCAGATAGTCATGTACCTGTGCAGGCATATGACGGCAACATCTCTTACGAGTATTGGAAAAATGCTCGGAAAAAAAGACCATACAACGATTATCCACGGCGTTAATAAAATAACAGAAGAATTAAATACAAACGAAGAACTTAAGAATAAAATAGAAATCATCAAAAAGAAAATAAACCCTTCTTAATCCTTACAGATGTCCACTTTTCCTTGTGGAAAAAATGTGATTTCTATGTTTAAGAAAAAAACAACCTAATACCTGATGTGAATAACTAAAGAGTTATCCATAAGTTATTATTTGTTTTCAACAACGTTTTACTATCATTTTTTCACGATAAATGCTATAATAAAAGAAGTTTTACACATATCAACACCCTATACTAACAATACTATTAATTTCTTATATATATTTTTATATAAGCTTGCTGCTCAATACATTTTAAACAGGAAGGGAGTTATTCACAATGAAGTTAGTTTGTTCAAAATCAAATCTGCTAAACGGTGTGCAGATTGTTTCCAAAGCGGTTCCCAATAAAACAACCATGTCAATTTTGGAATGTATCCTGATTGACGCTTCAGGCGGAGAGATAAAACTGACAGCCAATGATATGGAGCTGGGTATTGAAACCATTATAGAAGGAGATATTCAGGAAAAAGGGATTATTGCACTGGATGCAAAGATTTTTCTTGAGATAGTCAGAAAACTTCCTGACAATGATATCAAAATAGAAACGGATTCCAATTATAAAACGACGATAACTTGTGAAAAATCCAAATTTAATATTATTGGTAAGTCCGGCGAAGATTTTTCTTATCTTCCTCAAATAGAGAAAAGCGAAAGTCTGGTAATATCCCAGTTTACTTTAAAAGAAGTCGTTAGGCAGACTATTTTTTCCATTGCCGACAATGATAATAATAAATTAATGACAGGTGAGCTTTTTGATATAAGCGGTAATAAATTAAAAGTGGTGTCATTGGATGGCCACCGTATTTCCATTAGAAATATTCTGTTAAAAAACAGTTATGAAGATAAGAAAGTGGTAGTGCCCGGAAAGACGTTAAATGAAATAAGCAAGATTCTGCCTGGAGACGCAGACAGGGATGTCAATATTTTCTTTACTCCGAAGCATATTGTTTTTGAGTTTGACAATACCACTGTTGTTTCCAGATTGATAGAAGGCCAGTATTTTAACATAGAGCAGATGCTTTCCAGCGATTATGAGACGAAAGTAAGAATTAACAAAAAAGAATTTTTAAATTGTATAGACAGGGCTACCCTTCTTGTAAAGGAAGGAGATAAAAAGCCGATTATTATTAACATCGCAGATAATTCCATGGAGTTAAAGATTAATTCCATAATAGGAAGCATGAATGAAGATATAGATATTGAAAAAACCGGCAAAGACATGATGATTGGTTTTAATCCCAAGTTTTTGATTGACGCCCTTCGTGTGATTGACGATGAAGAAATCAATATTTATCTTGTAAATCCGAAAGCGCCTTGTTTTATCAGGGACGCAGAGGAAAAATACATATATCTGATTCTTCCTGTCAACTTTACTACGGTTAATTAAGAGAATGGTTAAAGAGGAAAAAAATGGAAATACTCAGATTAAGAGATGATTTTATTAAACTGGGACAGGCATTAAAAGCAGCAGGCCTGGTTGATTCCGGTGTGGAAGCCAAATTTATAATTCAGGATGGATTGGTAAAAGTGAACGGAGAAGTGGATACAAGACGAGGCAGAAAGTTATATGGCGGCGACATTGTGGATTATAAAGGGAAACAGATAAAAATAGAGGGATAATCCATGATAATCAAAAGATTGGAACTGGCAGATTTCAGGAATTATGAATCCCTTGATTTATGTTTTGACAAGGGAGTCAATATTTTGTATGGCAATAATGCCCAGGGAAAAACAAATATTTTAGAGGCAATTTATGTTTCTGCCACTACCAAATCCCATAAAAGCAGCAAAGATAAAGAAATGGTTCATTTCGATAAAGAAGAAGCGCATATAAGGACTTATGTTGAAAAAGAAGGCATAGAAACAAGAGTAGATATGCATCTTCGCAAGACAAAAACCAAGGGTATTGCCATTGATGGCCAGAAGATAAAAAAAGCGTCTGAGCTGCTTGGATTATGCAATGTTGTATTTTTTTCTCCTGAAGATTTGAGTATTATTAAAAACGGTCCGGCTGAAAGAAGAAGATTTGTAGATATGGAGCTTTGTCAGCTCGACAGTTTCTATCTTTATAATCTGAATCATTACAATAAAATTGTAAACCAGCGCAATAAATTATTAAAAGACTTATATTGGAATCCCGAACTGAAAGATACTCTTGCAATTTGGGATTCTCAGCTTGTGTCTTTTGGAAGTAAAATAATAGAAAGAAGGAAGCTGTTTCTGGAACAGCTCAATGAAATCATTTATGATATACATAAAAATCTTTCCGGAGGGAAAGAGGAGATATTGATATCATATGAACCGGACGTCCTGATAGATGATTTTGAAAGCAAATTAAAAACCAATCAGGAAAGGGACATTAAATTAAAACAGACTTCAGTAGGTCCACACAGGGATGATTTTGTTTTTTTGAGTGATAACATAGATATCAGACGATACGGTTCCCAGGGACAGCAGCGTACGGCTGCATTATCTCTCAAATTGTCCGAAATTGAACTTGTAAAGAAGATTTCCAAAGATACGCCTGTTTTACTTTTGGATGATGTATTATCAGAACTGGATAATAACAGACAGAATTATCTTCTTAACAGCATAGGTGATATACAGACTATTATTACATGTACAGGACTTGAAGAATTTGTAAACAACCGCTTTGAAATAAATAAAATTTTTTATGTGGAAAATGGTATTGTTACTTCTGAAAATTGATTTTAGAAGTGATTGGCTGCTTTTTGCGGCGGAATGGAGGAAACATGAGCGAAGAAGCCTTACAGAATACAGTAGTGGAAAATGAATATGGCGCCGACCAGATTCAGATTCTGGAAGGACTGGAAGCTGTCAGAAAAAGGCCCGGTATGTATATAGGCAGTACATCATCAAGGGGCCTGCATCATCTTGTATATGAAATTGTAGATAATGCTGTTGATGAAGCGCTTGCAGGGTATTGCGATACCATTGAAGTAATTATTAATCAGGATAATTCCGTGACGGTTTCAGATAACGGAAGGGGTATTCCGGTAGGAATCAACCATAAAGCCGGCATAGCCGCTGTGGAAGTTGTTTTTACCATTCTTCATGCAGGCGGAAAATTCGGCGGAGGAGGATATAAAGTTTCAGGAGGCCTTCATGGTGTGGGAGCTTCAGTTGTTAACGCTCTTTCTGACTGGCTGGAAGTGGAAATCTCCCAGAACGGCAAGGTATATAAGCAGCGTTATGAGAAGGGAAATACCTGTTATCCATTAAAAGAAATCGGTACCTGTCCCATGGACAAAACGGGTTCTACCATTACTTTTAAACCGGATGCGACTATTTTTCAGGAAACAACGGTGTATGATTTTGATATTCTCAAAACCAGACTTAGGGAAATGGCTTTTCTTACCAAAGGACTTCGGATTATTTTGAAAGACGCCCGTGTGGAAACGACGGAAGAAGATTCTGTCCAAAAGAAAGAAAAGGTAATGGAATTTCATTATGAAGGCGGCATAAAAGAATTTGTCACTTACCTTAATAAGAGTAAAGAATCCCTTTATAACGAAGTTTTATATTTTGAAGGAAGTAAAAATAACGTATATGTTGAAGTTGCTTTTCAGCACAATGATTCTTATACGGAAAGTGTATACAGTTTTGTTAACAATATAAATACGCCGGAAGGCGGCACTCATTTGCAGGGTTTTAGAAATGCCATTACTAAAACTTTTAATGACTATGCAAGAAATGCTAAATTGTTAAAGGATAATGAAGCCAACCTTTCAGGAGAAGATATCAGGGAAGGCCTTACGGCCATTATCAGTGTAAAAATTGAAGAGCCGCAGTTTGAAGGACAGACAAAACAAAAACTCGGCAATTCGGAAGCAAGGGGTGCGGTGGACAGTATTGTATCTGAGCAGCTTACTTATTTTCTGGAGTTAAACCCCGGCGTAGCGAAAACAATCTGTGAAAAGTCTATTCTGGCACAGCGTGCAAGGGAAGCTGCCAGGAAAGCAAGGGATTTAACCAGGAGAAAAACTGCTTTGGAAAGTATGGCACTTCCGGGCAAATTGGCCGATTGTTCTGACAAAGACCCTAAAAATTGTGAAATATATATCGTGGAAGGGGATTCTGCAGGAGGCAGCGCAAAAACGGCAAGGGCCCGCGCTACACAGGCTATTCTGCCGCTTCGCGGTAAGATATTAAATGTAGAAAAGGCAAGACTCGATAAAATTTATGCCAATGCTGAGATTAAAGCCATGATTACTGCTTTCGGAACAGGTATTCATGAAGATTTTGATATCAGCAAGCTCCGTTACCATAAAATTATCATTATGACGGATGCGGATGTGGACGGCGCACATATCAGTACATTGTTACTTACTTTTCTTTACAGGTTTATGCCGCAGCTTATCAAGGAAGGACATGTTTATCTTGCCCAGCCGCCTCTTTATAAACTTGAGAAAAATAAAAAAGTCTGGTATGCCTACAGTGATGAAGAGTTAAACAATATACTTGCCGAAGTGGGAAGGGACCAGAACAATAAGATTCAGCGATATAAAGGTCTGGGAGAAATGGATGCTGAACAGTTGTGGGAAACGACCATGGACCCTGAACGGCGGGTTCTTCTCAGAGTGAATATAGATGAAGAGACAGAGTCGGAGATTGATTTGACATTTACCACTCTTATGGGGGATAAAGTTGAACCCAGACGTGAATTTATTGAAGAAAATGCAAAATTTGTCAAAAATTTGGATATTTAGTCGTTGAGTTTTATTGAAAAGAAAGCAGGATATAAAAAATGGAAGATAATATTTTTGATAAGATACAAAGCGGCGATGAATATGATAAAGTTCATGTGGTTGATTTGAAGAAAACCATGGAAACCTGTTATATTGATTACGCCATGAGTGTCATTGCGGCGCGTGCGCTTCCTGATGTAAGGGATGGGTTAAAGCCTGTTCAGAGGCGTGTGCTTTATTCCATGATTGAATTAAATAACGGTCCCGACAAGCCGCACCGTAAGAGCGCCCGTATTGTCGGCGATACCATGGGTAAATATCATCCTCACGGCGATAGTTCCATTTATGGCGCTTTGGTAAATATGGCGCAGGAATGGTCTACCCGTTATCCCTTAGTGGACGGTCATGGAAATTTTGGTTCCATGGATGGCGACGGCGCTGCCGCCATGCGTTACACGGAAGCAAGGCTTTCTAAAATATCCATGGAGCTTCTTGCGGATATAGGGAAAAATACGGTAGATTTTGTACCCAATTTTGATGAAACAGAAAAAGAGCCTTCTGTTCTTCCAAGCCGTTATCCTAATCTTTTAGTAAACGGAACTACCGGCATTGCCGTGGGTATGGCGACTAATATTCCTCCCCACAATCTTCGTGAAGTGATAAAAGCCGTAACAAAAATTATAGATAACCAGGTAGAAGAGAACAGGAATACCGATATAGAAGAGATATTAT
Source organism: uncultured Lachnospiraceae bacterium (assembly GCA_910577015.1). Lineage (GTDB taxonomy): Bacteria > Bacillota > Clostridia > Lachnospirales > Lachnospiraceae > Acetatifactor. The sequence continues at coordinate 148,951 of CAJTKU010000005.1, read as the reverse complement.
CTATTGTAAAAGCTCCCGATTTTCCTACAGGCGGTTTGATTTTAGGTACAAAAGGCAGTGAAGAGGCATACCGGACCGGCCGCGGCAAAGTGCGCGTCCGTGCCATTACCAATATTGAAACCCTTCCCAACGGCAAAAATCAGATTATAGTCACGGAACTGCCATATATGGTAAATAAGGCTAACCTGATTTTAAAAATAGCCGAACTGGTTAAGTTGAAAAAGATTGACGGTATTACTGATTTAAGGGATGAGTCCAACCGTGAAGGTATCAGGGTGGTTATTGAACTGAGAAGGGATGTAAATGCCAATGTGGTATTAAACCAGCTTTACAAACATACGCAGCTTCAGGATACCTTTGGAATTATTATGCTTGCGCTTGTCAACAACGAGCCGAAAGTTATGAATCTTCTGGATATGCTCAACCATTATCTGACGCACCAGAAGGATGTGGTAACCAGAAGGACAAAATATGATTTAAATAAAGCGGAAGAGCGCGACCACATTTTACAGGGTTTGTTAATTGCGCTTGATTATATTGATGAAGTGATTTCCATCATCAGGAGCAGCCAGAATGCACAGATAGCAAAAGAGCGTTTGATGGAGCGTTTCTCTCTTTCAGACGCGCAGGCCCAGGCAATCGTGGATATGCGTCTGCGTGCGTTGACAGGTCTGGAACGCGAAAAGCTGGAAAATGAGCATAAAGAATTACAGATTAAAATAAAAGAATTAAAGGCTATTCTGGCAGATGAAAAACTCCTGCTTGGCGTTATCAAGACGGAAATCAATGTTATTTCCGATAAGTATGGTGATGACAGACGCAGTAAGATAGGTTTTGATGAATTTGATATTTCCATGGAGGATTTAATCCCTATGGACAATACCGTGATTGCCATGACAAGGCTTGGATACATCAAGCGTATGACCGTCGATAATTTTAAAGCACAGAACCGAGGCGGAAAAGGCATCAAAGGAATGCAGACGATTGATGAGGATTATATAGAAGACCTTTTGATGACAACCACACACCATTACCTCAATTTCTTTACCAATCAGGGAAGAGTTTACAGATTAAAAGCGTATGAAATTCCCGAAGCGGGGAGAACCGCGAGAGGTACTGCCGTTATAAACCTGTTGCAGTTAAATGCCGGTGAAAAAATTACGGCTATGATACCAATTAAGGATTACTGTGAAGAAAAAGACTTATTTATGGTAACAAAACGCGGTATTGTAAAGAAAACATCCCTGATGGAATACAGCAATATCCGCAAGAACGGTCTTGCCGCCATCAATTTAAGGGAAGACGATGAACTGATAGAGGTTAAGTCCACCAATAAAGACAGTGAAATATTCCTTGTGACAAAACTGGGTATGTGTATTCGTTTTAAAGAAACGGATGTCCGTGCAACAGGACGTACTTCCATGGGTGTAATCGGCATGAATTTGTCTGACGGCGATGAAATAATCGGTATGCAGTTAAAGAAACAGGGAGATTCCTTGTTGATTGTTTCTGAAAACGGTCTCGGCAAGCGTACTTTTCTGGATGAGTTTACGATACAAAAAAGAGGCGGAAAAGGTGTAAAATGCTATAAAATTACTGAAAAAACCGGTAATGTGGTAGGTGTAAAAGCCGTTAACGACGACCATGAAATCATGATGATTACAACAGAAGGAATTATTATCCAACTCAGGGTACAGGATATATCCTCCCTTGGCCGTATTACTTCAGGTGTAAAGATGATAAATCTGGATGCCGGTGTGAAAGTGGCCCAGATTGCAAAAGTAAGGGAAAAAGTATCGAATGGCAGTCAGGAATTTGAAAATATTGACGACGCCTTAGAGGAAATACCCGAAAAAGAAATTTAAGATTTGATTGTAAAAGATTGCAGAAATTTATCTTGCAATCTGTTAATGCAAATGATAATATAATCCCGTATTGTATCTTCATAAAGAAGAATGATAACGAGGAGGAAAATTGAATATGGAGAAAAAAACAAAGAAACTTGTAGGAGTCGGACTGCTGACTGCAATCGTGGTGGTGCTTCAGGCGCTGGCTGTTGTTATCAGACCGACGGGTATTTTCAACATCTCTCTGGTTCTTGTACCAATAGTAGTCGGTGCGGCGCTGTATGGTTATAAGGCAGGAGCATGGCTGGGATTTATTTTCAGCGCAGTGGTGTTGTTTACCGATACGGCGGCATTTATGGCTATCAGCGTGATAGGAACCGTTATCACGGTTCTGGTAAAAGGAACGGCTGCCGGACTTGCTGCGGGACTGGTTTATCTGGCTTTGGAAAAGAAAAACCGGTATCTTGCGGTTATTTTATCCGCAATCGTTTGTCCGATTGTCAATACAGGATTGTTCCTTGCAGGCTGCGCGCTGTTTTTTATGGACACTATCAACGGATGGGCAGCGGCAAGCGGATATGCTTCCGCAGGCGCATATATGATATTCGCCCTAGCCGGTGTAAATTTCCTGATAGAAATGGGCGTCAATATCGTATTGAGTTCTGTGATTATGAGAATCATAGATTTTAGTAAAAAAAGCAGATAATTCATATTTGTTTTTTTAATAAGTTAATTTCTGTACTGTACATTAGTTTCTGCATTTATACAGACAAAAGTCTGTATAAATGCAGAAACTTAGCTTAATTCTTTATGATATCAAAGAATTATTATCAAATTATCTTTATTCTTAATCATTCCACAAAACCAATAAAATAAAATACACCGTTATAACAAATTTGTTATTGATATATTATAACAAATTTGTTATAATAATAAAGGAAATAATATGTACGAAATAGAATTTTATGAAGATAAAAACGGTATGTCAGAAATAGCTGAGTATATAAAAGAACTCAATCTGAAATCTTCTTTTAATAAAGAAGAAAGAATTAATTTTAATAAAATAGTTGCTTATTTTGATATGCTCGAAGAATTTGGGACTAGGATTGGAGAGCCGGTTGTTAAACATTTAGATGGAGAAATATGGGAGCTTAGACCATTAAGAAATAGGTTTCTATTTGTATATTATAAGGATAAGAAGTTTATTATATTACATCATTTTATAAAAAAAACTCAAAAAACTACAAAGAAGGAAATCAAACAAGCTAAAAGATATTTAAAAGATTATATAGAAAGGAATCAATGATATGACTACATGGAAAGAATTAAAAAATAATTTGGTATTAAGCAAAGAAGATATAAATGCCATTGAACTGGAAAAGGATTTAATTCGTACAATGGTTCATATAAGGGAAGAAAAGGGACTTACCCAGTCCCAGTTAGCAGAAATGTGTCATGTCAAACAGCCTGTAATAGCCAGGATGGAGTCTTCTGCCCATTCTCCCCGGATTGACACTTTATTGAGGATTTTGACGCCTCTGGGATATACTTTACAGATTGTTCCTTTGGAGAAAAAATAGTATGTTTTATTTGATGAATTTATCAATTACCTCCACCAATCCATCTTCGTCGTTGGATTTGGTAATATAATCAGCCACTGCTTTTACCTCTTCCCTTGCGTTTGCCATGGCAACGCCGATGCCTGCATAGGCAATCATGGAGATATCGTTGTAACCGTCCCCGCAGCAAATGACGTTTTCTCTTTTCAATCCGACTGTTTCCAGCATCTTGTCGAGAGATGTTCCTTTATTTATGTTTTTTGACATAATCTCTATAAAATACGGTTCTGAGCGGTACACACTCAGGGAATCGGCAAATTTTTCTTGAAGCATTTTCTCATATTGCGCTGCTTTTTCAGGAGGCGCAGTCATCAGACATTTGAAGACATCAAAGCTTACAAAATCCACAAAATCATCCACTTCCCTCACCGGCATACCGTTAATGCGCGCTTCCAGTTCTATGTATTCATCAATGCCTGTACCGGATACCACATAATCTCCGCAGTATGTAATCAGTCCGCATTGATGTTCTTTTGCAAAGCGGTATAACCGGGGAATTACAAAAGAGGGAAGTACTTTCTGGAAGACAATATCGCCCGTTTTACAGTCGATGATACAGGCGCCGTTATAAGATAAAAGATATCCGCCGAATTTATCCAGCTCCAGTTCTTCTGCATAGCGGAGCATTCCCGGCGTCGGTCTGCCGGAAGCAAGCACAATAATATGCCCACGCTCCTGAATCATACGAAGACCCTTTTTTGTCTCCGGGGATATATTTTTAGAAGAAGTCGTCAAAGTACCGTCAATATCCAGCACCAGTATTTTTTCATTCATGCGATTGCTCCTTATTGTTAATCTCAACTATATTATAGTAGAAATTAAAATCTTTATCAATGAGGAACGTATTAGTTTTCGCATTTTGCATTGCGTGGGTGTCGGCGTGCATTTAATTCCATAAAGGACCGTGTAAAAACACCGGCATTTGGATACCGTACTTTGGTATCCTACGTGCCGCTGTGTTTTTACACGAGCGAGAGCGTGTCCTGTTGGAATAAATGCACGCCGGCACCCACGCAATGTAAAATGCGAAAATATCAAGGATTATTGCAATCTTATATATTGATGTGCCAGATTTGCTATAGTAATGTGAAAATCAATAAGATACATTTAACCAAAAAGGAATCCAAAATAATGAAAAGATATTTCAAATTGTTATGGAAAGAAATTTTCGTAAGACTCTTTTTTCATGTCATTTATATCACTGCCATAGCAGCGCTTCCCTATATTATCAAGAACATGATTGACTGCGGCTTTCTAAACGGCTGGTACGATGTTGTTAAGTGGGTAGGGGTTTTTATTACTTTTATCATTTTGGGAATGGCTGCACAATATATCACCCAAAGGGGTGCATGGAAGCTCGATAAAAAGCTGTATGAAAATATCAGACAGGATTTTTTTGAAGCGCTTATCACCCAAACTCCCGAAACATACAAGTCAAAAGAAATCGGGGAATATACTTCCATGATTAATAATGATATTGCCGGTTGTGAAGAATATGTGGAATACATAATGCAGATATGTGAGGCTGTAATCGGGTTGATTGTTTATGCTTCTTATATCTTTTGTCTGGATATCAGAATCGCATGTATTATCTACATAACGGCAGTTTTAACATTGTTTCTGCCGCGGATTACAGGCGATAAGTTATCTTCAAAAAAACAGGTTTTGCTGAAAAAAACGGGTATCTATACAAATAAAGTATTCGATTTGTTGAGTGGTATTTCATTTGTGAACCATGATACTTTTGAAAAGGTGGCTGCAAGACATAATGATTCTCTTTATGAAATGGAGAAGTCCAGATATGAATACGGTAAGTTTAAAACATTTACCAATGTGCTGAATGGAAGCGTAATGTATATTATCAATACAGCGGCATTTGCAATTATTGCAGTACTCTTATGTGCGGGAAGCATTACGGCAGGTATCGCGACAGCAACCATTTCTTATATTCAGGATTTTATGTTTCCGCTCAGAACCATAGTAGATTCCATCAGCAGCGTTAAATCGGTGCGGGGTGTGAAAAATAGAATAATCGCGGTGATAGAGGGACGTAGAAAAATAATATATGAAGAAACCGGTTTTAAGAGAGCCATCCGCCTGAACCATGTAAGCAAGAAGTATGAGGATTTTTCTATTGACGACTTTTCCTATACATTTGAAAAAGGAAAAAAATACGCAATTATCGGACCCAGCGGAACCGGTAAAAGCACATTGGTTAAAATGATTGTACAGGAGATAAAGCAGGATTCGGGGGATATATATATTGATGATAAAATAGCAGAATATGATGTCTGTAATACGCTAATGTTTTATATCGGACAATATTCCCATATCTTTGCAGAAAACTACCCGGATAACGTAACTATGTTTGGAAGCTACAAATATAAAGAGGCATTGAAGGGTTATATTTCGGAAGGGAAATACGGATTACTGGCGCAAACGGATAATTGCACCACATTAAGCGGCGGCGAAAAACAACTTATTGTGCTGGAAAGGGCATTATTGTCTGAAAGGGAAATTCTGGTTCTGGATGAACCATTCTCAGCCCTGAATCAGGAACTGGATATGCAGGTAAACAAGAAGCTTATGGAAAGTGATAAGACAATTATTATAGTTACGCACAATGAATCCAGTGAATACCTGAAAGGATTTGATTACATAATAAAAATGTAATGCTATTTGTTTAGTTTTTGCTATAATGAAACAAAAAATTGTTTCATATGGGATAACCTTGCCTACGATGAAGCGTGCGGCAAGGTTTTTTACATCCTGTAATATAACTTGTTAAGCATTGACTTGAGGGAAATACGGATTGATATTTTTTCTTATAGGGTATATACTTAGTATATACTCAATTATTTGGAGGTTTTGTATGCAGACGCAGGTAAAAGAATGGGGTAATAGTCAGGGTATACGATTGCCGAAAGAAATATTGAAAAGTGCAGGAATCGCATTAAATGAGATTTTAGATGTAACAGTATCAAACGGTGTAATTACTTTAGTGAAATCGTTTCGTCATAAAACATTGGAAGAAAGAGCCGCGGAATTTGACGGAAAATTAATGCTTGACGGCGAATATGATTGGGGCGAACCTGTCGGAAAAGAGGTGTGGTAGTGGAACATCTGCATCAGGGAGATATTCTGAAAATAGAGAGAATCCAACATCCGGTATTGGTTGCCAGTAAAAATTTTTTCAATACCAGTGGCGCCATAATAGGATGCCCCATTATTCCTGATTCTAAGCCGGGCCCCCTTCATATATGGATGTCTACGGAAAATACGGAAGGATATATACATTGCGAAAAGCTTACATTGTTGGATTTATCCGTTCGCGGTTATAAAAAAACAGACAGGCTTCCAATTTCTGAATTAATGAATGTATCTGATGCCATTCAGGGTATTTTTGAATATATCTGATAATATTACACAGGGAGAAGGAGAGGATAAAAATGTTTTGTAATCAATGCGGTACCAAATTACCCGATAATGTTATGTTTTGCCCGGAGTGCGGTGCAAAGCAGGAAACGTATGACGCAGCGCCGGAGGCGGCAGCGCAGAATGAAGCTTTCAATGTACCAGTAAGTGTGCCGCCTGTGCCGGAGAAGAAAAAGAGAAAATTATATAAGATTTTCATTCCCGCAGGCGTGTTATTGACAGCCGCCATCCTTATCTGTGTTTTCCTGATAGTCGGAAACAGGAAAGAAAATCCGTTTACGTATGTTTCAAAGGATACTCTCGTATATTGGCAGAATCATTTTTCTAATCTTTCCGGTGAGAGTCTGGAATTAACGGAAGAAATTTATAGCTATTATTACAGCGGTGACGGCAGTACGGTTGTATATTGGACCGAGGATTATTCGTTGTATTATATTAATGGGGACATGGAGTCCATTCTGGTGGCGGAGGATGTCAATAATGTAAGGATGGCTTTGTCCGGAGATTATTTTGCTTACACGGTAGCGGAAGAAGAGTTTAATTTTTATGAGGGCATTCTTTATGTGTATGATGTGAAAGGGGATAAATCCACCAAAATCAGCGAAGATATTTACCCTTCTGACATCTGCATTTCACCGGATGGCAAAACGGTTGCCTATATGAAGGATTATGAAGGTCTGGACGACAATACCCTGTATCTTTGCACACTAGGCAGGGAAGAAAAGAAAATAGACAAGGACGGCTGTTTTCCTGTCGCTATCTCGGAAGGCGGAAAATATTTTTACTATGCAAATTACAATGATAAGCTCTATTGCTTTGACGGTAAGGATACCGAAAAAATCGCTGCTGACGTAAGCGGATATTATTGGTTTAATTCATCCATGACAGAAATGCTTTATATCAAAAACGGAAAGACTTATTACTATAATCCCAAAATGGAGGAAGCCGTCAGGGTTTGTAACAGTGAAATAGATTCTGTTGCAGTGCCGGATGAGGAAATGGCGGTAGTGCCTGACTGCTGCAGCAGCCGTGCGAATCTGGTAGGAAAGATTTCCTTAAAAGACTCTGTTCTTGAAAATAACGGTACGTTGTACTGGCTCAATAAAAACGGCACGGATACCGTGAAAATCGGTTCCAACATTTATGAATACCAGATTTCGGAAGACGGCAAATCCCTGCTTTACATGAAAGGCTCTAAACTGTATAAAATAAATAAATTCAATGAAGAAATGGAAGCGAAACTGCTGTACGACGAAATGCTGGAGGGTTTTGCCGCCAGTGCGGACTTGTCAAAAATTTATATTATTACGGTAGAATCTGAGCTTTGCTATTTAAAAAACAACCAAAAAACAGAAAGAATATCCATTGATTTTTCAATTTATAATGATTATGCTGCCTATAATGAAGCTTGTGGGAAAATTTTCTACACAGAAGACAACGACCTGTACTGTGCCGGTACAACCGCAAAGTCCAAGGAAAAAGTAGCGGAAGATGTCAGCGGCATATTAAAAGTATTTGACGGTATCATTTATGTTGTAGATGATGATAATAAAGAAATTTACTACTACATGGAAAAAGAACCAGTAGAAGTCATATCCATGCAGTGGTAAAAGGAAGGAAATAATGCTCAATGAATGAAAAAAAACCGGACATAGAGCGGATTGCTGAAGAATCCTATGCCGCCGCAAAGGAAATTCTGGATATGGCAAATCTGGCAAAGGGAGCGATTTTTGTGGTGGGATGTTCCACCAGCGAGGTGGGGGGCGGATGCATAGGACATGCTTCCAGCCCACAGATTGCGGAAGCTGTCTTTGGAGGGATATACAGGGCTGTAAAAGAAAAAGGCGTTTATCTGGCTGCACAGTGCTGTGAGCATTTAAACAGGGCGCTGATACTGGAGAGGAAAGCAGCGGAAAAATATTTTTATGAAGAAGTAAATGTGATGCCGCAGCCAAAGGCGGGAGGTTCTTTTGCCACCATGGCCTGGAAGTATTTTGAGGAACCTGTCGCAGTGGAGCATATAAAAGCGTCGGCAGGTATGGATATCGGGGATACCCTGATAGGAATGCATTTAAAAGACGTGGCGGTTCCCGTGAGAATCAGCATAAAACAAATAGGCAGCGCCCATGTGGTTTGTGCAAGAACCCGTCCGAAATATATCGGCGGCAGCAGGGCCGGGTACAGGGAAGAGGAATAAAGACGGTATGACGATTGAATTGCCCAAAAAAGTGAATACCATTATTGAAACCATACGGGCAGCAGGCCATGAAGCCTATGCGGTGGGCGGCTGTGTGAGGGACAGTATACTGGGACGGATTCCTGATGACTGGGATATCACCACTTCTGCAAGACCGGAAGAAATCAAAACTCTTTTCAGGCATACGATAGATACCGGGATTGAGCATGGAACCGTCACCGTTATGCTGGAAAAAGAAGGCTTTGAAGTCACCACATACAGGATTGACGGAGAATATGAAGACTACAGGCATCCGAAAGAAGTAATGTTTACGGATAAGCTGACAGAGGATTTGAAAAGGCGCGATTTTACCATCAATGCAATGGCTTATAACGATTCCCGTGGATTGGTGGACATTTTTGGCGGAAAAAAAGATTTGCAGCAGGGAATTATCCGCTGCGTGGGGGATGCCCGGGAAAGGTTTACCGAGGACGCGCTCCGTATCTTAAGGGCAATCCGGTTTTCAGCGCAGCTGGGATATAAAATAGAAGAAAAAACAAGGGAGGCAATAGAAGAACTTGCCTCCTCCTTAAAATATATCAGTGCGGAGAGGATACAGGCGGAATTTATTAAATTATTGCTTTCCCCGCATCCTGATTATCTCCACATTGCATATGACACGGGCGTCACAAAGGTGTTTTTTCCTGAATGGGATAAGGCGATGGAAACACCGCAGAATCATCCACACCATTGTTACGGTGTAGGGGAACATATTCTTCATTCTTTGCAGGAAGTGCCGCCGGACAAGGTTTTGCGCCTTTCCATGCTGTTCCATGACATAGCCAAACCCGAGGTAATGGAAATAGATGACAAAGGTATCACCCATTTTCACGGTCATGCAAAAGCAGGTGAAATCATGAGCCGCGACATATTAAAAAGGCTCCGTATGGACAATGACACCATAAATAAAGTAAGCAGGCTGGTACTGTACCATGATTACGGAAAAGGGATAACGCCGGACAAAAAAATAGTGCGCCGTGCCATTAATAAGGTGGGAGAAGATATTTTTCCGTCCCTGCTTCTTATAAAAAAAGCAGATATTCTGGCACAAAGCGAATACAAGAGGGAAGAGAAGCTTAAGAATCTGGAAATCTGGGAAAATTGTTATCAGGAAATCTGCAAAAATAAAGAATGCGTTTCCCTAAAAACGCTTGCCGTAAACGGAAAAGACCTGATAGAAGCCGGTATGAAGCCGGGACAGGAAATGGGGGATGTCCTTGAAAAGCTATTGCAGCAGGTTTTGGAAAATCCGTCCCTGAACACAAGGGAATACCTGCTTTCACAGGCATTTAAAAGTACTTCAGATGCCTAACATACTTTTACATTCTTTCTCATATGATAGGTTAGAACCTCAAACGAGGTGTGATAAGATGGGGAGGAATGAAAGTGAACGACAGGGCTGTTGCTTTACTGGACCACTATGATATAGAAGTGCTTCGCACCAGAAAAGGACGAAGCGCCATTCTTTGTGACACCAATCAGGGTTGTCTCATTTTTAAAGAATATACCGGTAATCCGGAAAAAATAAAAGTACAGAACAGGATTCTTTCAAAGGTTGCAGAATCCGGGGTTCTGCCCGTGGAAGAAATCATACCTACAAAGGAGCAAAACCTTTTAACGGAGGATGCAGACGGGAAAAAATATGTTTTGAAATCTTACTTTGAAAACAGGGAATGTAATATCCATGACGCGGAGGAATGCCGGGACGCGGTAAAAACCCTTGCCAGACTCCATAAGGTTATGCTCCTTGATAAAGAAGATGTCGACAAATTCGGACTTTCTGTGTTTTCCATGGAAAAGGAATATGAAAAGCATAATAAAGAATTAAGGAAAGTCTGGCGTTACCTGCACAAAAAAAGCCAGAAGTCATTTTTTGAAACGGCTCTTTTGCAGGAATACGACTACTATCTGGAACAGGCGCTGGAAATAGTTTCCGAGTGGCAGGCATTTGCATTGGAGAGTGATTTGGAGTATATTAAAGAACAGGGAATGTTCTGCCATGGAGATTATCAGTACCATAACATTATTAAAACAGGGCAGACTTTTTCCATTATCAATTTTGAAAGGTGCCTGATGGATAATCCCATACGGGATTTATGCCTTTTTATGAGAAAGCTTCTTGAAAAAAGCAACTGGTCGAAGAAGCTCGGGGAGAGTCTTTTGGACGCCTATAACAGTATAAGACCTCTTTCCGCGCGTTCTTTTGTGGAATTATATTACAGGCTGGCGTATCCCGAGAAGTTTTGGAAAATCGTAAATTTTTATTATAATACGGGAAAAGCGTGGATACCGGATAAAAACAGGGAAAAACTCGAAGTATTGTCCGGGCAGGAAAAGGAAAAACAGGTATTTTTGGACACTGTATTCAGGACTGTTTCATAATATAAGGTTACTGTACGGAAAGGAAAAGATGAAATACATGACAGATAAAAAGAAAAAAACAGCATATGTGGTATTGCTTTTTTCTATAGCATTCCTGATTGGGTGCTCTCCCAAAAAAACGGAAAACCAGCCCGAAGAAACAGTGCCCGGGGGAGAATCCGGTTTTATTTTAACCGGTCCGGGAAGTTATGATTCGGCTGACACTGCCGTGGTTGTGAGAATTGACCGCACGGAGAAAACCATTACGTTCTTGAATTTGGAAGTCAGCAGGAATTATACATTGCAATATGACGGCACTTCTGTTTTTTCAGACAAATACGGTCAGTCCCTGTCCCTGGAGCAGATAAGGGAGGGAGATATTGTGGACGTCACTTTTTTAAAGAGCAAGAAAAAGCTCAATACGCTGATGCTGTCGGCGGGCAGCTGGAGCAATGAAGAAGTAAACAGGTACAGCTTTGACGCCGGCATCAAAAATGTCACGATAGGGGAGAATGTTTATAAACTTTCCGAGGATATTAAGATTTTTTCCGATGGCGAAGAAATCGAAATGATGGATTTGAACGAAACGGATGTGCTGACGTTTAAGGGGATAGACAGTACGGTAAACAGTATAGTTGTGGAAAAAGGACACGGTTACCTGCGGCTGTCCGGGGACGAAAAGTTTATCGGCGGCTGGATAGAAGTAGGCCAGGGCATTATCCATCCCATTACGGAAGATATGCTGCTTACGGTGCCGGAAGGAAAATATCAGGTGCTTATCAGCGTAACCGGAGGCGGCGGGGCAAAGAATGTTATTATAAACCGCAACGAGGAGGTTACACTGGATATCGGCGATTTAGAAGTCGAGGAAGCCAAGTTCGGACAGGTGGTTTTTGCCTTAAGTCCTTCTACTGCAAGCCTGTATATAGACGGCAATCTGGTGGATACCAGCGGTCCGGTTACACTGGAATACGGCATTCATCAGTTGATTGCCCGGGCATCCGGTTACAGTTCTGTTACCAGTTACCTGAAGGTAGCGGAACCGACAGCAGGGATAGAAATTACCCTTGATGCGGAAGACGTTGAGGAGGAGGAAGATGAGGAGGACGAGGACAAAGAAGAAGAAAAAGATACCTCCGTATCCTCCGGAAACGGCAATACCACGGCCAGCTATTATCAGGTGTATATTGACGCGCCCTCCGGTGTGGAAGTTTATGTAGACGGCAATTACATTGGTATCTCCCCGATAAGCTTTAAAAAGGTGGAAGGACCCCATGTCATTACCCTCCGCAAAACCGGGTTTGAAACCAGAAGCTATACGATTCAGGTGGATGACGAGAAGAAGGACGTAACATTTTCTTTTGTGGAACTGGTGCCAAATTAATTAAGTCAGGATAAGAAAAAGATGGAAGAAAAATATACTTATGAAGATTTTTTAGACATTATAAAGACTTTAAGGAGCGAAAACGGCTGTCCATGGGACAGGGAGCAGACTCATGAAAGTTTAAAGCCATGCATGACGGAGGAAGCCGCAGAGCTGATTGCCGCCATCAGAATTTATGACAATACCGGAAATGCCGAAAACCTGCTGGAAGAACTGGGAGACGTCTTACTGCAGGTTGTCATGCATGCCCAGATTGCCGAGGAAGAAGGCTTGTTTACAATGGAGGATGTTGTCAATCATGTGGCAGCTAAAATGATACGCAGGCATCCCCATGTTTTTGGTGATGTTGAGGCAGGAACCTCCACGCAGGTATTAAAAAACTGGGAAGAAATTAAAAAGCAGGAAAAAACGGGAAAGAGCTGGATTGAATCTCCATTAAAAGAAATTCCGAAGGAACTGCCGTCTCTTGCAAGGGCGCCCAAGGTATTAAAAAAGGCGGACAAGCTTTACGGCAGAAAGAGCAGTCTGAAAGAAGACCTTGCCGTCCTGAAAAAAGCGGTATCCTGTCTGGAAGGAGAACAGGAGGGTTTGGAAAAAAAGGAGATGGAGAAACAACTGGGAAACGTACTCATGGCTGTCTGTGATATAGCGGGAATGTACAAGGTGTTTCCGGAACAGATTCTGACGGACAGAATTGAAGATTTTATAGACGACTGCGAAAATAATCCCGTAAAATAAGGAAAATGCCCAAAAATAGGCAAAAAACCTTGACAAAGTTTTAGAAAACAGATATATATATGTATAGACGTTTCAAGAGAGACATCTATTTAGGACTACAAATAAGAAAACTCATTAAGAGGAGGAGTTCAATATGAACAAGACAGAATTGGTAGCAGCTATGGCTGACCAGGCTGGAATTTCCAAGAAAGATGCTGAAAAAGCATTAGCAGCTTTTACAGGCGTTGTTACAGAAGAATTAAAGAAGGGTGAGAAGGTTCAGCTGGTTGGTTTCGGTACCTTTGAAATTTCTGAGAGAAAAGCAAGAGAAGGCAGAAATCCTCAGAATGGCCAGACAATGAAGATTGCAGCATCCAAGGCTCCTAAGTTCAAAGCAGGCAAGGCTTTAAAGGACGCTGTTAACTAATTGCGGCATTGGGATAAAACACAGGAAGAGAACCTGGAGGACAGGTTCTCTTTTATTTTGCACCGGTAAAACAGGGAGGTTTCCATGAGATTGGACAAATATTTAAAAGTGTCCCGGCTGATAAAGCGGCGGACAGTGGCAAATGAAGCCTGTGACAGCGGCAGGGTGCTTATCAACGACAAACCTGCCAAAGCTTCCGCCAATGTAAAAGAGGGAGATATTATCACCATTTCATTTGGCAATAAGGATGTAAAAGTCGAAGTGCTTCAAGTGCAGGAAACGGTAAAAAAAGAAGAAGCAAAAGAGTTGTTTCGGTATATTTAATGTAATAATGCCCTGCCCCTGCTAATATACTATTATAAAGTATGGCAGGGGGTATTTTCATGGAAGATTTAAACAGCACAAATAAGCGGGTACATAAAATCATGCTGACCAACAGAAAGACATGCACCATCAACGGTGTAAACGATGTATTGTCTTTTGACATTCATGAAATTTTACTGGAAACAGACCAGGGCATGTTGATGATTAAAGGAGACGATTTGCATGTAAACCGGCTGACACTGGATAAAGGCGAAGTAGATGTCGACGGAAAAATAGACAGCCTTACCTATTCGGAAAGCACAAGTTATGGAAATAAAGGTGAATCCCTTCTGTCAAAGCTGTTCAAATAGAAGGGAGTTTCCATGAGCAGTCCTGCAATCAGTGAAAATCTGTTTCTGCTCTATTCCCTTTTAATGGGAATTTTTATCACTTTTGTATATGACATTTTTCGGATATGGAGAAGAGTCTGTACTCATAATGCGTTTTTTGTTTCCCTGGAGGACATTCTTTTCTGGTTTTTTTGTGCGGTAAGTGTTTTTTATCTGATGCATACGCAAAGTAACGGGACGCTGCGGTGGTTTGCCATCCTGGGCGCTTTGATGGGTATGTTTCTTTATAAAAAAACACTCAGCCCCCTTTTTGTAAATCTGATGTCCCGCGTTTTAAAGAGCGTATTGGGTGTTTTTAAAAAGATATTCAAAATCATCGGAACGCCTTTCAGGTTCCTTGCCAAAAAAAGCAAGAAAGCCGGACAGAAAATGGCAAACGGCAGCAGGCGGGCAAAAGGATTTTTAAAAAAGAAGTTGACGGCATGCAAAAAATTGATTAAAATTATTTTATGTAAACAATAAACTTACGCACGATTGTGGAAGGAATATTATGACAGCAGGCAGAAAAAGAAAAAAAACTGTCTACCGCAAAAAACGCCAAAACCGTTTCAGCATGTTTCTTGTGACTCTGGTTGTGGTAATGATTCTGGTTGTAGTTGCCATTAAAAGAGTGGAAATCGGAGCCAAAATGAAAGCCAATCAGGCAAGGATTGAATTGTTAAATGAGCAGATTACGGCGGAAGAGGTAAGGGCGGAGGAGATTAAAGAATACGAGAAGTACACGCATACCAAGGGATATGTAGAAGAGGTTGCCCACGATAAGCTCGGGCTGGTGTATGAAGGAGAAATAATATTTAAGCAGAATTAGCTCCATCCTGTTTTTTGGGATGGGGTTTTTTGTCGTAAAAAAAAGTGGCAGCCGGGAAAAAATTTGACAAAATACGAGAATCCTTTCCCCTATAATAGATAGGCAACGGAGGGAAAAAGATACTATGAAAAAAATATTGGGAGAAAAAGGATTGGAGAGAACTTTTCTGCTTTCTGAATATGGAAAACAAAAGCTTTTGGGATATGCGGATTCTTTTAAGGAAATCGCAAAGACATTGGATGAAGAATTTCAGTGGAATCAGGACGAGGAGTCCAGGCAGAGCCGCCTGTATAACAGAAAGCTGTGGGAAAACAGATGTATGCTGGCTGATAATCTGAATGAAATGGCAGGTGTAATGGCAGAAGTGGCGGGAGAAGTATTTTCTTACAGACCGTTCCCGGAAAGGAAACGCAGGCAGATTATCCAGACCCTTCGGGGAGAAGGCGTTCTGGTCAATGATTTGTATTACATAGACAGTGAAGCCGGACGCACAAAAATTAACCTGAATATGTCTGCGGAAAAAGCGGGAGGGGTCAGCGTTGAGGAAACCGCGGACATGCTCTCTGTAATGCTGGATTTAAGGCTGGTGCCCGCCATGAACTGTCCCTATCTTTTGGACGGCAGTATACGCAGCTATACTTTTATGGAAGAAGCCAGGTATGTAGTGTTAACGGGCGCGGCAAGGGCAGTAAAAGAAACGGAGCAGAAATCAGGGGACAACTATGCGTTTCTGGAATCGGAGAAAGGGAAAATTACTCTTCTTTTGTCGGACGGCATGGGTTCCGGTGAAAAAGCCTGTGCGGACAGCGAGATGGTTCTGGATTTGATGGAAAAATTAATGGAGGCCGGTTACAGGCCGAAAGCTGCCGCCAATCTGGTAAACAGCGCGTTGATTGCAAAAGGGGAAGAACAGAACATGTCCACCCTGGATATCTGTGAATTGGATTTGTACGACGGAATCTGTGAATTTACAAAAGTGGGCGCTGCGTCTTCCTTTATTAAAAGGGAACATATGGTGGAGCAGATTTCCACAGGTACGCTTCCGCTCGGCATATTTAAAGGTATTGATGAAGAAAGCGTCCGCCGCAGGCTCATGGACGGGGACTATGTTTTCATGGTGTCAGACGGGATTGTCGACGCCGTGGAAGAAAGCGACTATAAGGAAGAACTCAGTGAAATCATAGGAAACCTGGAGCAGGAAAACCCACGGGAACTGGCGGAAGCATTGCTGCAGACAGTACTGAGAAAATCAAGGGGACATATCCGGGACGACATGACAATACTGGTTTTGGGTATCTGGCAAAATTCCTGATACGCTTGCTTTTTTGCCGCAAACCGATTATGATTAAGACAGAAACCAAACGACGGCGGTAATCGGAATAAGTCATGTTGATAGAAAAAGTCAGCGGATATATGGATAAATTTCATATGGTATCGGAAGGAGATGTTGTGGTTGCCGGTGTATCAGGAGGAGCGGATTCCGTGTGCCTCCTTCTTGTGTTGTCAGCGCTGAAAAAAAAGAAGCCGTTTCAGCTTCTTGTTGTGCATGTCAACCATCTTATCCGAAAAGAAGCCGCAGGGGACGCCTTGTTTGTAAAGAAGTTGTGTGAAGAACATGAGCTTCCTTTTTTTCTGGTGGAAAAGGACGTGGAAGCCATAGCGCACAGCAGACATATTTCCACGGAAGAAGCAGGCAGGCAGGTACGT
Organism: uncultured Lachnospiraceae bacterium; assembly: GCA_910577015.1. Lineage (GTDB taxonomy): Bacteria > Bacillota > Clostridia > Lachnospirales > Lachnospiraceae > Acetatifactor. The sequence continues at coordinate 131,697 of CAJTKU010000005.1, read as the reverse complement.
TATGAAGCATTTGAAGAAGCGCTTAAAAAAGAAACGCCGGAGGCTTTCAATAAAAAGGCAAAAATTGCGGTGGCGCATAATATGAACGACAGGGCGGAAACCATGCTCTTTCATCTGTTTCGGGGAAGCGGGCTTACCGGTCTTGCGGGTATCAGGCCTTTGAGGGATAACGGGCGGGGACCGGAGGTTATTCGTCCTCTGTTGTGTGTAACCCGGGATGAAATAGAAAGTTATCTTTTAAAAGAGCATATGACATGGCGTACGGATTACACCAATGAAGAAGACGGCTATACCAGAAACCGCATTCGCCATCATATCCTGCCTTATGCGGATAAAGAGATTGCAGGAGGCGCTGTGGCAAACATGGGAAGGGCTGCGGATATCCTGTCGGAAACAGAAGATTTTATACGGGAAGAAACGAAAAAGGCATATGACGTCTGTGTTACCTTTCATTCGGATGAAGCAGAAGCGTTGTCAGCAGAAAAGCTGTTGCTGTATTCCCCTTTTTTGCAAAAACGGGTTATTATGTATTGTATGGAAAAGCTGACGCCTGCCAGAAAGGATATTGCCAGCGTCCATATTGAGGAAGTAAGGACTCTTTTTACAAATCAAAAAAACCGGGAGCTGCATCTTCCCTGCCGGATGACGGCCAGGCGGGAATATGAAAAAGTGATTATAGAAAAAAAGACGGATGCAAAAAAGACGGCAGATGAAAAAAGTTTTTTGGTTAGCCTGCCCGGTCCGGGAGAAAACCCGGTTCGTATTTATTTGTCGGATACGGAATATATGGAGTTTAAGACTGTTTTTTTTGAAAAATCGATGAATATTCCAGAAAATCAGTATACGAAATGGATGGATTATGATAAAATAAGAAAATCGCTAACTATCCGCACCAGACAAACCGGAGACTATTTTTTCTTTAATCAGGCGTATGACAGAAAGTCTCTTAAAAACTATATGGTGGAGGAAAAAATACCAAAACCGGAGAGGGAAAAAATCTGGCTTCTGGCGGAAGAAAGCCATGTGCTATGGGTCGTCGGACATCGTATCAGCAGTTATATAAAGATAAGTGAGAATACAAAATGCATTTTGCAGGTACAATTAAAAGGAGGATGAAAGCATGTCTGAGCATGTAAGGGTACTTTTAACGGAAAAGGAAGTTGACGACAGAATACAGGCAATAGGGGACCAAATCAACAAAGATTATGCAGGGAAGCAGGTACACCTTATCTGTGTCTTAAAAGGAGGCAGCTTCTTTTTGTGTGAGCTTGCCAAGAGAATTACCGTTCCGGTTTCTCTGGATTTCATGTATGTTTCCAGTTACGGAAGCAATACCCAATCCAGCGGGGTTGTCAAGATTGTAAAGGATTTGGATGACCCAATCAAGGATAAGGACGTACTGGTTGTGGAGGATATTGTGGATTCCGGCAGGACGCTGAGTTATCTGTTGGAGATGCTGAGGGAAAGGAATCCCAAAAGCCTGCGCTTGTGTACCCTTCTGGATAAGCCCGAGAGACGCATGGTAGACGTACAGGTGGATTATACAGGTTTTCAGATACCGGATGAATTTGTAGTAGGTTACGGATTGGACTATGACCAGCGATACCGCAACCTTCCGTATATCGGCGTTATAGAATTTGAGGAATAAAAAAGAGGCCGCTGTCTGCGGTCAGGAGGAATTATCTTGAAACAAAATGGAAGAGGTTTTAACCAGTTTTTTTTGATTATTATCCTGTTGATATTTATTGTTGCGATTTTTGGTCCCTGGGAAAGAAGGAACACCGAATACAGTCAGGCAAAGCTGATACAGGACATCACAGAGGATAAGGTAAAAGAGGTCATCATAAAACCTAACAGGGAAACGCCTACGGGCTCACTTGAGATTGTTCTGAAATCAGGGGAAGAAAAGACTCTTTATGCCACTGATGTAACAGAGCTTGAAAAGCTGGTCAGGAAACACGGCATTGAGCCGCAGATACAGGAAATACCGGGTGATAATGTATTTTGGACCACCGTACTGCCGATTATTGTGGTGCTTGTCGTGGGCATATTTATCTTTTTTACGATATCATCCCAAAATGCCAACAGTGGCAGCAACGGTAAAATGATGAATTTTGGCAAAAGCCGGGCGAGGCTTTCCATGGGAGAAGGCAGAATCGGCTTAAAGGATGTTGCGGGCCTGAAAGAAGAAAAAGAAGAACTTTATGAAATTATAGATTTTTTAAAAGCCCCCGGGAAGTTTACCAGGGTGGGCGCAAGAATACCGAAGGGAGTCCTTTTGGAGGGCCCTCCCGGTACAGGTAAGACGCTTCTCGCCAAAGCGATAGCAGGGGAGGCAAACGTCCCGTTTTTTAGCATATCCGGTTCTGATTTCGTGGAAATGTTTGTAGGCGTAGGCGCTTCCCGCGTCAGGGATTTGTTTGCGGATGCAAAAAAGCATGCGCCCTGTATTGTGTTTATTGATGAGATAGACGCCGTTGCCAGACGGCGCGGTACCGGTATGGGCGGCGGACATGACGAAAGAGAGCAGACGCTCAACCAGCTTTTGGTGGAAATGGACGGTTTTGGCGTAAACGAAGGCATTATTGTCATGGCGGCGACGAACCGTGTAGATATTTTGGACCCTGCCATACTCCGTCCCGGCAGATTTGACAGGAAAATTGCCGTGGGAACGCCGGATATCGGGGGAAGGGAAGATATATTAAAAGTACACTCCAAGAATAAGCCGCTTGGGGACGATGTGAACCTGCAGCAGATTGCACAGACAACGGCAGGTTTTACAGGCGCTGATTTGGAAAACCTCTTAAACGAGGCGGCTATCAATGCCGCAATGGATAACAGGCTTTATATCAATCAGGAGGATATTAAGAAAGCATTTATTAAAGTGGGAATCGGTGCGGAAAAGAAAAGCCGTATCATTTCTGATAAAGAAAAGAAAATTACAGCCTATCATGAAGCAGGTCATGCCATTTTGTTCCATGTGCTGCCGGATGTCGGGCCGGTGTATTCCGTATCCATTATTCCTACGGGAATCGGCGCTGCAGGCTATACCATGCCGCTGCCGGAAAAGGATGAAATGTTTTTGACAAAGGGAAAGATGATGCAGGATATCATGGTTTCCCTTGGAGGACGTATTGCCGAAGAAATTATTTTTGACGATATTACCACAGGCGCCTCCAGTGATATCAAGAAAGCAACAAAGGTAGCCCGTAAAATGGTAACCAGATTTGGTATGTCGCAGAATATCGGGGTTATTAATTACGATGAAAGCGACGATGAAGTGTTTATCGGACGTGACCTTGCGCATACACGCGCCCATAGCGAATCGGTTGCCGGTGAGATTGACAGGGAAGTGAAATCTATTATAGACGAGTGTTATTCCAAGGCAAAAGAAATCATTCTGGAGCATCAGGACGTGCTTCATAAGGCAGCAGCATTGCTTTTGGAGAAAGAAAAGATTAACAGGGAAGAGTTTGAATCTTTGTTTTAGTCATTCTGCACAATATACTATTGTATATATTATACAAAAATATTAGTCTAAAATTGTAATATTTGTGAATTGTGGGAATAGACGACAGGAATAGGCTATGCTATTATAATACTCGTAACCCCCCCAATACATTATATAGTTTTTGCTATACCCCATAAGAAAGAAATACCTTCTCTAAAAAAGACAGTCTGCGAAAACTGTCTTTTTTACTTTGTGAAAAACACATACGGGATTTTCCTTGCATAGGAAGGATGAATATTATAAAATAGAATAGACATGATAAGTTAAGAAGAGGTTGTCAATTTATGGATATGGACAAATTGAGGAAAGCAGAATATAGTCAGCTGTATATTTCTTCTATGCGGCCGGTTTTAAATAAAAGAGCGCTTTTCAGTGATACCACGGAAGAATATGTAACTCCTTCGGAGCCAAATGCTTATGAAGAAATTACGATACGCTTCCGGACATCTAAAAATAATGTCGACAGGGTGTTTTTGGTATGCCGGGGAGAAAAACTTCTCATGTTGAAGGAGAAGTCTGACGAGGTTTTTGATTTTTATGCGATTCAGGTTCAGCTGGACAATGTAAAAATTACTTACCACTTTGAGATTCAAGTCGGCAAAATAGTCGGTTTTTACGATATGAGGGGATTGAATCAGGAAGTCAATGAATATTATGATTTTGCGGTAATTCCCGGTTTTAAAACGCCTGCATGGGCAAAGGGCGCTGTTATGTACCAGATTTACATCGACCGTTTTGCAAGGGGTGACAGTAGCAACGACGTGGAAACCAATGAGTATTGTTACATCGGGGAAAACGTTCATCATGTGGAAAGCTGGAACCGGTATCCGGCGACGATGGATGTCCGTGAATTTTACGGCGGGGACCTGCAGGGCGTTCTTGATAAAATGGACTATTTGATGGATTTGGGCGTGGAAGTGATTTATTTTAACCCATTGTTTGTATCCCCCTCCAACCATAAATATGATATTCAGGATTATGATTATATCGACCCCCATATCGGAAAAATTGTAGAAGAAAAAGGAGAGCTTTTACAAAACGGGCAGAAGGAAAACAGGGCTGCTTCAAAATATATCAACAGGGTCACCAATAAAGTCAATCTGGAAGCCAGCAATGCCTTATTCATCCATTTTGTGGAGGAAGCGCATAAGAGAGGCATCAAGGTGATTCTGGACGGCGTATTTAACCATTGCGGTTCTTTTAATAAGTGGATGGACAGGGAATGCATTTACGAAAATGCAGAAGGATATGAAAAGGGCGCTTACGTTTCTAAAGACAGCCCATACAGCAATTATTTCCTATTTCATGACAAAAACAGATGGCCTTATAATCCCACCTACGATGGATGGTGGGGGCATGATACGCTTCCAAAGCTCAACTACGAAGGTTCCAAGGAGCTTTTTGATTATGTGATGCACATTGCCAGAAAATGGGTATCCCCGCCATTTAATGTAGACGGGTGGCGTCTGGATGTGGCGGCGGATTTGGGATTTTCCCCGGAGTACAACCATTATTTTTGGAAAGAGTTCAGAAAAGCAGTAAAACAAGCCAATCCCAATGCTGTTATTTTGGCGGAGCATTATGGGGATACCAGGGACTGGCTGCAGGGCAGGGAATGGGATTCCGTCATGAACTATGACGCTTTTATGGAGCCTGTCACATGGTTTTTAACAGGTATGGAAAAACACAGCGACGATTTTCGACAGGACCTTTTGGGCAATGCGGACAGTTTTTGGGGCGCCATGTACCATCATAGTTCCAGTTTTTCCACACCCAGCCTGCAGGTGGCTATGAACCAGCTTTCCAATCATGACCATTCCCGTTTTATGACCCGTACGAGCCACAAGGTGGGGCGTACCAGTACATTGGGGCCGGAAGCCGCCAATGAAGGAAACAATCCTGCCGTATTTAGGGAAGCCGTTGTTATCCAGATGACGTGGCCGGGCGCTCCGGCAATCTATTACGGGGATGAAGCCGGATTGTGCGGCTTTACGGACCCGGATAACAGACGCACTTATCCATGGGGATATGAAGACAAGGAATTAATTGCATTTCACAAAGAAATTATTAAAATCCATAAAACCTGTCAGGAACTTAAAACAGGTTCCCTGAAGTGTCTGGGAAAAGATTATAATTATCTGGCATACGGCAGATTTGACAAAAATGCCCAGACCATCGTGTTAATCAATAATAATGACAGGGAAATAGAAAAAGAAGTAAGAGTCTGGGAAGTCGGTGTGCCGAAACAGGCAGTGATAAAGAAGATTTTTGAAAGTACGGAAACAGGGTACAGCACAGTACATCAGGAAATACCGGTGTTGTCAGGAAAAGTATCCCTTACGCTGTCACGGTTTTCTGCCGTGGTGCTGCGTTTTGTGAAAAATGAAATAACCGCTTTGGATTCATCCGGACAGAAAGAGGAACAGGCAAAGAGGTTTTGGTTTTTTTAATAACCAAAACCTCTTTGCTTTTTTTACTGCTTTTCCTGCTGTAACAGCAGCAGACGGTTATATATTTCGTCAACGGCTTCTTCCAATGGTTTTTCACCGGTCAAAAAACCTGTGCTTCCACTTATAAAAACAGAAAATGCTTCATCATCAAAGGCTTCCGTAGTATAGACAGGCGTCCGGAAATTTCCCAATTCGGCAAGCAGATTTTCGGTTTCTTCTTCAGAGTAAGTATAAAGTGGGTTATTATCTTTTATTTCATTGGTAAGATAATATTTCTCAAAATGTGTGGTAATGGCGGGTTTATAAATCGGAAGTCCCGGCAGGAAACCAAACATTTCAATGCTTCTGTCCGTACTGCCTGCTTCCGCATAGTATGAAAGCAGATAACGCAGCAGGTCTTTGGCTGCCTCCTCTTCCATGGTACGGGAATGGATTCCAAACAAAAGCCGGGAACGGATGCCTTCTACGGGAATCATGGTATAATCCGGGTGGTAATTGACTTTCAGCAAGTCCGATATACCCATGGCCGTGGTGGGCAGAAGCAGCACGCTTCCTTCCTGTTTTTCATAAAAAAGATATACATCCGTTCCGAACGGAAAGTATTGAAGGTAGGAAAAAGAGAGATTATTTTTTTCAGTCGGCCGCAAAATCCTGGCATCGGTATTTTCCTGTTCCCTGTTATATATAATTTCAGCAGAGGTCAGAAACCTTTCCACGCTTTGTGGTGTTAGAGTTCCATCCTCATACAAATCATCCTGATAAAACTCATACATCATGGAAAGAAAGACTTCCGGCATATCACGGTAATAATGGGGAATCAGTCCGGGCTCGTCAGGGTGGCTTTCCAGATAAGAAGCAAACTCGTGAATATTCTGAACATAGGGAGCCAAATCCTCTTTGCATAGAATAAATTTGGCTGCAAAAAACCAAGGTACGGCATATAATCCGTCCTCCGCCCCATAGGCAGTCAGAACATTTCCAAAGTAGTCTTCGTCTTCCGCAAATGGCGCCACAACATCTGATATGTCCAGCAACAGCCCGCTTTCCTGATATTTCTGCCATGGAAGATAGTCCAGGACATAAAGGTCTGCCGCCTGTGAAGAAACAATTTCGGTATTGGTTATTTGCAGTAAGGTATTTGCTTCCTGCTCTGTCTTGGGTAAATCGCTGCAGCGGAAGGAATATTCAATCGTAACATTCGGATGGGCAATCTGGTATTCCGTCAGGGCAGTCCTCAATATTTCCCTGTCCTGCCATGCCGTCACACGCAAGGTTATCTGTCTGGCATCGCTGTCTGCTTCTTGCAGCACATAAGTGTACCGAAAGTCAGAATCGTAGACAATATAAGTTTCATTTTCACCTTTTTCTATCGCTTTAGCGGCAAAATCGGCTTTAGCCATACTTGTCTTATTGCCGGGTACCTGCAAATTCCATGTATCTTTATCATGTGTGTAAAGTCCGGCGGCAGTAATCAGCATTTCCTGTCCGTAAGGACCATACAGAAAAGGCTGACTGAAACCCTGTTCAAACAAAAATTCTTTATCCAAAAAGGTTCCCTGACTTTTCCCGGTTGACAAATCAAATATGTAATAAGGAGAGTCGGAATAAACCTGACAGATAACAGTGTTGTCATCGGTGGCAATCATTCCGCCCACCGGCCAGGATGGAAAGGTCTGGCAAGGTTCATAGGACTCGTTCTTATATACATAGGAGATATTTGTGCCGGAAAGCATTATGTTTCCGGATGCGTCCGCACATATAAAGAGAAAGTGTACCGTTTCGTCAAACGCCAGAGGGACAATTTTCTGGTCAATTTCATTGGCATTTTGCCTGGTAACGGTAAATGTCCTCTCGTCCTCCTGCGTCAGGCAGTAAAGGAAATAAGTTTCTCCGTTACTGTTGGTATGGGAATCCAGCAATTCTCCGTATTCTGTAATCAGAACAGGTGTCTCCAGTTTCATTTTCAATTCGACGTATTGAAGCTGTTTTGACGGTGCCGACTCATTTCCGCAGGAGGACAGAATGAGCGAGGTCAGGAAAAGGGCGGCAATCAGCATCCATTGTTTTTTCAAAGAAAGTTCTCCTTTTTCATTTTTTTATAGGAAGGTTTTTCGCTAAAAAAATTACGCCTTCTGCGTATCATTTCCAATACCATGCACCGGGCAGATTCTTTATCTGATAATTGAGGGCATATTTCTTTTATACAGTGGTTATAAAACTCCTCACACCATGCAATATATACGTTTCCCGAATAAAAAGAATGTTTTAATATGTCCATAAATTGCATGAAATAGGTTTTTCCTTCTTCAAAATCGCCTTTCATAAAGCATAGCATTGAATAGTTATAAATCTCCCAGAATCTTCTTGAAGAAGTTTTCTGTAACAGCATTTTTTTTGCATAATCTACATCCTGGAAAAGACGGTATTCCATCACTCTCTGCATAGCAGCTTCAGCAAGCTTTTCTACCTCCGCCATGAATTTATCGTCATCACCGTTGTAGGAAACAAAGTCTTTACCATCCACATTTTCCCGATAACCATAATTAAAAGATAAAGTATCATTTAAACCATTGCTGAACTCCCACAAAAAACTGATTCCAACATTCAAAAAGGTGCCGGAAGAATATCCGCTGGGCTGAAATTCTACTTGTATCATAAAGTATCGGTTATCGTCCAGCCAGATTCGAGAGGCGCCTTTTCGGAACAGGCCTTGCGGCGACAGGACTTTTTTTGCAGCAGTATTTATAATTTTGTTTTGTGCCACCATATTATCACCCTAAATGGTATCACATTCCATGAAACTATAACTTATGTTTTCAAAATGCAGTAAATCTTTATGAGCCAGTAATTGTTCAACATTTCCGCCAATGCGTTGAAAAATACTCCAGTCATATGCTTCCACACCGGGGATTGAGAAAATACAGTTGGCAGTTCCCTGTATTCTCCAAATAAATTCAGAATTGGCAAAGGCCTGTAAAATATAACTGATTTCATAGGAAATTTTGATTCGGTCTCCCTCGACGGAGAAATCTTGTATGGAATAATCTTCCACATCCAATATTTCGCATTCTGTAATCCGGGCTATGTCTGAGTCCTTATTTTCCAGATATGAAATATCTTCAAGCATCCGGGGAACTTCGGAAACCTCCTCCAGCCGGTTTCCCACACATTCCAGCAAAAATTCCTCCAATACGTTGTTTAACAGCATGTCTGCGTTCATAATATTTACCTCCATAATTTTCTTAGCAAATAAAGTATCTCGTTTCATCCAGTTATCGAAAGCTTTTTCCTTACTTTTGTGCTATTATTAAACCGTGTTCACTATAGCCCAGATTACTTTTTTTATCGCAATGGGCTAAATGCAATTCCATAAAAGCGTCAAAATCCGACGTGCTCATTTTTTCCACGATATCCCTGTATATAAAAATAGGTCCGTCTGTAGCAATATGATGAAGAATTTTAAGATTTTGATTTTGTAAATCGGCTTCTATCATCTCGGGAGTTGTGGAATAAAATAAGGAACTTCCTTCTATGAAACCGTTGTGCATATAGTTTACCAGAAAAGAATAATTACTCTGGAACTCCCTAAAATGCGCCATATAATTTGCACAGCGGTTGATATATGCAATGACATAAATACCGCCGTTTTTTAATACCCTCAGTGTTTCAGCCAAAGATTTTTGACGGTCAGTCTCATCGCACAAATGATAATAGGAACCTAAGTTTAATACAACGTCAAAACTTTTATCCTCAAAACAGGAAAGGTCCAGAACACTTCCCTGGTAAATGTGCTTTAATTTTGGATTTTTTAAATCTTCTGATTTAATATGCTCTACATTGACATCAATCAAATCGCCTGCTGTTACCTGGCATCCTGCGTCTGCCAGCGGAAATGCGTAAATGCCCCCTCCTGCACATGCGTCAAGGACATCCATATCCCTTTGACAATACATTTCTAAATATTTCATAGTTGTAATATATTCAATCTGTCCCGATTGAGATTGCAGTCTCTCGCTTTCGTTACATTCTGCATGATAAAATTTTTGTATTTCCTGCATAGTTTTCTCCAATCTGCATTTTTTTAAGTATAACACATCTTTATCCGTGTGGTAACTGTTTTATTGGTGTTTCCGCAATATTGCGTATTAAGGGTAAGTAAGGTATACTGAACTTAAAAGGGTGAAAGGAGGAATGAAATCCGGATATCTCCCGTTACGACAAAAGCGGCTCTTTCTAATTAGGGGACTGACCATAGGTCATGGATAAGAAGGAGTAGCAGCATGAAGAAAACAAAAGATATAAAGAGTTATGAAGAATATCTTTTCCAAAGGGAACTGTCAAGAGGAACCAGGGAAATATACATAAGGCAGGCCCGGGAACTACTGATATTTTTAGGGGATAAAGCAATAACAAAAAAGATTATGATAGTTTATAAGGAACATCTGGCCAAAAAGAATATTGCGGTTTCCACGTTGAACCTGTATATTGTGGCAGTAAACAGTTATTTAAAATATTCCGGATTGGAAGAATGCGTTATAAAGACAAAAAAGATACAGAGACGTAAGAGCGTTGAAAATGTCATCAGTGTGGAAGAATACAACAGGTTACTTGACTATGCAAAGAAAAGCGGCAGGGAAAAGTATTATTACATTATGAAAACACTGGCGTTAACCGGTATCAGAATTGGGGAACTGAAATTTTTTACTGTGGAAATTTTAGATAAAGAGATGTTTACAGTGACAAATAAAGGAAAAATCCGGGAAGTCTATTTGTCGGAAGAGCTGGCAGGCGAACTGAGAAGTTACTGTAAACGCTCAAAGATTGAAAGCGGAGTTATCTTTAGGGGAAATACGACAGGCCATATCAGCAGAACCGGAGTGTACAAAATGCTGACCGGCATGGCGGAGCATATTGGGATACCGAAAGAAAAAGTGCATCCACAAAGTTTTCGTCATCTGTTTGCCATAACCTATATGAATCGGTATGGGAATTTATCAGAACTGTCGGATATTCTGGGGCATTCCAGCCTTGAAACAACGAGGATTTACACTGCAACCACCGTGCAGGAGAAAAGGCAGAGGTTGAGCGGTTTAGGATTGTGAGAGGTTGTATAAAGGCGGGAATGTCAGAAACAGAATAAAGAGTTTGTTTTTTGCCGTAAACGGGAGAATTTTTAAAAAAGTTAACAAAATACGATATTTTGCAGAATTTGTCAATAAATTTTTTACTGGTTAATAAAAATATTTATTAAAAACAGCGCATTTCGGAGGGAAATCCCCGGGCGCTGTTTTTGTTATGCAAAAAAACGGGCCGGAAAGCCGGCATAGTGTATCAGGGCAGTTAACAAAATATCGTATTATGAGTACGTAACCGGAAAACGTTGTAAGAAGAAGGAGGATATATGTGCATTGAAAAACAAAACACAGAAAAAGAGATAAAACAAAAATTTGTTACGGAGAAACATTTTGAGGCATTGAGTAAAGCCGTTATCAATGTCCCGGGAAAGGCAAATTTTGACAAGCTGAATATTATAGTCAGTTTTCGTGAGGCAGGAGAGGATGCAATCAGGATGCTGAATGCAGGAGCGGGGGCAAAGCCGCATGCTATTCTGGATAAAAGCATTAAGCTTGAACGGTTAAAGGAAGATTTTTCGGATACGGAGATAAAGAGGATAGCTAATCTTGAAAGCATTTTCGGATTGGTGCCGCTTCCCGTGGAAAAGAAGGAAAACCTCAACATCGGCGGTTTATATCTGACCAGTGAAGGAAACAGGTATTTTGAAGCAAATAGAAATGATGCCTATATAATCAAGAAAAATGAGAAAAACAGCAGAAATTATCTTTCCGTAGAAAAAGATTTGCAATCCTTTATTGCAAGCATTACCGTGGACGCTGCTACAGGAAAACGCAGGGCGGAAACGGAGTATGCAAAGTGGTTTATCACAGGGGATTATGATATTCATGATTTGGTCTGCCTTACCGGACAGCGACATCCGGTGCCCTCGGATTCGTGGGAAGAAGCAGAATTTATGACAAAGTTAAATGATTTCATGACCGACAGCCACAAATGGGCGGATAAAGAGAAAGAGCGCGGTTTGCGGGGAAACGGCATCAAAAAATTTGAACCGGGCGAATATGACCCGATTCAGCACGGGCCGCAATACAATTATATTGCCTTTACCTATACAAATGAGCAAAAGAAAAAAATTGTGGAAAAAGTGGCAAGAATCAGCCTTCCGGTAGCGATACTCGACAAAAACGGCTGGTCCATAATCAGGGAAGCGTCTGAACTGGTAAATTATTATGAAACAAACAGCATCAAGGTCAAGGATTTGTGGAAATTAACGCCGGAAGGAGAAAACTACCTGAAAGCAAGAGTGGACAAGAGTTTTGAGGAGTTTATGCGGGAAATAACAGGAAAAAAATAGTCTTTAGAAAAGGAGGACAGTCATGAAATTAGCGGATTATACTTCAACGCAGGTATTAGGCGCAAAAAAATCGGATGATAAAGCAAAATATAAGGAAGGAATGCTGCCTTCCAAAATCAATATCTGGACAGGCGCGGCGCTGGATGCAGTTCAGTTTGAATGCGGAGACGTAAAATTGGAAAAACATGGGGGAAACGGTGGCGGATATAAGTCGGGCTTATTAAAGGAAGGGCAGTATATTAAAAAAGTCCGTGTTACCGCAAATCGGTTTTCCGGCAATAAAGTGCTGACGGCAATTGCTTTTTATGACCAGAACGGCAACCTGATTGCAGGCAATGTCAGTTCGGGAGACAGTAAAGAACTTGTGGCAGGGGAAGGCGAGTGTATCTGTGCCCTCTGTGCAGATGTTGTATGGGCAGGCGGTACGAATGTCTTAAGCGGTATCGGCATTTATACCTGTGAACTGCCAAATGTAAAGGATTTGCTTAATGCGCTTGGCAGCGTGAAAAGCGCTTCTATGGCTCATGTCAATGGACCTTTCGCCGAAAAGCGCTAAGTTTTGCGCGGAATGGAGGTAAGTATGGAAATTGTAAAAAGTATATTAACGAATAATCCCTGCTACAAAGCCGGGAAAAAGATTGCAGTCAGGGGACTGATGATACACAGCGTCGGCTGTCCGCAGCCTTCGGCGGAAGGATTTGTCAAAAAATGGAATAATGCGGATTATAAAAGGGCATGCGTCCATGCCTTTATCGACGGAAATACGGGGAAGGTAATTCAGACGCTGCCCTGGGATTACAGGGGATGGCACTGCGGGGGCAGCGGAAACAATACGCATATCGGTGTGGAGATGTGTGAGCCGGCGTGTTTAAAATACACAGGCGGAGCCACGTTTACCTGTTCGGATAAGGAAACGGCAATGTCGATTGTAAACCGTACATATCATACTGCCGTAGAATTGTTTGCTTTTCTTTGCAGGGAATTTGGACTGAACCCTTTGGCGGACGGCATCATTGTCAGCCATAAAGAAGGCCATGATAAGGGCATTGCCTCCGGGCATGGGGACCCCGACCATCTCTGGAAACAGCTTGATACAGGCTATACCATGGACACGTTCCGTATGGCAATAAAAGAAGCCATGGAGAAGCTGCCTGGAGACACGCCGGTGAAGGAAGCGCCCGTATCTGCCGCAGAAAACCATACAGGCGCAGAAAATCAGCAAATTCAGGGGGACAAGCCTGAAAAGAGCGTTTCCCCAAAAGGAGTGGAACTGGTTGCAAAATACGAAGGCTGTAAGCTGGAAGCGTATAAATGTCCGGCAGGAGTATGGACAATCGGATACGGGCATACCGCCAATGTAAAAGAGGGGGATACTCTGTCATCCGCGGAAGAGGCAAGAAAGCTTCTTGCAGAGGATTTGAAAAAGTATGCGGGCTATGTCAATGATTTTGTTAGACAGGGAATCATCTCTTTCCCCTTAAACCAAAACCAGTTTGACGCCCTGACCTCATTTACCTATAACTGCGGCAAGGGCAACCTGCAAAAACTGGTATCCGGCAGGGATGCCGCTACGGTGGCGGCAAAAATTCCCGCTTACAATAAAGGCGGCGGAAAAGTTCTGGAAGGACTGGTAAAACGCCGGGAAGAAGAACGCGCATTGTTTTTAAGCTAGAGGAGGAAGCGCCAAAATGTCAGACGACGTAAGTATGCAGAAGGAACCGGCTCCACAGGGGGGCAAAAAAAATCCGGAAGGTTACCGGGACAGCGAATTTATCCTTTTGGACGACCTTGTCTACGCACCGTTGCATGCACTGGCAAAATCCAACCAGCAGCTTCGGGCGCAGGTGGTGGACGCTATCAAAAGCATGGGTGTTATAAAACAGAACGGACGGGAGGAAACGGTTCATTTAAACAATCTCAATATTGCCTACGAGCAGGTAAGGCCGGAGGCGGAAGAGGGTTACAGTGTGGATAACCTGCAGATGCAGGTGCCCCTCCTGTCCATTGTACCCGTCACCAACCTGAATGTGGAGAGGGCGGAAATAGACTTTTCCACGGAAATCAAAGTGGTGAACGAGCAGGATGGCAAATGCAGAATCAATGCCCGGATTTGTGCCCCTGAACAGCGGGAGAGTGATTTTCTGCCTAAAATTTCATATAAAATGAAAATCCGTTCCATTCCGGCAACGGAGGGGATTTTACGTCTGACAGACTTACTCAGCGCCAACCAAGTAGCAAAGCAGCTGGATACCACGCCTGTGGCCGTGGACGGTAATTTGGGGTCGGAAGAACAGAAAAACACCCGGCAGGAGGTTGGCAAGTTGAAGGCAAAGGTGAAAAAATTAAAGCAGTTATACCAGAAAATTTCAGATATGATGGCGGAACAGGAGAAACTAGAGCAAATCAGCAGGGAGGCCTTTGAGGAGGTTACCCATGAATTTGACAAAGAAAAATATCTGATGGCGCAGTCCAACATTACCAACCGCATCATGGAATATCAGGAAAAAATTATGAATCGTGAGATTGAATTTGGACTGGAAAAAGATTATGAGTAAAAAACAACGAAAAGGAAAGAACCGGGAAATACAGGAAAAAAAAGCATACCTTTTGGACTGCCTGCAAGACCTTCCCGTGGAGATGAACCTGCGGCTTTTCTGTGAAACAATGCCGGAAGAATTAATCTGCGGACAGGTTTTGTGGGTGGAAAAAATAATTGTTACAGGCGCGGATTTCGACACAGGGTCAAAAAAGAAGTTATTTCGACATTTTTGGTTTTTCCTAAACAAAATTTTTATGAGAAAGAAGGGATAAGAATGGCAATAGCAGAACAATTTGCAGGATTACAGATGGACCAGTTAATAGGAGGGCCTTTGACTGCGGCGGCGGACGCCAGTACGGCGCTGGCAAACTCCACAGCCAGTTTTATTAATACGGTTGGATTCGGAAACGGCGGCAAACTGCGCACGGTAGAATTTAAGTATCAGAAACGGAGCGTCAACGAGGATGGCACCAGCAATCTGGATGAGATGCGGGTGGACGTGCCTATGCTGGCCATCGTACCGATACCGAATCTTCAGATTGATGAAGTAAACATATTGTTTGATATGGAAGTAAAACAGAGTGAAAAGCAGGAAAGCTCATTGGATATGGGGGCTACCCTGTCAGGCACCATGAACCTTGGTATTATAAAGGTAAGCGTTACCGGCAGCGTCAGCGCCCACAGCAGCAATACCAGAAGTTCGGACAATTCCGCCAAATATCACGTGGATGTCAGGGCAACCAACCATGGCATACCGGAGGGTCTGGCAAGAGTGCTGGATATGATGGCCGCCAATATTGCACCTTCGCTTGTCGGTTCCACCATTCAGGACGGCAACGGACAGAAGTTGTCTGACAGCGCAAGGATAAAAGCAGAACGCTTAAAAGCGCTCAGGCAGGAAATCAGCCAGATTGAAAATAAACTGGGAGCAGCCAAAGGCGGACTGGAAAACAAAATTGCACAGTTCAAGCGTCTTGCCTCCACGCAGCAAAATGCATACCAGACAGAGATGGTACGCCTGATGAATACCTTGGAAAAAGATGAAAGCAAGTCTGCGCAGGACAGGGACGAAACGGCAGTGAAATACGGACAGGCAATGGATATGGTGAACCAGTCATGGAACACCCTGCAAAATCAGGCGGCAGACTTTATCAAGATGCTTGCAGACAGTGGAAGCGATGTCAGCGGTGTTTCCGATTTGTTTGGTTTAAAGGCATTGAAGGACGGCGAAGCAGTGGAATACGGAGATGGAGAAAACGGATACAAGGGCTTACAGATAGCGCAGAGCAATGCGGTTGCAGAACAGAAAAAAGTAGATGCAATTGAAGAAGAACTGTTTGCCAAAAAGGCCGATTACAGCGACGCCGTTGCAGGAAGGGCGCTTCCCCAGAAATCCAATGAATAAACTGATAATCTGACAGAAAAAGAGGAATCAAAAAATGGATGGGAAAGAAAAAACAGCCATGACGGATATCCATTATATCAAGCTGGTACCCATCGGAAGCGTGAATCCCAATAATCCCCTTTCGGACCAGTCGCGGGCAGAGCAGGCGGCATTGCTGAACCGTTGTCTGAACGACTTTCCGAAAGGGATTATTATAGGGAAAGACATCACCGTTGGGCGTTATATGCTTGGGGAACATGAATTGACGATGGAAAAAATAACCTACCATGTGGGATTTAAGAGAAAACCCTCTTGGGAAGTGTGAGAAGAACTTCCGTAAGATTATGGGATTTTGCAGAGCGGATTTGAAGGAATGTGCGACACTGAAAAAAGGAGGAATAAAAAAATGGACAACCTTACCATAGAAACAGAAAAAAATCAGGAGACACTTAATGTAAAACTGGGCGGCAGGCTGGAGTCCTCCACATCACCAAAGCTGGAAGAAGAATTAAAGAAAAATCTGGAAGGAATTGTGGATTTGAGGTTTGATTTTGCAAAACTGGAGTATTTGTCTTCCGCAGGGCTCCGTGTACTGCTGTCAGCGTCCAAAATCATGAAGAAGCAGGGTACAATGGAAATCAGAAATGTAAATGAGGAGGTTATGGAAGTATTCATCATTACAGGTTTTGCAAATATTTTAACTATTTTGTAAAAAGGAGGAAATATGAAAAAAAGGAAAAATATCCAAAAAATGAAATTTTTTTTTGCCTGCATCTGCATTCTGTTGGCTGACATGATGGGCGGATGTGTTTCCCCTGATGCACCAAATGAGAATGCAGGGTTGGAGCAGGCAACAGAATACGTTCTTTATATCGGTTTAAACGATAAGGACACCTATAACCAGACAATATCCACACAGGAAGCAAAACAAACGATAAATGCCATCTGCACAAAATACGTTACAGGATACACCATTATAGAAGCCCAGGGCGGATGGGTGGATGAGAAATATATGCTCACACAGGAAAATACGCTGGTGTATTACTTTAGGGGAGCATGTGAGACAGATATCCGCGCCATTATGGAGGAAGTGCTTTTGGAACTGAACCAAAATACCATTATGATGGAGGAGCGGACGATTTTTTTTACTTATTACGGCGGTATGTTGGAGGAAAGTCCGTCACAGGAAGGAGGAGGGGCATATGACTAAGAAAGAAAGTAATATTCTGTTGCTCTCCATTACCCTGTGCTGGGCGGCATCCTATTTGTTTATCAAAAACCTGCCCGATGATTTTTCTTCCTACGCGTATCTGACGCTGACCTGCGGCATTGCGGCTGCGCTTATGGCAGCAATCTTCTGGCGGCAGTTAAAAAAATTAAAAAAGAGCGTCTGGATAAAAGGTTTTTTGCTTTCCCTTATTCTGACCATGAACCTTCTTACGGAAAAGGCAGGTATTTCCCGGCTTGCACCGGCAAACGCAAGTTTTCTTGCGGCGCTGACCATTATCCTCGTGCCGGTTTTGTTATTGTTTTTGCATCAGAAGCCCACAAGAAACAATGTGTTGGGCGCATTCATCATCGGAGCAGGCCTATGCGTCAGCACCGGCTTTACGGTAAGCGGTTTTTATAATACGGGTTCGCTGTATATGCTTGCCGGATGTTTTTTTTCTGCTGTGTATACCATAGCGGTGGACAGGTATGCCAAGCAGGAGGAGCCGGTTTTAATCTGTATTGTGCAGATGTTTTTTACCGCCCTGATTGGTTTTATACTCTGGTATATTGAAGATGCGTCAACCTTTTGGGGGATTACATACACAAGGGAATTGCTTTCCAACATTATTATCCTTGCGTTTTTTGCCAAGGCATATGCCTATATTGTCCTGATGTTTTCCCAAAAGTATTCGGATGCAATCAGCGTTACCGTTATAGCGTCTACAGAACCCATTGTGACGCTGGGATTGTCGGTCCTGCTGCCTGCTGCATACGGGGGAGGGGAAAACGTTACGGCGTCTTCCATAGCGGGAGCGCTTATCATTGCCGTGGGGGCGATTGTGGCAGGGCTTACCTTTTTAGAAAGAAAAAAACAGGAAGGGGAAAGGAGGGAAAAACAGAATGCGTCTTAGTAAAACAAAGCAGTTTTTTCTTACGCTGGCGGCCTTTTTGGTGCTTGGCATTTCCTTTAAGGTTATGGTGCTGGTGGAGGGATTGACGGAGGTGAGGCCTGTCAATGCCATTCCGCCGGCAGCAGGCCTGCTTTTTGGTCCTGTGGGGGCTCTTGCCTGTGGTATCGGCAATCTTCTGGCGGATATGGCAGGAACCCTTTCGGCAGGTTCTGTGCTGGGCGTTATCGGCAATTTTACGGCAGCTTATCTGCCGTATCGACTGTGGTATTTACGTTCGGAGGAAAAGCCAAACCTGCACAGCGGCAAAAATATTATAAAATACATCGCAATCTCCGCAGTAAGCGCCGTGACGGTGGCATCGATACTGTTCTTTGGTCTGTATGTCCTGCAGGGCGTCTGGATGGAGCAGATATTTATTATTGTGTTTTTTAACAATTTGGGATTTTCCATCGGATTGGGTATGCCCATTATAATTATCCTTACATCAGAGGGAATTAATGTGGATTGCTGCCCACCGCCGGGGAAAAAAATGCGCCGGAAAAACAGCGCGGAAATGAGGAAAAAATGAAGAAAGCAACGAGATTTTTTTTCACGGCATGTCTTTTCTTTATCATTACAATGCCGTTTCGGAGATTATTTGGACTGACGGGATTGACGGAGGTGCGGCCTGCGGGCGCGCTGCCGCCCGCTTTTGGCTTATTGTTCGGTACGCCGGGCGCATTAGGGTGTGCGGTGGGAAATCTGGCCGCAGATATTATTTCGGGATATCCGCTTAAGGTGTGTGGATATGGATTTGCAGCGCAGTTTTTGTATGGCTGGCTGCCCTGCCTGATGTGGTATGGAATAGGAAAACACAAGGATTTGGATATCCGCCTTAACAGTGTGCGCCATATTATTAAATACATAGGGATTATATTTACGGACGCCCTGTTTATGGCGGTGGCGCTGGGTGTGATGTTGGAAGGGCTGGGGCTCGGCAGGTTTCTTTCCCAGGATACCCTCCTTTTATTTCTCAATAACCTGATGTTTTCCATGGTGCTGGGCATTCCCATCCTAATTTTGGGAAACATGGCAGGAAAGCAGGGAAAAAAGCAGGCTCTTACCCTGAATGTGCGCTTTGTCCTGATATTTCTGGTTCTCAGCGTGATTTCCGCCTTGTTTATGGGAATATCTTCTTACTGGGAAATGTATCATTATGTAAAAGATGCCGTTCAGCTTTGGAACAGGGTATGCATCAGGGTGTCGGCAGACTTTTTCCTTTTATGCGGGCTGTCCATAGTGTTCCTCTGGTATCTGGAAAGGAATATTACCGTACCGATTGAAAAGCTGGCAGGAATTGCAAGGGACTATGCGGATATGGAAAAACCGGAGCAGATAAAAACCGAAGCCATGGATAAATGCGGCAGGCTGGGCGGTCTTCCCGGAGAAACAGGATATCTGGCGTCCGCCTTTTTAAAAATGATGCAGGATGTGGAGCATTATATCGATGATATTACCCTGATTACAGCGGAAAAAGAACGCATCAGAACGGAACTGATGGTGGCTTCCAGAATGCAGACGGATATGCTGCCCGATGCGGGCAAGGTTTTAGCGGACAGGCGGGAATTTGATTTGTGCGCACGTATGAGGCCCGCAAAAGAAGTGGGGGGAGATTTTTACGATTTCTTCCTGCTGGATGAGGACAGGCTGGCTTTTTTAGTGGCGGACGTGTCGGGTAAGGGAGTGCCGGCGGCGCTGTTTATGGTGGTGGCGAAGACCTTGTTAAAGAACAGGACGGGAAATACAGCGTCTGCGGCAGAAGCATTTACGGACGCCAATGAAGGCTTGTGCCGGGATAATAAAAACAACATGTTTGTCACGGCATGGATGGGCATCCTGACCATATCCACGGGCAGACTGGTGTATGTCAACGCGGGACATACCAGACCGCTCTTAAAGAAAAAAGACGGAAGCTATGTATATTTAAAAGAACAGGGGGGCTTTGTGCTTGCAGGGATGGAAGATACACAGTACACCCAGCGCGAATTATACTTAAGTCCGGGAGATATGCTGTTTCTGTATACGGACGGGGTGACGGAAGCAAATGACGAAAAAGGACGGCTTTACGGGGAAGAAAGGCTGTTATGCGCCCTAAATAAAAACCCGGAGCTTGCGCCCGGGAAAGTATTGTCCGCCATCCAATCGGACATAGAAGCATTTCAGGGAAACGCGGAGCAGTTTGACGATATCACCATGCTTTCATTTCGCTATAGCGGAAACGGATACCGCACCAAAACCGGTGTTCCTGATATGACGTACATATGGGGATTTAATAATTTTGTGGAGGAAATTTTGGAAGAAGCTTCCTTTTCCCGAAAATCTTCCGCCAAACTCAGAATGGCAATGGATGAAATTTTTTCCAATATCTGTTATTACAGCGGGGCAAAGGAAGTCACGGTGGGGTGCAGGGTTGTAAACGGGGAAGCCAGCCTGTATTTTGAGGACGACGGAATCCCTTACGACCCCCTGCAAAGACCCGACCCGGATGTAAGCGAGCTGCTGGAGGACAGAAAGGAAGGCGGCCTTGGCATTTACCTTGTCAAAAAACGGATGGATGATGTCCGTTATGAATATGTGAACGGAAAAAACAGGCTGACAATATTAAAAAGATAATACCGTAAAGCGCTTTTTTCTTTTAAGGAAGCAAGAAGCAATTTTCTTTCCTGTCTGGTTTCCTGTATCGTTTCCGCTGTTATTTCTGCCGTGCCATATAGGAAAGCCTCATAGCAGCTTAAAAATTGCAGGGCAGCGCCACAGGCGTTTTTTTCTGACAGACAGAAAGCGGAAGCGCGTTCCTGAAATTCCTGAAGCGTCTCCATGGCGCTTCTGCGCAGTCCAAGCCATGAGAGGAGTTTCAGGTTGCAGGAAATCTCTGCGCGGAATTTATCTGAAAGCGTCATTTTCCGGTAACGGCGCTTTTTCCAAAAACGCTCTGTTACAAGCAATATCAGGCATAGTGCCAGAACTGTTAAGAAAGCACAGGCGGCTGTCCGAAGGAAATGCCCGTTATTTTGCGGTTCCTCTTCTGCCGGATTTGCGTCAGGCAATGTTTCCGCAGGGACTGTGCTTTCTTCCGGTCTGGGAATCCTTTCATCAAGGGGCAGATAGACATTACCCCGGCTGGTTTCCCATGGGGTGTAGCGTACCGCCGCATATCCCGGCGTGGGTTCAAAGGGTATCCAGCCCACGTTATCAATATAGACCTCCGGCCATGCATGGGCCATGTAGGAATAAACGGGGGTTTCGCTGTTATCCTTTACCGGAACGCAAAATCCCTGCACGTACCGGGCCGGAAAGCCTTCCGCCCTTGCTAAGAGGACAAAGGCAGACGCAAAATGAGAGCAGTAGCCCTGTCTGTTTTCCAGCAGGAAGTAATCCAGAAATGTGCCGGCATCGGTAACGGAATCCGGCAGCAGGCCGGGAGTCAGGTTGTAGGAAAAAGAGGAAAGCTCCCTTTCTATAAGCCGCAGTCTGTCCAGGTCATTTGCGGCGTCCTTTGTAACGGTTTCCAGATAGTCTTTTACTTCATCGGAAAGAATCACTTCGCCTAGATAAGTGTCATAAATATTTCGGACATACTGTTCATTGTCATCCGCCGTCTGTAAACCGGGCAGGTCTGAAGCGGATTCCAGAAAGTGATAAAACGCTTCAGAATCCACATTTAACTGGTAATAGGACACTTCATATTCCGTCCCAAAGCCCATCTTCTTATCAAAAAGCAGGCTGCTGCCATCCGGGGTGAGGGACAGGCTTCGGTTATTATTTGTGATATTGTCCGTTTTTAACGGGACAAAAAGATAAGAAGTGTGAAAATAGCGGTAACGGATAGTGAGGGCAGTCTTGTAAAGGTAATCCCGCGTCAAATCCTTGTTGTAGGCCTGTACTGCAGAGCGTGTTTCGGCTGTGTCTGACAGGTAAACGGAAGAAGCATCATGGTTTTCCTGCGTCCATTGCCGTCCGTCAAAGGTATCAAATATCCTTCCTGTCAGGTATACATTTGTCCGTAAGCTGTCCTGACCCTGAACGGTCATAATTAACCGGTCGTCTTTTGTGACATTGCCGGACAAAACCCCGTCCTCCGAAAATCCGCTTAAGGACATATCAAAGTCGTCGTTTCCGCCTTGAAAAATATTCCAGGTCAGGTTCATAAAAGATTCCCGTATCCGGGTAAAGGCATTTTTTACAAACTGCCAGTCGTAAGGCTTTTTGGGGGCAGGCATAATCAGCATCAGGATAAAGTAAACAGCTATAAAAGGCATAATCCATATCATATGAGCCTTTACATCTTTGTTTTTTGTCTTTTCCCACTTAAGCTGTATCCCTTCTACGCAGGTCAGTACTATATAAAAAAGCACAAAAACAACTCCTGCATGGGACAATGTTTTTTTTGCAAACATACAGAATAGAAGTACTGAAAATAAAAGGGCGGAAAAAACTGCCTTACAGGGATAATATTTTTCTAAAAGAATCTGTATAGAGAAGCACAGCAGGGAGATAAATACAACCTGCAATAATTCGTAACTTAGCATCCATTCTGTTATCAGACCGCCGCTTCCCGTGAGAAAGGAAAAATAGGTCTGAAGAAACAAAAGACTTTGCTGCAGTCCGGCAGCCATAACGGTTATACATAGGAAAACAGCAATAAAAAGCAGTGAGACCAGACGGCCCTTTATAGGTAAAAGCAATATGCCGGTGAGCAAAATCATAACAAAAAGGGCGCACAAAAAGTGGGGGACTTTCGGGTTTCCGATTCCCACAAAACTGCCTGCTCCAAAAAGTGCAATGCAGACCAGAAGTAAAGCATGTATCAGGTGGTAGATATATTTTTCTTTGTTTTTTAACAGGTTGCCCATCATAGCCTCCCTTCCAGTTCAGAATCCACCGGGAGTACCATTATTCTTTTCCGAAGGCTGTTCTGTTTCAGGCAGTCATCTGTATTTTCTTCCGTAACCAGATAAACAACCACAATAACGCCTTCCGAAACCAACTGCTCCGTAAGGCTGTCAAAGGAATCGTCCCATGTGTGGAGTATGCAGAATACAATCTTGTTGTTTCTGAAGCTTCCCGTAGACATTGCCCGTGCCAAAACGGCGTGGGCGTCTTCCGACTTGTCAAAGGAAATGGCCGCCGTATTTTGGTAAAAAGCGTCAAAATCATTCATCCCTTTTACAGAATGGCAGGTAATGCCGTTTTGCCCGTAATATACGGAAAAAGAAATGCTTTTATCTGCAAAAAAGAAACCAATTGCAAGCAGGGTTTCCAAAATCTTATTTTCCACGGGCAGATACTCTTTTATGTCGTCGCTGTATCTTTTGGATTCGCACAGGATGGATATGCCCTGCTTCTCCTCGCCTGTTTTATTCCTGACCATTAACGCCTGCCTGCGGGCAGAGGCTTTCCAGTGGATTTGTTTTAAGGCGTCGCCTTCCATATAATCGCGTACCGTGCTGTCCGGTTCTGTCTGCATAAAGGCAGACGCCTGTTGGGATAGCAAAGGGATGTCCGCAATGGAGTCCAGTTCCTTAACCCGTACAATTCTGGGGAGAACCAGCGCTTTGATGGTGCTGGGAACGGCATAGCGGAGCCGGAACAGGTGGAAAAAGTCGGTTATCAGAATTTCTTTTATTCCTACTTCATATTCTCCCCGGTATTTGCATACAAGCTTTGTTTCATATGTAAATTTATCCCCCGGCAGCAGTTCATATTCAATGCCGTCAGGAAGCTTTTCGACATATGAAAAAGAAGAAAACAGTTTAACGCTGACGCTGGTAAAGGCGAAAAAGGAATCGTTCTGCAACACAAAATAATACGGCTGCGGCTGACCCGCCACCATGTTCCTGCTTTCAATTTTCTGGTAAAGCTTAAAACAACGGTAGACAAAAACCAGATAAAGCAGGGAAATGACAGGAAGCAGGGTTACGCCGAAAAAAAGGCCGTAGCTTACCGCACCGCCGTAAAAACTGACGATTACCAGCGATATTATCCACAATGCAAGTAAAATCCATCTGCGAAGCTTCATTTTAGTCCCCAATTCTGCGTTATTTTTATCTCTTTTATCTTCCGTGTTGATAACCAATCGGTTGCGATATAGGCTGCATCTATAATGAGTATGAACCCGATTAACATAAATGCGGTCCCGGATTGGCGATAATAAGGCTTTTTAAGTTCTTTATTCTCATCCATCTGTTTGCGCTCCTCTTGTGAAGCCCAAATATAAGCATTATTGAAAAGGTATCCTTTTTCCTTAAATTGAAGATAGCTGACAACAAATGCTCCTATACCCAATGCTAGAAATATAATGCCGATTATCATTTGAACAGGACTCATTTTACACCGCCTCCACACATCCCGATTGTGATTTGATGATTTTTAAGGGAAACAAAATCACATAAAACATTATAGCACAAAATATACGGGAATTGGTAAACTGATTGAAATGCTTTCAAAAAATCAATGAAAAGAGGACAAATAAAATGAATGTGATTTACGCAACATACAATATCCGCCATAATAGCATTGACGTATACACTTATGCAGGCTACTTTTTACAGATAGACTGTAACAAAGCAGAAGATGGGTTGATGCGGAGGATTCATTAGAAATTTAGTAATATCTTTAAAGAGAGGTTTATTTTGCGCCTCTCTTTATTTTTAAATTATATTTTTCACATTCCAACTCCATCCGTTTAAAATCCAAGCATTGTTTTCTGGCGGAAAAATTCTCTCCAGTAATATATTTCTGATAAAGAACATTATTATCATGTTTGCGGATTTTTGTATCAATTCGTTGTATCTGTGCATTTTCAACAGGTATCATAAGATTAAAATTTAAAACGCCTATTAAAGATTCATTATGTATAATTTTCTTGAAATCTATTTTATCACGCATTTTTTCATGTTTTTTCTTAGGTTTTACATGGGTACACAATACTTGTGTTCATTGCATATAATAATTATGCCAAGAAAAGGATGTTCATCTTTCCCTATCTGTGGCGATACAGAAAAGATTCTATCGTCAATATTATGCAAATTCCGGATATACTTCATATCTATCCGATAAACTTTTAATGGTAACTGTGTCATAAAATTCTCCTGTAAAATATTTCAAGGACTATGTTGCCATAGTCCTTGAATGTTGTGTCACCGCAGCGATGCTAACGCTTTTTGAACGTCCACTTATTGGCAGGACTCTCCTTTAATAGTATTCTACCAAATAAAATTTTTCTATCAATGTTTTTTCAAAATTTCATAAAATCTTTAAATCTTAGCTTCTTCATTTGAAAATACTATGTTCGCAACAAATAATTTTATCCAAGCCAAAGCTTACTCATTTTTGAGTAATCTGTTTATTAATTAATCTAAAATCGGAAGGTTATTCAGGCAGGGAGGTAAGTGCATCATATGATGATTTGTCATAGGAGTTAAAATCATACCGCCCCTCGTCAGTCTTCCCCAAAATACCAGCAGCCATACAGAGCGAAAATCTGTAGTCACGCCGCCTTCTTCCAAAATTCTCATTACCCATTCTTCCGGCACCATAGACTGTATCTAATCCAATGTTAAATTTTATACTATGTGGCGCGTATTTTTTCCTACTGTAATCATATGATGTAGGACGGATTTTGCGGACATTCAAAATAAAAAGAATGTGGAGGTAACAGACAATGGCAAAGACGATTTTTGAGGAACTGGGCGGCAAATACGAAAGGCAAGGAGATTACTTAATACCGTGCTTAACTGTACCCGCCGAAGAAGAACAGCCGATAGGCACATGGGGACAGCGGCATCTGGACTATCTGAAGCAGTACCGCAGGGTTACATACACCAATTTTCTCACAAGCGGCAGGCTGAATACATACCTTGCCGAAATTAGCAGGGCAGGTGCAGGAACGCTTTGAAAGGCTCATAGAGGGCATGAAACAGGCAGAGGGTAAAAGCTCTGCTGTTTTTTGATTTAGTCATATGATAGCGTATTTTGAAAATATTTCTTGACGTTTACTGGTATAGGGTGTATTATTTCTATGACCGGAATGGTATTTTAAGTCATAGAAAGGAGAAAACCATATGGCAAGAAGTTTTACAGAAAGAGAAAAAGAAAACATCATAAGAAGTTTGCAGGAAGCCTGTAAGCAGAGTTGGACACAGTATGGTTATAAGAAAACAAGTGTTGATGACCTTTGTAAACAGGTAGGAATCTCAAAAGGGGCGTTTTATATTTTTTTTGAATCGAAAGAAGCTCTTTTTTGTGAAGTGTTGTGTTCTGTGCAAGAACAAATCTGCAATGTGGCATCGGAGGTAATCAATAAACACAAAGATAAGTATGGTGTTGCTGAAGCCTTAAAGCTCATTTATCGGGAATATGATAAAAACAATTTTTTGTACGATTCGGACAGTACGGATTTTACAATTTTGATGAACAAGTTATCAGAAGAACAGGCAGAAAAAATTGAGGAATCCAATCATATGAGCCAACAGCTTTTTTTGAGCCAGCCGCATTTGAAATTCAAGGTTAATGCGGATTTGGCGATGTCAGTTATTTACTCTTTAATTATGAATATCAAAAATAGGGATATTCTTCCATACAATCACATGGAAACTTTTGACTTTATGGTTGACCATTTGATTGACAGTTTGTATGAATAGCAGGAGGTAGAAAAATGCAAAAGAAAGAAAACAGAGGTCAGCCTATGGTATTGACTTCGGGAAGTATAAAGAAACAGTTAGTGTTGTTTTCTATTCCCATTTTTTTAGGGACTTTATTGCAACAGCTTTATAATGTTATTGATGCGGTTGTTGCGGGGCGTTTGGTGAATGAAGATGCGTTGTCCGCAATCGGTGTATCTGTTCCGATTTATTTACTGTTTGTTTCCGTTATTTTGGGTTTGGCTATTGGTATCACGATACTTCTTGCCCAATTCTTTGGTGCAAAGCAGTTTGAACAGATTAAAAGCTTAATTTCCACAATGTCTATTTTTTTATTGGTTTTAGGTTTAATGATGGCGTTTGGCGGGGCAATTTTAGCAAAGCCGTTGTTACAGATTACCCAGACTCCTGCCGAGCTTTTAGAGCCTGCGTCGGCATATTTAAGAATGGTATTTTTAGGGATTCCGTTTTCAATGCTGTATAATATGCTGGGTGCAGTTATGAGAAGTTTTGGCGAAACAAAAATGCCGTTATATGCTTTGGTTGTATCATCCATTATCAACTTAGTGCTTAATATCGTCTTTGTTATAAATGGCGGGGGCGTCATTGGAATTGCGGCATCTACAATTATTGCACAGGCAATCGCTGGCGTATATTTGTTGGTTCAGCTCCGAAAAAAATTCCCGATGGCAGTTTCAAAGTTTAGTGAATTTGTTTTTGACAAGAAATTATTAGGGATTTCCTTAAAAATCTGTACGCCAATTATTATACAGCAACTGGCAGTTTTTCTCGGTATGCTGATTGTGCAGGGCTTTATCAATGGATTAGGAAATGCAAGCATCGGTGGAATGACAGCGGCAAGCCGAATTGAAGCATTTATTTTGCTGCCTGTTCAGGCACTCGGAAATGCTTTGAGCATTTTTGCGGGGCAAAATATCGGAGCAAATGAAAAAGACCGTATGAAGCAAGGCACACGGTTTGGCATAATGCTTTCAATCGCTATCACAGCTCTGCTTTCCATGATTCTGCTGTTTGGGGGAAAAGGAATATTGGGGTTAATTATCGGCGATAACGAGGAAATGATATTAAGCGGTTATAGCTATTTCCATGTCTGCCTATGGTTCTATCCGATAAATGCTTTGATATACGGATTGGGCGGTGTGCTTTCTGGTGTTGGGGATACACTGATTGCAGGGATTCATTCACTGGCATCTATACTCGTGAAATTGTTTGTCACTGTATTGCTGATAGGAAAATTAGGACTTCTCTCGATTGCTATCGCTTCTTGTCTGGGGTGGTGCGTGGCAAGCGCTATTGTGGTTCTGAGATACAAGGGGAATAAGTGGCAGTCAAAAGCCGTTGTTAAAATGATTCAAAATTGATGGAGGTAGAAAATGAAAACAGAAGTTATAAAGAAAAATAATACAGAGGTTGCAGTTGTGAGCAGTGATGAACTGCTGATTACAGATGTCCAGTCGGCATTAGACTTGATTATGACAGTAAAATACGAAACGGGCTGCACAAATATTGCTGTAAACAAGGGAGCTATTGTAAACGATTTTTTTGTCTTGAGTACTTGTCTGGCAGGAGAAATATTACAGAAATTCATCAACTATGGTGTGAGATTTGCCATATACGGCGATTTTTCAAAATATACCAGTAAGCCGTTAAGGGATTTTATGTATGAGAGCAATAAAGGAAAGGATATTTACTTTCAGCCTACCGCTTCTCTTGCTGTTGACAAACTTTCTGGATGTGCTAAGAACAAAAAAAGAGACAGTTATGAACGCTGATTTGCAGGAGGTAACACATGGATTCAAGCACAGCCGAATGGATAAGATGTCCTATTTGCGGTGGTAAGACACGGGACAAGATGCGAAAGGATACAATACTACAAAACTTTCCTCTATTTTGTCCAAAGTGTAAACATGAGAATTTAATAAATGTCAGAGATTTACAGATAGTAATTATTACAGAGCCAGCCGCTAAGACGCAGAGCCGATGAATTTGTGATATATCACAATTCGTTGGCTCTGCGCTTTTTATTATCATTAGGTAGGATACCCGCCAAATAAAAAAAACGATGTTCAGGTGGGGTTTTTTCCATGCCTCTACTACCCTCCGACTTCGTTTTTTGAAGTTTGGAGGGATTTTATGTTTTTTTTCGGGCAGTAATCTATCTGCTCATGCAACGCAGAATTTATACATACAAAGCATATCGGGGAATATCTCCGCTTAACAGAATATGTATCTCCTATAACCGTGAAGGTCACAGGGCCTTTGCGGTTTTTCTTTTGTCGTTTTTTATCGGAATGTGCCGCAGGGCTGTTTCCGCTGTTGGCTGTCGTTCGCCGCCTTTCCAATCTGGATTAGTTAAATAGCAATCTTCTTGACCTAACGGTCAAGAAGCATCGCAGGCAGAAGCCTGCTCAATTCGGATTGGAGGAAATAAGGAATGGCATATAACCACGGACGTGAGGACAGGAAATGGCATATCTGGAAAGAAGCCGAGGAAAAAGTGCTGCGTGAGCATGGCGTTGATGAAGCGGTCATTGAGCAAATCCGCATGGAGGACAGGGCAGATTTTAATTCCAACAGGCGGTATTACCGATGGACGAGCGACTTCGGTGAATACCTTGAAGGAGTGGCGGACGCTGAACAGCAGGCAGAGCCGAATACCGTTGCGGACTTGCTGGACGAGATTGAGGACGAGAAACTGTATCAGGCACTTCTTACAGTGGACAAGCATACCCTGCTCATTCTCCTGCTGAAAATGCAGGGGTATTCCACAAGGGAGATTGCGGCGGTGACAGGGCTTACCGGAAAGGCGGTTTACAAATGCTTGGAACGGCTCCGCAAAAAATTAAAGCCTATTTTTTATCCTTTCGGGGAAATTTAACCATTTCCACGGGCTATTGGGTGGGAGGGCAATCCTCCCGCTCAATTTTTTTCGTGAGGAAAGGAAATGGCATACGGGGCAAAGACATACACGCTTCGGGAGGAATCCACGGAAAGCGGCAAAAGGTATTTTATCAGCTTTAAGGACGGGCAGGGGGGAACACCACGAACTGGAAGTATCTGAACAATTATTCATTGAATTTCGGCAGATGGAGCGCAGGAACAGGAACCTTCAGCAATGGAACCAGCGGCACAGGGAGTTTAACGAGGTGTGGGACGAAACGCTTTACAGACGTGCTTTGAGAGTGCCAAAAACGCTTGACGAAAGCATGATTGAGAAAGAACGGAATGAACTGTTTTACAAAGCGGTTGCCCGACTGCCAGAGATACAAAGGCGGCGTTTCCTGCTCTATTACGAGTATGATTTTAACTTTTACCAAATCGGGGAAATGGAGCATTGCACCGCTTCCGCTGTCCAGAAATCTGTATCGGTTGCAAGGGAGAAAGTTAAGGCAGAAATGAGGAAGTATCTCCAACCTTGACTGTTACCGCCCGAAAGGAGGAATCCCATGCAGAAGCTTCAGACGGTCAACGCCGACACGCTCCTTTATGAGCCGCTTGAGAAGCCGTCCTTTGTGGTGGACGGTCTGATACCCACTGGCTTAACCCTGTTCTGCGGCTCACAGAAAATCGGCAAGAGCTGGCTCATGTTAAAGCTCTGCCTTTGCGTGTCGCAGGGAATCCCCTTATGGGATATGCCGACACAGGAGGGCGATGTGCTTTACCTCTGCCTTGAGGACACGTTCTGCCGCATACAGGACAGGCTGTTCCGCTTGACGGACGAAGCGAGCGGGCGGCTCCACTTTGCGGTGGCAAGCGATAAGCTGTCAGACGGTCTTATCGTGCAGTTGGAGGATTATCTGAAAGAATATCCCGACAGCAGGCTCATTGTGATTGACACCTTGCAGAAAGTCCGTACCGCATCCAAAGACAACGCCTACGCAAGCGACTACGGGGACATCTCCCTCATCAAAGACTTTGCCGACAGGCACTCTCTTGCGGTTATCGTCGTACACCACATCCGAAAGCAGAATGACAGCGACGTGTTCAACAAAGTGTCTGGCACGACGGGATTGACGGGGAGTGCGGACGCTACCTTTGTACTGGAACAGGAAAGCCGTGCTTCCAATGCCGCAAAGCTGTATGTGACGGGCGGCAGGGGGTATCCCAAAAACATCGTCACCATCGTCACCTTTTGGGAGATTACCCGCCGAATAAAGGAAGATTGACTATGCCCTATGCAATCCTGCGTTTCCAGAAACGCAAGGCAGGCGGCGTTGCGGCTTGCGAACGCCACAACGAGCGGAAGAAAGAAGCCTATAAAAGCAATCCAGACATTGACGTGGGACGCTCCAAAGACAATTCCCTTTAAAGCGTTTTTTAATTTATCATACTTTTCTCTGATTGGTATAAATAATTCTTCTTTTTTCATAAAATAAAATTCCTTTCCTGTATCAGCGTTTTATTGCATTATACACGTTATCCGCGATATCTACATGTCGTAAAATGATGCCACTATGATAGTAAAATGTGATTGTGTTTATAATAGTAAAAACTGCCATCATGCCATCAAAAACTGCTGCCATACATGATAGTAAAAAATACTATCTGAAATTTCTTTCAACTTAAAATGGAGAAAGTCGGTTGAAATTTTACAGTCATTTTATGCTGCATTGAAAATGCCACTAAAACATCAGTTGACTTTTTTAACTGAAAATACAGAAATTAGTCGATTTTTTAAGTCAGCTTTTGCCATATGGACTTATTTTTTCAACCCACTTTCTGCCTGTTCCCGCAAATTTTAAATTAAATCTTTAATAAAACCATTGCTTGACTTTCCACATTCACAGTGCTATACTCTTAGCTAATTCAAAACAAAAAGGCTTTGACGAGGAATAGTAAATATCAGGGATATTACAGAGAGAAGATGGTTGGTGCGAATCTTCATTGAGCTGGTATGGAAGCAGCCTCTGAGCCGTGAACCGAACAGATATGTCTTAGTAGGCTTCAACGGAGTTCCCCCGTTAACACAGGAAGCAATATCGGAGTAATCCCGTATTGACAGAGTGCAGAGTAATCTGAAATTAGGTGGTAACACGGACAGGTAAGTTCGCCCTAAGTTGAAAACATTCAACTTAGGGCTTTTTGTTTTGAAAAAAGTCTGAAAGGAGAACAGAGAAAAAATGACACCAAACCAATTACGAGAATCCTATATCGGATACATGAAAAAAATAGGCGCCAGCCAGGTTCCTTCCGCAAGCCTATTGCCGGAAAATGACCCTTCAACACTGTTTACGGGAAGCGGAATGCAGCCGATGGTTCCCTATTTGCTGGGTGAAAAACACCCAATAGGGAATGAGATAACGGATATCCAGAAATGTTTACGGACAGTGGATATTGATGAAGTGGGAGACATGTCGCACCTGACTTTTTTTGAAATGACAGGCCGCTGGGAATTTGGCGCAAATGAAGATAATTATAAGAAGAAGCAGATTGACGCCATATGGGATTGGCAGATAAATGAACTGGGAATTGACCCCCACAGGCTGTATATCAGTGCGTTTAAAGGAAGTGAAGAACTGCATATTGAAAGGGATACGGAGACAATCCGGCTCTGGTCGGAGAAGTTCAAGGCTGTCGGTATTGAGCCTGTTGTAGAAGAAGAACCGTACAAATATGGGACTTCCAGAGGAGGCAGGATATTTTTATACGGTGAAAAAGAAAACTGGTGGAGCCGGGCGGGAAGTCCTTTGGATATGCCTGTCGGGGAACCGGGAGGACCGGATAGCGAAATGTTTTACGATTTTGAACCGGATGGGGATTCCCTGGACCATCCTGCTTCAGACAGCGAGCGGTTTTTGGAAATCGGCAACAATGTGTTTATGTGTTACAAAAAAGAAAAAGACGGGTTTGTAAAAATGAAAAACCCCAATATAGATTACGGCGGCGGACTTGAACGGGTTGCAACGGCGTTAAACGGCAGCAGAGACATCTACAACACTGCATTTTTCCTGAATGCAAAACAGAAATTAGTTGAGTTAAGCGGCAAAAAATACACCGACGATTTAAAGTCGTTTAGAATTATATTAGACCACGTGCGGGCTGCTGCATTTTTGATTAGCGACGGTGCGGAGCCTGCCAATAATGACGTCGGATATGTAACCCGCAGACTGTTAAGAAGGGCAATTCGTGCAGGTCGAAAAATCGGGATACAGGGAATCTTTGCGGGGGAACTGGCCGAGGTTTTTATTGACGAAGCAACGGCATATAACGATTTAATTGCAAATAAGAAAAAAGTTTTGGATGTCATAAACAAGGAAGAAAATTTATTCCGCAAAACCTTACAGCAGGGAGAAACAGAAATCGGCAAGCATCTTAAAAGCAAAGGAAGAGTTACGGGAGCAGAGGCATTTTATTTTTATGAAACATACGGTTTTCCGCTTGAGCTGACAGAAGAGTTTCTTGCTGAGAACGGATACCGTATTGAGGAAAAAGAGTCATTTACGGATGCTGCAAAGAGGCACGCCGAAATGAGCCGGACGGCGTCTGCCGGAAAATTCAAAGGCGGTCTGGCTGACCAATCGGCCAAGACCACGGCGCTCCATACGGCAGCACATCTGCTGCTTGCAGGTTTGCGGAAGGTTCTTGGCGAACATGTTATGCAAAAAGGAAGTAATATCACTGCGGAGAGATTGCGGTTTGATTTTAACCATGACGAAAAACTTACGCCATTGCAATTATCGGAGGTGGAAAAGTTTGTAAATGATGCTATTGCTTCCAAAGCGGCTGTTTCTTTTTCACAACTGCCGAAAACCGAGGCAAAAGAAAACGGTGTCAGCGGAAACTTTTGGGACAGGTATCCGGATATCGTAAAGGTATATACAATCCGGGATGCCGAAGGAAAAATTTGGAGCAGGGAAGTATGCGGCGGTCCCCATGTAGAAAATACGGAATGTTTAGGAAGATTCCGGATTGTAAAAGAACAATCTTCTTCTGCCGGTGTCCGAAGAATTAAAGCCGTGATTGATAAATAAAATTATTTTTTAAATAGCTTGTATGTGGTATACTATTTTATACATTATCAGAAAGGTACGGGTATCAGGATGAATGAATTTGAAACAGCGGTAAAGCTGAGGGACGCCATCAACCGGGTTTTTATTGGAAAAGAGGATGTTGTGGAGGATTTGCTGGTCTGCCTGCTTGCAGGCGGGCATGTCCTTTTGGAGGACGTGCCGGGCGTCGGTAAAACCACTCTGGCGGCCGTTCTCGCCAAAAGCATGGACTGCAGCTTCGGCAGGATTCAGTTTACGCCGGATACCCTGCCCGGCGATGTGTCCGGCGTTTCCATATACAACATGAAAACAGGGGAATTTGAATACCGCGCGGGCGTGGTGATGAACCAGATACTGCTTGCGGATGAAATCAACCGGACATCCCCGAAAACGCAGGCAAGTCTTCTGGAAGCGATGGCGGAAGGACAGGTGACCGTGGACGGCATTGTCCATGCGCTTCCTGAGCCTTTTATGGTAATTGCCACCCAGAACCCGATAGAATTTCTGGGAACTTATCCCCTGCTTGAGGCGCAGATGGACCGGTTTATGATGCGGCTTTCCATCGGTTATCCCTCGAAGGAGCAGGAAATCCGGCTGGCTGCCGCTTTCCTTAACGGCAATACGCCGGACAAGGCAGAAACCGTATGCAGCTCAAAAGAAATTCTTGCCATAAAAGAGAAGGTTTCCCATATTACCGTAAAAGAATCCATCCTTGGCTACATAGAAGATATCATTGAACTGACCAGAAAAGAAGAGCGCTTTGCGCTGGGTGCAAGTCCCAGGGCAATGCTGGCGCTTATGCGTGCTTCCCAGAGCAGGGCCTTCTTGCAGGGCAGGGATTTTGTGAAACCCGATGACATAAAAGACGTTGCCATGCAGGTGCTTTTGCACAGACTTGTTCTGTCGCCCGAAGCAAGAATCCGCCGGGAAGATGCGGCAGCCATCTTGAAAAGCCTTTTGCTATCGGTAAAAATACCTGTTTAACCGAATTGTTTTATGTGCAAAAAATATGTCCCTTTTACCTTTTGTGTTGATGGAATCAGGCATTGGCAATTTTGCCAATCACGACTTGAAGCCAAAGATTAGATATATTATAATCAGAATAGCAAACTAGAAAATGTAAGTTAAAAGGAAGAAAAATATAATGATTGCATATTTAACGAGCCATATAGGCGGTTCATACATAAAGGATGGAACAAGAATACCCACGCGTTTAAACACAGAGAACGGTTTATTAGACAGTTTGCAAAAACACTGGAAAGACAACTCAAAAGTTTTGATAATAAGTGCAGATGCCGACGATGAAGAAAAAAATGACAGTATAATGAAAATTTTTACCGCATCGTTTCCAATGAGCGGATTGTCAATCAGTCAAATGTACATATGTGATAATAGAAATGAAAATCTTGTGAACGAAATTTCTGGTTATGATGTACTTATACTTGCCGGCGGGCATGTTCCAACGCAAAATAAATTTTTTGAAAAAATCCGTTTAAAGGAACATATTAGTGATTTTGATGGAATTATAATTGGTATTAGCGCCGGAACAATGAACTGTGCAGAGGTTGTATACGCGCAGCCTGAGTTGGCGGGTGAAAGCCTTGATAAAGAATATAAGAGATTTTTATTTGGGTTGGGAATAACAAAATTAATGGTTTTACCGCATTATCAGGATATAAAAGATGATTTATTAGATGGACAACGCTTGTTTGAAGATATTACATATCCGGACAGTTATGGTAGAGAATTTTATGCGTTGGAAGACGGAAGTTATTTTACAGTTGAAGGCAAAGCAACTACTTTATTTGGGGCGGCATACCTTATCAAAGATGGAAATATAAAACAGATTTGCGAAAAGGATAAAAGAATATGTATGACGTAAATCTCTTTCCCTTACCTTTTCCCTTATCAGAGTTCGTAATAGCCCATGAGAAGATATAATGCAAGGGAAACTTTAAGGGAAAGCTCACCTTTAAAAATTTTCAAATCACAATTGGGAGTTGTGATGGAGGTAAGCAAATGACATCAGAAGAAGCAAAAGCAAGAATTGCCATTCATGCTGGAAATGCAGCAGGATTTACGGCTGGTTATGTATATGCTTTAAGGTATGGCTTCGGCAATAATTTGGAAGATGTTCAACAAAAATTTGATGACATCTTTATGTGCCTGAAGGTTTTGAAAAAATCTTCTTGCCTTTTGGACAAAGAGTTGATTAGAGATTTAAATCAGATACTATGGCAAAGCATTTTATACATGAATAAACAATTATCGAATTATCGTGCAATAGGTGTATTTGCAGAAGTTTTATCAGAAATACTGATTGACTTTTGGGGAGATACACAAGAACCTTTTGCAGCCTTCGATAATTATAAAGAGAATTATGATGACATAATTTCGCAAGGAGATAGAAAAATAACGAATAACGAATCCTCAGTTGCGGAAGTAATTAAAATTAAGTATGAATTACAACCACTGAGGATTCAAGCGGAGTGGAGAATAGAATGTAACAACTTTACAGAATATGATATGGCTGTTCATGGAAAACACAATTGTTATGAACTGCATGAAGATTTATTGCAACTGTTGAATGAGAGAGCAAATTTAATTATAGATTTGGGATGGTATCCAAGTTATGATGAAAATGGGAACTATCTTTTACTGCTTATTAAAAATTATGACTGGGACTCTCCTTTAGAAAAAGTTGTTTCAAAATCAAAAAGCGAAATCATAGCATATATTGAAAAATGGGTAGATTGGGGATTTTGGGGGAAATACGATGAATAAATCAATTGCAAAATCAATTCCAGTTTATGGAAAAGAGTAAAATGAATTGGAAATGGTGTAATCAGCAATATTTGTTATCAGATGTTAATTTTGGAAGAACAGACTACAAAGATTTTGAAGTGATTTAATTCCCCCGAATTCGAGGGAATTAAAATTACCACAGTTCAAGACTGTCTTCCGCATCTACCCACATCTGCATATTTCCTTCAAGATACAATAAATCCATTGGTATGCCGATGGATTGCGTATATCAAGCAAGAAACATCAAATCACAATTTAAGGAAACATCTTATGAGAACAGGAATTATTATATGTGGTTTAAACGGCACTGGAAAGAGTACACTGGGAAAGGCTCTTGCTGAGAAGTTGCATTTCTATTTTATAGATAATGAAGATTTGTATTTTCCTAAAACAAACCCTACCTACATTTATGCCGCTCCACGTACTCGTGAAGAGGTTGAAAAACTTCTATTCAATAAGATTGAAAAACATGAAAATTTTGTTTTTGCGTCGGTAAAGGGTGATTATGGAGAAACTATTTATCCTTTTTTTCAATATGCTGTATTGATTAATGTTCCCGAAGATATTCGAATAGAACGAGTTAAAAATCGTTCTTTTCAGAAATTTGGTAATAGAATGTTATTTGGCGGGGATTTATATGAACAGGAAGAACGATTTTTTGATTTAGTCAAATCCAGAGCTGAGGATACCGTTGAAAAATGGATACAGTCTTTAAACTGTCCTATCATAAGAATTGACGGAACAAAACCCGTTGAAGAAAATATAAATCTTATTATTAAACGGATACAAAGCTAAATCGGAGATTTGGGGATTAGAAAAATTACAACGGACAATGTGAAACCGAGGTATATATTATGAATGTGATTTTAGATAAAATTAAAAGCATTATGGAACAGAACAAGGAACAATATTTGCCGCAGGTAAAATCCAGCGATTTGGAAGAAAACGGGGCGGTCTACTTTATGAATAGCAAGGATGGAACCGAATTTGAATGGTACGTCAATGATAAGCTGCCGCCTTTTATGATGTTTTATGATGATGATGCCAAAATGGGAGCTGTAAAGCTCCTGCTTTATCGGGATGGAGCGGTGGAGGTGTTTGTTTATGACAATGCCGGAAAGAATATATGTAAAGAAGTGCGCACCCGTATCGAGTGCGGAGAGGAAGAATTATTGGATTTGGCTGTGCTTTTGAGGCATCAGGCAGAGGACAGCAGTAAATGGAACGCAAATATTGAAAGTCTCTGCACCGATACACTTGTCAGCGACGAAATGAGGAATAGTTTTTTAAATCATGAAAGTCGGTATGATGAAATCAAAAAAATACGCACACTCATGAATCAAGGCGCACTTGTTTCCAGGAGAATTGTAGAGGAAGGCTGGAAAGTCGGCTTTATGTACAGATGTGAGCCAAATAATCCGGCAGACAGCGGATGGATATTTTTGGCAGGAAATGAAGACGAAAGCTATAATTCGGATGTGAAAAACATTGTGTTGATGCCGCTCGGCAAAGTGTGTCATGAACTGGACAGGGATGTTTATAAATATTTGACTGCCCCGGTAGGAACGGAATTTATTCGTATATCGGAAACGGCGTTTGAAGTTGATATGAAAAATAAAGCCATTTTCCTTGCGAAAAGATAAGTGTGACAAAAGCAAATAAACATGACTGGTCAGGCCGAAAAAATGATATTTACGGAAAGAGACAGAACAGGAAATTCCGTTTTATAGAACTGTTTGATTGTTGAAGATTATGTGATTTGAATAAAAATTAAAAAAGGAGAACAGCACATGTTAGAATTTAAGTATGATACCCAGCTTTTAATCGAGGGTGAGGATTTGGATGAAGACGTCATCAGCGATTACTTTACGGAGAACTTTAAAGGGGATTGCCTGCTGGCGGTAGGGGATGAAGAACTGATAAAAATACATTTCCATACGAACGAGCCGTGGAAAGTATTGGAGTACTGCGCTTCCCTTGGTGAAATTTACGATATTGTAATAGAGGATATGGACAGACAGTCAAGGGGATTGAAAGGCTGATTATAAATAGTTTCCGCATTTGGCATTGCGGCAGTCCCGGCGTGCATTTGATTCCATAAAGGACCGTGTAAAAACGCCGGCCCTTGGATGCTGTATTTCAGCATCCTATGTGCCGCTGCGTTTTTACTCGAGCGAAAGCGCGTCCTGTTGGAACAAATGCACGCCGGGGCTACCGCAATGCCAAATGCGGAAACGCGGTTCATTGTAAAATAAGATGCGACAAGGGAAATATACTCTAAAGCATCTTATTTTTAACAGAAAATAAGAGAGTGCTACAAGAGAATTAAAAAACTCTTGTGGGCACTCTTTTTTTATTTCACCAAAACTAGAAAGGAGATAAAAGGGCATGAGGAAAGGAAATAGACGGCTGAACTTCACGGACCGCCAGACCATTGAGAGGATGCACGCAGCAGGGGTAAAGGTTTCTGCCATTGCGGATGAAGTGGGAGTGCATAGGGCAACTATCTACAATGAATTGAAACGAGGTGGGGAGCCTTACCGGGCAGAGGTAGCACAGAAAGCATTATAGGCCAGGCGGCAGCAGGGCAGGAAGCGAGGAACTTAACATGGACAAGAATATGGATTGGATTTATAGGACGGTGACAATGGACACGGACCTGGAAAAGACCCTGGAAGCGGTGGAAAAGGCCCTGGGCTTTAAATTATTCGTCTGGCAGAAAACATATATAGAACGTGGATATTTCAGACGGTACGGGGCAACCACAGCCGAGATTTTACGGGAACTGTTAAATGTATCGGAAGCCCCATTGGATTATACAAGAAAACCATCAAGCAGGATGCAAAGTATTTACCGGGAGGAATTAAAAGAGATAAAGAAAAAACTGGATGCCGCCGGAATCACCACACGTCCCGTTTTCTTTACCAGAAATGATAAAGAGCGGTACTTAATGAAGAAAGCAAGGCAGCAGGATAAAGAAGATGTATAGCACCACCCAGGGCGGCCAACACCGCCCGGCAACTAAAACGGCCATGCTGACCATGGGCGGCGTGAGGGTCCAAAGCCCCTACAAACTGTTGATGGGTTGCACTGGTGCAAAAAGTACCTACCAGGGGAAGCGTACACGCCTATTCTTCCCAGGTAGGCCGGGAACTAGAAAACCATGCCACGCCCCGGTGAAGTTATCCGGCGTTTAAAAGGTTGTACGATAACACCCGGTATATTGCAAGCTGTCATCCTATAAAGCCGTAGGGCGTGATGCGGACGGATGGCCGCTTGCGGTATGCGAAATCCAAAAAAGGGAAGCAGATGGACAGAAAATATAATTTTCCAATAAAGAAGTGCCCAGGATGCGGCGGCACCATGTTCACGGTAAGGCAGAGGATAAGCGGCAACGGGGAATATTATGTGGACATGGCAACGGGAGAGATTGAAAGCACGGAACTACATAGCGGATTGACATATAGGAACACTGGAAAATATGCCGTCTGTACAGATTGCGGAAAAAGGCTTTTCAAGATAGATGACAGCCTTAACGTGATAGAATAGCCGCTTCCTTGGGCCAATAACAGAAAGCGAGGGTTTAAGCATGAAAATCATGTTAAAAAGGGACACCGATTTGAAAGACCTTGAAACAAAGGTAAATGAAAACCTGGCCGCCCTGGAAGCAGACGGGGCGGAGATAATGGGAATTGAGCATGGAACGGAAACCTTGCCCGTCATCCGTGGAAAGGAGATTGCAGACTATAGGACTTCTTACACGGTGATGATTGTCTACGAACCGTCCAGGCCGGGGGCGTTGAAATGAACGCCGGGTTGACATTGGGAAGCCTTTTTGACGGGATAGCCGGGTTTCCCCTGGCAGCAGGGCGGCACGGCATCAAGACCGTATGGACAAGCGAGATAGAGCCGAACTGTATAGACATAGCAGGGCGGCATTTCCCGGATGCCGTGAACCTGGGGGACATTACCGGGATAAAAGGCGGAGAAATCCCCGTGGTGGATATTATCAGTTTCGGAAGCCCTTGCCAGGATTTAAGCGTGGCCGGGAAGCAGACGGGGCTTGGCGGTTCCCGTTCCGGCCTATTCATGGAAGCCGTGCGGATTATACGGGAAATGAGGGAAAAGACAGATGGAGAATATCCAAAGTATATCATATGGGAAAATGTGGCCGGGGCTTTTTCAAGCAATAAGGGAGAGGATTTCCGCCGGGTCCTGGAAGAAATCACAGAAGCCAGTATTCCAATGCCTACAAGTGGGAAATGGGCATCCGCCGGATTGGTTGGAATTGAGGAACCAGGGGGGGGATTTGCGGACAGTCGCATGGCGGCAGCTTGACGCACAGTTTTGGGGAGTTCCCCAACGTAGAAAAAGAATCTACCTTGTCACAGATTTTAGAAATGGACGTGCCGGACAAATACTTTTTGAGTGCGAAAGCGTGTTGGGGTATTCTGTCACGGGCCGAGAAGAGGGAAAAGGAAGTTCCGACAATCCTAAAGATAGCCCTATTGGAGAGGATAGCGGAGGACTGGCAGAGGAACCAGGCGGACAAATGAAACTGGATTTCGGCAGGACGGCGGATAGGATTTACATAAACGCCAAGAAGAGCGTAACCCTTATGGGGAGGGCAGGGGGCGGAGGTGGAAAGACCGGCCTTTACTTGCTTCCCGTCTATACCATAGCCGGAAACGTCATTGGCCGGGATGCAAAGCACGGCGGAAACCAATTAGGGATAAACCAGGACGTTGCCCCAACGCTTACAAGCACGGACCGGCACGCCGTAGCCTATACACAAAGCGGTTATGCGGAGTTCAAGGAGGGCGTGGGGACCATAAAAAAGAGCCGTGGGGCAGCAGGGGGAGGAAGTGAAACCCTTGCCGTGATAATTGAGCGGATTGCCGCAGCGGTAAAGTACCGGGTTCGCCGCCTTACGCCGCTTGAATGTGAACGCCTGGACGGGTTCCCGGACTATTGGACAAGGTACGGGGCATCCGGCAGGGAAATGTCAGACAATGCCCGTTACATGGCCCTGGGAAACAGTATTGCGGTCCCGTGTGCAGAGCGTGTATTTATCGGCATAATCAAAGCGGAAAGAGAGGGTGGAAACCATGGTGGTACGGGAGTTCCTGGAATTGATATGCAATTCGGACAATCTGATGATTGTACGGGATGCGGAAAGCGAAGCAGGGCAGGAAACCATATACAAAGGGTATAAGGCATTGCTGACACATGACCCCGTAGCGGATGCCATTCTGGATGCCCAGGTGAAACGGTTTAGGGCATCCCCGGAAATCCGGCATAAGGAATGGAAAGACCGGGGACTGATGCCGCCAATGGAGCCGGAGAAAACGCCGGATTTCCGCTTTTCTGATTTGCAGATGACCCTATATTACAAAATCATCATTTAGGAGGAATGAAAGATGGCGGAAATGAAAGTAAAGGTGGAAATAACCGACTGGCCGGAGTTCAAGGAAAAGATTGCCAGGATAAAAAAGGTTATGCAGCGGCGTGCCTGGATAAACGGCCAGAGGGCCAGGAAAGCGAGGAAAAGAGGATGGACAGATTAAAGGCGGCGGAAGCAAATTATAAAAGCTATACGCCTATCAATGGAGTGGTGGAGCCGGATTTTCTGGAATATCTCAAAGAAACATTCCGAAAGTGGCAGCAGTACCACAAAGAGGGCGTGACGTTGGGCAGCCGTGAGATTGCGAAGCTGTCAAACATGGTGGCCGGGGCAAGGCTTAATTCCCGTTTTGGGTTTGAGAAACTGGCAAAGCGTTTCACGGATGAAGAGGGGGAAGAGTGGTTCTCCCTGCTGATTTATAAGAACCGGGAAGAACTGGAAATTGATGCAGAGCCTTTATATTGTTTTGCATCCAGGATTCACAGATAGAAAGAGAGGATAAGGGCATGGGATTATTAGATGGATTCACAAGTGACGGCACCGTGGACATGAAGTACATGGAATTTTACAAACTTATGAGGGAAGCGGCAAAGGCGGAGTTAATGGAAAATGCGGCCAGGTGCAACGTGCCCCATGAGTATATCCGGGAAATGCTTACCGGGAAGATGGAAGCCCCGGAGATTCTGCCGGAAACAGAAGTACACCCGGACTATGAGATTGAGAGCATGATTACTTCCGCCAGGCGTTTCTTGCGTATGCTGCCGGATGAAGAGCGGTTGGAAAAGGGCGTGGAAACCTTAAAAAATATCGTGGAACTGGCAGAACGGGAACGGCTTAATGAAATCATCCTGGACAATGCGGAAAAGTTAAAGGCCAGGGAAGCCGCCGGGGAAAAGAGGGTGCCGGAAACATGGAGTTGTGAAACGTGCTTCCACTACAGAAAGGGAAAGAAACTTCCTATCTGCGGAGGGTGCGAGGACGGGAGCAGATACACGCCTATGGATGCCGGGCAGCAGGACCAGGACACGGACGGGGAAAGGGAGGATGGAAGCCATGGCAATGAATGAGTTAAGGGCAGAGGTTGAAGCCGCCGCCCAGGCAGAACTGAACCGGGCAAACGAAAGGTTCCCTTTATTCAATAGCCGCCATGAGGGTTACGCCGTGACCCTGGGGAAGATGGAGGAAGCCAAGGAAGCCCTGGACAATGCGGAATCTTCCCTTGCCGTGTTATGGGACGGCGTAAGAGGGAAAAAGATAGCTTGTTTCCTGGTGGAAGATGCAAAGCCAATGGCAATATACCGCCAGGCCGTGGATGCCGCTTGTGAAATGGTCCAGGTGGCGGCCATGCTGTTGAAATATGAAATGAGCCAGGCGGATGCAGACGGCCAGGCAGAAAGCGAGGGAAAAGACTATGGCGATTTATGCAGTTGATTTTGACAATACACTGGCCGTTACCAGGTTCCCGGAAATCGTGGGACCAAAGGCAAAGGTTGTGGCGGCGGTGAAGATGCTGAAAGCCAACGGCCATAAAATCATCCTCTGGACAAGCAGAGCCGGAAAGGATTTGAAAGATGCCGTGGAATGGTGTACAGAGCAGGGCATTATCTTTGATGCAGTGAATGAGCCATTGCCGGAGCAGATGGACAGATGGGGGAATGACACGAGAAAAGTTTATGCGGATTTCTACATAGACGATAAGGCAATGCCTATTGAAGCCCTGGAAAGCATCATGGACCGGGTTGTGGACATAGTGGAAGAATATAAGTTGCAGCAGTAGGGAGGAATGGGACGGGATGATTAAACGTGTGATTGGTGCGCTGTATGGAATTTTCCTGGAAGAACCATTGGACCGCTTGCATAACTGGCAACGCCGTTTTGAAAAGGAATATCT
Source organism: uncultured Lachnospiraceae bacterium (assembly GCA_910577015.1). GTDB lineage: Bacteria > Bacillota > Clostridia > Lachnospirales > Lachnospiraceae > Acetatifactor. The sequence continues at coordinate 87,472 of CAJTKU010000005.1, read as the reverse complement.
GAACTATTGCCGGACGGGATGCAGGGATTGCTACAAATGGAATGGCTATTGCCGTAGCCGGAAAGAGGGAACGCCATATAAGAAATTCCGCCGGAAATATCACGATATTGGCAAATAGGAATCAGAAAGCGAGGAACTTAACATGGGAAACGCACTTGCGGTAATATTGGGAGCCGTGGAACGGGAAAAGGCGGTGCCGTTCCTCTTCACTGGAAGCAGGAACCACCGGGGCATCCGCCCGGAACTGGCAGAGGTTAGGGAAGTAAAGGCAATGATGGCGGTCATTGACCGGGAACTGGAAAATTACAAGAGCCTGGCGGAACTGGATTTCCGGGCCGGGTATGTGGCCGGAAGAATCTATGAAAAGGAAGCCGCCGGGTGCATCACGCCGGGGCACAAGCAGGACCTTATAAATATTCTGTATACAAAATATGAAACCATCCGTGGTTTGGAATCCTGGGGTGCCGGATGCGGTTTGTGATTGGCGGAATGAAGTATGACACGGACAAGATGGAACGGGTGGCAGCAGTAAGGAAATGGTATAAAAATGACAGCCCTTTAATGCGTGCGGTATTCCAGGGGCAAGAAGTAGGAAAAACGTATGATTGCGAGTTATGGAAATCTGAAAAAGGGAACTGGCTGTTGACCCATGAGGAAGATTTCCGAAGGACGTATGGTGAAGCGATAGAGGAAGAGGAAGCAAAAGCCCTTTTGATGCGTTACGCAACGGAAACATACGAAAGTATGTTCGGAGAGTTGCCGGAAGCATGAACGGGGAAAACGAAACCCGGTTGCAAGGTGGGGAACACCAAAAGCAACCGGGTTGGAACTTAACAAGGACAGTATAGCACAAGATATGGAGGAAAGAAAGGGTTTTCTTCCATATATAGAAAGAAAGGCGGAAAACATGGAGATTTACATAATTATGGCGGCAGTAGCGGCGGCAATGCTGATTATATCCGGCCTGGCCTTGTTCGGTTTTGCACTGATAAAGAAAGCGTTTGATGGATTTCTGGACTGATTTTTAAAATGGGCGGTGCCCCTTGCCCGTCCTTGTAATGGGTATTAGCATATCGGACACCCTGGGGATTTATAGAAAGATATAAAGGCATAGGTGGTTGATGGTGATAAGAAGAGGGGAGGGAGGGGAGGAAAAGGGAAGTGATGCCCAGGAGCAGGAAAGAGGGTAGGGGCTTGACATATAAAGGTGGGGAACATGAAAAAACTGCATGATGATTACGATTATGAGGAAGCATACCAAAAGCAGTGTGACACCCTGGAAGAGTGGGAGTTGGAAAAGCTGTTAAAGGATGGAAAGGTGGGGTGCCTTTATCGGACTACCACCACCAAGGCGGAGAACATCCAGAACGGAACGGTATTACTGGAAAGCCAGGTATACCCGGCCTTTAAGGATAAAAAGGATATGCCAGTAACGGCAAAGAAGAGGGAAACCAGGCCGTCACAGCGGAACCTAAACGATAAGAACGCAAGACGTTATCTAATACGCCTGGCAAATATCAATTTCGGCAAGGGTGATATTTGGGCCACATTTGGATGGAATGATGATTGTCTGCCTGGTGATGAAGAGAGGGCCAGGAAAGATATAACCAATTTCATAAAGCGGATAAACCGCCGCCGGAAAAAAGACGGGTTGGACAATGCAAAATATATTTATATCCTTGCCTTTGACGGGTACAAACGCCCACACTTCCATATTCTGTTATCCGGGGACGGGATGGACCGGGACGAACTGGAAGAACTATGGGGGAAATGTGACAGACCGAACACCAGGAGGATAAAGCCGGATGATGATTTCCTTATAACCGGGCTTGCCACATACATATCACAGAACCCACACGGGACAAAAAGATGGTGCCCGTCAAAGAACCTTAAAAAGCCGGACAAGCCGACAAGAAGCTATTCAAAGTTTAAAAAGGGCAATGTGGAGCGGATGGCAAGGGACCATGAAGAACTGAAAAGCCAGATGGAAAAAGCATACCCTGGATTTGAATTTCTGGATGCAGAGGTTAAGTACAACGGAATCAATGCGGCGTTCTACATATACGCCCGTATGGTGAAGATTAAGCGAAAGGAGCCTAACAAGAAATGAAGATTGTTTCAGTAATCAATTTAAAAGGTGGGTGTGCCAAGACCACCACAGCCGTTTCCATGGCGGAACTGTTGGCAGAGGGGGACAAGAAAAGAAAGCGGCCTGGCAGCAGGGTATTGTTGTTTGACAATGACAAGCAGGGGAACGCTTCCCGTATGTTTGAGGTATACAACCGGGACCAGGAGGCGGAAGCGTGCCGGATTATGCGGACCGGCCACATGGGGGAAAACAGTATTCGGAGGGTTTCCGGGATTGCGGAGGATGAAAAACTGGATGTAATACCTTGCAACTATTTCATGGAGTTGGCGGAACTTGCCGTAAAAGCAGACCAGGACCATGCACAGCATGACCGTTATAAAACCGCCCTGGGGGAAGTTGCCGGGGAATATGACTATTGCATCATAGACAATCCGCCGGACCTGGGAATGAACGTCATAAACGCCATGGTGGCAACCCATGAAATCATCATTCCCGTGTGCCTGGATGCCTATTCGTTGGACGGCCTGGAAGAACTGGTGGAGCAGATAAACCAGGTTAAGGCGTTGAACCGAAAGGCTAGGATTGCCGGGGTGCTTATTACGGACTATGAGAAGTCGGACACAAGCGAAGCGGCGGAAAGTTGGTTGAGGGCAAAGAGCGGATGCCCTGTTTTCTCACAGAAAATCAGACATTCCACAAAGGCCAAGGATGCCACGTTCTACCACCAGACACCGACACGCTACAGTGTACGCAGCGGAGCCGCCCAGGATTATAAAGCCTTTGTGGCGGAGTATGTGCAGAAATTTGGGAACCTGGCAGCAGGGGAAAGGGGTTAAGGGATGGGATTTAATATTCTGGATGTCGTGAACGCCGCAACCAGGGCGGAAGTAGGGGAAAACAAGGATTACCGGGAAATCAACCTGGACTACCGGGACATTGTTGTGACGGAGCATAATAAATACAGCATGGACGAATTGCAGGAAATAGCCACGGGAATTGAAATGGACGGGTTGCAGCAGCCCCTTGTATTGGGGCGTGTAAATGGGGAATACTGGCTTGTTTCCGGCCACCGCCGCCTGGGAGGTATAAAAATCCTTGTGGCAGAGGGGAAAGAAGAGTTTGAAACCGTCCCTTGCCGCTACAAGGATATGACGGAAATAGAATTTCGGATTGCGCTTTTAATCGGCAACACGTTCAACCGCAAAATGTCGGATTATGACCTTATGACCCAGGCAGCGGACTGGAAAGAGGTATTGACCCAGGCACGGAAAGAAGGCTTGCTTGTCCTGGAAGCAGGGGAGAGGGTCCGGGATTATGTGGCGGCGGTGATGGGGGAGAGCGTGCCAAAGATAAGGACCCTTAACACCATAGACCAGAACGCCACGCCGGAAGTGAAAGAACAGTTCCAGAAAGGCAATATGGGCATCACGGCAGCCATGGAAGCATCCAGGGCAGACGAGGGAACCCAAAAAGAGATTGCAAAGGCTTCCGAGGACAAAGGCGGCATGGGGGCGGAGGAAATAAAGGCCATGGCCGAAGAGAAAAAACACCGCAAGACCAAGGAAGAGGAAACCAGGGAAGCCAATGTGTCAGATACCGACACAACCAAAGAGGAAAAGGAAAACGCCCGGAAACTTCATGCCGTAAAGATGATTGAAAAATATTATACCTGGCTGAATGAAGAGGAAACGGGCATCCTGGAAAGGATGTTGGAGGACCTAAAGCGGCGTAAACGGGAATATGCCATTGAGGAAGAATAGGAGGTTTGGAAAATGAGGATGCAGAACATGAAGAAAGGGGAAACCACGGAGCAGATGGCCCTTTTCGTGTGGGCCGGGAACAATACACACGTCTTGCCGTGCCTTTCCCTTATGTACCACGTCCCAAACGAGGGGAAGAGGACAAACGGGGCGGTATTAAAGGCCATGGGGCTGAAAAGCGGCGTGCCGGATGTGTGTCTGCCCGTGGCAAGCCATAATTTCCACGGCCTTTATCTGGAAATGAAGTATGGCCGGAACAAAGCAACGCCGGAGCAGGAAGCATTTATGGCAGGGTTGCGGCAGCAGGGCTATAAGACAGCGGTATGCCATGGGGCGGAGGAAGCAAAGGCGGAAATCCTGGACTATTTGCAGGAACCTGGGAAGATGCCGCTTGCAAAGTGCCTAAACGCCCCGTGGATTGACGGGAAGTGTGACGGCGTTCCAATGGGGCGTATGTTCTGCCGGGAGCATTGCCGCAAGTGTGAAAGGCACACGCCGACACGGGCAGAAAGCACCATAAACGCCAACATGGCAGCAGTAGACGAATATTTCAAGGTGCCGATAATAAAGACCATTGCAGACCTTTCCGCCGGGAAGCCGCTAAAGAACATGACGTTGGAAGATACGTTGGAAACCATAAACAAGAACCTGGCATTTCTGGTGACGGGTACACAGTTGAGCGTGGAGCAGTCGGCGGCGGTGCTTACCGTTGCCATGGATGCCTATAACCAGGCAAAGAAAGGGGAGGATAAGGCATGAGAAAAAAGACAGACGGCGGCCATGCGATACCAGAAGAGGATTTAAGGGAAATGGAGCAGGAAGAGGGCCGGGAAATGCCGGAGGGCGTGGAGAGCCAGACGGGATATTGCCGCTTTTGCGGCCAGGGCGGCGTTGTCCATACAATGATGGGATGGGGCCGGGATGAAGTAAACGAAGCCGTGACGTGTAGGTGCCAGTGTGAGGAAGCCAAAAAGTATGCAGAAAGTAAGGAACGGGTGCAGAAAGCAAAGAACCGTATTGAAGAACTATTCAGCAGCACGGCGGAAAAGCCCATTGACCAGAGCGTTGTAAATATCATGTTCCGGGCCGTGGATGCCATAGAGGAAAAGGCCATGAAAGGCATCACGATTGACGTAGGGCAGGGCATAAAGGCAAGGGTTTCCAAGATGGCAAAGGAAAGCATAAAGGTGGAGCGTTCCGAAGTGCAGAAAAAGACCTATGAGGAATAGGGGGGGGCAGAGGTTGGAAAGGATGGATGCCGATATTAAGGCAGTAGCCAGAAGTATCATACAAGGCAACGAAAAGCGGAAAAAGAGAATAAAAGCCGGAAAGGCCAGTGCCTTTGACATTATGGCCGCCGCCGTTGTGGAAGATGCCTTGTGTTCTTCTTGCCAGAATATTGAGAGCATCCAGGCCAGGCGGCAGATGCAGAAAAGGATTTATGAGAGCATTGTATATAATACGCCCTATGAATACATAGCGGATGCCTTGTGTGGCCGCCGCCAGTTCTATGAGTATCGGACGGAATTTATAACACGGATTGCCCAGGCAATGGATATGTTGCCGGGTGGGAAAGGAATGGAAGATAGAAATGAACGGAATTAGTTTAAACGGATTCAAGGTGATACACGGAGGGATTGTCTTAAATGCGCTTGCACTGAAAGCCATAAAGATGCGTGATGGAATGGATGCAAGCAACCGTGAGATTGTAGAAAAGCCTATATGGCTTGAAGTCCTGGCAATCAATGAGGATGGGAACATTGTATCTATCCGGGATGAAGCATGGACCTTTCAGTTTGTCCCGGTTGTCACAAAGTAGCCAGGCGGCAGCAGGGCATACAGTAAACGGGTCAGAATATAGGGATGATTTATATTAACATGGGCTTATGGATGGGAATATCTGTAGGCCCTTAATCATGTACAGAGAAAGGATGGTGGCAGCAGTTGAAAGAATATGCAAAGAGTTTCTATCAGTCGGATGCCTGGAAGAAAGCAAGGCAGACAGCAATCAAGCGTGCAAACGGATTGTGCGAGCGGTGCAGAGCCGCCGGGCGTTTCGTTCCCGGTGTGATTGTCCACCACAAGAAGTATATAACGCCTGGCAATATCCATGATGCCAGGGTAACGCTTGCCCTGGACAATCTGGAATTGGTTTGTGAGGATTGCCACAACAAAGAGCATAAGGCGAAGCACGCCGCACGTTACCGATTTGACGGAAACGGGAACCTGCTGCCGCCGCCAGGAGAAAAGGAGAGGGTACGCCCCCCGGTGGGCAGAATTTTGGAGGGGACGGAAGAACCGAGGGAGATACCTCAAAAAAACTCCGCAGGGTCGCACGCATATGAGGGGGGATGAACATGGAGGAAAAGAAAAAATCTTCTTTAAGTAAGTCGAAGAAAACCGACACGCCAAAAAAGGCGGAAAAACTGGATGAAAATAAAGAGAAATCCGACACGAAACCTAAGAGAAGAGTAAACAAAATCACACCGGCCCGGATAAAAAAAGAGATAGATTTTTTAAAGCCAATGTTTGACGGGATAGATGATGAGGACAAGAAAAACCTGGTAAATTCGCTGATAGAGGAAGCGGCATTTCTGAAAGTGGCGTGCTTCCAGGCCAAGGAAGAACTGAAAAAAGAGGGGCTTACAACGGAAACCGTGAACGCTTCCCAGAAGTTTGTAAAGGCCCACCCGTCTGCCACAATTTATGAAAAGTATTCACGCCAGTATACGGCCATAATCCACACGCTTATTGAATATCTGCCGCCAAAGGAGAAAAAGAACATAAGCAGATTGGCGGCGTTGAGGAATGGAAAATAATTATATCTTTCAGTATTGGGATGCAATACAAAACGGCACCGTAACCGTAGGCGAGTGGATAAGGACCATTTACAAAATCCTTGTGGATGGCCTTAAAAGTGGCAAGTGGGATTTTGACGGAGAAAAGGCAGACAAGGCCATAACTTTTATAGAAAACTTTTGCCACCATTCCGAGGGCCGTAACGATTTACTGAAATTAGAATTGTGGCAGAAAGCCATTGTAAGTGCCATATTCGGCATCATGGATAAAAAGACCGGGTATAGGCAGTTTAGGGAGGTTTTCGTTGTTGTTGCCCGTAAGAACGGGAAAACATTATTCGCCGCCGCTATAGCGGCATACATGGCGTATATAGATGGGGAGTATGGGGCAAAGGTTTATTTCCTTGCCCCTAAATTGGACCAGGCGGACCTTGTGTATGATGCGTTTTACCAGATTGTCCAGGCGGATGACGAACTGGAAAGCATCACGAAGAAACGCCGGAGTGACATTTACATCAAGGAATTTAACACAAGCATCAAAAAGATTGCCTTTAATTCCAAAAAATCAGACGGTTTCAATCCGCAGATGGTTGTCAATGATGAAATGGAAGCCTGGCCGGGGGACCAGGGATTGAAGCAGTACGAAGTAATGACTTCCGCCCTGGGGGCAAGGAAGCAGCCGCTTATATTGTCCATATCAACGGCAGGGTACATAAATGACGGGGTATATGACGAACTGATGCGGCGTGCAACGTCATTCCTAAAGGGCAATTCCAAGGAAAGCCGGATTCTGCCTTTCCTCTACATGATTGACAATATAGAGAAATGGGACAGCCTGGAAGAACTGAAAAAGAGCAATCCCAACCTGGGCGTTTCCGTGACAGAGGAATTTTACATTGAGCAGATAGAAATTGCAAGGGCATCCCTTTCAAAGAAAGTGGAGTTCCTTACAAAATACTGTAATATCAAGCAAAATTCCAGTGTGGCATGGCTTGACTATTGGGACGTGATGAAAGCCGTAAACGAGGACATACACCTTACTTTGGAGCAGTTCCGGGGTTGTTATTGCGTGGGTGGCATAGACCTTTCACGCACAACGGACCTTACGGCGGCATCAATCGTTATCTGGAAGAACGGGAAATGGAACGTCATAACAAAATTCTATATGCCCAAGAAACGGTATGAAGTGGCCGTGAATGAAGATAACGTGCCCTACAATCTGCACCGGGAACGGGGGTTCCTGGAAATATCCGGGGAAAACCAGGTGGATTACAAGGACGTTTACAAATGGTTCATAGAACTGGTAAAGGTTTATAAAATCCGTCCTCTGAAAATAGGCTATGACCGATATATGGCAGGGTATTTGATAGACGAACTTAAAATGGCCGGGTTCCAGACGGATGACGTTTACCAGGGCACCAACCTAACGCCTATCCTACACCAATTCGAGGGGGATTTAAAGGACGGAAAGTATAACCTGGGGGACAATACCCTTTTGGCATCCCACCTTTTGAACGTGGCCGTGGAAATCAATATGAATGACAGCCGCATGAAGCCCGTAAAGATTGAAAAGCGGTTAAGGATAGACGGGGCGGTTTCTGTATTTGATGCAATGACAATGGTTTCAAAATACCATAGCGAGATTGGAAAGAAGCTGCTGAACGAAGCGGCATAAGGCGGCGTCCGGCAGCAGGATTTTAAAGTGGGTCAGAATTTCAACACGAATATATTTACAATGGGTCCATGGGCGTGTTCCATGGGCCTATTTTTGAGGAAAGGGGGTAATAGTACGGGAATCATTGCAAACGTGTTTGGAGCCTTTAGGGCGAAGTACAGACCGCTTTTATTGAGCCGTGGGGAATATGTGCCAACGGGGACGTTACGGGATAATGACATTGTGGGAGCCATAGCGGATGCCATAGCAAAGAACGTGGGCAAGCTACAGCCCCAGGTAATCCGAAAGGATGAAAAAGGGCTGACGGTGAAAAATGACTATCTGGCAAGGATTTTGACCTTGCGGCCATGCCCGGAAATGTCAACCTATGATTTCCTTTACCGCATAGCATCCGATTTGGTTTATACTTCCAATTCCTTTTCCGTGATTTTTTACAATGAGGATTTTACAAGGGTAACGAGCATACAACCGATTACAACGAAAAGTTACCGCATTTTTGAGGATGACCGCCACAACGTCCTATTCCGTTTCCGTTGGGATTATGACGGGGAAACGTACACAGTGCCTTACCAGAACGTCATCCACATAAAGGCAAGGTACAACAAAAAGCGGTTCCTGGGAACGTCCCCGGATATTGAGTTAAAACGGAGCCTGGACCTTGTGGAAACATCCGGGGAAATGATTAAGAACATTGTAAACCATTCCAATAGCCTTTCCGGGTATCTGAAATATAGCAACCTTGCAGATGATAAGGAACTAAAGGAAAAGGCCAAGGAGTTCCAGGAATCATATATGAACGCTTCCAACGCCGGGGGAGTTGCGGCACTGGATAGCACATATGAGTTCCACGAAATCAGCACAAAGACCACGCCGTTGCCTACGGCACAGATTACTTTCTTACGTGACAACGTATACCGCTATTACGGCGTGAATGAAAAGGTGCTGACTTCCACCCTTTCAGACCAGGAATGGATTTCATTTTATGAAAATGTGATTGAGCCAATAGCAATCCAGTTGGGTTATGAGTTCACATTTAAACTTCTTACGCCACGGGAAATAGGGTATGGAAACAAGATAGAGTTTACCGCCAACCTTTTGCAGTATGCGACATTGCAGACCAGGGACACAATAGGCGGAAACATGTTTGACCGTGGAGCCATGACAATAAACGAATACCGGGCACTTATGTATTATCCTCCAACGGAGGACGGGGACGTGCGTATGGTTTCGCTGAACTATGTAAAAGCCGGGGACCAGAGCCTTTACCAAGTGGGAAAGGACGGGCAGCAGGGCGGAAATGGGGAACCGCCGCCAGGGCAGCAGGACAGACAACGCCGGGCAATGGAAGCGGCGGCCAATGCTTATTTTACGGCCATGAAAGGGGGTTAGGAGGATGCCGAGGACAAAGAAAAGATTTACGGCGTGCCGGGATGGGGCAAACGCAACCGTGGAACGATTTTATGAGTTTAAAAACTGGGCGGAAACCACCGTGGACCTATATTTCTATGGGGACATTGTTTCAGACTGGTGTGGAGCCTGGCAGGAAGAGGACCAGTACCCGGATGCAATCAAGAATTTCCTTGCGGAAGCCGGGGGAAAGGATTTGAACATATACATCAATTCCGGCGGCGGTTCCGTATTCGCCGGGATTGCCATTTACAATATGCTGAAAAGATACCAGGGAAAGAAAACCGTCCATGTGGATGCCTTGGCCGGGTCCATTGCTTCCGTCATTGCCTTTGCGGACAGCGATATGCCAACCATACCGTCAAACGCTTATCTGATGATTCACAAGCCATGGGCAGGGTGCGAGGGGAACGCCACGGAACTTAGAAAGATGGCGGAAAAACTGGATGCCGTGGAAAGCGGCATTATGAACATTTATGCAGAACATCTGGCGGAGGGTGTGGACATAGAAACGGTGAAAGGGATGGTGGAAGCAGAAACATGGCTGAACGGAACCCAGGCGGCGGAGTATTTCCGGGTAAAGGTGGGGGAGGAAAACACCATTGCCGCAGCGGTGCAGGATTACACGAAACTGTATTGCCATAATACGCCAGGGGAGATTTTAAAGCCGGAGAGTGCAGCAGGGCAGCAGGACACCGGGGAGCAGGACAGACGGAAAGAGATTGTTTCACTTGCCATGGAGTACATGACCAGGTGAGGGAGTAAGAAAGGAGAACATAGCAATGACAAGAGAAGAGTTGATGAAACTTTCCAAAAAGGAACTTAAAAACCGGGCGGCGGACCTGGGGAAGAAAGCCCAGGCGTTTTCCGGCCAGGAATTGACGGATGCCATGGACGAAATGCGTCTGATTGGTGAAATCCTGGATGAAATCAAGACAAGGGAAGAATTGATGGCAGCAGCCGCCGCAGCAGGGACAGCGGAGCCGGAAGAGGGGGCAGAGGAACCGGGAGCCGGAGAGGGGAGCCAGGAGCCGAAGAACCAGGCCAGGGCAAAGAGCGGCAGGGCCTTAAAGGACGGGAAGAAAGTCACTTTTAAGGCAAAGGCGTTGGCAAGTCCCAGGAACGCACTTTCCACCGCCAACGGGATTGTGATGCCGCAGTATGACAGCCCGGACATTTCCCCCACGTTCAACAATGTTTCTTCCCTCATTGACCGGGTGCATACCGTTCCGCTTCCGGGCGGCGAAAGCTACAGACGGCCCTATGTGGTTTCCTATGGGGACGGGGCAGGAAGCACCGCAGAGGGAGCGGACTACAACGCTTCCGAGCCGGTATTTAACTATGCGGAGATTGTACGGGAGAAAATCACGGCCTATGCCGAAGAGCCGGAAGAAATGATTAAATTGCCGGATGCGGATTATGATGCCGTGGTGGAGGACAGCGTGACCCGTGCAATCAAGCGTTACGCTTCCAGACAGATTTTAGTGGGGCCGGGCGGAACTGGAAAGTTCCGTGGAATCTTTTTCAATCCCACAGAGGAAAAGGAACAAGTCATTGACCCGTCCACGGACATCACCACGATTACGGCCATTGATGACGGGACCCTGGATGAAATCATCTATTCCTATGGCGGTGATGAAGATGTGGAGGACGTTGCCGTGCTTATCCTCAACAAAAAGGACCTTAAAAAGTTCGCAAAGTTGCGTGACAAGCAGGGCCGCAAGGTGTACACAATCAAGAACCATGGAAACACGGGAACCATTGATGAAGTGCCTTTTATCATAAATTCCGCTTGCGGAGAGGTTGGCGGAACCGCCGGGGCATATGCCATGGCATACGGCCCGTTAAGTAATTATGAAGTGGCAATTTTCAGTGATATTGATGCAAGGAAATCCGAGCATTACAAATTCAAGCAGGGCCAGGTTGCTTACCGTGCGGATGTGTTCATGGGCGGAAACGTGGTTGCCAAGAATGGATTCATCCGTGTAAAGAACCCGGCAGCGGCGAAGTAGGAAGCAGGAAAGGCGGCAGGGCATGACAAAGGAAGAACTGATTTCCAGGGCAAAATTGCGGATTCGCAAAATGTCAACTGACACCCTGGACATAGACGTGGGGCAACTGGTAGAGGTTGCCCTTGCAGACCTAAAGCGCATAGGGGTGCATCCGTCATACTTAGGGCCGGAGGACATAAAGGACCCGTTGATTGTGGAAGCCGCTTTACTCTATGCGGATGCAAACTTTGGACACCCGGACAACCACAAAGAACTGATGGAATCATACAACATGATTTGCACGAAAATAAAGGGCGGTGGCTACAATCGAAGCAATAGTGAAACTGTTGGTTAAAAAGAACCCAAAGGAATACCTGGAAAAAGAAGCCTATGGGACAATCCACCCGGTAGGCCGTGATGAATTTACGGCAGCAGGGCAGAAAAGTTTCAAGGCATCCATGATGGTTGAGGTTTGGGGATTTGAATATGAGGGGCAGACGGAAATAGTGGTGGACGGCAGGACATTGGCTGTCTATCGGACATACGGCCCCAAAAGCAACGGGAAGATTGAACTTTACGCCGGGGAAAGGGCTGGTAAGAATTGAGGACATCCATTGACGGCCTGGGGGATGCCATAATGTCACAGTTGGAGGAATGGACAAACGGGGAGTTGAAACAAGCCGTAAATGAGGGCTTGAAAGAAACCGCCGCCGCAGCGGAAAAGGCGTTGAAGCAGGGCGGACCGTACACGGAGAGAACCGGGAAATATACCAAGGACTGGACGCATGACGTAAGGGGCAGCAGGGCATCCGCCATTACTGGATTGAACGGATATTCCGTGTATAACAAGAAACATTACCAACTGACCCATTTACTGGAAAAAGGGCACCAGGCAAGGAACGGCGGCAGGGTAAGGGCGTTTGAACATATCGGTCCCGTAAATGATACCCTGGGGGAATTGGCCGTACAGAAGATAACGCAGAAAGTGAGGGGATAGCGTGGGGGTTGAAGAACTTGTGCAGAGGGCAAAGGCATTTTCTGTAAAACACGGAATACCGCTTGCGAAGAACCAATTTGAGGGAACCGTTGATGACCCGGTGCCGCCACTTCCCTATATGGTTTATATGCTTCCGCATGACACGGGCAGGGGAGCGGACAACCTAAACAATTTAAAGGCCAGGGATTTTGACCTGGAATTATATACCGTGGCGGATGATGAAGAACGGGAGGACCTGGCCGGAAAGATGGAAGCGGAGATTTTCCCGGATGTGGAATATGAAATGTACCTGGCCCCTATCCAGGATGAAGAATGTTTCCAGACGGCCTATGAGGTAAAGGGGCTGCTTACCAAAACGAAAGGAGCGAAAAGAGCATGAACAAAGAAAGCATTGTCTTAGGTTCCGGCGATTTGTATTGCACGGAGTTCGAGGGCACGGACAAGGAATTGCCAACCAATGAAGCATTGGAAACGGAAGAAAACCGCCTGGGCTATATCAAAGGCGGTGCTGAAATCGAATATGCACCGTCTTTCTATGAAGCCAAAGACGATATGGGAAAGGTTTCCAAGGTCATCATAACGGAAGAGGAAGCAACCTTTAAATCCGGGATTATGACCTGGTGCGGAACCACGTTACAGAAATTATGCCAGACCGCAAGGGTCACGGAGGACAAGGCAAAGAAGAAACGCATTGTGAAGATTGGAGGAATCGGCAATGCGGATGGAAAGCGGTATGTTATCCATTTTGTACATAAAGACCCGGTGGACGGGGACGTAAGGGTAACAATCGTTGGAAACAACCAGGCCGGATTTACCATTGCATTTGCCAAGGACAGCGAAACCGTCATTGATGCAGAGTTTAAGGCACAGCCCATGGACAAGGAGGGCACGCTTATTCTGTATGAAGAGGATATGGACGCTACAGAGGAAGCAGCAGGACCCGAAAGCGGAGGGGGACAAGGCGGAGAAGAGGAACCCGGCGGCGAAGTATAAGACCGTAAGAGCGGCCAGGGAGAAGCCCCCAGGCCGCTTATTCCATGAAAGGAGAATGAGGGCATGGCAGTAAAGGAATTTAATTGCAACAAGCTGAAAAGGACGTTCTGGCAGTTCACGCTGAAAGACAAGGTGGACGGGGACGGGAACGTGGTGGAAAAGGGCAGGAAAATCATTGTGAGGATGCCGCAGAAACAGGTTTTTGAAGCCATTAAGGAAATCCAGGACGTGGAAGAGGAAAACGCCACGGTGGAGGACACGGAAGCCATTTACAGACTGTTGGCGGCAGTCCTTAACAACAATATGAACCGTGTAAGGGTGACAGAAAAGGACCTGGAGGATTACGACATAGAAGAGTGTACGGCAATCCTGGAAGCCTATATGTCGTTTGTGGACGAACTGAAAACAAACCCAAACTAACCATGCCCTTTTATCCACGCCAGGATAAAGGGGAAGAGATACCGTACACATTGCTTACACGCCCGGAAAAACTGGTGATGGATTATTGCCATATAGACATTTACGAAGTGCAGGAAATGGAGATTGACGTTTATCTGTTTTTCATGCGTGAAGCAATGATTTATGAAAATTCACAGACCGAAGAGGGCCGGGAATATCTGAAAAACTGTTGGCGGATGGAGCAGACGAAGCCGGACCGTGAGGGGCTACGAAGAAATTTCAAGAAGAAAGGGGGCTGATACCGTGGCAAACAAGGGGATAAAGGGAATCACTATTGAGATTGGCGGAGATAGCACCAAACTTGAAAAGGCACTTTCCGGCGTGAATGGGAAAGTGAGGAATACCCAGGCAGAACTAAGGGAAGTAAACAAACTTCTTAAAATGGACCCTAAGAACACGGAAGCCCTGGCACAGAAACAAACGCTTTTAAGTGATGCCATTGAGGAAACCAAGGAAAAACTGGATATTCTGAAAACGGCGGAAAGGCAAGTGCAAGAACAGTTCCAAAGGGGAGAGGTTTCGGAAGAGCAATACCGGGCATTGAAAAGGGAAATTGAAAAGACAAGCCTGGAATTGGAGGATTTGGAGGAAGCGGCAAGGCAGACGGACAAGGCCGTGGAAGAATTGGGGAAGTCATCCGCCCTTTCCGGCGAAGAATTGAAAAAGGCAGAGGAAAAGGCCGGGACTTTCAAGGAAAAGTTAGGGAAGCTAGGAGAAGCGGCGGAGGGTGCGGCAAAAGCATTGGGGGCCGGATTCGTTGCCGCCGCTACATATGCCACAAAGTTTGAAACGGATTGTGACAAGGCATTAAACACAGTCATTACACAGACGGGGGCAGCAGACAGTGAAGTGGAGGGGTTGGAAGAAACCCTTTTAAGCATATACAAGGATAATTTTGGCGAGGACATAAACGACATAGCAACGGCAATGGCGGCAGTCAAGCAGCAGACGGGCCTTGCAGATGAAGAACTGAAAAACACCACGGAAACCGCAATTCTGATGCGTGATACCTTTGATATAGACGTAAACGAGGGCATCCGGGGCGTTAATGCCATGATGAAGCAGTTTGGTATTTCTTCCGAGGAAGCATACAACCTTTTGGCCCAGGGGGCACAAAAGGGGCTGAACCAGAACGGGGACCTTGCGGACCAGTTGGCAGAATATTCCGTGTATTACAATGACCTGGGGATTTCCGCAGAGGAAGCATTTAACATGATGGCGAATGGTGCCAAGAACGGCACGTTCCAGATTGATTATCTGAATGATGCCGTGAAAGAGTTTGGCATAAGGGTAAAGGACGGAACGGCGGATGATGCCTTTAAGGAATTGGGGCTTAATGCGGAGGATTTGAAAAAGAAGTTCGCAGAGGGCGGCGAAGGTGCAAGGGAAGCCTTTGATATAGTGAATAATGCCCTTTTTTCTTGTGATGATAAGGTGCAGCGCAATATTTTGGGCGTTACCCTTTACGGGACCAAATGGGAGGATTTGGGAGAAGATGCAGTGCGTTCCCTGGTGAATACCCAGGGTGAGATTTCCAACGCCAATGATGCCCTGGAAAAGATAAATGAGAATAAATACAATGACCTGGGGAACCAGTTTGAAGAGTTGGGGCGGAACATCAAAGTTGATTTGATAAAGCCCATAGGCGAAGAACTACAGCCAGTAATCAGTGATGTAATAAAAGAAGTCAAAAGCAAAATACCGCAAGTAAAAACCATTGTGCTTGCGGTTATCGACAAGGTAAAGGAATTTATCTCTTTTGTGTCAAAGCATGGGTCACAGATTATTTCAATCATTGCCGGGATTGCCGCCGGGATGCTTGCATGGAACGTGGTAACAATGATTCAAGGGCTGATTTCTGCCTTTAAGGTATGGAAAACAACCACCGAGGGCGTGACGATTGCACAGAAACTTTTAAACACGGCAATGAACGCCAACCCTATCGGCATTGTGGTAACGATAATAGGAACGCTTGTGGCGGCACTTGTTACCTTGTTCGCAACGAATGAGGATTTCCGAAACAAAGTGATTGCCATATGGAACAAAGTAAAGGAAGTGGCGGCGGACGTTTTCGGTTCCATTGCGGACTTTTTCACAGTCACGATACCAAACGCCTTTAAGGCCGTGGTGAATTTCATAAAATCGAACTGGCAGGGGCTTTTACTGCTGATAGTCAATCCATTTGCCGGAGCCTTTAAACTTCTTTACGATAATTGCGGGGCGTTCCGGGAATTTATAGACAATCTGGTGGCGAACATCAAACAATTTTTTCAAAATTTGTGGGATGGCCTGGTTTCCATTTTCCAGGGTGTAGGCCAGTGGTTCACGGACCGGTTCACGGAAGCATACAAAGGCGTGACCCGTGTATTTGCGGCAATCGGTTCCTGGTTTGGGGCACGGTGGAACGATATAAAGAACGCCCTGGCCCAAGTGGCAACCTGGTTTCTCACCATGTTCACCAATGCCTACAACAACGTAACCCGTGTATTTGCGGCAATCGGTTCCTGGTTTGGGGCACGGTGGAACGATATAAAGAACGCCCTGGCCCAAGTGGCAACCTGGTTTCTCACCATGTTCACCAATGCCTACAACAACGTAACCCGTGTATTTGCGGCAATCGGTTCCTGGTTTGGGGCACGGTGGAACGATATAAAGAACGCCCTGGCCCAAGTGGCAACCTGGTTTCTCACCATGTTCACCAATGCCTACAACAACGTAACCCGTGTATTTGCGGCAATCGGTTCCTGGTTTGGGGCACGGTGGAACGATATAAAGAACGCCCTGGCCCAAGTGGCAACCTGGTTTCTCACCATGTTCACCAATGCCTACAACAACGTAACCCGTGTATTTGCGGCAATCGGTTCCTGGTTTGGGGCACGGTGGAACGATATAAAGAACGCCCTGGCCCAAGTGGCAACCTGGTTTCTCACCATGTTCACCAATGCCTACAACAACGTAACCCGTGTATTTGCGGCAATCGGTTCCTGGTTCGGTGCCAGATGGACGGAAATAAAGTCCGCCCTTGCAAACGTGGCATCCTGGTTTTCAACCACATTCCAAAACGCATACCAGGGCGTGGTAAACGCATTTTCAAACGTGGTTTCGTTCTTTTCTGGCCTATGGGAGAAAATCAAGGGCTGTTTTGTGGACGTGGGCGTGAAAATCGGTTCCGCCGTTGGGGATGCCTTTAAATCGGCAATCAATAGCTGCCTTTCCACCATAGAGGGCGTGGCAAATAAATTCATAGGCATGATTAACGGTGTGATTGATGTAATCAATGAGATACCGGGCGTTTCCCTGGGGAAGATAAGCACCTTGTCATTGCCAAGACTGGCAAAGGGCGGCGTATTGAGGGAGGGCCAGGCCATGGTGGCGGAAGCCGGCCCGGAACTTTTGAGCATGGTAAACGGAAAGGCGGTTGTAACGCCGCTTACGGGGACAGCAAGGAACCACGCCATGGAGAACGCCGGAAAAGGCGGCGGTGGATATGTACAGAATGTGAATATAACAAGCCCAAAGGCGTTAAGTCCTTATGAGGTGGGCAGACAGACCAGGCTACAGACCAGGGCCATGATTTTAAGGATGCAAAGGGGGTAAATCCAGTGTCGGACATTAAAGTGATATGCACAAGCGATAAGAACGTGGCATTGACCTTTACCTGGGACGGGTTTACCCCGTTCCACCTGGTAGACATAGAGGGCATATACGGGATAGAAAGCAACGTGGTAACAAGCGAGAACACCACCACGGACGGCAGCACCTACCAGGGAGCCACGGCAAAGGAAAGAAACATTGTGCTGACCGTGGAAATGGATGGGGACTATAAGGAGAACCGAAACCTTTTATACCGCACGTTCCCCATAAAACGGATCGGGACCATGCAGTACATAGAGGACGGGGAAGCCAAGACCATTGATTATGAGGTTGAAAACATCCTGCCGGGAGCCACAACGGGCGTGGTGCGTGACTATACCATTTCCCTAAAATGCACGGACCCGTATTTCAAGGACCTGGCAGACATTGAAGTGGTGATGGCATCATGGGTGAGTGATTTCTTTTTCCCGGCGTGCTTCCCGGAAGAGGGCGTTATATTTGGGCACCGGGAAGCTGAATTGGTAAAGGAAATTGAAAATGACAGCGGAGCCGACAATATCGGCATTGTGGTAATCTTCCATGCGGACGGTGCCGTGAAGAACCCGGCCATATACCATGCCGAAAGCGGAGAATTTACAAAGGTTGGATATACGGAGAACAATTTCACCATGGCATCCGGCCAGTACGTCATCATAAACACTTATACCGGGAAAAAGAACATATACCTTTTGGACGGCGTGACCCAGGCGGAGATTGAGAACCATAAAAACAATTATGGGGTGATTGATTGGGATGCCGTGATTGAACGGTACGGAACCGTGATAAACGAATACCTGGATGAAGATGGGGACTTTATACAGTTGCAGGATGGGACAAACACCCTTACCTATTCGGCGGATGAGGGCGTGAACTATCTTTCCATATCCGTATATTACAGAATTTCATATTTGGGGGTGTAGGAATGGAAATACACGTCTATGACCGCAGCCTTAGACGGTTGGGGCACATTGAGAACCACACGTCCCTACAGTGGCACAGAAAATATTATGAATGTGGGACATTTGAACTTCATTGCCCGGTGACGGCGGAAAATCTTAGGCTTTTGAAGCCTGGGAACGTCATTGCCAAAGGGGACAACAAACTGGAAGCCGCCGTGATACGGGGGGACCAGACGGAAGAGGAAAGCACGCTTGTAAATGAGATTACCAGGAACGGGAAGTTCCTGCCCGTGTACCTGGGGGACCGTCTGACCGGGCCGCTTTTCAATTACAGTGGAACCGTGGAAGATGCCATGCGCTTTATGTTGGGCAGGATGGCAGCAGTCCCCCTATTGCAGATTGCGGAGGGGACCGGGGACAAGACAAAAATACAGTTCCAGGCCACTTACAAGAACGTCCTGGAATACCTCACCAAACTGGCGAGGTATGCGGAAATAGGGTTCCGTGTGGTGCCGGATTTCAAGAAAAAGACCATGACCTTTGAAACCTACAAGGGCATAGACAGAACCCAGGCACAAGGGAAGAATCCAAGGGTCATCTTTTCGGAAAGCTATGATAATCTGAACCAGGCAAAGCATAATTACAGTGACGAAAGCATGAAAACCAAGGTAATTGTGGGAGGGGCCGGGGAGGGGTTAAACCGTGTCTATGTGACCGTGGGCGGCGGCAGCGGTTTTGACTTACGGGAAGTGTTCCTGGATGCAAAGGACATAAACAAGGATGAAATGACGGAAGCGGCATACATGGCCGCATTGCGGACCAGGGGGCAGGAATACCTAAACGAAAACAAGGTATTTGAAAACTTTGAAGCTGAAGCCGAAGCGGACGTGAATTTCACCTACCAAAAGGATTATGACCTGGGGGACGTTGTGACAGTCAAGAAGAAAAAATGGGGCACGTCACAGAATCTTAGGATAACGGAACTTTGCGAGGTTTACGAATACGGGGGGGTGTATGTTGTCCCCACGTTTGGGGATGCCCTGCCAACGGCAATAAAATGGGACGATTAGAGGAAAGGAGGAAAAGACAATGGCAGTAAGGGGTTTCTTCTACAACGCCACGGATTTAAACGATAAGGAGCGCAGATACAACGGCCAGGACATGAACGAAGATAAAGCGCCTTTCTACAAAGAGGGCGTTGTGTACGGCCATTTGCAGGTCACGGCAGGGGACGGGATGGAAGTAAGGGTGGACGGTGGAAGCCGCAAAGGGTACGCATATATCAATCTTCACACCATACACAATACCGCCGTCCTGCCGCTTACCGTGAGCCAGGCAAGCGGAACACTTCCCAGGATTGACCGGGTGATTGTGCGGAATGATGAAACGGAGCGCAGACCAAGTATTTTTATCCGGGAGGGTGCATTTTCAAGCAAGCCGCAGCCGCCGGGGCTGATAAACAATGATGTAATCCAGGAAAAGAGCCTGGCCCGTGTCTATGTGAGGGCCGGGGCGGTGGCAATTACCCAGGCAGACATAACAGACGAAAGGGCGGATGATTCCGTGTGTGGGTTTGTGGCTTCACAGTTCAAGGAACTGGATTTCTCACAATTCCTTTCACAGTTCAACGCCTGGTTCACAGAGGTAAAAAAGGCAATGGAAAAAGACCACGCCGCTTTTGTGAAAGAGTATACCGAACTTATCCGGGATTTCATGGATGGCCGGGAAGCTGATTTAGAACAGTTCAATGCCTGGCTTGCCAAAGAGAAAAAGGCAATGGAAAAAGACCGTCTTTCCTTTATGGAAGAATACGCCGGGATGACAAAGGATTTCATGGAAACCCAGGCGGCGGAATGGGAAAAGTGGTTCCAGGGAAAGCAGGATGAACTTGCCGGGGACGTGGCCGGGAAATTGCAGTTGCAGATTGACGGCCTTAGAAAGAAAGTCCATAACATGGCGTTCAAGCTATGGATTGCCTACCGTCTGGAGAGCATCCAGGGAGCCGTTACCCTCACGCTTACCAACACCATAACGGGGAGCATCCAGACGGCGGATTTCACGGAAAGCGGCATTGGGTTTTACATCACGGAAGCCGGGGACTATACCGTGAGGACCAACAAAGGGGGCGTTGTGGCAACGCCTAACAGATTTTCCGTTGACAATGTGGACCTGATGCACACAATGACCGTTTCCTTGCGTGACGGGGCGGATAGGGGCTATATCGGAAACTATATGGGTGCCTATATACAAAGGCAGACGGTAAGGCTTTATATAGCCTATCTGTTGGAGAGCATCCAGGGAGCCGTTACCCTCACGCTTACCAACACCACAACGGGGAGGGTGCAGACGGCGGCGGTTTCGGAAAGCGGCGTTGGCTTCCATATCCAGGAAGCCGGGGACTATATCATGGAAACGGATATGGAAGCCGTGATGCCAATACCAAGGACGTTTTCCGTTGGAAATGTGGACCATATGCCGCCAGGGCATACAATGACCATTTCCTTGCGTGAGTGCGCCAATATGGCCTATATAGGCAACTATATTGGAACCCATATATTAAGTTAAAAAGAAAGTGAGGTAAGAGGATGAAAGGATTTCCTAAAGTAATCAAAACAAAGTCGGACCTGGTAAACACGTTCAAGATGGCGAAGAAAGGGAGCCTTAAAAAGTCGGATTGGTTGGAAGCCGTGGCGAAACTGGAAAATCAGAACTGGATTATGTGCCCGGTCATCAATCTGTCAGAGGACAGAAAGGCGGTCACAATCATGTTTTGTGCCGAAGCGGCAGCAGGGCAGAGGGTCAAAAACGGGGCGGTTTATCCGACCATACAGAGCGTTGAAACGGTGGAGGTGGATAAACATACCACCGACACGGAAAACGCCGCCACAGAGGGCCAGGAAGCGGCAAGGGAGGGCACGGGAAGCGGCCAGGCGGCAGCAGGGCAGCAGAATACCACAACCCACACTATACTGAACCTTTCCAAAGCCGTGAATATCGGCACAATGGAAATCGGCATCCCGGCGGCGGTGACGTTCTATGACCGCCTGGGGATTTCCAGGGAGGAAGTAGAGGAAATGAAAGGAGAATTGGAAGCGTGAGCAGATTATTTGTGTATGATGAAAATATGTTGGATGAACGGGCGAAGATTACCGTTGCAAAGATGGCGGCCATTTCTGATATTGTGGCCCCGGACAAGGCGTACATCCAGTACAGCGGACGGGGAGAAATCACAGTCATTGGCGGATGCGTGATTGCGGTGGGTGAAACGTCCGTGTTCAAGACGGCGGAAACCATACTTACAAAGGAAAATCTGGACCAGGGAAGCGATTTTGCACATGGCAATGATTATTATATCTATATTTGTGACCCGGGAACGGATGACCAGGACGAACAGTATTTGATTTCGTTAAATTCCACGTTCCCGGACGGCGAGGGATGGGACGATACCAACACCCGGAAGATTGGCGGATTCCATTATGGCCGTGTGAGGAATACGGACGAATACGGCAGGCCAATCAATACATCCGGGGCGGTAAGGGGTGCCGGATGGGAGGGGAATACCCGTGTGGATATTATCCCAAATTCCGTATGGACCACGAAGCACCGCCCTAAATGTGACCCGTCCGGCATGGTATACCTGGGGAACGCTTTATGGGGTGACATCTACCTTTCCAGTGATGACGGGGCCAATGGATTACAGTCTGTCTATTGCGGCACGCCTATCACGGGTACGGAGGGCCTTAACTGGTATATTGCAGGGGAAAGGGCAAGGCGTGTGGGGAAGCGTCTGCCGGATTACATGGAATTTACCGTGGCAGCAGACGGAAGCCCCCAGGGGTTGGATGATTCCAACACAAACGGGTGGACGGCAACCGCCAACAAGGCAAGAACCGCCGTTGGGAACATTGCAAACGCCGTGAGTGCCTTAAATATATGTGACCTGGTGGGGAACGTGTGGAAATGGTTGGTTGAACTGTTACATGACCCAACGGGGACATCCTGGGCGTGGCATAATGTGTTAGGCAACGGTTACGGCCAGGCGTATATGGCGAACAGTACGGGCTTGCGCGCCCTCCTTGGCGGCGGCCTTTGGGACTACGGCGTGCGTTGCGGTTCGCGGGCCGTCAATTGCAGCAGTGTTCCGTGGTACGTGGGCGCGAACGTTGGCGTGTGGTGCGTGTGTGACAGTCTGTAAATCTGTTGGGGTGGGCGAAAGCCCAACCCCGACTTGTAAAGGGATGGAGAAATGGCCCAAGAAAAAGAAACAGAAAACAAGCAAACAAACGGTTTCATGGAAAGCATGAAACTATTCCAAAAAGTTTATGATTTCCTGGTTTATATCTTTCCAATCTTAGGACAGCTTCCGAAGTTTGAAAAGTTCGCATTGCAGCTATACATAAAGCAGTCACTTTTTGAACTGGTAAAGGACATAATACGGTTCAGAAAGACGGGAACGAAAAGCCATATATATGCGGCGGACGTGGAACTGGAATTTATACGGGTGCTGATTCGGCTTGCGTTTGACTTGAAATATTCGGCGGTGAACAAACACCGATACGAAGTGGCAAGCCGGAAACTGGCAGAGGTAGGGAAGATATTGGGCGGCATTATCGGGGCCGTGAAAGACGGAAAATGGAAATAAGGAATGAATTTTGGGGAAACTGTTAATTCGCACCCGGCCGGGCTTGCACGCCCTCATTGGCGGCGGCAATTGGAACAACGGCGTGCATTGCGGTTCACGGGCCGTCAATTGCAACAATGTTCCGTGGAACGTGAACACGAACATTGGCGTGTGGTGCGTGTGTGACTAATCAACTTTGCAGACTTAGGGGCCTATGGGCTACTAGCAAGATTTATCAATCATTCTGATAAGTCAGACGGTTTTCCCGTTCCGGCGTCCTGTCCGGACAAAATAGAAAAGGCACCGCCTTTTGAGTAGAAGAATATTTGAAAATTGGTAGGGCAAAATGAAAACAGTTAAAGGGTTACATGAAAAAATGTATACCTTTGACAATGCCAATACATCATTCAAGAAAGCCGCAGCAAACAAGCGGTTCCATGAAGAGGTATTGGCATTTTCCATGTCAAAGGAGGATGAACTATTTAGGGCGTGTGAGGAATTGGAGAACCTCACCTATAAGCAGGGGGAATATACCGTTTTCAAGGTATGGGAGCCAAAGGAACGCCTTATCATGGCGTTGCCGTTCTATGACAGAGTGGTGCAGCACATGATTGTAAATGCCATAGGGCCGGTATTTGAACAGAGGTTCTATACCCATTCCTATGCGTGCCGTGAGGGGAAAGGGATGCACGCCGCAAGCAACCAACTGTACCAATGGATGTATGAATTGATGACGGTTGAGGAATTGCGGCTATATGGCTTTAAAGGGGATATAAGTAAATACTTTGCATCTATCCCACATGATGAACTGAAAACGGAAAATAGGCGGTACATAGGGGACAAGAAAGCCCTTTTCCTTATGGATGACATCATTGACAAGAACGGTATATTGCCGGATGGCGTGGGAATCCCCGTGGGGAACCTCACAAGCCAATTATTTGCCAATGTGTACGGGAACCGCCTGGACAAGTTCGTGAAACATACCTTGCACATCAAGTATTATATCCGATACATGGATGATTTTATCATCCTTTCCCCGGACCTGGCACAGCTAAAGGAATGGGTGAAACGGATTGAAGAATTTTTGGAAGAGGAAATGAAATTGCATGTGAATCCCAAAAGCACCATTCTGTATGCCGGAAATGGAATTGATTTTTGCGGCTATATCCACCACCCGGAATATAGGAAAGTCAGAAAGGCATCCGTCCGGCGGCTGAAAAATGACGTGAAGCACCTGGAAGCCGGGGAACTAGACCGTGAAGCTTTTGAGCGGAAATATAAAAGCCGCCTGGGACACATGGGGCACGCCGACACCTACCACGTTACAAAGGCCATAGAATATGAATTGCTGTTTTGGGAGTGGGAGCAGAGGGAAAGCGGCCTTTTGGTTCCGGCATAAGTGGGTCAGAATTTGAACGCCATGGGCGGTATGATACGGATAAAGCTATTTATGGAGGGTAAGAAAATGGATTTACAAACACTGATTCTTGTAATGAGTATTCCGAGTGCGGTAACTGGTTTCTGCTTTTGGCTCATTGAAGAGAAAATCAAGAAGCAGCAGAAAGAAACGGAGGAAAAAGAAAAAATCCGGGAGAAAAGCGAAGTCTTAATCATTAAAAGCGTGATGGCATCAATCTCACTGGGGGAAGCAACCGCCACGGCCCTAAAGAACGGGCACGCAAACGGGGAAACGGAAGCCGCCTTGCAGTATGCCAGGGAAATAAAGCATGAACAAAAGGACTTCTTAACGGAGCAGGGCATCCGGGGGATTTATTAAAAGGAATCCACACCCAAAAAGGGTTTGGAAATAAAAGAAAAGCGAAAGGAGAAACAGACAATGAAAAATGTAAATTGGGTAAGGAAACTTACAAGCCGTAAGTTGTGGACGGCGGCAGCTTCCTTTGTTTCTATGATGATTGTTGCCACGGGAGGGACGAAAAACACCGCCGCCCAGGTAACGGCACTTATCATGGCCGGGGCATCCGTTGTGGCCTATATCATTGGCGAGGGCTTGACAGATTCGGCCAACGCCGGGATTGAAGTAGGCGTGGAAATCGAGGATGCGGAAAAGGAAGTGTAAGGAATGGAAAAGCAGGATTTCATCAAAAAGATTGCCGGGTATGTGCAGAAATACGCCGCCGCCCACGGGATTGCCGTACACAGCCCCATTATAGCCCAGGCAGTCCTGGAAAGCGGATGGGGGGAAAGCCGCCTGGCGGCGGTGTACCATAATTATTTTGGGCTGAAATGTGGGACAAGGTGGACCGGGAAAAGCGTAAACCTTAAAACCATGGAAGAGTACACGCCGGGAACCCTTACGCAGATTAAGGACAATTTCCGGGTATATGGCAGCATGGAAGAGGGCGTGAAAGGGTATTTTGATTTCATCCAACTGGAAAGATACCATAACCTTAAAGGCATCACGGACCCGGCGGCATATCTGGAAACAATCAAGGCGGACGGGTACGCCACAAGCGGCAAGTATGTGGAAAATACCATGAGGATTGTTTCGCAGTATGATTTAAGGCAATATGACGTGAAAGGGGAAATGGGAATGGCAAAGACAGCAAGTGCCGCACTGGCCCAGGCAAGGGAATGGATTGGCCGGAATGAAGCGGACGGGACCCACAAGGGAATCATAGACGTATACAACGGCCACACGCCGCTTGCCAGGGGCTACAGGGTAAAGTATACGGATGCCTGGTGTGCGACCTTTGTTTCTGCCGTTGCTATAAAATGCGGCTTGACGGAAATTATCCCAACCGAGTGCGGATGCGGCCAGATGATAGAATTATTCCGTGCCAAGGGAGAGTGGCAGGAAAGTGATAGCAGAACGCCGTCCCCTGGGGATGTGATTTTCTATGATTGGGACGATTCCGGGGCCGGGGATTGCACGGGATGGCCGGACCATGTGGGAATTGTTGAGAGCGTGGAGGGCGGAAAGATTACCGTCATTGAGGGCAATAAAAACAATGCAGTTGGCCGCCGTGTCCTGGCCGTGGATGGCCGCTACATAAGGGGGTATGGCGTTCCAAGGTATACAGAGGAAAGCGGAGCGGATGCCGCCGGAAGCGGAGCAAAGACCGTGGCCGCCGTTGCAAAGGAAGTGATTGCCGGAGCATGGGGCAACGGTGAAGAACGCAAGGAACGCCTGGAAGCTGCCGGGTATAGTTACCAGGCTGTCCAGGACCAGGTAAACGCTTTACTGAAAGGGAATGAAAAACCCACAAAGAGCGTGGCGGAAGTTGCAAAGGAAGTGATTGCCGGGAAATGGGGAAATGGAACAGAGAGAAAGAAACGCCTGGAAGCCGCCGGGTATGATTACCGGGCCGTCCAGGATAAGGTAAACGGGTTATTGAAATAATCTGTAAAACAACCGCCTTTTGGAGATAAACAAGGCCAAAGCAAGGAATAATGATATGTCACAAGATAGGGAACACGTCAAAATAGGCGTGTTCCTTTTTCGTGAAAAATTTTTAGGAATATGTCGGAATATGTGTTGACATATGCCGACATATGTTATATAATAAAGACAGTTAAGGGAGATACTTAACAAATACATGGGCAAGCATAGAAAGGAAGAGCATATGGACGAAGAAATGAACACAAGCGAACTGTTAAAAGAAGTCGTTGAGGAAAACCAAACAAGAAAGATTCTTGAAATCTTGAATGGCTGTAAAGACCTTGCGGAAGCAAAGGAAAAAGTAAAAGCCTTACTTAACAAGTAAGACCAAAGGGAACCAGAAAGGGCGGTGGACTTGCCAAAGCCGCCCAATCTGCTAAGTGCAATTATACACTATTTGGCAAGGGAAAGGAAGCGTGAATTTGCCGGAAGAAAGGTTGGGACGTATGCCAAGAGCAAAAAGCGGAGAGTTTAACCAGATCGCTTATCAGAATGAATTTAACAAGAAAAACTATGACCGTATAGAAATTAAGGTTCCGAAAGGGAAAAAGGCGGTCATAACGGAAGCCGCAGCGGCAGCAGGACAAAGCGTAAGTCAATATATCACCCAGGCCATTGATGCAAGGATGGGCCTGGTTTAAGATGCCGCCCCGGCAGCAGGACAGCCGCCGGGAGCAACTAAAACGGCCATGCTGACCATGGGCGGCGTGAGGGTCCAAAGCCCCTACAAACTGTTGATGGGTTGCACTGGTGCAAAAAGTACCTACCAGGGGAAGCGTACACGCCTATTCTTCCCAGGTAGGCCGGGAACTAGAAAACCATGCCACGCCCCGGTGAAGTTATCCGGCGTTTAAAAGGTTGTACGATAACACCCGGTATATTGCAAGTAGTCATCCTATAAAGCCGTAGGGCGTGATACGGACGGATGGCCGCTTGCGGTATGCAAAATCACAGATTCATGCAAAGGGAGGAACTTAACATGGGAATTTTAAAAAATCTATTCTCTAAAAAGCAGGAAGAGCCAACACCGACACCACCGCCCCAGGAAGAGCCAAAAAGGCCGAAAGGGATAATCAAGACACAGCGGCATAAACTGGATAATGTAGAAGCCCACATGAAAGATATTATGGAACTTGTGGAGGAAAACGAGGACTATAAACTTTCCAAAAAGGAAATCATAGAAAGCGGCCTGGAAGATGAAAAAATCTATGAATATGAATTGTGCGGAAAAATAGAACTTTTGTTCGGGGGGGGGTAGAACCTATTCAAGCCTTTATGGGTGATGTATGTATTGGAGAAATAAAGAAAGGCAGCAGGGCAAAGGTAAAAAAGCTGATAGAAAGCGGAACTATCCAGAAGATTGAAGCGGAGGTTTCCGGCGGAAATTATAAAATAGTACGATATGACAGCGGCAGGGACAAATATTTTTATGATTCGTTAGAAGATGCGTTTTGCATCACCATTGAAATCACTTACCGGGAAGAGATTAAAGAGGATGTAAAAAAATAGGACATTGGACGGCACGGATTCTTTCCGTGTCCGTTTCTTTTGGAGGGATGGATTTCATGGGGAAGCATTTAACTAAAAATGATAGGATAAAGATGGAAACAATGCTTAATTCCGGCCATAAGGTAACGGAGGTTGCGGCGTATTTGCACGTTCATAGAAGCACCATATACCGGGAAATGAAAAGGGGAGAATATACCCATAGAAATAGTGACTATACCGAGGAAGTGAGGTATAGCAGCGATTTGGGGCAAAAGAACCATGATTGGAACGCCCAGGGAAAGGGGCGCAGTCTTAAAATTGGGAATGATATGCCTTTAGCTGAATACATAGAGGATAAGATTGTAAACGATAAGTATAGCCCGGAAGCCGCATTGGCAGCAGTAACCCAAAGTGGGATTGAGTTTAAGACCTCTATCAGTGTGAGGACTTTATATAGATATATAGACAATGGTATTTTCTTAAAATTAACCAATAAGGACCTGCCGATAAAAGGGAAGAGGAAAAAGCATAATAAGAAAGTAAAGGTGCAGAAAAGAGCATCCGCCGGGGAGAGCATAGAGAACCGCCCGGAGGAAGTAAAGGACCGGGAAACCTTTGGACATTGGGAAATGGACACGGTAAAAGGAAAGCAGGGCATTACAAAGTCATGTATGCTTGTATTAACAGAACGTAAAACCAGGGATGAAATCATCATTAAGATGCCAGACCAAAAGGCGGCAAGCGTAGTGGAAGCCCTGGACCGGTTGGAAAGGAAATGGGGCGATATGTTCCCTAAAGTCTTTAGAAGTATCACCGTGGACAATGGGGTGGAGTTTGCGGACTATGAGGGGTTAGAACGGTCTGTTTTGCATGATGGGGAAAAGCGGACCTTTCTTTTCTATTGTCACCCATATAGCAGTTGGGAGAGGGGCACAAACGAGAATAGTAACCGCCTTATCCGCCGCCATATACCAAAAGGGGAGGACTTCGAGGAAAAGCAGGATAAGGACATAGAGTATATAGAAACCTGGATAAACAACTATCCCAGGGGGATTTTGGGGTTTAAGACTTCCGCCCAACTCTTTGAAGAGGAAATCAAGAAACTGGCCTAAATTTTTTCAAAAAGTTGTTGCATAACTATTGACAAAATGCACAAATGCGGAAACGCAAAAAATAATGTTGACAAATTGGTTTAAAGATTATAGACTTAATGTAAGGTCTATAATATTTAAACCTTTTTTATTATAGTCACAGCTTTAATGTGGCATGGAGGTCAGGATGGTAATATATGTGATGACAGAGGCGGAGATGCAGCTGGCGCAGATTATATGGGAAAAGGAACCGCTTCCCAGCGGAGAACTGGTAAAGCTGGCGGCAGAGCGGTTAAACTGGAAGAAGTCCACGACGTATACCGTACTCAGAAAGATTTGTGAGAACGATATTTTTCAAAATAAGGATGCGATAGTGACTTCCCTGATGAGCAGTGAGGAGTACGCCAGACAGAAAGGGGAACGATACCTTGCGGAAAACTATAACGGTTCCCTTCCCGGGTTTGTGGCGGCTTTCCTAAAGCGGAAAAAGCTGAGCAAAAAAGAGATAGAAGAATTGTCGCAGCTTATTGAGGAATACAAAGAAAATTAGGGTGGTCTGATGTTTACAGATTTATTTGGAAAAGTACTGGATATGAGTTTTATCGGCTGTTATACCATTGCCGTGGTGTTGGCAGTGAGGCTTTTGTTGACCAAATTCGACAAAAAATATGCATATTATTTATGGCTTATTGTTTTTATCAATCTGGCGCTGCCCATTTCTTTCAGGAGTAATTTCAGTCTGATACCAAAACAGGTTGCGCAGTTTTCCGTAGCGGACATCGTAATTGTTTACGAGGAACAACCTATCCCGGTTGATATTGCAGAGGCAGAATCCCCGGATAAGATAAATATCTTGTCACCGTCAGGACAGCTTATCAATCCGGCAGGTCTTTATAACGCCGGGAATGCCGCAGGAGAAATGCAAAAGAATGATGACTCCCCAAAATCCGGCAAAATAATGCATGTGGCAGTGGATATAGCGGAAGCGGTCTGGCTTTTAGGGGTGGCTGTTATTCTGCTGTTTCATGCCGTCAGTATGATAAGGCTGAAAAAACAGATAAAGGCAGGGCATACGGTTAATTGGGATGGTACAGGAAGGATTGCGGAGATTGACAGCGTCAATACGCCTTTTCTGTGGGGTGTTCTGCGGCCGGTGATTTATCTGCCGATGGGAATGGAGGAAGAAGAAAAAGAGTATGTGGTTGCCCATGAAAGCTGCCACAGGAAGCGGAAGGATTATCTGGTAAAAATAGCGGTTTCCATTATTGCGGCAGTCCACTGGTTCAATCCCCTTGTCTGGCTGGCATATATCCTTTTTTGCAGGGATATGGAAACATCCTGTGATGAAACGGTATTGAAAAGTGCGGAGGCAAATATTAAGAGACAATATGCGGAAAGCCTGTTAAAATTTGCGGCAAGGCAGAACGGTTATGTGATGATGCCTCTTAGTTTTGGGGAGCCGTCCGTGAAGTGCAGGATTAAAAATGTCCTGCGGTTTAAAAAGAGAAAAATGTTCTTTTCAGTTATTGGATTTATATGTATGTTTGCCGTTATGCTGGGATTGTTTGTGTTACCGGCACAAGCCCGTAACCTCAACGGAATCAGAAGCGCTATTGTGAAAGGGCGGCCCAGGGTGGAGGATGCTCCTGAAGATTTGACCTCAGACAATGGAAATGGGGAAGAAGTTTCGGAAACGGAGTCGTCTGTAGAAACGGTTGAACAGGTTTTTTCCTATGAACCGGAACATCGTGAAGGGTATAGGGAACCGGAGCTTACTTTTGTAGGAGAAGAGGACATGTACCTGCATCCGGACTGGTGGGATGAAAAAGTACAGGAGGCGCTGGCACAGCGTGCGCTACGTGAATTGTATGATTTAACGGGCTATCAGGTGGAGTCCTGTTGTTACACCTATACGGACAACGGCAGTTTCTATTTTGGCAATACAAAAGAAGACTTGGAGCATAGCAGGACGTTTTATAACCGGAATTTTGGTGAAGAAGAAGGGTATTCTGCTTTAAGCGTTCCTTCCATGTGGATTACCAGCGCCAGAAGGGTATGGTATTCGGATGTCCAGCAATTGGACATACCGGGTAATATAGAGGAAATGGATAACGGGGAACTGGCAGTCTGGTTTTTGCAGCACAGCGCGATATACGGGCAGGAAGAGATTGCAGGGACGGAATTGGTATTTGAGTCGGAACCGGAATTGATAAGGGTAATGCTGGCAGACGGTTCTTTCTATGAAGTGCAGCTGGATAGGAAAATCAATGGCGTGGCAGGCATCTACGGACCTTATCCGCCGGGATTTTCCCATTAAGGTTTCTTTCATGATTACAGGTTACTATTTTCTTAAGAGGGTGAGTTTGTATGCAGGCAGAAATATTTGAAAAGATATTGGAGATGAGTCTTATAGGCTCTTATTGTGTTATAGTGGTTTTTTTGGTCCGGATGCTGCTTTTCAAATGTGATAGAAAATACTCCTATTACCTGTGGTTTATCGTATTTTTTAATCTGTGCATTCCCATGTCCTTTCATAGTGTTTTCAGCTTGATACCAAGGCCGGTGGCAGAGTTTTCCCTGACGGCGGATGACGATACAAAAGCAGATGCCGATGGTATGGACAAAGAGGATTTGACGGAGGCGGACGGTGTGGGAATGGCGCCGGATGCAGGTATAAATGCATTTGACGGATATCCCGGGACGGTGCATGTTATGACAGCAAACGGCATGATTATGCAGGAAATGCCAAAAGCCGACATAGTATATCCGACGGAGAGAAAAGAAACGGATATAACTCCTGTGATGTCTGTGAATGCTACGCGCAATCTAAAAGCAACTGCCCGTTCAGTGTGGCTTATGGGTATTCTGGTTATTATATTGTTTCAGTTGATTAGCATAAGACGGTTACAAAGACGGATTGCCCTGGGAAGGGAAGTAAGCCGGAATGAAAAAAGCCGGATTGTGGAGATGGATGGTCTGGATACGCCATTTTTGTGGGGCGTCCTGAAGCCTGTCATTTATCTGCCGGCGGGTATGGAGAAGGAGGAGCAAAGATATGTGGCTGCCCATGAAAACTATCATAGGCAGCGGAAAGACCATATTGTAAAAATTATCGTATTTGTTATAACAGCGCTTCACTGGTTCAATCCGTTTGTCTGGCTGGCATACGCCTTATTCTGCCGGGACATGGAAATTTCCTGCGATGAAGCCGTACTTGCCCGCACAGGCAAAGACATAAAAAAGAACTATGCGGAAAGTCTTTTGCGTTATGCGGCCAAACAAAACGGCTACGTCATGTCGCCATTGACATTTGGGGAGCCTTCCGTGAAGGCCCGGATTAAGAATGTCCTCAAGTTTCAAAAAAAGAAGGTATGGATTTCCGCAGCGGCTTTTATCTGTGTCCTGGGCGTGGCGTTGGGACTGTCGCTCAGACCCGCGGCAGGGACAGACACCGTACCGGCAGAAGAAGATAATGAACAGTCTGTTTATAACAACGGCGGGAGTTTTATCAAAGTAAACGGAGTTCCCTATTATATGGATAACCGCCGCCTTTATTCTGACGGAAGTTATCTGTATGCGACCAATACGGATGTCTATCCGCAGGAGGTATTCCGTTACAATCTGGATGGCAAAGGATATCTGAAGCTGTTTGACGGCGCCATTGTGGATTGCAATCTAAATGGAGATGTCCTGTATTATGAGAGCGGTGGGGATGAAAAAGGAAACAGTGCATTGTTTGGCTTTGATACGGCTACCGGGGTATCAAAAATAATGTATCCGGCTGCGGAAGGCGTGGAGATATCGTATCTTGGAAAAAATAACGGCGTCCTGTATGTTGCCAGAAGGGACGGCGGCCTGCTCTATATCGACGGTATAAAAGAGGAGGACGGGACGGTGGAGCCGGATTTGCTGGAACAGGGACTGGATGTAGGGCAGATTGCCAGCTTTTATGCGGATGAGCATTACATTTTATTTTCTGCCGGGGAGTACGAAGGAAGCATGGGATTGTGGAGCGGCACATTTTTTTCCTACAACCGTTCTCTGAAATCCCTTACGGAAATTCATGTCACGGATGACGCTGCCTTCCATGCCGCGGACGGTTATGTGTATTATCAGAAATATGATAATCAGGGTGAAGGCGGTAATGAATTATACCGAATGGATTATGCATTTCAAAAAGAGGAAAAAATAGGTGAATCCTTAACATATCTGGCACACGATGTAAAAACCGATACCCTGCTGGCGGCAAAACCGGCAGGGCAAAACAGTTTTATGAGTAATCTGGTGCGCGTATCCACGGACGGCAGCGGGGAACAGCTTCTTTTTGCTTCGCAGGATTTGGGCTGGGAAGCGGAGGAAAATGACCGGATTCGGTTTGCAGAGATTAGTGTTATGGAAGAATCCATTTATGCCAAAGCCGAACAGTGGGGATACAGGGGCGATGCAGGCTGGCGTGACAGCCTGGTCCGGGAAGAATATATCTGGATAAAAGCAGACGGCTCCTTTTCCCAGGTCTGGAACATAGATTGGGGAACGGATGAATCCCATACGGACAGGCGCAAGGCGGGAGTGCCTTGTGAGCCTGCTTCGGAGGGCTGGGATTTGGCGGATATGACAGATGTAAGAAAGGATTTTGAAAACCTGCCATTTGAGCCGGAGCCGGGGACGGAAAACGACACCTTACTGCTTGCACAGAGCGACAAGTATACCCTTTACGGAAAGGGTGATTATCAGTCCATGCTGCTTGCCTGCGACGGGCAGTACGCCTTAATATCTTACCCATTTATTTCCAATTACATGATACCCGTGGAGATAGAGGAATCCGACTATGACGGGGATGGAAGCACGGAGCTTGCCATTTTGCTCCAAATCCATCACGGTACGGGAGTGTTTGTAGATACTTTCCTGATGGCTGATAAGGATGAAAACGGTGAACTTACCGTCTATGAATTTCTGGATGAGGATTATTTGGCCCAGCTTGGACCGCACCTTTCCTATGACAGGACGGAAGCCGGAATGCAGGCCTATGTGGACGGTGAGAAAGCCGGGAGGGCGCTGCCGGATGAAGAAGGGGAATGGGGTTCGTCTTCGTATGTAAGCGTGGGGCAGCAGATTTACTTTGCTGTGCAGGAAGGCAGTATCACCATAGATGCCGGACTGGAGTTTTGGATGGATGAGTCTGCTGCAATTAGTCTGACAAACGGCAATACCATAAGCACCGACGTATATTATCAGGGAGGCGGCGTGTTTACGCTGGGTACGCCCTTCAGCAGGCACCCGGATTTGGAAAACGCCGTCACAAATGCAGTGAAGGATTATTATGCGGGAAGCGGGAAGAATGCCGCCGTACAAATCGTGGAAATCCAGTATAATGCTAACGACATGGATGGAAATGTTATTTTTGCAACGGCAGTTGTACTCACAGATAAGAAAGATTCGTATGAGTATCTTCATGCGGAACTGGAACTGTGGGGAGATTGCTATTACAGGGTAACGGATATCAGTAAAGGGGATAAATAAGGAGGACTTTATGAAGAA
Source organism: uncultured Lachnospiraceae bacterium (assembly GCA_910577015.1). GTDB lineage: Bacteria > Bacillota > Clostridia > Lachnospirales > Lachnospiraceae > Acetatifactor. The sequence continues at coordinate 52,630 of CAJTKU010000005.1, read as the reverse complement.
AAGAATGCTTTTTGTATTTTTATTTGCAGTGACGGTCGCTCTGGCCGGTTGTGTAGAAGCCGGGGATACAGATGGTAATCCGGGAGTGGAAACACAGGAAGAAAATGGAATGGAAGATTCCGGCGGGGAAAACAGGGAAGAAAATACAGGTGACAGCCAAAATACAGAAACACAGGTAAGCGGAACGGAAGCAGCGCCTGAGGAAGCTGACTGGCATACGGTGTATTATGAAAGATACTATGCCGCTTGGGAAGATGAGGACGAGATGATTGCGGAACTGAACAACAGGGCGGTTTACCATGAAAATTGCTCTTTTTATGGGGACGTAAACCAGTTTCTGGAAAGCGTTCTGGAAATTACGGATATTTCCGGGCTTGTAGAACCGTTGTTAGGCCTGGATATGGTTGCTATGGAAAAGGAAGACTTTGCAGACTTTCCTCCCCTTATGATACACGTCCTGAAGAATCAGATATATGCCATGCATGGCTATATTTTTAAGGACGAAGATTTGGACAATTATTTCAGGGGCCTGCTCTGGTATACACCGCAGTATACCGCTGAGGAATTTGACGATGGCGTCTTTAATGAAACGGAACGGCACAATCTGGAAATACTTGCGGAACTGGATACCTATTGATTAATCTGTCACCCGCTTTGCCACCAGAACCAGACGGCCGTCCTTCACGTGGTAGGCGCAGGTGGACAGGGTAAGAAAAGTGTCCCCGTATTCGGCTTCCACCCCGGTGTCATAAAAAGAAAGCTCTTTTACCGACTCATAAAAGGCATCAAATTCTTCGGGAGTTTTGGCTTCATAGAAATTGTAATATTTAAAAACATCATCATGCTGTCCGTACACCTGTGAGGTAAACACGGCCATTACCTCATAGGTGCGCTGCTCATACAGGGTATCGAAAGAAATGACGGAATGCTCCTTGTAAAAATCCTCCTTTTTGTAAAAATCGAGGTCGCCGAACATGGAGCCGTCTTTCATGTTGTGCCCGTAAATAATGAAATTTGTCCCCGGTGTGTCCACATCGGCAATATCCTTTACAAAAAGGCAGCCGTACTTATCTTCTTCCCCATAAAAGCTGTGGTGGAGATAATATTCGTTGTCTTCACACTGCATAACAGGGTAATCTATTTTCATCCCCTCGATGGAAAGCCATCCTATTAAATCATTATTTTCTTCATAAAGGGCGCTGTATCGGGAAAGCATGACCGGCTCCTGTACTTCAAGTATTTCCGGTTGTGTTTCTTCCGGAATTTCGACGGGCGTTTCCGGGGATTCGGCATCCGGTTCACGCTCGGAATGCTTTTTTTCCAGTGCCAGCAAATCTGCCAGCTTTTCCTGCTGTGACTGGTGTTTCACGGACAGGTAATATGACCGTCCGACGGGAATCAGGCACAGTATCATGATAATAAGGAGTATTCTTCTTGCAAACCGGTTCCAATTTCTTTTTTTCATAAGCCTTGTTTTTGTGTTATCTCCCTGTTGTTCATCTTCGCTGATACCGGATGTATTCAAAATATTTTCCAGCATTCTTTCAAATATCTTCATTTATATCTTCCATAAATTTCACTTCTTATTGTATCACTCACGTTTTATGTATTCTACTTTAATTTCAAATTTTTAAAATGCAGACTGTTTAATGGCATTGAATGATGAAGGTTTTGTATATACTGATGCTTTACAAATGCAACATTATAAGGTATACTGAATACTATAAAATGAAAGAGGTGATAAGATGGCTCAAATTAATTTGCGTATTGAAGATGATGTAAAGAAAAAGGCAGAACAGGTTTGTGCTGACATTGGAATATCTTTATCTACGGCTATTAACATTTATCTGAAAAAGTTGGGAAGGGAAAAACGCATACCCTTTGAAGTATCTGTAGACCCGTTTTATTCACAGGAAAATATGAACAGACTTAGAGATTCAGTAGCGCAAATGGAAGCCACTGGTGGTACGGTTCATGAGGTGAATTTGGATGATTAAGTCGTGGTCGGATGCGGCATGGGAAGATTTCGAATATTGGATGAAGCAGGACAAAAAGACATTAAAACGTATTCTCCAGTTATTGAAAGACATTGAACGAAATGGGTATGAAATATAGATAAAATAAAAAAATGTTGAATATTAAGGTCAGTTTGTGGTAAACTGCAACAGTAGGCATTGTTTCGGTTTAATCAGGAGGTATGAAGGGATGCGGAATATTTCTTGCTGAGAAAATGAATAGCAGCATAGAAGACAGGAGGATACGTACGGTATCCCTGTTTGATTGCGCTTGGCAGGAATAGGCATTCTGATACGTTTTTATCATACACAGTTTTTTTAGGATGCAGAAATGTTTTCTGCGTCCTTTTTTAATGGGTGGAAAACTAAGGAATCATTTCCTGCCGGCAGGGTTATAAAGGAGGGATTGTATGTCCTTAATAAATGTAAATCATTTGACATTCTATTATGACAATAGTGTCGACAATATTTTTGAAGATGTTTCTTTTCAGGTTGATACAGACTGGAAGCTTGGATTTATCGCAAGAAACGGCAGGGGAAAGACTACCTTCCTAAATCTTTTGATGGGAAAGTATGAGTACCGGGGAAGCATACAGGCCAATGAGCCGTTTGACTATTTTCCCTTTGAAGTGACAGATATGTCACAGGATACGGTAAACGTTTTGGAGGGGATTTACCCGGATTACGAGTTCTGGAAGGTATGCAGGGAGCTTTCTCTTTTGCAGGTTTCTTCGGAAGTTTTGTTCAGGCCGTTTTCCACCTTGAGCAACGGGGAACAGACAAAAGTGATGTTAGCCATGCTTTTTTCCATGGACAATCACTTTCTGCTTCTGGATGAGCCGACAAACCATCTGGATATGCCCACAAGAAAGCTTCTGGGGGATTACCTGAAAACCAAAAAGGGTTTTATCTTAGTATCCCATGACAGGGAATTGCTGGATGCCTGCATAGACCATGTGCTGGTTATCAACAAGACAAATATAGAGGTGTGTCAGGGAAATTTCAGCACCTGGTGGGAAAACAAAAAGCGGCAGGATGCTTATGAAGCATCGGAAAATGAGCGGCTGAAAAAGGACATCCACAGGTTGAAGGAGGCTGCAAAACAGGCGCATGAATGGGCGGATAAAGTGGAAGCCACAAAGATAGGAAGAAAATCCGCAAAACAGGAGAAATCCATAGATTTGCGGGCTTACATCGGAGAAAAATCCCGAAGAATGCAGATGCGAAGGAAAAATCTGGAACGTCGGCAGACAAGGGAAATAGAAGAAAAAGAAGGATTGTTAAAAAATCTGGAAACAACGGAGGATTTAAAGCTGTTTCCGCTGCGCTGCCACAAGCAGGTGCTGGTGCGTGCCGAGGAGGTACGGATTGCCTACGGGGAAAAATTGCTTTCCCCTGTCAGTTTTACCATTGAAAACGGAGAACAGGTGGTATTATGCGGCAAAAACGGCTGCGGTAAATCCAGCTTTTTAAAACTTCTGCTGGGGGAGCAGGATACCGCCTGCACATACACGGGAAAGCTGGAAACGGCAAGCGGGCTGCGTATCTCTTATGTGTCACAGGAAACCCGGTTTTTGCAGGGAAAATTAAAGGACTTTATACGGGAAAGGGAACTGGATGAAACCCTGTTTCTTGCCATTCTGCGGAAGTTGGATTTTTCCCGTGAGCAGTTTGACAAAAATATGGAGGACTACAGCGGCGGCCAAAAGAAAAAAGCGCTGTTGGCGGCCAGTCTCTGTGAGAATGCCCACCTCTATATCTGGGATGAGCCGTTGAATTTTATCGACGTCTATTCGCGGATGCAGCTTGAAGAATTGATATGCAGGTTCAGACCGACCATGCTTCTGGTGGAGCATGACAAGGCATTTGTAGACAAAGTGGCGGCCAAGGTGGTAAATTATAAGGAGGAATAGGTATACAATATGAAACCACAAAATACGGAAATGAGGAAGTCATGCCCAGAAAAAAAGCCCCACAGGAAGTAATACCTGTAAATCCGCTGTTTGAGCAGGCAAAAAACCAAATAATAGGAATAGAAAGAAAACGGCAGGGTATCGGCACCCTTTCGGAAAAGACCGTACATGCCATATTAAAGCGGTACTATGCCCCGGACGAGGACATGCATGAGATTCCCATTGAAAATTTTGTGGCTGATATCTATACGGGAAAAGAGATTGTGGAGATTCAGACCAGACAGTTTGACAAGATGCGGGAAAAGCTTACCGTATTTTTGAAGCAGTATCCGGTCACGGTCGTCTATCCCATACCGAGGGAAAAGTGGCTGATATGGATTGATGAAGAAAGCGGAGCGCTGTCGAATCCCCATAAATCCCCTGTGAAGGGAAGCGCCTATATGGCTTTTGCGGAGTTGTACAAAATAAAGATGTTTTTAAAGGAGCCAAACCTGCATTTTAAGTTTGTACTGCTGGACATGGAGGAATACAGGCTTTTGAACGGTTGGAGCAGGGATAAAAAAAGAGGCTCCCGCCGGTATGACAGGCTCCCCTTCCGCCTTGTGGAAGAGATTGCAGTGGATTGTCCCAAGGATTATATGCAGTTTATTCCGTATGATTTGGAAGAACCTTTTACCTCCGCACAGTTTGCAAAAGCGGCGCACATTAAGAGCCCCCTGGCACGGACGGTACTTAATATACTGACTTATCTGGATTGTGTAGAGCGGACCGGCAAAGAAGGAAACAATTATCTTTATCGCGTAAAGGAGTGGTAAGGCAGCGCCATCATAAAAAATTAAGAAAGTGCAAAATCAAACTTAATTCTTTAGCAATAAAAAAGAAACAGATATTGATTATACTTTATGTCAATATCTGTTTTTTTACATTTTTCGGAGGGATAAGGGATGGAAGGCACGAGAGGAAAACAAGTGGGAAGCGATAAACAAGGCACAAATGAAAGAGGCGTCAGAAGCAGAAGACAAGTCACAAACGGAAAAGAAGTCAGAAGCGAAAGGCAAGTCGCAAACGGAAAAGAAGTCAGAAGCGAAAGGCAAGTCACAAACGGAAAAGAATCCAGAAGCGGAAGACAAGTCACAAACAGAAGACAAGGCGAAAACAGAAGGCCGGAAGGAAACAGACAAACTGCCACACGAAGAAACGATGGTGCGGGCAGTCGGGCGGACAGGGAACGTATCCGTATCATCAGGCAGGAACGGGTGAGAAAAAGGAAAATCCGTAACACAGTCCGGTTCATCAGAAATGTGCTGCTGCTTTTTGTGTTTGCATGTATATTCATAAAATGCGGCGCATGGCTTTTTTCTCTTGTGAACACCGGTGAAAAGAATGTTCAACAGGTAAACATGCCGCACACGGTTACAAGTACGGATGGAAATATGGATACGGATATAACAAGGGAAAGTGTAGCGGTTCCGGTAAGCGTAGAACTGGACGATAAGAGAATCCTTAAAGATGCCGAGATAGAAGAAGCGTTGGCAGAACTGGCACAGACGGATGATGATTTGGCGGAAATTTATATGAAAAGAATTTTTTATCCCGAAGAACTGCTGGTGGCTCTGGTAAATAACCCGGAGATGACGGAATTTGTAAAGGGATATTTAACGGCGGACAAGTCTTTGACAGGAGAATTTAACGAAGAGGAATTGAGCGCAGAGCATCCCCTACTCATACAGTGGGATGAAAGATGGGGGTATTATCCCTACGGCAGCAGCAATATCGGTATTGCCGGCTGCGGCCCTACCTGCCTGTCCATGGTTATTCTGTCGCTGAAAGGGGACGCGGGCGCCACGCCGGATGTGCTGGCAGATTTCAGTATGGAAAACGGACACTATGTGGCGGGAGCAGGCACTGCGTGGTCTCTGATGACGGACGCAGTGTGGCAGTATGGTATTTCTGTTCAGGAAATGGGGATGGACGAGGATACCATGAAGTATAAGCTGGACAGGGGCGGCATGATAATCTGCTCCATGTTTCCCGGTGATTTTACCACCACGGGACACTTTATCGTCATATACGGTTACGACGAAAACGGTTTTATGGTAAACGACCCCAACAGCAGGGAAAGAAGCGGCAGGCAGTGGAGCTATGACACGCTGCGCTACCAGATTAAAAACATGTGGGGATATGAATAGATGAAGAAAGTTTCCGCATTTTGCCTTGCGTCATTGGGGCAGCCGGAGCGTGCATATGTTCCAACAGGACGCGCTTTCGCTCGGGTAAAAACACAACGGTACGTAGGATACCAAAGTACGGTATCCCATGCCTTGGTACAAGGCATTGTCTGGCTGTTTTTACACGGTCCTTTATGGAATCATATGCACGCTCCGGTCGCCCCAATGCCGCAAGGCAAAATGCGGAAATGCCAAATGAATAAATCTGGAATGAGAACGGAAGGTGTGATAAAATAACCTTATGTTGAATTATTATTTTGAAAAAAGCAGCGGCTTAAGGGGAGGGGCAGAGCGGTTATGGCGGTTTTACAGTGTAAAATGTGCGGCGGGACAATGGAATATGACAGGACGCAGAATCTGGCAGTCTGTCCTTACTGTGGGAATAAATCTACCGTGTTTGAGCAGGACAGAAAGCTGTTTGAACAGTTTCAGGGGATGTTTGCCGCTTTGTTAAATCAGGAAAAGCGGGCAGAAGCGGAAGACGGTTTCTGGGTAGATGCAAGCAGGGAAGAGTTGTTGCGGGAGGACGGCGAGGTTATAGAGATAGCTTTCCTTGCAAAGAAAAAAGCGGATATGTGTACGATGTATGTGGCAAAAGAGCATGTTATCTATGTGTTTGGAAAACAATATGCCGATTATGCAGAGAGATACAAAAAGATGTGCGGCGGGCTCAGATATCCTGACTGCGGGATGGAGAGGGAGCTTAGCCGTTATGTCCCGAAGCTGGTAACGGAATGTAGGCTGGCTGACGGCAGCAGCTTTCTGGCAATACATAAAGAAAAAGGCGTGTATCCGCTCAATATGCTCGGCATACTGCTTGACAGGCATGTGGCATGGATAGTGAGCAGGCTGGAAAATCTTTGCTGTCTTTTGGATTACAATGATATTGCATTGAACGGGCTGACGGTGGATAATCTGTTTGTCAGTCCCGCAGAACACCAGATATTTTTGTATGGTGGATGGTGGTTTGCAGGTTTTATTGGAGCGGAAACAGCGGGAAGTTCGGCGGAGGTAAAGGAGTATCTGGAGAAAAAAACACATGGAAAATCCAGAAACAGCCGTACAACGGATTTGGAAAGCCTGCGTCTGGCAGCGGCAAAGCTTCTTGGTTATCCTTCCCGGGAAAAATTGCGGGAAGATACCCTATTGCCAAAGGCATTCAGGGATTTTCTGACGGAACGGCCAAAGGCAGACGCAAGGAAAGATTTTGCAGAGTGGGATAAAGCGCTGGAAAAGTCTTTCGGGGAGAGAAAGTTTATTCCCCTTTCGATTTCGGAGGAGGAGATTTACAGCAGAAGCATTATCAATGAAAAAGAGGGAGGAGAAAAGTAAATGGGATATGGCAGTTATCAGAGCAAGGATTGGGATAAGTTAAGGGCGGCAAGAAACATCAATGACAAGTCGACGGTGCAGGATTTGTATCAGTCAAGGCAGATGAAGGAATATCTGAATCCATATGGAGTCAAGTACAGGGAATCCTGCGATTCCATGGACAGTCCGGCCTCCACGGCAATCATTTTCGGTTTGGATGTGACCGGCTCCATGGGCTACCTTTCGGAGCAAATTGCAAAGGGAGCGCTGAACCGGACCATGCTTGAAATCTACGATAAAGAGCCGGTGACAAATCCCCATATCATGTTTCAGGCAATCGGGGATTCCAAGAGTGATACAGCCCCCTTGCAGACCACGCAGTTTGAAGCGGACATCCGTATAGCAGAGCAGCTTTTGGATATTTATTTTGAGGGAAGAGGTGGCGGAAACGGCGGCGAGTCCTACCTGCTTTCATGGTATTTTGCAGGAAAACATACAAAAATTGACTGTTACGAGAAAAGAAGGGAAAAAGGATTTCTTTTTACCATCGGGGACGAGTGTTGCCACAGGACCCTGACTAGACAGGAAATAAAGAGGGTTTTCGGCGATGTGAATATAGATTGCAGCGCGGAGAAGCTGTTTAAGGAAGCTTCCGAAAAATATGAGATTTTTCATATTGTCATGAAGGCCGGCGCATACAAGCACCAGAAGAGCGGCGAAGACTGGAAAAATTTAATCGGCAGCCGGGCGATAGAGCTTGACCCGGAGGATTTGGATGTGCTGCCTGAAATATTTGTCGGACTGATGCAGATGACAAAAGGAGTTGCGGCGGATAAAATTGCAGCACAGTGGCAGGGAAAAGCGTCGGAGGTTGTGGCACGTATCCTTAAGGATGTGCAGTTAAAAGAGAAAAAAGGAATTTTAAGCTTTTGATGAAGAAAGAGATAAAAGCAGTAATCGGTAAAAATTTTGGCGATGAAGGAAAAGGAATGGCTGTCGACTGCCTTTGCCGTGGGAAAAACGCCGTTGTGGTAAGGCATAACGGCGGAGCCCAGGCAGGACACACGGTGGAGGAAGGCCCGTTCAGGTTTGTATTTCATCAACTGGGGAGCGGCAGCTACAGGGGCTGCCCGACTTACTGGAGCGAAACCTTCCTGCCCGATTTGTTTAAGCTGGGGGAGGAAGTCGAAAGCTTTAAAAAGGAAGTTCTGGAAAAAACAGGAAAGATTTTGGAGCCGGTCATCTATGCCTATGGGGATTGCGCCTGTACGACGGTTTATGATGTCTTGCTGAACAGTCTGGCAGAAGTACTCAGGGGAAAAGAAAAACACGGTTCATGCGGCATGGGTATTTATGAAACAGTCCTTCGCTCGAAGGAAAAAAAATACACCCTGCGCCTAAAAGAATTTGCCGGGGCAAGTATTTCTGCCATAGCAGAAAAACTGCGGCTGATTCGGGATGAGTATGTCAAAGGACGTCTGGAAAAGCTGAAGAAAGAATACCCTAAGAATATGCTTTTGCCTGAAAGCAGGGAGTGGACAGCGCTTCTGTACGACGAAAACCTGCCGTATAATGCAGCGGAAATCATGTGTGAAAATTTTGGCAGGTATGTCACGCTTGCGGACATGGACCTGATATGGGAGCAGTATGCGCCCATCATATTTGAAGGCGCACAGGGATTGATGCTGGATGAAAATAACACGGAATACTACCCCCATCTGACGCCCTCCCGCACAGGACTTTATAATGTGGCAAGGCTGATAGGTAAATATGAGGTTTCCCTTGAAGTAATTTATGTAAGCAGAACCTATGTAACCAGACACGGCGCCGGAAGACTGGATTTTGAATGCGCCAAAGAAGACATCAATCCGCTTATGGAAGACAAAACCAATCTTGCCAACCGCTGGCAGAACGATTTGCGTTTTGCCAGACATCCCTACGGAGATGGATTCTGGAAATATATCAGACAGGATTTAAATTGTTTGAACGAAACCGGGCGTCCGGCAAAAGTGTCCCTGTATCTTACCCATCTGGATGAAACAAAAGGAAAAATATTGTTTTCTGACAGAGAATGTAGTTTTAGGGAATTTACGGATTTTTGCAACAGGGAGGGCATAACCGCATATTGCGACAGCGGATTGTCATTTTCCCTCACAAATATTTTTTAATGCCCTGCAGCCATATTTTCATTGTAAGTCTTTGGGGTAACAGCTTTACATTCAGGTGCTGACATTTTACATAAATTGAGCAGACTGACATATCCTTTCCTTTCTTAGCGTCCTTCAATGCTTTCTTAACCACCTTTTCGGGTGAGACAATGCCCGGAAAACGCACCTTTTTTTCGTTAATCTCCTTTGGGAGCATGTCTGTGTCTATCCAGCCCGGGCAGACTGCCGTTACCGTAATTTTGTAAGGTTTTAACTCTGCATTAAGCGCGCGGGAATAGCTCCGTTTAAAGGCTTTGGTGGCAGCATACAAATTGATATATGGCACGGGCTGGAATGCAGAAGCAGAGGAAATATTGAGTATTTTGGCACCCTCCTGCATGTAAGGGATACATATATTTGTAAGGATGGCAGGCGCCTTGCAGTTTAAGTCTATTATCTGTTCTGTTTCAGATATCGAAAAATCCTTTGTGGGCGCCATTTTTGCAATCCCGGCATTGTTAATCAACCAGAGGAGGGACGGATTCTGCTCTTTCAGTGCCGCGGAAAGGGATACTAAGTCTGTCTTTTTTGTCAAATCCTTACACAGGGGAATTATTTTCTCCCCAAATTCTTCTTTCAGCGCAAAAAGCCGCTGCTCGTTTCTTCCGATTACCCATATTTCATCAAGAGCTTCTTTTGCCAGCTCCCGCACAAATACCGACCCTAAGCTGCCGGATGCACCTGTTATAATTGCAATTTTTTTCATGTATGTCTGCTTGTCCTTTCTGCTTGTTTTTAAACATTGTTTTACCACTGCGAAACAAATTCCAGAGTTTTTATTAGGGAATCCATCCGGGCTTTTTGCCCGGGTTTTTTATTTTTCCACCGGTCACCTTTAAAAAACTTTGCCAGCCGCAACTCCATCGGGACAAACAGATGCCCGCCGTAATCATAACTCAGATGTCGGTAAGAGTATGGAAAAGAATGTTGCTGCAATCTTTTCATTACCTGTTTGGCCGCAAGGTCTGACGGCCACATGGTATCTGCTTTAGAAGAAATAAGTAAAACGGGACCGGTAATTTTTTCTACCTGAATAACTGCGGCAGGCGCAGGATTCTGCACAAGGGGCAGATAAAGGTCGTACATGGTTAATTCCCGCGCCCTGATGCTTTTCCTCAGCACATGGCAAAGAGGGAATTTATCAAGCCCGAAAGCGGTATAAGGTATTTCCCTGCCATGAAAGGTCCAAGTACTCCCCGGCGCAATAGAGATACCTTTTTTCATGGTAAAACCCTGACATACGGTATTTATGGGGGAAACCGCAACCACCGCATTGATGAGTTTTGGCAGGAAACTTCCTGCTGTCAGCGCCAGTTCCGCGCCTTTGGAAATGCCCCACAGCCCTATCTTTTCATATCCCATGCCGTGCAGCCGTTTTGCCGCCGTCTCCAACAAATCAATGGGAACGTGAAAGAACTGTCCGGGCAGTCCTTCCTCCATTACATAAGCCAGAGCCAGGGCGGTCAGTCCATGGGACTGAAAAACTCCCGCCAGCATCCGGGAAAGTTCAAATTTTCCATCGCTGCCACTGAAACAGATTAGAACTTTCCCCGGGTATTTGTCCTCAGTCGGAAGGAACAATTCACCGTGAAAACCATCTGTTTTGACACGAAAAACATTGTTTTTGGCTTTAGGCATAGACTCTTATCCCTTTCCCATATTTCAATTTCTGTTTTTTCATTATACCACAAATCAGAGATATGTGATTATGTTTTATTCAGAAAGGGAAATAATCACACAAAAACATATTTATCTGTTATGATAAAATAAGCTGATAAATGGAGTGATATTGATGAAATATTTAAATGCAAATAAAGTTTTATCCAAAGACTTAATCTCTCTCATTCAAAAATATTATCAAGGAGGCTGTTTGTATATTCCAAAAGAAAATTATCGTAGAGCGAAGCGCCGGACAGATTATAAGATTGAATTAGAGAAACGGAACAAACACATATACTTGAGGCATCTTGAAGGGAAAGCCAATGAAGAGCTTGGCAGCATATATCATTTAGCAGAGTCAAGTATCAGAAGGATTCTTTTAAAGGAAAGGGCAGAGCATCAGAAAATGGAAGGGATAATAAAAGAGATTTTAAAATCGTGGGGAATAGAGAATGGGCAGTTACTGCAAATTTATTCTTCAGCCTGGGAAACAGACCACTCTTATATAATAAAAGTTTATGATAACAAAGAACAGTTGGAGAGAAACATAAAAACAACGACAATTCTGTTAAACCACAATATCCCTGTCGCTGAAATTCTCCCCACTTTAACAGGCGAAAAATTTGTTTCCTGCCAAAATAAATACTTTCTTGTTTCAAAAAAATTACGGGGAAGTAATCTGTCTGATTTGAAGGATGAAAAAACGGCATGGAATATGGGTTGCGCCATCGCGCAGCTGCACAAGGCTTTTACAGAGTGCGAGAAAGAGATTGCATTTTGGGATAATAGCCTTTTAAGAGAGATGAAAGGATGGGTTCAGGAAAGCCTGAAAAAAAATGAATGGCAGACGGTAGATAAAGAGCAATATTTAAAAGCAGTGCGGTTATTGGAGGAGACATATGATTCCTTGCCTAAACAGTTAATTCATAGAGATGTACATTTCGGTAATTTTTTATTCCATGAAGGTGAGCTGTCAGGATATATTGATTTTGATTTAAGCCAAAGAAATATCAGGATATTTGATATATGCTATTTCCTGACGGGATTGCTGGCGGAAGAAACAAAGGAGCCCCTCACGAAAACCGATTGGATGAAAAATGTCAAAGCCGTTATTGCAGGTTATGAAAGCATCAGTATGCTTTCTGAAGAGGAAAAAGAGGCCGTTCCGTATGTGATGGAATGCATAGAAATTTTTTTTGCTGCATATTTTCTGGAAATACAAGATACAAAATGTGCAAATGATGCCAATAAAATTTTTCAATTTGTTCAAGCGTGCGAAAAGGAGATTCAAGATGCAATAAAATCCTAAAATGCAAAGAATCTCCTGTAGGGAACTCCTATGTCCACAAGAAAATGAACCGCTCAAACGGCTGGTTAATTTCCCAAATATTTTGCTAAAAAAATCATTGCCGCAAGGAAGAGAAGACATATCGCCCAGTCAAGCAAGGTTTTCCACAGGGGCTTTCGGGGAACCTTTTCCGGATTGGCTACATAATCCTGAAAATCTGTATCCGGCGGCAGGACAGCTTTAAATCTCAAAAATGCCTGAGAAGCCTCTTCCTTATTCATGAAATATCCTTTCCAAACAGGCTTTTCGTTGTCAGCAGTATATAGTGCCAAAGCAAAACAAGGGCGCATATGTCCCCGATATCCTGTGCTGTATTCTTCCTGAATAAAGACTGCCTTGCGAATCTCTCTGTTTCGGATGATACGGCTTTTTCTGGGTTGTCTCATGTAGCAGTAGTCGCTCGCCACCATGATATCGCAGGACTTTATCTGGGGAAGCGGCTGGTAAGAGATGCAAACCGCCTGTTTCTGCATCTGCTGTGCAAATTCCTGTCGGTCCTCTTCCGTAAGCTGTTCCTGTCGGATGGAGTTAAGAAGGGGCTTTACGAACAGTTTCTTGTAACTGCTCATAGAAAGTGCGAAAACAATAACAAAAATGAAAAATATAATGGCAAAGACCGATACTATCCCGCCACCGTCCAACAGCAGAACCAACTGTATCAGGATAGCGGGAACCATCAACAAGAGTGCAAGACCCACACAAAAGATACGTACATTTATGAAGCGCGATTTAATTGCTGATTTTTCTTGTTGTAACCATTGCTCAAACATTTCCTGTTCCTCCTATTTCTGTTCGCCGGATTTTCTCCCACTGTCAAAACAAAAAATCAATATCTGCTTTTTTGAGTATAGCATAGGGAAAAAAGACTGACAAGAACGACTAACTGTGAAAGTCTATTTTTATGTATCGTAAGCCTGAATCGCAAGAGGAGTTTACGGATTTTCCCATGTAGCACGGGCCGCGGATTTTGAATGTAATATTTTGATACTGAAATAAGTCATAAATATGTATTGCGGAGGGCAGGTAAATTTTTTATAATTAAGGTTGTAAACTGGAACTTATTAGTTGTATTCAAATGCGAAGGGTGACTATAATTTAACTAATAGGAGAGGAGTTTGGAATCTTGAATATCATTAATTTGCAAAATATACATGTTGAAGAAGCAATGGAGCTTGCTCTTTCAAACTACCGTGATGAGCAGCAATTTGTAAAAGAACTGCCACATATGAGAAATATTCCTGATTTAAATGAATTTGCTGAGAACGGGCTGGGTGTTGCGGCATTTGAAAATAAAAGAATGATTGGCTTTCTGTGCTGTACCCCTCCTTTTGACAATGCATTTCGGGCCACGGATGTGAAAGGAATTTTTTCTCCGATGGGCGCAAATGCTGCTGTTTCTGAAGACCGTCCAAAAGTTTATGCCGCCATGTATCAGGCAGCGGGAGAAAAGTGGGTAAGGTCCGGGGCAGTTTCACATGCAATCTGTCTTTATGCCCATGATGAAGAGATTCAACGGCAATTTTATCGTTACGGTTTTGGTCTGCGTTGCTTAGATGCTGTTCGTCCAATGGAATTGATTGACTGTGAACCTTGTGCAGACTATGATTTTACCGAGTTGCCAAAAACAGAATGTTATTCTGTTTATCCGCTTCATTTGGCACTGAACCGTCATTATTGCGAAAGCCCCTTCTTTATGAGCCGTAAGCCTGAGACACAGGAGGAATTTACGATATCCTCCATGCAGGAAGAGGGACGGTACTTTGTGGCAAAGCAGAACGGTAAATTATGTGCATATTTAAAAATCTCAGCTTCCGGTGAAACTTTTGTTGCAACAGGAAGTACTTATCGCCATATCAGAGGAGCTTACTGTCTGCCGGAACACAGGGGTAAGGGAGTATATCAGAATTTACTGAATTATGCCATATCTACGCTGAAGAGAGAAGGATATTCCGGACTTGGCGTAAATTTTGAAAGTTTCAATCCAACAGGCCGAGGGTTTTGGCTGAAATATTTTACAGCTTACACCAATAGTGTAGTGCGAAGGATTGATGAGCGAATTACGCAGCGGAGTTTATAAACATACTAGATTTCAGGATAGAGAAGAAAAATGAGCATAATTTATTCCGGTCGTTCGGCTGGCTGTCTGTAAATTATCCAAAATGTCTGAAAAAAGCATTGGATAACAGTGAAACCGTATTTTCTGCGTGGGATGATGAGAAACTGGTTGGAATATGTGGACGGAAGGTATGTATTTGTTGTGCAGAATGGGTAAATTATGGAGACAGAACTTATCATAGAAAAAGCAAAAAAGTATATAGAACAAATATTTTCCGATGATTGCAGCGGACATGACTATTATCATACCATGAGAGTTTATCGGTTGGCAGTGCAGCTTGCAGAACAGGAAAAGGCTGACAAACGGATAGTACAGTTGGCGGCGCTATTACATGATGTAGATGATGTTAAACTTTCACCGGAAACACATGAACAAAAAACAAATGCGGTAAAGTTCATGAAAAATAACGGACTGGATGAAAGCGTTATTCGTTTTGTGTGTAAGATAATAGATGAAGTGTCTTTTGCGGGGACTGATTCTGTTACACCTGATACGATAGAAGGAAAATGCGTTCAGGACGCAGATAGGCTGGACGCATTGGGTGCAATTATTATTGCTTAAAGACAGGATGAATACAAAAACCGCCAAAAAAATTGCGGAACATCGTCAGAAAGTAATAGAAAATTTTCTGGAAGAATTTATGGCAGAATGGGAAGGAGAAAGGTAAATTCCAATAAATTTACCACTTGCACATGCAAGTGGAATGTGCTAATATAATAAAAATTGAATATGGAAGTAAAGCGATGAAGAGGAATAGTAGTCAGATGTCAGAAATCAGAGAGCTGCCGTATGGTGCAAGGCAGCCGGAAGCGGATGGTGAACTCACCTTGGAGCAGCCGGCTGAAAGCCTGTTTTGCAGACTGTGTAGGCTTGGACGGACATCCCGCCGTAGAAAGGGGAAAGGCATGATGAGTGCATGGTTTTTCCATGAAATAGAGTGGTACCGCGTAGATATACGTCTCTATAAAAATGAAATTTCATTTTTATAGGGTTTTTTTATTTTATGGAATGACAGGGAAAGGAGCAGGTATGAAGAGTAATTACAAGGAAAAGTATGTGAAACCGTATTTTATGCCCCCGGTTGTGACATATGACTGGGTGAAAAAGGATTGTATCGAAAAGCCGCCCATCTGGTGCAGCGTGGATTTGCGGGATGGCAATCAGGCATTGATAGAGCCCATGGGACTGGAAGAAAAACTGGAATTTTTCAAGCTGCTTCTGGAGGTGGGATTTAAGGAAATCGAAGTCGGTTTTCCTGCCGCTTCCGAGACGGAATATAATTTCCTGCGGGAGCTGATAGAGAGAAACATGATTCCCGATGATGTGACAATACAGGTATTGACCCAGGCGCGGGAGCATATCATCAAGAAAACGTTTGAGGCTGTAAAAGGGGCGCCCCATGCAGTGGTGCATCTTTACAATTCCACCTCAGTTGCACAGAGGGAGCAGGTATTTAAAAAGAGCAAAGAAGAAGTAAAACAACTGGCCGTGGACGGTGCGAAGCTGTTAAAAGAGCTGGCTGATGAAACGGACGGTAATTTTACCTTTGAATACAGCCCGGAAAGCTTTCCGGGCACGGAAGTGGAGTATGCGCTGGAGGTCTGCAACGCGGTGCTTGACGTATGGAAACCGGATGCGGCGCGCAAGGCCATTATTAATATTCCGACCACGGTACAGATTGCCATGCCCCATGTGTTTGCGGCGCAGATTGAGTATTTCCACAAAAACCTGAAGTATCGGGACGCCGTGGTTTTGAGCGTGCATCCGCACAATGACAGGGGATGCGGCATCAGCGACGCGGAGTTTGGCATACTGGCGGGCGCAGACCGCGTGGAAGGCACCCTGTTTGGAAACGGGGAGCGCACCGGCAACGTGGATATCGTCACGGTTGCCATGAACATGGTGTGCCATGGCGTGGACCCCGGACTTGATTTTTCCCATATTGCAAAGGTGAGGGAGGTATATGAACGGCTGACGGGGATGCATGTATATGAAAGGACGCCCTATGCGGGAGATTTGGTGTTTACTGCTTTTTCCGGCTCCCATCAGGATGCCATTTCCAAAGGAATGGCATGGCGCAAAGAGGGAAAGAGCGGCGAGAGATGGGAAGTGCCATATCTTCCCATTGACCCTGTGGATTTGGGAAGGGAATACGAGTCGGATGTCATCCGTATCAACAGCCAGTCCGGCAAGGGAGGCATTTCCTTTATCCTGAAACAGAACTTCGGCATTTCCCTGCCGGATAAGATGAAGGAAGAAGTCGGGTATCTGGTGAAGGATGTTTCCGACAAGCAGCATAAAGAGTTGTCTCCCGAAGACACTTACCGGATTTTTAAAGACAATTATGTGAACAGAAAGCCTGTTTTCGATATCCCGGAATGCCATTTCAAACAGGTGAACGGCATCCTGGCGGAAGTAACCATCGAACAGGAGGACAAAAAGCAGGTAATTGAAACTGCCGGAAACGGCCGTCTTGACGCGGTGAGCAATGCCATCAAGAAATACTTTGGCATTGAGTATACGCTGGCTGTCTATGAAGAACATGCCATTTCAAAAGGCTCCTCTTCCAAGGCGGCGGCATATGTAGGCCTTGTCAGCGGGGACAAAACCTTCTGGGGCGTGGGTATCGATGAGGATATTATCAAAAGCTCCATTGCCGCGCTGGTAATTGCCAGCAACAAGGTAGTGGAAAGCGTACGCCGGTAATTTAACTGCGTAAGTGGAATTGCTCAAAACGCTTCAGGGTATCTTTTACCTTATTTTCCAACTGCACGGATATGCGGGTCCGGGGTTCATACCAGATATTCCGGACCTGCAGTTTTTTTGCCTTTTTGTCAAAAACCGCCTCCACCCTTCCGATAAATTGTTCGCCGAAAAGGATGGGTAAGACGTAATAACCATATCTGCGTTTTTCCTGCGGCGTGTAAATCTCCCATTTATAGTCAAAATCAAAGAGCGCTGAAATCAGATTTCTGTCCCACATCAGATTGTCCAGAGGCGCAATCAGCTCGCAGCGCTTCTGCAGGCGGGGATTTTCCTTTACAAGGTCAATCAGGGGGCTGTCCTCCATGCGGCAGTACAGCGCGTGGGGAATATCCTCAACCTGTATTCTCAAAATCCGGGCTTCTAAGAGCAGCGCGTCAAAAATCCGGTTTCTCTCTTCGGATTTTAAATCGGGTATGCCGAGCCATGCATCCGACGCACGGTTCCACAGCAGGCCGACAGAGCCGATTCTTCTCAGGACGAGCCATTTTTTGTAGTCAAAATCCAGAGGATGGGGTTCTTCTGCCGTCAGGATTTCCTCAGGGATACAGTTTTCAATTAAGTCGTAATATTTTACATTTCCTTTCTTGTGGTGGATTGCCAGCTCTCCGCTGAAATACATGTGCTCCAGGGCTGCCCTTGCCAGTCTGGTTTCGCTCCAGTACCAGTCAACCTTTTCCTGCATGTCCAAATCAGCGGAACTAAGCGGTCCGCGCTCGGAAATCTCCTGTATGATTTTGTCATGCGCGCTTTTGACCTCCTCGTGGCTGCGCTCCCACCTACGGTGGCTTTCCCTTACCCGCTCAAAATATTTCCAGTCGTCCAAAGAGATAATGGCAAGATTTTTGTCGAAATAATCAAGCAGCTTACGCTCGGTATAGAGCAGTTCATAGAGCATGTTTTTGGAAAAATTCCTGACTCTGGACTGCAAAACAAGTTCCGCATTTTTTCCGCACACATCGATGGGGTCAAACTGGATGCAGCCGGCCTGCCGGACAAATTCCAGTATGCCGTCTTTTCCCTTAAATTTATAACTGCCAAGCAGTCCGTGCTTCAACAGCAAAAACCGGCGCGCCTGCTTTTTGGAAAGAGTAATGTCTGCCATGTGTTTGGCCTCCCTTCTTTATCGCTAATAGGTGGCTTCTATGGAAGTAAAGGATTCCGCCATCTGTCCTTCCCGGCAATCCCCATAATCAACGGTGATAACGTTATCCTGATACCGCATCGTGTAATAAGAGAAGTATATATTGCCGTCGCTGTCATATTGGGCGCATTGGATGTGGAGAATACCGTTTTTCCGTATCCAGTAGGACAATTCCAGCTTTATCGTGTCGTCCATAATGGGGTAAGCATTATCACCGCGGATGCTGTAGTAAGTATTGTCGCCGCGGATGAAAGCAAGTATTTCTGCGGCGTTTTCAAACTGTAAAAATTCTTCTTCCGTAATCAGGGTGGCTCCGTATTGTTTGTAGGTATTTCCGTCATAGTAAAGGTAGGTATCCTTCCACGAATGCCAGATGAAATCTTCAATACCGGCATCATAATATGCGTCGTATGCCTCAATGCCCAAGAGGATGTCGCCTGCTTCATTCACATATACATTTCCCCACATATCGGAAACAATGGTTTTGATTTGAGAGTCATGCAGGGATAAAATAGAAAAATTTTTGGCGTTCCCAAACCAATTATAGGCATTTATTGCAACATGCGTTTCATTGTCTAACGGAATCGGCCATATGCTGCATCCGCCCTCCCAATATTCGGAATTTGTATGTACTTCCAGACAGGTTTGTCCGTCGCTGCTGCAATACCAGGTGGAATAGAGGGAATCCTCGTTTAAGTATGTGCCAATCAGTTCTTCTTTTCCGTCGTTATCCATATCCACATAGCAATAAGCCTCCATGGTGCTGCCACAGGCCTCCTGCATAATGTCCAGAAGGGTTTTTTCGTTGTGGCTTTTTTTGGAGGCGTCCATATACCCTGCATCGGGAGCTGCCGGTTTTGGGAGGCATGACGACAAAAACAGGGTGGAAATGGTAAAAAAGATAAAAGTAAAAATTGCTTTTTTCATGTTTTTGTCCTTCTGATTAGGAATGGTTTATCTTGTTCCATATCTCATCGTCAAATTTCCGGTTTTTGTAGTAGTAGGGTTTATCTGCATCCGTTATTTCACGTATCACCCGGCAAGGGTTTCCGGCTGCACAGACATTATCGGGAATATCCTTTGTCACAACACTTCCTGCGCCAATAACGACATTATTTCCGATTTTTACACCCGGAACAATCACACAGTTTCCGCCTATCCATACATTATCGCCTATGGTGACGGAAATGCCGTATTCATATCCTGAGTTTCTGCTTTCAGGGTGAATCGGATGGCCTGCCGTGTATATGGCGACATTCGGGCCAAAGAAAGCATTGTCACCTATTTTGATGGAGGCAACATCCAGCATAATGCATCCGGTATTGGCATAAAAGTTTTCACCTACTTCAATATGACTGCCATACTCACAATAAAATGGCGGTTCAAAATAGACGGAAGAACCATGCTTTAAGCCAATTTTATCGATACAAGCCCTGCCCTGTTTGGCATCAAAAGGCATAACGTCATTATATTTTCGGAGTTCTTTTTTTGCTTCCATTTGTTCACTGATAACGCTCTCATCTGAAAAATAAGCCATTTCATTATCCCTTCGGTATCTGTTATCCATATTTTCCTCCGTATTGTTTTTGTTCTTGTACAACTTATCCATACCAGTATTTTATAACAAAGAAAGCGGTGGTGTCATTATAAATTTATTTGAAATATTATTTTTTTCAAATAGCAGACGGATAAAATTTTATGGAATTGCCGACTTGACAAATAAATGATATTGCGATAACATGAAACCATTGCAGAAAGCAGTCCGCTTTCTGATATTTATCATTATTTCTCTTGATTCCGGCTGTATCAGCCTAAATTCAGTATTGCAGAAACGGTTAAAAAATTTTATAATGGAGGTAGGCAATGGAAGATGAACGAAAAAAAGTAAACAGGGAGTATAAAGACCGCTTGTTTAAGCTGGTATTCAGGGATAAGGCGGATTTGCTGGAGCTTTACAATGCAATTAACGGGACTGATTATGACAATCCTGAAGACATGGAGATTAATACGTTAGAAGATGCAGTATATATGGGGATGAAAAATGATATCTCCTTTTTGGTAAAAAATATTCTGAATCTATATGAGCATCAGAGTACATACAGCCCCAACCTCCCTTTAAGGGGTGTGTTCTATTTTTCCGACATATACAGGAAGCTGATAGCAGAGTGTGACATAGATATTTACAGCAGCAGGCAGATACAAATTCCTTTTCCGCAGTTTGTCGTTTTTTATAATGGGACGAAAGAACAGCCGGAACGGCAAATATTACATTTACACAATGCGTTTCCGGATGGAATAAACAGAGAAGATGCGGCGCTTGACTGCCACGCGGTAGTTTTAAACATTAATTGCGGGCATAATAAAGATATTATGAAAAGGTGCCGCAAACTGGAGGAATATTCCCTGTTTGTCGGAAGGGTGAGGGAATATGCAGGTCAGAAAATGTCCATAAAAGAAGCCATAGATTTTGCCGTAGAAGATTGTATTAATGAGGGGATACTGGAAAAAATCCTGAAGGAGAACCGGGAGGAGGTGTGTTCCATGCTGTTGACGGAATATGACGAGCAGTCCCATATTGAAAGTGAAAAGGAAATTGCAAGGGAAGAGGGATGGGAAGAAGGCATGCAGGAAGGTAAGAAGGTGGGTAAGAAAGAAGGAATTCAGGAAGGTAAGAAAGAAGGTATACAGGAAGGCATTCAAATAGCTGCATTGCTTGCAGAATATCTGGAACGGGACGGGAGATTACAGGATTTGAAACTTTTGTCTGATGCAAAGGTCAGGGAGAGGTTGTTTCGGGAATATCATATTATTAAGGATTGATTTATAGTTACTTACTGTGAATAAAGACACCAAGTGCATCTGAAACTTAGTTGTAAGGATATGTTGAAATGTGTATAATAGGAAAGGGAGCATGTTTAAAAAGGTAAAGTGGGAGGTGTTTGCTATGACAATGACAAAGGTAGAAATTGATGTACCGGAGGAAATTGTACCATATACAGTGTTGGAGGATAAAGAAGCACAAACAACAAGAAATGCAATGCTGGTCTATCCTTATATCAAAAGCGGTGTCATGTCTCACGGAAAGGCAGCAGAGATGCTCGGGCTTCATAAGATAGATTTGATTACATTGTATGGCAAATTAGGTCTGCCGTATTTTGATGAAACGGAAGAAGAATTTGAAGAAGATTTGGCAGTGTTGAAGAGATTAAGAGGTACGACCGTATGATTGTTGTTTCAGATACCACACCAGTTATTTCACTGATGAAAGTAGGACAGATGGAACTGCTACAGCAATTATTTGGTGTTGTCTATATACCGGATGCAGTATATCGGGAATTGAAAGATAACGAGGCATTTTCTGAAGAAGTAAGAATGGTACAAGAGTGTGAAATTCTTTATGTGAAGAAAGTGGACAATGGAAAGTCTGTTACCATATTGCAGAATTTTACCGGATTAGATGCCGGGGAAAGTGAGGCAATTATTTTGGCAGACGAAATTCATTCGGATGTTTTGCTTATGGATGAGCATAGGGGCAGACAGGTGGCAAAAAAGTTAGGGATAACGATTACTGGTACAATAGGGATTCTTATGCAGGCATTTGATGAGGGGATGCTGACAAGGGATGATGTGGAAAGGTGTATTGAACGGTTAAAAGAAAGTGGGATACGGATTAGCGAGAAGTTGTATCAGAGATTGAAAATGGAAATAGGAAAGTAAAAATATAGGAGGTATTGGATAAAATCCTGAAGGAGAACCGGGAGGAGGTGTGTTCCATGCTGTTGACGGAATATGACGAGCAGTCCCATATTGAAAGTGAAAAGGAAATTGCAAGGGAAGAGGGATGGGAAGAAGGCATGCAGGAAGGTAAGAAGGTGGGTAAGAAAGAAGGAATTCAGGAAGGTAAGAAAGAAGGTATACAGGAAGGCATTCAAATAGCTGCATTGCTTGCAGAATATCTGGAACGGGACGGGAGATTACAGGATTTGAAACTTTTGTCTGATGCGAATGTCAGGGAGAGGTTGTTTCGGGAATATCATATAATCAAAGACTGATTATATTTTCTATATGAGAATAAATATCAAAGGAGGCCCCCATGGAAAAATCAGACATTACCATACCTGTTGACAACGGCTTTGTGAGCATCCGAGTAGGCGCTATTATCATGAAGGACGGAAAGTTTCTGATGGTGGGAAACAGCCACTCAGAATACCTGTATTCCGTCGGCGGACGGGTGAAGTTTGGCGAGTCGGCCGAAGAAGCCGTGGCGCGGGAGGTGCTTGAGGAAACCGGCGTGCAGATGGAGGTGGAGCGCCTTGGATTTATCCACGAGAATTTTTTTATCGGGGATGTGCCTAAGACAATGGGTAAACCGATTTATGAAATCTCCTTCTATTTTTACATGAAAACGCCGGATGGATTCTGTCCTGAATGCAACAGCTTTTCGGAAGGAGACGACAAAGAGCATCTTGTCTGGATAACGCCCAATTGCGGGAAGAAATATTATCCGGAATTTTTCATAAAAGAACTGGTGTCTCCCTCCGATGAAATAAAACATTTTGTTACAAGGGATTTTGCATAAAGCACTTTATATTATTCCGACATGACTTCCTTTACGGAAACCTTTTTGATTTTTTCCGTGCAGTAGTGCATGGTAAGCTCATAAGCCAGTATAAATACGGCAAGTGACACAAACATGACAGGAATGTCAAATTTATATTCGGGAACCCCTGCCAAATCCTTGAAAATAATATCAACCGTGAATCTGAGCAAAGCATATTGGTAGACGGTTCCCAGTGCGAAACCGATGTATGACATGGGACGGTATCCCCCGAGGAGCGATTGGCAGCATTCCTTTTGTGAGTATCCGAACACCCTCATCATCGCAATCGTTTTTGTGTTGCCCTTTATAACTGTTGTGATGGCAAGAAAAAGCGTTGTAAAAGCTAAAATAATGCCTATCAGCATTGTCATGACGCCCATCATGACGCTGGATAAATCCTTCATGCTTATGGACATCTGCGTCATGGAGGAAAAGCAGAAGGAAGCAAAGATAATAAAGAACACAAGGGTCTTCTTTGTCCTCAATGTATTTGCCCGAAGGTCATCTAAAAACGGCCGGTTTTTTCCTTCTTTTTGTTTCTTTGTTTTTAATGAAGCCTGTACATTGTCTTTTATAAGCGAAAGTACGGGCTTTTTCAATTTCAGGAAAGCATAAAATATGGACATCGCCGCAAATGCGACGGCTGGCAGTATCACAAAGCACATGGGGATGAGCGCATGGAAATGAATACTGATTTCGGGAAGGACTTTGTCTTTATTTTGTAAGGCATAAAATTTCGGCATAATAAGAAATGCCCCCAGAAAGCCAATGACTGCCCCAATCAGAACGCTTGTGCCGAATACCCAGAAATGCTTTGCTATCTTTAGGTTGGAATACCCCATGGCCTTTAATATTCCGAGTTCCTTCTTGTGGGTGTCTATGTAATGTTTGATGTAAAAAAGCAGCATGATAACCGAAGTGATGAGCAGGCAGCCGCCGCTTACAAGGCAGACAACCTTTGCCGTGGAAAGCTGCGCCTGATAAAATATCATGGCGGCTCCTTCCGTAATCAGATTTTTGATTTGGCTTACATCCATGTAATAATTGGTAAACATTGTGCAGACAAGCGTTGCACAACAGAAGATAATGGAAATGCCAATCAGTTTTGCCGAGTCTTTGATTCCTACAACCATTTTCTCACCATCCAATCTCATAAGCGGTTTTTTGTGTGGCGTTAGCAGAAATCTCCACTATTTTTCCGCTGTTCATCTTGATGACGGTGTCTGCCATTTCTGCAATATTCAGGTTATGCGTTACCATCACGATAGTAAAGCGGAGTTCTTTTTGCAGCCTGCTTATGTAATCAAGAACCTGCCTGCCGGTCTGCTCATCCAAGGCGCCTGTGGGCTCGTCGAGGAACAAAACCTTTGGTCTTTTGGCCAGCGCCCTTGCAATGGCAACCCGCTGCTGTTCCCCGCCCGATAATTCACCGGGGTATTTTTTCCTTTTTTCGGCAAGCCCGACAGATTTTATAATTTCCAGATAATCGGATTCCCCGGCCAGGTCCGCTCCCATTCGGACATTTTTTTCCACGGTCATGTTGGGCAGCAGATAATACTGCTGAAAAATAAAACCGACAGTCTCCTTGCGGAATGCGGTTAAATCGTTATCAGATAACTTGGTAATATCCGTATCGTCATACCTGATGCTGCCGCTGTCAGGGCTTTCAAGGCCGGACACACAGTTTAGGAAAGTAGACTTGCCGGAACCAGAAGCGCCTAAAATCACGACAAAATCTCCGTCCTGTATCTTTGCGCTAATGCCTTTTAATACCTGAAACCTGTTTTCCTGATTTCCATAGAATTTTGTAATTTCGTTAATTTCAATCATGTATTCTTCCTTCTTTCTGTTTTTGAAGCATTGCCATGCAAACCTCCGTCAGCATGGTACCCATTTCCTGTGGGGTAAACGTACATAAGTTTGTTGCACAGAGTACCGCAATCCCGTGGGTATATATCCATAAGTGGCGGTACAGCCACTCGGATTCCGATTGGCTTAAGGAGTAGCTGTTTTGAACGGAAGCCAGTATTTCCTGATAATTGTCGTCAATGACCGGCAGAACATTTTTTACATCAGGCGTCTGCCCCTGTTCTGACATAAACAGCATTTGAAACAGCTTCGGCTCAGTAAGTGCAAAACGAATATATTGCATTCCCACGCCTTTGAATGCGGGGACATCAGTTTGGGTAAGCCCGCTTTTTACGTAATCCGCGTAGAGCTGTTTAGCTGCATCAATCACTGCCTGTTGTACTTCTTCCATGTTTTGAAATACCGTAAAAATCGGTCTGGCAGAACTGTTAAGTCCGGCGCCCAGGGCCCTGGCTGTTAAAGCCTGCATACCGTCCATACGGACTATGTTCAGGGCAGCTTCGACAATTTCATCTTTTGCAAACTTCGCTTTTGGCGGCATTTCAGAGTCCTCCATGAATAAAAACAATTGTTTTGCAACGGCTGTTTTAGATTATAAGCAACAATAGATAATTTGTCAATTAAATTTATAAATTGGAAAATCTTAAAAGAATTTCCAAAATGTTATTGACATCTAATATAAGTTAGAATATACTAACCAATGACAGGAACAAAAGATTTTTGTTTGACAAAACTAATAATTAAAAAAGAAAGAAGATGAAAATATGCCTTTGACAATGGTAAAAGCGGGAGAACCCAATATCATCCGAAAGGTAGGCGGCAAGGAAGAAATTCGGCGTTTTTTGGAAAAACTTGGATTTGTAACGGGTGGGAAAGTAACCGTGGTATCCGTAACCGGCGGCAATGTGATTGTAAACATCAAGGATTCCAGGGTTGCCATAGGAAGGGATATGGCAAACAAAATTTTGGTTGAATAAGCCGGAAAATATTTCGGACTTTGTGCAATAAGGCGGCACAGAAAAGGAGGAGAAAATTGAAGACATTGAAACAAATCCCATGCGGCAAAACCGTAACAGTGACAAAGCTGTCCGGGGAGGGCCCGGTTAAAAGGCGCATTATGGATATGGGAATTACAAAAGGCGTGGAAATTTATGTTAGGAAGGTGGCTCCGCTGGGCGACCCGGTGGAAGTAACGGTGAGGGGATATGAACTTTCGCTTAGAAAAGCGGACGCGGAGATGGTGGAGGTAGAATATGTCGGTTAAAATTGCTTTGGCAGGAAATCCAAACTGCGGTAAAACAACACTTTTCAATGCCCTGACAGGCTCCAACCAGTTTGTCGGAAACTGGCCGGGTGTGACGGTGGAAAAAAAGGAAGGAAAATGGAAAGGGGATAGAGAAGTAATCATCATGGACCTTCCGGGTATTTATTCTCTTTCACCGTATACATTGGAGGAAGTGGTGGCAAGAAATTACTTAATCGGGGAAAGACCGGATGCCATCTTAAATATTGTGGACGGCACTAATCTGGAAAGAAATCTGTACCTAAGCACACAGCTTTTGGAGCTGGGCATTCCGGTTGTCATGGCTGTCAACATGATGGATGTTGTGGAAAAAAGCGGAGACAGAATCGATGTAAATATGCTTGGAAAGAGGCTGGGATGTGAGGCGGTGGAAATTTCCGCTTTGAAGGGAACCGGCATTGAGGAGGCGGCAAAAAAGGCTGTCAGCGCGGCAAGACAGAAGAAGCGGGTACAAGTTGTACACAAATTTGCTCCCGGCGTTGAGGCTGTGATAGGGACAGTGGAGGAAAAGCTTCCGAAAGACGTGCCGGAGGAACAGAAACGTTTCTTTGCCATTAAGTTGTTGGAAAAGGACGAAAAAATTGCGGGCCGGTTAAGCCATATACCGGATGTATCGGCGGAAATCAATAAACTGGAAAAGGATATGGACGACGACGCGGAAAGCATCATCACCAATGAAAGGTATCTGTATCTGTCTTCTGTTATCAAAGACTGCTTCCATAAAAACAAAAAGGAAAGACTCCCGGTTTCCGACAAGATAGACAAAATTGTCACCAACAGATGGCTTGCGCTGCCGATTTTTGCAGTCATAATGTTTATTGTATATTATGCATCCGTCACCACTATAGGCGGATGGGCGACAGATTGGGTCAACGACAGCCTATTTGGGGAAAGCTGGAGTTTGTTTGGTTTTGTGGATGTTCCCGGCATACCCGTGCTGGCTGAGATGGGATTGGATGCCATAGGATGCGCCGTATGGTTGAAGGGACTTATTATCGACGGCATGATTGCCGGTGTTGGCGCAGTGCTTGGCTTTGTACCGCAGATGTTAGTGTTGTTTTTGTTTCTGGCATTTCTGGAAGCGTGCGGCTATATGGCAAGAGTGGCTTTTATTATGGACCGAATTTTCCGCAAGTTCGGACTTTCAGGAAAATCGTTTATTCCCATGCTGATTGGCACCGGCTGCGGCGTGCCCGGCATCATGGCTTCCCGCACGATTGAAAGTGAGCGTGACAGGAAAATGACGGTTATGACAACCACCTTTATCCCCTGCAGCGCCAAGCTTCCGATTATCGCTCTGATTGCGGGAGCATTGTTCGGAGGCGCATGGTGGGTGGCGCCCAGCGCTTACTTTGTCGGTGTTGCAGCAATTATATGCTCCGGCATCATTTTAAAGAAAACAAGAATGTTTGCAGGAGACGCTGCGCCTTTCGTCATGGAATTGCCTGCTTACCATCTTCCCACGGCAGGCAGCGTCCTGCGCAGCATGTGGGAGCGGGGGGCGTCCTTTATCAAAAAGGCCGGTACAATTATATTGCTTTCCACCATTTTTGTCTGGTTTACCACCTATTTTGGCTGGGTGGACGGAAAATTCAGGATGCTTGAGGACATGGAAATAGAGCACAGTATCCTGGCAGGTATCGGCAGTATGTTCAGCTGGCTTTTTATTCCTCTGGGCTGGGGAGACTGGAAGCCTGCCGTTGCGGCAATTACCGGTCTGGTTGCAAAGGAGAATGTGGTAGGCACTTTTGGTATTTTGTTCGGGTTTGCCGAGGTAGCGGAAGACGGCGCTGAAGTATGGGCAAGCCTTGCAGGCAGCATGACCGCGGCTGCGGCATACTCTTTCCTGATATTCAATCTGTTGTGCGCTCCCTGCTTTGCGGCAATGGGCGCCATCAAAAGAGAGATGAACAATGCAAAATGGTTTTGGTTTGCCATCGGTTACCAGACGCTGCTTGCCTACGTGACAGCCCTATGCGTATACCAGATTGCTACCCTGGTTACAACAGGCACATTCAGCATCTGGACGGTAATTGCCTTTCTTTTGGTAATCGGTTTTGTTTATCTTCTTTGCAGGCCGCACAATGTCGGTAACACATTAAAGCTTGACAATAAAAACCTTTTGCGCGCAAAATAGAAATAAAAGCAGCATAGTTATCTGGTTTTGCAAGCGCTTTTAAAGATATATCTGAGGAGAGAAGCATATGGGAACTGCAATAGTATTGATTGCATTGGCCGGTATCGTAGCTTTTGTGATACGCGGCATGATACGTGATAAGAAAAAAGGAAAATCCCTGCAGTGCGGCGGCGACTGCAGCCGCTGCGGGGGACATTGCGGACATTAAATTTCAGGACAGACGGAGGCGATTGCAATGGAATTTCACAGAACGGACGGCAGGAATGAGGATTTTATAGAAAACTGCAGGCTTTTAGATATGGATTTGGAAAGACGCGTCGGGAAAGTAATAGAAAGAGGCAAATACCAAAAATATAACCGGCTGGATGAAATAAAGCAGGCGATAGTGGTATATGAAGACGGCAAGGCGATAGGCGGCGGCGCTATAAGAAGATATGATGACGAAACGGCAGAATTAAAAAGGGTTTTCGTTCATATGGAATATCAGGGTCAGGGAATAGGAAGCAGGCTTGTCTCGCTGCTGCTGGAATGGGCTGCGGAACTGGGATATAGAAGAATGATTCTGGAAACAGGGGAGTTATTGGCTGAGTCCTGTGCCGTATATAAAAAACTGGGCTTTCAGGTAATATCCAATTACGGCCCGTATGTGAACATGCCGGAATCGCTGTGCATGGCAAAGGATTTACAGTGATATACACAGAAAAGTATTTTGAGGCTCTGGCTTTAGCAGCCCTTGCCGGGGCAGGCATTTGATTCCATAAAGGACCGTGTAAAAACACCGGTACTTAGAGGTTGTCTTTCAACCTCTTATGTACCGCTGTGTTTTTACCCGAGTGAGAACGTGTCCTGTTGGAACAAATGCCTGCCCCGGCGAGGGCGCTAAAGCCGGAGCCTCAAAATACGGAAATACTACTTGACAGAAAACGTTCTTCATTTGATACTATTTACTGTACGGCTTTATGAACAGGCTGACAGGAAAGAGGCATCTATATGGAAACGAAGAAGATACTGAAAAACAAGGTTTATTTATATATGACGGAATTTTTTGCGGGTATGTCCGTCATGGCTGTGGAATTGGGTGCCAGCCGTCTGCTGGCGCCTTATTTTAGTTCTTCCCAGATTGTCTGGACCATTATTATCGGCACCATCATGATAGCGATGGCGTTAGGGAATGTCTGGGGCGGCAAAAGCGCGGACAAAAATCCCAATCCGGACAGGCTGTATATGCGCATGATAATTGCGGCGGTGTGGATTGCTGCCATTCCTTTTCTGGGAAAATATATTATACTGGGCATATCAGGCATTCTCATACTGGCGGTAAACAACAATTTTTTAATCTGGGCGGCATTTCTGGCATGTATGGTTATCTTTGTTTTTCCCTTATTTTTACTTGGCACGGTTACGCCGTCGCTGGTAAAGTATACGGTGGACAGTCTTGACGACAGCGGCAGGACTGTGGGAACCCTGAATGCATTTAATACCATCGGCAGCATTATCGGAACTTTTGTTCCTACCTTTGTCACCATTCCGGCAGTGGGCACTTCCATAACGTTTTTGATATTTGCAGGTATCCTGCTGGCGCTGGGCCTGGTATATTTTATCAGCGCCGGATTTGGCGGTCTGGGCAAGAAAAAGATATCCTGTGCGGCCGGAATCGTTCTGTACCTGTTTAGCTGTGCGGCAGGGGCGGGAAACCGGTTTGCTTTTTGGGAAGAAAACCTGTTATTTGAAGGCGAATCCATATACAACTATCTGCAGGTAAAGGAGGATGAAGACAGCGTCATCCTTTCCACCAATGTGCTTTTCGGCGTACAGTCCATCATGAAAAAAGACGGTTCCCTGACGGGGATGTATTATGATTATGCCCTCGCGGCGCCGGTAATGGCGAATCTTACCCAGAAGGAGGACGCCGGTATTTTGGTGCTGGGCATGGGAACGGGCACGTTTGCAAAGCAGTGCAGGCAGTACTTTGGAAACGTATCCGTTGAAGGCGTGGAAATCGATGAAAAGATTACGGATTTGGCTGAAATCTATTTTGATTTGCCTTCTGACATTACTGTCACAACCTATGACGGCAGAGCATTTTTAAATGCCATAGACGAAAAATATGACGTCATTATGGTAGACGCTTATCAGGACATTACCATTCCCTTCCAGATGTCGTCGCTGGAGTTTTTTACGCTGGTAAAAGAGCATCTGAAGGAAGACGGCATCATGGTGGTGAATATGAATATGCACACGGAAGAGGAGGGCAATATCAACCAGTATCTTTCGGATACGATTGCCACGGTGTTTCCCAATGTGTATACGGTGGACGTAACCGGTTCCACCAACCGGGAACTGTTTGCCGCAGCAAATCCCAAGGTGTTGGAAGGGTTTGCAGTAGAGATAGAAAAGCTGGAGGACGCCGGACTTAAGTCCATGATGCAGAGGGTGGAAGCAGGCATGACAAGGTACGAAAAAGGCGAATATCTGCTGACGGACGATTGTGCCGCCGTGGAGCTTTTGGGGATGCAGGTGATTGATGAGCTGATTTTTGATGAAATCGGGTATTACAAGGAGATATATAAGGAAGAAGGCATAAAGGGACTGTTGAATAGTTTATAATGGGTGGAAGAAAGCCATGAGAAAAAGAAATATTTTGATAGTATTGTTGTGTTGCGTTCTGCTGATGGGAGGATGCGTAACAGATTATGACCGGAATGACATAATCCGAATGTTAAAAGATACATATAGCTTGAAAAAGTTTACGGTGAGCAGAGAGGCAGAGGAAGTGACAGGCGATGACGGATACACGGATTATCTGTGGACAGTCAGGATGCAGGATGATTCGGGAATTGTGTTTCATGTACTGGATAACCATTTTTGGGGAATGGAATCATTGTCAAATCGTTTGGACTCGGATTATGATTCTGCCGTTTTGCAATATTTATATCAGGAATACGACAGATGCCGTCTGCTTTCTTTGGAAGACAGCAGCGGCGTGATGCTGGAATGCAGGCTCACGGCATCTTTTGAAAACAGAAAGGAATTGGAGCTGCTTTTTAGAGAATTGCAGAGTTTTTCCAAGTTTGCAAGGGAAAAGGGTTATCGTATAGGAATCAATGTAGATTTGCAGATGGAGAGTATCCTCCGTAATAAATGTGATTATGTTTTAAACGACGGCGACTGTTTCAGAATTTTTCGGGACGGGATTACCAAAGAAGATTTTGCGGAGGCATGTAAAGGATATCTGCTTGCCTGTCTGGATTACCGTTTTGAAGAGCAGTTGAAACAGTTTACGGCAAAGGAAATTGAGGAGGCATTGCAGGACTATCCTTACTGTATCGGCATTTCCCGTGATGGAACCGAAGACGGCGAATTGGAATTTTATCAGGATTTGTGCGGAAGTTCACATGGAGTCAGTTTTGGCACGCTTTATGAGATATTGAAAAGAGAAGGAATAGAAACGGAAGGCACTGCATGGCATTATAGCTTTACGGGGGCGGATGGCAGTGTTTATGAAATATCTTATGATTTTTGTGATTACCCGTTTGAGGATGACGGAACGGTACATAATGGGTACTACTACTTAAAAGATGGGGAACAGGTTCCCATGAACGCATATTTTCATAATCACTTCCGCGCAAAAATACTGGAAGAGATGACGGGGCTTAAGATAAAAGTTACCCGTATGTAATTAAAAATGAACGGCAGTTAATTTTATTTCCCGTTACTTAATTTTTACTCAATTGTGCTGCCTGAGGCTTCTGTTTATAATAAGGATAACAGGAAATCCAAAGGAGGTCACCGTATGCAGATAGGAGAAGTAA
This sequence comes from uncultured Lachnospiraceae bacterium, assembly GCA_910577015.1. Lineage (GTDB taxonomy): Bacteria > Bacillota > Clostridia > Lachnospirales > Lachnospiraceae > Acetatifactor. The sequence continues at coordinate 20,205 of CAJTKU010000005.1, read as the reverse complement.
TCCGCCGGCACAGAAAAGAAAGGAACATGACGCAGGAGGAAATGGCAGATAGGCTGGGGGTAACGGCGCCCGCGGTGTGCAAGTGGGAAAGCGGTCAGGCCTATCCCGATATTACCCTGCTGGTTCCTCTGGCAAGGCTGCTTTCCGTGGACTTAAACAGCCTGCTTTCCTTTGAGGAGAAGCCGGATAAAAAAGAAATTGACAGTCTGGTACAGGAAATCAGCAGGATAGCGGCACAACAAGGCTTTGAGCAGGGATTTTGCGAGGCGGGACGGAAAATAAAGGAGTACCCAAACTGCTATGAATTGATTCTGGGGCTGGCGTCCACGCTGCAGGGGCTTATGCTATTTGTGCCGGATGGCGTGGAAGAAGGGGAAAAATATGAAAAAGAAATCTGCGGCTGGCTTGAACGGGTTGCCGCCCATGCGGACGGTTACCTGAGCAAAAAAGCATGCGAACAGCTTTTTTACCAGTATATTAATAACGGCAGCCTTGCAAAAGCAGAAGAAATCTTACAGAAAATGCCGCAGGAGGAAGAAGAGGCAAAACAGGCAAGGATTTCCCTGTATATGAAACAGGGTAATTATACCGAAGCAAGACTTCTGCTGGAGCACAGGCTTCTTACGGCGGCAGGCCACATACAGCAGGCGCTGGGAGGGCTTTCCGTGATTGCCTTGCAAGAAGGGGACATGGCGAATGCCCGGTTTTTGGCGGATACTTTGAGCAAATCGGTAACAACGCTTCAATTGTGGGAATACGGCGCCTTCAGCGCCTACATGGAAGTGTACTGCAAAGAGAGGGATGTAGAGGGGTTAATCCGTATTTTCAAGGGAATGCTTGAGAACGCGGATAAACCGTGGCGTACAGGCGATACGACGCTGTACCGGCATATACCGCAAAGTAAGCAGGAGAGTTTTATGCCGGAATTGTTAAAAAAGGACTTGCTTGACATGCTCCGGCACGAAGAGAGCCTTGCCTTTTTCAGGGAGAGCGAGGCGGGAAGCGCTTTTCTGAAAACCGTTCGGGTATAATATGTAAAACCGATGGGAAAGGATTTTTGATGTCAGATAAAAAAGACAGAAACGAAGATGCTGTTTTAGATTTGATTTACCGGCTCACAAGACTGCCAATCCGGGTATATGCAGGAAATTGGGAAAAGCGTGCTGAAATTGGGGTAGGAAAATTATCCGAAACAGAGTATGACAAAAAAATGTTTCGGGAATTACAAAGCCGGCTTACTGCAAGCGACAAGGTATTTCTTCCTTATCATGAGCAGGCGCCCATCGGCACATGGGGCTGCAGGCAGGAAACAGGTTTCTATGTGTTAGGTCCGTTTTGCTATGGACATCAGGATACCTTGGAGTGCAAGCGGTTCATGCGCCGAAACGGCATGGAGGAGTATCCGGTCTGCCGTATGGAGGATGCGCAGAATGTTATCCGTTTTCTTCTGTATGAAAAGGTGGAAAAAACAAGTGTCTGCGAAGAACAAATGCTGCCCGGTTTGCCTGCGCAGAATCTGGTCATAGAAGAAGTACGGCAAATGGATGCTTTCCAGAAAAATCACACATATGTGGAGGAGGAGTTTTTGCACGGCTGTATCCGGCAGGGAAACGTAGAGTACCTGAAGGAGCATATCCATGACGTGTTGCTGCCGCATCCGGTTGTGATTGCAGATGTAAAAAAGAACGAAGAATACATGACGGTTACAGGCATATCTCTTGCGGTAAGGGCTGCTATCGAAGGCGGTATCGGTTCAGGTGAAGCCTTCCTGCACAATGACATGTTTTTGCGAAAGGTTGCAGCTTGTAAGGATATTGAGGAAATGCAGGGCGTATTAAAAGAATGTTACCTTCTTCTGGCAAAGCTTGTACGGGACAGAAAGAAATACGGGGAAGCGCCGAACCGGCATGTTGCAGAGTGTAAGAGGGCTATCATAGCCGGACGGTTTCAAAAGCTGACGATAGAAGACCTTGCAAATAAAGCAGGGGTTTCCAAGGAATACCTGCAAAAACTATTTAAAAAACACGAGGGAATCCCCATTTCGGAGTATATGACGAAGATAAAGCTGGAAGCGGCATGCGATATGTTGGCATACTCCGAGCGGAAAATCAGCGAAATTGCCGAATACCTGCAATTTGAAAGCGTGAGCCACTTTAGCGTGGCCTTTAAAAGAAAATTGCAGCTATCGCCAAAGGAATACAGGGAAAAATACCGGCGTACGGTATTCTAAAAAGCACAAAGGGCGTTTATTACTTGAAGCGCTCTTTTATATCCGGATTTGTTAATTTTTTTCTGCTGAAGTTAAAAAAATTGTTTCGTCATCATATATAATGACAGTAAATGAAAAGCAACGATTCACTTTCGAGGAGGTTGGCGTATGAAATATTATGTGTCGGTAAATGCCGGAATATCAGGAGACGGAACAAAAGAAAAGCCGTTTGTTACCATTCAGGAAGCGGCGCAGACTGCCAAAGCCGGTGATGTAGTCATTGTCGCTCCCGGCATATACAGGGAGGCGGTAAATCCTGTTCATGCGGGACGTGAGGAGGCGAGAATTGTATACAAATCCGAGGAAAAAGGAAAGGCAGTCATTACAGGGGCGGAGCCGGTTACGGATTGGGAGCCGTTTGGGGACGGCGTTTGGAAATGCGCCGTGCCGAACAGCCTGTTTGGCGATTACAACCCTTTTACAACACTTGTAAGCGGCGACTGGTACATTGCATTTTTGACGGCGCACACGGGAGAAGTGTACTTAAATGACAAAGCAATGTATGAGGTGGATTCGCTTGAAAAGGTGAAGAATCCGGTTTGTTCCAAAGCTTCATGGGATTCGGATTTTTCCGTATATACGTGGTATACCGAGCAGGACGCGGAAGCGGATACGACGGTTCTCTATGCAAATTTTCATGAATATGACCCAAGGAAGGAATGTGTGGAGATAAATGTGCGAAAAAATTGTTTCTATCCTGAAAAAGAGGGGGTTGGCTATCTTACGCTTTCCGGTTTCACCGTGACAAAAGCGGCAACCCAGTGGGCGCCGCCCACGGCATATCAGGAAGGAATGATTGGTCCCCACTGGTCCAAGGGATGGATTATAGAGGACTGTGACATATCTCATGCCAAGTGCAGCGGTATTTCTCTGGGCAAATACTTACAGCCGGGCAATGACAATAAGTGGTTGAAATGGAAGTATAAGGACGGAACCCAGACGGAACGCGACTGCATCTGCCAGGCCCAGACGGAAGGCTGGACAAAAGAGAGGATTGGCTCGCATATAATCCGCCGGTGCAACATCCACGACTGTGGGCAGACAGGGATTGTGGGACACCTTGGCGGCGTGTTTTCCGTAATTGAGGATAATCATATCCATCACATCAACAACCGCCAGAATCTTGCCGGGGCAGAAATCGGCGGGATTAAGATGCACGCGGCGATTGATGTGGTAATCAGGAGAAACCATATTCATCACTGTACCCGCGGGCTGTGGCTGGACTGGCAGGCGCAGGGAACCCGGGTAACCCGAAACCTGTTCCACGACAATACCCTGCCCGATGAAAGTCTTATGAATGAAGAGGCTATGATGGGGATGGGCGAGGATATTTTCATAGAAGTATCCCACGGCCCGACATTGGTGGACAACAATATCCTGCTTTCCACCCGTGCCTTAAAACTATCCACACAGGGCGTTGCCATCGTGCATAATCTGATTGCCGGTTCTTTGGCAGGCGTGGGGTGTGGTGTAAATAACGGGGCAAAAACGATGTTCTCACCCCGCTATACGCCTTACCATGTTCCGCACAGGACAGAGATAGCAGGATTCATGACAATCCTCCACGGCGACATGAGGTTTTACAATAATATATTTGTCCAGCAGAAGGTTCATCCATTTTTGACACAAGCGTCGGAAAATAGTCCGGCGTCTCAATGGGACGATTTTAATCTGACGGCAGGGACAAAACCCTATGACGGTTATCAGACTTTTGAGGAATGGGATAAGGAATTTGAGGGCTACTGCGGCATGGGCTCCGAGCCCAGCGACAGGTACTACATGCCGCTGCCGGTGTGGACGAAAGGAAACCGGTTTTTTAACGGGGCGCTGCCGTGCGACAAGGAAAAAGACTTTACCGTGGACACGGAACATGAAATTTTCCTGGAAATTGCAGAAAAAGACGGAACTTGGAAGTTAAACACCAATCTGGGCGAATATCTTCCTGAAGGGAAAGAAACCCTGATAACCTCCGAAACGCTGGGCATGGCATTTGAACCGGAACAGGCCTTTGAAAACCCGGATGGAACCGGAATTGTTTTTGACGAAGACTACTTTGGCGAAAAAAGGGATAAAATAACCGCCGGGCCGATGTCTTTGACACAGGGTTATTTGAGGGATGTAAAAGGAGAAAAATAAGTATGGTAATTTCAAATTCGGATATAAGGGAGAATATCAGGAGGGCTGATAAGCAGGACATTCCCAGGATAGCTGAGATTATTATTTTTGGAAAAAGAGTTGCTTACAGGTCTATCTTTCAGAATGATTATGTGTCATTTAACGAAATGCGGGTTGTTGATTTATATGAAGAGTATAACAGGCATCCTGAAACTTTAGCGGGGATGTATCTATATGATGATGGAATTGTAAAAGGGGTAATAAACGGACGCTTTGTAGATGAAAAAACAATGGAAATATCCGAATTATATGTGGAGCCTTTTTTTGTCGGCCAGGGAATAGGAACGCGCCTGATAGAACAGGTCATTCGGCAGGCAGAAAAAAAGGGGGTTCAAAAGATAATTTTATGGGTCATTAAAGATAATGTGAAAGCCAGAAAGTTTTATGAGGCTAATGGATTTGTTGATAGTGGAGAAACGTGTATAATTGAGGGAACTACAAAAGAGGACTGCTGCTATCAATATGTTTTTGAATAGTCTGGCATTTTTAAATCTCTTTCAGGATTATGTACCCGTTGAAAACGGGTCCGTAAATATTTTTGTGGGTGGCAGGCTAATATTTTAAAAGATGGTCTTTAATTAATCTGACCATGAAAGGATGAAAACAGAAAACAGATGAAAATTACTATTGAACCTATAGTTTGGGTACTCTCGAATAGATGATTACCGAAATATTATTGGTTTAAAACCATCTCAAAATACAGTTCTGCATGTTCATTATCATTATATTTCTCGGTTTCCTGAAAACCGCAGCTTCGGTACAGGTGCTGCGCGGCAGAAAACTGTTTTCTGGTATCTAAATATATTTTATTATACTGCTGTTTTTTGGCGTAATCTATGGCGTACTCTAAAAGCAATCTTCCGCATCCCCTACCCTGATATTCAGGTAATACAAACATGCGTTTCAGTTCAATCACTTTATTTTCAATATCAATTTTGCGTATTGCGACTGTTCCAATGAGAATTTTATTGTTAAAAAGACACCAAAAGCGGCCGTTTTGCATATAATGTCGTTCTATATCCGTAATGTCTGCATGTCTGTCCATTGGCGAATAAGCAATGCCGACGGCTGAAAAGCATTTTTTAAAAAATTCTTCCAACATATGCTGCATATCAGATTCAAAAGTTACAATTTCCATTGAAATATCTCCATAGATTCCGGTCTCCTGTCAGGATTTCAACCGTTCTTCTGTTTGTATTCTGTCCCCCACGCTACCATGGCGTCTAAAATCGGTTTCAGGCTATGTCCTGTTTCTGTCAAAGTATATTCTACCCGCGGCGGCACTTCCGCATATACTTTCCGGGTAAGCAGACCGCTTTCTTCCATTGACCGCAGATTTGCCGTTAAAACCTTTTGAGATACATTGCCGATAGATTTTTTTATCTCACCAAATCGTTTTGTGCCATCTAATAAATCACGGATAATTAACACCTTCCAGCGGTCACTGATAAGCATTAAAGTGGTTTCTACCGGGCAGGCAGGCAAATTTTTTTCCATAAAAAACCTCCAATTTTACACAATAGTTTCTTTTGGGTAACTATAGCACAAAAATGTGCTTACTTTACGTTTTCTCTTTATGGCTATATTATAATCTTACAGGCGGGAAAAAACAAGCCGCAAACAAAATAAAAAGGCAAACAGGAGGAACAAAACTATGAGAATTGCAGTTATTTGTGCAAATGGTAAAGAGGGAAAACTGATTGTGAAGGAAGCGATTGCAAGAGGGGCGGAGGTTACCGCCGTTGTCCGCGGAGAAAACTGCTCGGAAGCAGAAAATGTTATCAAAAAAGATTTGTTTGATTTGACTACAGCCGATTTGGAGGGATTTGATGTTGTGATTGATGCTTTCGGGGCATGGACGCCGGAAACCCTGCCGCAGCACAGCACTTCCCTGAAACATCTTTGCGACCTTGTAAGCGGCAGCAAAACAAGGCTTCTTGTTGTCGGCGGTGCAGGAAGCCTGTATGTGGACCCGGCGCATACCGTTCAGGTAATGGACGGGGCAGATTTTCCGGAAGTGTTCAAGCCCCTTGCTTCCAGCATGGGAAAGGCGCTCGATGAGCTTCGTACCAGAACGGATGTAAGGTGGACGTATATCAGTCCTGCCGGAGATTTTCAGGCAGACGGTGAAAGAACCGGCAGATACATTTTAGGCGGCGAAGAACTGACGTTGAACGCCAAAGGAGAAAGCGTAATCAGTTATGCCGACTATGCGGTTGCCATGGTTGACGAGGCATTAAACGGAAACCATATTCAGCAGAGAATTTCAGTGGTGGCAGAATGAGATATCAGGATAATACGGGAGCGGAGAGTTCCCTGGAAAAAGCAAAAAAGAAACTGGAAAGCGCTGACGCCATTGTAATCGGTGCAGGGGCAGGATTGTCTGCCTCTGCCGGATTTACTTATTCAGGGAAGCGCTTTAAAGATAACTTCCCGGATTTTATAGAAAAATACGGTTTTAAGGATATGTATTCGGCAGGCTTCCATCCATACGGGACTTTGGAGGAATACTGGGCATATTGGAGCCGCTACATTTTTATTAACCGCTACCAAGATGCGCCTGAACCGGTATATGATAATTTATACAAGCTGGTACGGGATAAGGACTATTTTGTTTTGACAACAAATGTAGACCATTGTTTCCAAAAGGCGGGATTTGACAAGCGCAGATTATTTTATACACAGGGCGATTACGGGTTATGGCAATGCTCGAAGCCCTGTCATAACAAGACGTATGATAATGAATCTGAAATTAAGAAAATGGTTTCCCAACAGAAAAATATGCGCATTCCGACTGAGTTAGTCCCCCATTGTCCTGTCTGCGGCGCGCCTATGTCCATGAACCTGCGGGCGGACGATACCTTTGTCGAAGACAGCGGCTGGAAAAAAGCCGCCGGGCGGTATTGGGACTTTATACAACGCCACAAAGGAAGAAAAATCTTATTTTTGGAGTTGGGGGTTGGCGGTAATACGCCGGGGATTATCAAATATCCTTTCTGGAGTATGACGGCGGAGAATCCGAAGGCGGCGTATATCTGTATCAATTATGGGGAAGCGGTTTGTCCGAAAGAGATTGAAGAGCGGGCAATTTGTATTGACGGGGATATCGGGGAGGTATTAGAACTGCTTTAATATATCGTGATGTCCGACATCTATCAGAATAATCATTTTGTCGCCTTCATAATACCAGATTATGCGGATGTCCATGTTGACGCTGCACTCAAAAAGATTAGCGGTTCCCTGAATGCGTTTTGTGCGGAGTGAAGGATGAGAAGGATTTTGGGCTAAAAGTTCCAGTTTCATTTTTAGCTGATTTTTTTCCTGGGTGGTCAGTTTCCCAAAATGCTTTTGAAAACGTGGTGTAAAGGTAAATTCATATGCCATTATTCCGCCTCCAATTTTTCAAACAGGGCATCTACGCTGTCAAAGACAGGTTGTTCCCCGGATGCTATTTTGGATTTTACTTCATCAATTTCATCTCGGAGTTCATTCAGGTATTTTTTGGGGTAGACAACCACTGGCATTATGCAGATTGTCCCGTCTTTTTCAAAGATATCTAATGTATCGCCTTCTGACAGACCAAGTTTGACAATGATTTCTTTTGGAATAGTAATTTGGGCTTTTTGTCTTAATTCAGTTAACATAATTTTATCTCCTTTAATATTTGTTTTCAGTTAGAAATTCTTACTTTCTTATATTTAGTATATTCAATAGATGAGATTTATGCAAGAAAATTTATGTAAAGTTTTTATAGAGTTTTTTCTTTTATTTAGAAGTATATTATTTGTAGAATACTGATTTAGTCATTTAAAACAAAAAAGCTATATAACCAGAAAATATCGGAATACTATATATGGTAATTACCCTGATATAAGGAGGTAGCCATCATAGAAAGCGTTTTATGCGTAGATATTCCGGTACAGATGATTTCATGCACCGACACGAACGGCAGAATCACCCCCATATGGTTCCGTTTTCGTGACAGGAACGGTGAAATCGTCACCATAAAAATAGAAAAAATCATATCGTCGGACCAGGAACACAGTTCGCTTGGCGCCAACTTTGTCTGTACCGCAACTTTATACGGAAAGCTGAGAACCTTCCGGCTGCGGTACAATTACTATGTCCATGAATGGCGCATGGCAAGCATCGGCGTGTAAAGCAGATAGCTGTGTCAAGAGTATTCCATATCATCAAAAAGGGCGCATTCAATTTCACAGATGGCGTCTATGGGGATGGAAGTTCCGTTTTCCATAATCATCTGATGCGTCCGTTCATCCAGCTTTTTTACAATCCCGGTTATCAGATGGCAGGTGCCGCCGGCTTTTTTGACATCGGGGGAAAAATAGGTAACGGCAATTTCCGGGCGCAGGGTGATATGTTCCTGAATTATACGCAGTCGTCTGTCCAGTTCTTCTTTTCTGTCCTCGTCCAATTGGGGCATTGCATCAGTTACCCTTGCGGTTTCTTCCATGGCCGCATCCAGTCCGGTCAACGCGGCAAAAGGAGAAAACTGGGCTGCCCGGTCCAATGCGGACATTCTCGGATGTACCGCCGATACATGATGTGGCAGGTTAATAATGTCATCGTACTTTCCCATTATGCTTTGTGCCCTCCAATCTGCCGGTTTCTTTCCATGGTTGTCGCACCTTCTTCTAAGTTCATGCCCTTTAATATGGCATTTTTTCCATACTTCTTTTTTGCCGTCAGGACAGCTTCCTGAAGGGCGCGTTCTTTCTTTAGATTGGCTTCCTTTTCCTGCCGTTGTTTTTCCAGCGCATTGTAATCGGTAAACAAGTCCATCTGGACAAAATGACTTTCTTCTTCCTCTGCATCAGCTTCCTCAATCAAGTGGTTTGCCGTCACATTAATTCTGCGGACCAGAAGGGTTTCATCCACAATGGAATCGTAGAGCCCCATGACCGCTTCCACAATTTGATTTGTCGAGGAAGTCGGATTTTGCAGATTGACGGTGCCGTGAGCATGTTTGGGAATCTTGCGCCCGTAACGGTCCGTGGTAACTTCCCCCCTGTACTTTTTGCCGGTTTCGGGATTTGTCAGATTTTCGATATCATATCCTACAGTGAGCACCATCTGGTCCGTAAGCAGTTTTGCGGCTACCAAATCAAGGACAAGCAAATCCGTCATTTCCTTCACTACCAGTCTTGCTTTTGAAAAATCATAAGGGCATTGGAGAACCTGCCCGGAGCTTATGCTGTTTGATTCAGGTTTGTACTGCTTTATCAAATCAATGGTGGTGGGCTCCCATCCCCATGCATGGTCTATCAGCAGCTCGGCGTTGACGCCAAATATCCGGTAAAGCAGATTTTCATTGTAAAAATCGCGGCTGTCGCCGATGGAGCACCTTGCCACATCCCCCATGGTATACATACCGTGTTCCGCCAGTCTTTTTGCATATCCGGGCCCTACCCGCCAGAAATCCGTGATGGGCGTATGCTCCCACAAAAGTTTGCGGTAGCGCATCTCGTCCAGTTCCGCAATCCGTACCCCGTTACTGTCCGGCTCCACGTGTTTGGCTACGATGTCCATGGCAATCTTGCATAAATACAGGTTTGTCCCTATGCCGGCAGCAGCGGTAATGCCTGTCTGGGCCAGTACATCCTGTATTATCTTTGCAGCCAGTTCCCTTGCAGAAAGGGAATAGACTTTCAGATATGCGGTGACATCCATAAATACCTCGTCAATGGAATACACATGGATGTCCTCCGGGGCAACATATTTTAAGTAAATCTGATAAATTTTGGTACTGTATTCCATATAAAGGGCCATGCGGGGAAGCGCAACAATATAGGAAACTGCAAAATCCGCGTGTTCCCGCAATACGTCTGAAAAATATGATTCTCCCGCAAACGCACGGTTGGGAACCTTGCTCTTTCTTTCCCTGTTTACTTCCCGGACTTTTTGCACCACCTCAAACAGCCTTGCCCGGCCAGATATGCCAAACTCCTTTAAGGAAGGGGACACAGCAAGACAAATCGTTTTTTCCGTCCTTGCCTCGTCCGCCACCACCAAATTGGTGTTCATGGGGTCTAACTGCCTCTCCACACACTCCACGGAGGCATAAAAAGACTTTAAGTCAATGGCAATGTATATGCGCTTATTTTCCAAATCCGCCATCTCCTGTTTCTAAAATATATAGGTAAATTAGTCACTTGGCTGTTGTCATTGTGTCCATTAAATTTTCCATAAGCAGGCTCTGGAATATTTAATGGGCACAATTCGGATGCAGCAAAAATGAATATTATAATCTTAGTATACACAAAACCCTTCCGCCAATCCACACAATTATTGACTGCAAAAAAACAAAGCGGTATGATGGGAAAGAAGGGGGAAAAATCATGAGAAAAAAGTGGATTTTAGCAGGATTAGCGGGTTGTTGCGTATTTATCATTTTGCTGATGGCAGGAGTTTTACCGGTTTGTGCAGAAAACACACCGTCCGGCGCTTCTGGGGCTATGGAGGTCAGATATGACAAGCAGGCGCAGAAGGAAGACGACTATAATGAAATGGTTGAGGATGTGATAAAAAGCTTTGTGGCGGACGGGTATGAAGTCAGCTACTTTTGGATTCAGGACGCAGAATATATGGAAAAGAGGGACTGGACCGAACCGAAGGTGATGCTCTACCAGTGTGATATGACAAAAACAGACAGCAATGAACTGGCGGTGCCTTTTTGTATCTGGGTGGAGAAGACAGACGAAGGTTATGCCGTGAAAACGGATTTTAAGCAGTCGCTGTTTCGATGGGCGCTTATGAACAGTTATCTTCAAAACGTCAGCAATCTGGAATTAAGCGGGGCTGCCGCGTATCTTACACCGAATTACATATTACTTTGGAAAAACGATTTCTTCCATGCGTTTCTTCCGGCAGACAGCGGTTATGCCAGTCCTTATTACGGCTGTCTGGGTGAGGACATGATTCTTTGCTCCCGCTATAATGTCGAGGACTGGGAATCGGTTTACAAAGATGCCTATCAGACAATGTATGAGTATCAAAAGCTGATAGAAGGCGATTTGAGCCAAAATATCCGCTTTGCGGAAGAATATGACGCAAGCTATTACAGGGGAGATGCAGGAGAAGAAAAGGAACCGGAAGATTTTGAAAACTGGGAAGATTATGACGCATACATAACAGGATGGACGGATTATAAATTTGAATTGGCATATAAGACATGGCTTGAGGATTATGAGGCGGCAGGAGGAAAGGAATATTATATTACTTTTGATACGGAATACGGGGAAGCGCAGCGCGGGCTATTGGAAGTCATGTGCCGGGACAGAGAGTTTCGAAGCTTAGTAAAAGATTTTTTCAAAAAATTTACTAAGCTTCGCAGATGAATTTATTTACTCTTTTTAAGAAGCAGTACCGTCATTATGACTGCGCATACAAGGAATGCGCTGCCGCCGATAATGCCGGTGGGGGCAGGCCCGATAAACGGATTGATATTTGTCCCGTCCGTAAAAAGTACGGGTGCGGCGGCAAAACCGTTCAAACTGCCGTGGGCCAGCACGGCGGGCAGGCAGCTTCCTGTCTTTAAGGTAATATAGGAAAAAATAATACCCATAACAATGCAGAAGCAGCACATGGCAAGTATGCCGGTTACGGGAAAGCCCGTATAGCCCGTGCCGTAATTATGTCCCAGCATGGTGATGGGTGCGTGCCATACGCCCCAGATAATGCCGCTTATAAGAAGCGCGGGCAGTATGCCGAATTTCTCCTTCATTTTGGGAAGGAGATAACCTCTCCAGCCCCACTCTTCCCCAAAGCAGGTAAAGCAGTTTAACAAGGGACCGAGCAGTAAGGCGGAAAGAATCTGCGACGCCATGGCAATCTGTAAGAGCTGCGGAGTAACATCGGTCTGTCCGCTGGCTGCCAGAAGGGCTGCCAGGTATGACATGCTGCCGTCAAACCTGTCCGGGAAAATCAAAAAGAATACGGCAGCGCCAATCACGGACAGTATGACAGGTCCGAACCAGCCGAACAGGAAATAAGGAATGCTGCGCCGCCCTGTTTTGGGTACAATCCAGGAATCACGGAACCCCTCTTTCGTGAACAGTCTGGTAAGCAGTACGCCAATGGCAGGGAAAAACATGGTGCTTCCGATTAGGAAAGTGCCGGCAGCAGGCATAACGGCGGATATTCTGGGAAGAAAGGGCCAGATTACCAGAAAGTCCATCAGGTAGGTAATGCCAAAGGTAATGCCCAGATAGATAAGGATTCTTTTGGTAACCAGTTTTTTATCGTCCATCTTATTTTCCTCCCGTAATCTTGACCGCAGTTCCGTAAGCAATCACTTCCGCGGCACCGGACATCACGGAAGAAGTGCCGTAACGTACGTTGATAATGGCATCCGCGCCCAGGGCTTCCGCTTCATCTACCATACGTTTCACGGCAATCTGCCTTGCTTCGTTTAACATCTGGGTGTAGCCGACAAGCTCGCCGCCTACCAGAGTCTTCATGGCGGCCATAAAGTCCCTGCCGACATTTTTTGTGTGTACCACGGTGCCTTTTACAATGCCCAGGGCATCAATTTCTTTTCCGGGAATATAATCAATATTTAGAAGCTTCATCCAATTCTCCTCCTTCAATTTCTTTCAAACGTTCTCTGAGAGCCAGCAGCGTGCCGATTATTCCGATTAGCGGGAATAACAAAAATAGTGTGAAGAGCGGCATGTGTTCGACGATTGCGGCGACGATAATCAGTCCCATGGGAATCAGCATCAGGATAATGGGAATTGTTGCGGCAATCAGGGCATTTTTCTTTAATATCCTTTTGTCTTTTCTTTTGATGTCCATAAATCTGGTACCTCCTTCCTCCATATTTTCCATGTCGGTGAGAAGCTGCCCGATATCCAGGGTTTCCAAATTGACGTCTTCAGCTAAAAGCCTGTGACAGAACTTTTCTACTTCTTCTAAATTTTTGCGTTCCCTTTCCATGACAATCAGGTGGCGCCTCAGACAATCCTCCAACGTGAGATAATGAAGCTGTAGCTTTTTGATGTCCTCTATCGGTATCCCCAGTTTTCGGAGCAGTTTAATTTGCTGCAGTGCGGCAATGTCTTCCGGTGCATAATCCCGGTATCCGTTGTTTGTGTTGCGGGAAGGATTTAAAAGTCCCTGCTGTTCATAAAAACGGATGTTCTTTTTGGTGATGCCGACAGTCTGCTCTACTTCATTGATTTTCATCCAATCCTCCTCTCATGGGTACATCGTATACCTTCCACAAGGTGGAAGGTCAATAGTATTCTTAAATTTTCTTAAAAAAGTTATTCTTGTATTCAGTTTATCTTTAATTTAGTGTAAAGTCAAAGTTATGGAGGACTACCTATGATAACTTACACGATGACGCCGGATGAAAAAACCGTACGGGCAATGGCCAGAATATACAGAAAGAAAAATAAAGCATATGACATACGGTGGCGCAAGCTGCTGCTGGGATGTATATTAAGCCTGGTTGTGATTGCCATGAGCGTGACGGGCATGGCGCTTACAAATTACGGGGAAGCTTATTGGATTGCTTTTTTTGCAGTGGGAGCCGGAATTTTTTGTCTGGCTGTCTATCTGACTGTGTCCACCGGAAGACAGGTATATCAGGAAATTGCAAAAGAGGGCATGCTTGTAAAAAATCAGCAGCAGACATATGTTTTCGGGGAAGAAATCAGGATTGATGCCGGGGACAACAGCAGCATCCTGTTCTGGGACATGATAGAAGAATGGGGAGAAATCGGGCATTTTCTATATATTCGATTTGAAGATTCTTTTCTTTTATTGGATAAGAATAAAATGAAGCGTCAAGAGGTAGACGAGATTTTAAAAAAGCTGCAATAATAAAGCTGGGAACCATCCATATCCGAAAAAGAACCGATTATTTTATTTTCATTTCTTTTTATCTTTAGTTTCATTATAATGGGTTTATCCTTAAGATTAAACGGAATGAGGAAAACCATGAAAATCAAAATTGAAATCAATTCCAAATTTAAAGAGCCGGAGGTCCGCGTCTGTAATGACGCATATACGGAAGAGGTACAGGAGACATGCGAAGCCATTAGGGCGGCGCTGGACACCTGTCTTTCGGCGTATTCCGGCAATGAAATGACAAGACTGTCAGAATATGATATTATTCGTATTTATGCGCAGAATCAGAAGGTGTATGCCGTTACAAAAAAAGGAGAATACAGACTGAAGGAAAGACTGTACGAATTGGAAGAAAAGCTGGACGGTACAAGGTTTCTTCGCATTTCCCATTCGGAAATAGTAAATTTACACAAAATAGAGCGGCTGGATGCCGGTATGACAGGAACCATTAAAATGTATTTACAGGGTCAGTCGGAAACTTATGTTTCCAGACGTTATGTCTCTAAAATCAAAAAAGCGCTTGGCATTTGAAAGGAAGGTTGGACGATATGTTAAAAAAAGCCTGCATAAGGGGAATCAACAGTTTTATGTATGCAATCGGCATTTCCACGGTAATCCAGATGCTTCTGCTGTCTTTTGCGGAAGGAATGGAGCCGGTGTTACCGGAGTTCGGGGTGCGTTTCCCCAATTTATATATCGCAATGCTGGCGCAGAACTTTTTGATAGGGCTTACCAGCGCGGCGTTTGGCGCGGGCTCCGTGATTATGGAAATGGCAAGGATTAGCCTTCTGCTGCAAAGCATTCTCTATTTTGTACTGACAGCCCTGGTATGGATTCCGGTGGGCTGCGTCTGCTGGGGGCTGCACAGATATCCGGGTACCATGCTCGTCATGGGGGCAAGCTATACGGCGTCCTATGTAATTTCATGGATGATACAGTTTAAGCAGTGCAAGTGCAATGTGGAACAGATAAACAGGAAGCTTTTGGAACTGAGAAGGGAAGCAGCAAAATAAGATTTGCAATTACCTGATAAAGATTCTTTGTAAGGAGGAGAGAAAAACAAAATGGGATATGCTATTGAGACGAATAATCTGAGAAAGGAATACGGAAGTACCGTGGCGGTAAGGGATATTTCCCTGAAAATCAAAGAGGGCGGCATTTTTTCCTTACTTGGGGTAAACGGAGCCGGCAAGACCACGACGCTGCGGATGCTGACCGGATTATCAAAGCCCACTTCGGGGGAAGCATATGTGTTTGGCCTCAGCATAAAGGACAATTTGGAACAGATAAAAGCGCTGGAGAATTTATCCCCCCAAGAAACTTCGGTGGCGCCGAACCTGACGGTCAGGGAGAACCTTGATTTTATAGCGCGTATTTACGGGATGGACAAAAGGACGGCTGCTGAAAGGGGGGAAGAAACCGTCCGCCGCTTTTCATTACAGGAGGTGGAAAGGAAAAAGGCCAAGCTGTTGTCAGGGGGCTGGCAGCGCAGGGTGAGCATTGCCATGGGTCTTATCAGCCGGCCGCGGGTTCTTTTTTTGGACGAACCGACCCTCGGCCTTGACGTTCTCGCAAGGAGAGAAGTATGGGAAACATTGGAGGAAATCAGGAAGACAACGACAATCGTACTGACGACGCATTATATGGAAGAGGCGGAATTCCTTTCCGATGAGGTAGCGGTTATGGCGGCCGGTGAAATCAAGGCACAGGGGACGGTACAGGAACTGAAGGAAAAAACAGGTCAGGATTCCCTTGAAAAAGCTTTTGTGGAAATTGTGCGCGCAGGAAAAAGCATGACGGAAAAAGGAGGAATACCCGAATGAGAGGACTTATATTTGCAAAAAGGACGGCGATGGAAATTTTGCGTGAGCCGCTTACGTTTATTTTTTGTCTCGGATTTCCCATTGTCATGCTTATCATTATGACAATAGTGGACAGAAGCATTCCGGCAGAAGCGGGGATGCAGATTTTTCACATCCAATACCTGACGCCGGGAATCGTGCAGTTTGGTTTTACTTTTATTATGCTGTTTACCTGCCTGCAGGTTTCCAAAGACCGCTCTACGGCGTTTCTGCTCAGGCTTTACGCGTCACCCATGAAACCGGTAAATTTTATCTCCGGTTACACCCTGCCGATTCTCGGAATTGCCGTCATACAGGCAGTGACTGTCTTTGCGGCGGCCTTTGTCACAGCAAAAACCATAGGAGAAACCATAGCGCCGGCTAACGCGCTGTTATGCATCCTGATAAGCATTCCTTCCGCCCTGCTGTTCTTGGGATTTGGCCTGCTTTTCGGAACCATACTGGGTGAAAAAGCCGCGCCCGGCATCTGCTCCATAGTGATTTCCGCTTCCGGTATGCTGGGAGGCATCTGGATGGATGTGGACGCCATCGGCGGAACACTCGGAAAAGTCTGTCAGGCGCTTCCTTTTTATCAGGGTGTAAAAGCAGCCAGAATGGCGGCATTAGGTAACACAGAAAATATTTTTCAGCCTTTTGCCATAACACTCGCCTATGCGGCAGTGGTTTATGTATTGGCCGTCTGGGCGTTTCAAAGCAGGATGCAGAGGGATATCAGGTAAACGGGGAAAATTAGGTGCAATTAAAAGAACGGGGTGATTCCATGAATATTATAAAAAAAGTCCAAAAAAAATTTAAGTATCTGTCCACATCCTATGGTTTGCTGTGTAATGTCAAACCAAAGCACGCGGTATGCTATTCTAATAATAAAGTTTTTATCACTTTTGAATACGATTTTTACAGACATGAATTTTTTAATTTAAAAATTTCTAATTGCGGTTTAAATATTATGGAAAGTTATTTTGGAAATATCTCATGGGGTGATAATAATTTTATAGATGAAAAATTCAGACAACGGTTAGAAAATGTTTATGCTCTAAAGCATCAATATTTTATGTTGTCTGATAAACAATTGGATGAATTAATCGAAATTTTTGCAGATTACCTTAATGGTATTATGAACAGATTATTAGAATAGTAAAATAATATATCATTTTCTTTTTATCCGCAGCAGATAGAAAAGCCAAAAACAATATTAGATATAAGTAAGGGGAAAACCATGGCAACCATCACCTTATATGCCAATAAGGTCAATCGGATGCCGGGATTTCTGAAGGACGCCGGAAAGCCGCATAAACAGAGGACTTTCCGGCTTTTTAAGTGTGGTGTGAAAACTTTTTGATACCTATATATCAAATAAACTCAATTGCATATTCTTTTGGCTTTTTACTTTGCGTTCTGTTATTTTATCTGTTTCTGTTATATGGCCACAGAGCAGAGGGGAGAATGAATCGTATGATTGAAAATTTTGTGTACGAATGGCACAATTATGATTGGCATAACAATATACACAACCATTTTGACAAGTATTATAGAGCCCTAAATCAATACTTGCTATGCAACCGCATTCCAATCTTTGATTTTTGTCTTTTTCAACATTAATAGAACAGTGTAGTAGTTTAGAAATAAGCCTGTCATCAATACAACGAGCATGTTCTATATCATAAGAAGATAAATCTATATCCTCTGCACACGTATCTATTACTATATTGTGCAAATGAGCAATTTTTGCAAAATTTTTTGAAATAGCATCTTTTTGAGCATAAGACAATTCATAGATACTTTTTCCCTTAATATTATGGGAAATTTTAGTATATAAATCAATAAAACTTATAGTCACTTTTTCTGTATAATGGCATAATTGTTCAGCGAGATATCTAAACTTTTCTATATGCCAATTAATGGAATATTTATCATTAACAATAATGGGGTCATAACGCCATATCACACGATTTTTCCCAATGAGATTGGATAAAACTTGAAAAGTATCAATTCTTGCGCTCAAAGGAGGAAGATTTGTTTCAATATCTTCTTCATATGCATTGAGCGTAAATTGAAAATAGTACATATAATCTTTTAATGCAGAAAGTTTTTTAATTATTGGTTGAGGATTTTTACTCCAAAAAACAATGCAATCAACAACATCAGGAGATAAGTTTATTTTACTTACCTGATGAATATTCATAGGGTTTCGGACATAGGCATATTGTTCATTTAAACGATTTATTAACCAATCCGAAAAGAAAGCAGGGATATCAGTTCTTCGACTTGCACTTATTATCATAAAATCACCTCAATTCTATTATTAATTGAGCACTTGAACAAACTGTCCATGGATTATAGCGTGCTAAATTTTGAGAGGGCCAAGTTAAGATGTCTTTGCAAGGATATTGAATGCCATAACACTGATATTCATTTTGAATGTTATATTCAAAATAGCGACAAGAATATATATGATTAATACCATATTTCGCCAACATATCTGAAAATCGTAGAAATAAATCCCTGCCACGTCGATTACTATTTACATCGTTAATAATTATAATCGAATTAGGCTGCATTTTTTTTACAACATTTAGTATCAAGTTTTTATAAAACTCATTTACAGCAGATAACTTTCCTGTATTATAAAAATGTGATATAAGGTACTGTAAAATAAGAACATTTTTATCAGCAGTATAATGGTCCTTAAAAATTTCAGTTACATCAGTGTAAATATATTCAGGATTATAGGAGGTTTGCGAAAAGTAATTTTTAAGGAAATCATGTTTATCTTTCCAAAGAGGGTTCATATCTATTCCTAAATAATTTACAGGAATATTAAACTTGTTTTGGGATAAGTATTTTTCAAAAGCAGCTAAATCTGGTGATGCTCCACATCCCAAAGATAATATATTAAATATATTTTTATAAGGCAGGCTGTTTATTGTATTTAAAGCATATTCAATTTCAGATGAATATTTATGAAAATACTTGCATACATAAAAGTTTAAGATATTATTACATGTATAATCAAGTCTTCCGTTAGGATATCTGGAGGGAAAGTGAATTTGTTCTAAGCATTGTTCGCAATTATGTGGACAGGTAATGGGATGAGTGCATGAAACATTACAGCAACCACAATTTTCTGTTGGGCAGTTTCTTCTATAATTTATATCACAATAATTTGTTAATTCTTCTATAAGCATTTTTCTCTCCCTTATACACAAACATACGTTCTTAAAATATAATAACATGGATTGAGGCATAAGGCAATGTTTTTTAAAAAAATTAGAAAGTCTTCCATTGGTAACTATTATTTTTTTTATCATTACCTTTTTCATCAACACTGCTACTCGTAGCAGGCCAGTCGTCATTGTCATAGTAACGTACCGATTTATCATCAAAAGCGTTGCATTTGCCGGGTTTGCGGACAAATTGAAATAAATGAATCGTGCTGCGGTCATCTTCATCAAGCCAAAGGAATGTGAGCATAATATCCTTGGCGCAACCGGGGGTGACACCGGTAAAATGGATATAATTGACACTCAGTATCTTTGCCATTTCCATTAGAGTGTTGTTTTTGGGAACACGATAGCCGGATTCATACTGTGCGATACGAACATCAGCATTGCGTTCCTAATATCCCAATTTCAAGCCTAGTTCACGCTATGTCAAGCCACGGAACGCGCGTATTCTCTTTATCCGTTTTCCTAATACCATAATCATGTGTCCTTTCTGAAAATTAGAGTCATTGTTTTGAAATTATCATGTTACATCTGCTCCATAACTCGTCTTTATATGCAAATACATCTTTATCAATCTTTCTTTCAACAAAACCGACTTTTTCATAACATTGCTTCGCTGATGCGTTTTCATTGAAAACATTTAGCTGAACTGCTTTTGCACCGGTTATCTGAAAAGCGTATTGCAGAGCCAGATTCAGCATTTCTTTTCCGTAACCTTTTCCACGTTTTGTTTTATCAACAATTACAAATTTAAGAAAACCGATATTGTCTGCTGTATTGACAGAATAACAGAAGAAGC
>CAJTKU010000004.1 GCA_910577015.1 uncultured Lachnospiraceae bacterium | reverse complement strand
GGATGCTAAAATACAGCATCCAAATGCCGGCGTTTTTACACGGTCCTTTTTGGAATCAAATGCACGCCCCGGCTGCCGCAATGCAAATGCGGAAACCCTATACATTTCAGTATGATATAACATAAAAAGAGTGTGTTCCGAAAATATGAATTTTCTTTCGGAACACACTCTTTATCTCTTAATTTATTCTATATCCCCAAGTATACCGGAACCATCCTTTTTAAGGCCGTGTCCATAGGGGAAAAGCACCAAATCTTCATTTCCTTCTTCCTGCTTTTTCTCAATGTCCAGCGGGGACTTCATCCAAGTATATTTTAAAGTACCAGTAAAATCATAATCACCGAGAAGCACATCTGCAACGCCTTCTCCTTCCGTTCCGGGAAGCCATGCCATAACTACGGCATCAAACATATCCATATATTCTGTGATATTGATGGGACGTCCTGCAATAATAACCGCAATAACCGGGGTGTTCTCCCTGTCGGGAAGGGCGTCCAGGCTTACCCGCAAAGCTTCCAGAAGTTCCTGGTCCTTTATGGATACAGTGAGATTCTCAGCTTTCCTGTCACCGCCGGTTTCCACGTACGGGTTTTCCCCTACCACTACAATCACGGCATCATATTCACTGCTCACATTTCCATCTACATTGTGGGACAGCTTTACATCCTCCCCCACCTGTTTTGCAAGACCTTCTATGATGGTGGTTCCCAACGTTGTTTTGCCGCTTCTGCCTTCCCAAGAGATAGTCCAACCGCCGCACTGGCTTCCGATATCAAATGCTTTCTGTCCGGAAACAACAATATTTTTACAATCCTGTAATGCATTTATGGCTGTCGTTTCACCTACCATGTCATTTTTCAGAAGGACTAGGCTCTCCCTTACTGCCTGCCTTGCCACTTCCCTGTGTTCTTCACTGCCAAATGCAGCCAGACATTCCTGTTCCGCAGCGCTTCCGATTTCTTCTTCAAAAAGCCCTGCCGTAAACTTCACCCGCAGGATTCTGCTTACTGCGTCGTCAATCCTTGCCTCCGGTATCCTGCCTTCTTCCACCAGTTCTACCAGAAACTGTATACACATTTCCCAGCCGTAAGGCTCCATCAGCAAGTCTATTCCGGCATTAACCGCCAGTTCCACCTGGTCCTTATAGGTTGCCCCCGATACTTGCTGAACACCGTTGTAATCGCTGACTACCAGACCCTTAAAGCCCATTTCATCCTTCAGCACTTCCTGTATCAAATGATAGTTTTCGTGGCACTTTAAACCATCCACACTGTTATACGATACCATGAATGTAAGCACATTTTCATTGACGGCGTTGGTATATGGGTCCAAAATGCCGCTTGCAAGCAAAGCGTCAAATTCCTCTGCGCTCATTGCCACATTTCCCTGATTGATGCCTTCTTCCGTATATCCTTCCCCGATAAAGTGCTTTGCACAGGCAATGACATGTTTCTCATCCATGTATCCGTTGCTGTCAAATGTTCCCTGAAAACCGCGTATGTATGCTGCGCCAAGTCCTGCGACATCCTCTGCCCTCTCGCTGAAACATTCGTAAGTCCTGCCCCATCTCTCATTCTGGGGATTGCCAAGGGTAGGCGCAAAGGTCCACTGGATTCCCACAGCCCTGACTTCGGAAGCTGTGATTTCTCCTATCCGTGTAATCAGTTCTTCATTGTTTGCGGCTCCAAGTCCGATATTGTGGGGGAATACCGTTGCCCCAAAGACGTTGTTGTTGCCGTGAACGGCATCCACGCCGTAAAGAAGGGGAATGCCCAGCCTGCTGTCAAGGGCCGCCTGTTTTAACTCATTGATACGCGCCTGCCAGTTTTCGGCGCTGTTTCCCTCAAGGGGTGCGCTGCCCCCACCGCTGAGCACTGAGCCGATTCCGTATTTGGTAACGGCATCCGTGCTAAGTCCGCTCTGTTCCGCCTGCACCATCTGGGCTGCCTTTTCTTCCAGTGTCATCTGGGCAAGAAGCGCTGCAATCCTGTCTTCCACATCCGCTTCCGGATTCATATAGACGGATTTGTCCACTTCTCCCTCTGCTGCATCCGTAACCGGTTCGGAAACAGTCCCTGTTTCCTGTGTAGAAGGTGTTGTTTCTTCCCCCCGCGCTGGCTGCCCGCTTTGACATGCTGACAACAGCAATGCCATTGCCAGTAAAAGAGCCGATGCTTTTTTCCATGTATACTTTTTCATCATAGTCCATCCTTTCCTGCATTTGTAAATATTTTACTTCAATCCCCTGACAAATGCTATATAACCTAAAATTATGATACTATAATGAAAATTATTTACCCCATCTTCCCTTATGCAATTTCAATCTGGCACATTGCCATGGCTTTCAGCGCATTTTCATGACTTTCCACGGTGACGCCGGCACAGCACGCGCTGTCGACCGCTATGGGTACTTCCGGCATATATGCTTTCAAAAGCAGTGCGTTGGAAATCACGCAGATATCCGTGCAAAGCCCGCACAGGACAATGGAATCGATGCTGCCTGTACTTTGGACGCTTTCACTGATATACTCCGCCAAATCCTTTGAACCGAAAGTGCCCTTATCAAAAACTGCCGCGTCTTTCTCCACCCTGAGGGCTTCAATTTCTTCCTGCAGTTCCCAGCCTTTTGTTCCTTTTATACAGTGTTTAACGGGAAGCTTCTTTCCTTCCGCCGTCTGTAAATAGTTTTCTCCGTGGGTATCTCTCGTAAACAGTACCGTGCCATCAAATTCCCTTATCTTTTTCACAACCGCCGGCACGATGGCCTGCGCTTCTTTCGTGCCAAGGCTGCCGTCTATAAAATCATTCTGCATATCAATCACAATAAGTAAACGCCGCATATCAAACCTCCCTTATTATTTCCTCCGCGTAAATCACACAATTACATGCTTCGGACATTTTTCTGCGCAGACGCCGCAGCCGGTACATTTCTCCTGGTCAATCACTGCGTGGAAATTTTCCACCTTGACCGCCCCCTGCGGACAGTTCTTTACACAGATACCGCAGCCGATGCAGCCCGTTTCACATGCTTTCATGGTAACGGGACCCTTGTCCCCGGAACTGCATGCCACAATATGCTTTGCCTCGTACGGCTCTAAAGAAATCAGATGTTTGGGACATACGGCGATACACTTCCCGCAGGCCTTACAGGCGTCCCTGTCCACCTTTGCAATCCCGTTTTCAACATGGATGGCGTCAAAAGGGCAGGCTTTTACACAGGTGCCAAAACCGAGACAGCCGTAATTACAGGACTTTGGTCCGCCGTTTGGCACAAAACTGAGCATACGGCAGTCTTCTATCCCTGTATACTCATAATCGGGATGCGTCTTATCACAATCCCCCATACAGTGTACAAACGCCGCCATGCGCACCGTTTCTTTTTCCTCCACTCCCATAATGGAAGCTATCTTTTTGCCAACCGCCTCTCCGCCCACCGGGCAGGCATTTACTTCCGCACTTCCCTTTGCAATGGCTGCCGCCAATCCCGAACAGCCCGGATATCCGCAGCCGCCGCAGTTATTCCCGGGAAGCGCCGCCAGAACAGCCTCTTCCTTTTCATTTACCTTTACTTTGAATGCGATGCCGGCAACACCAAGAAACAGTCCGACAAATATGCCGATGCCGCCAATCAAAAGCAGCGCACCCACAATTCCCATCACGTTCATTATCGTCCTCCCTACAAAAGTCCCGAAAATCCGCAGAATGCAATTGCCATCAGTCCTGCCGTCAGCAGTACATGCGGCATTCCTTTAAAAGCATCCGGCACTTCATTGTATACCATTTTTTCCCTGAGTCCCGCCAGAATCACAATGGCAATCATAAAACCAAGGGCAGTTGCAAAACCGTTTACAATCCCTGCCAGTATGCCATACTCCTTCTGCACGTTGGTAAGGGCAACCCCCAGCACCGCGCAATTCGTGGTAATCAGGGGAAGGTATACCCCCAACGCCTGATACAGGGACTTCATATACCTTTTCAGGAACATTTCCACAAATTGCACCAGTGCGGCTATCACAAGGATAAATACAATCGTCTGTAAATATTCCATGTGGAAACGCACCAGAAGGAATTTATAAATGACGCCGGTAATGGCGCTGGAAAGGGTGATGACAAATATAATGGCGCTTCCCATCCCCGCCGCCGTGTTCATTTTCTTCGACACGCCCAAAAAGGGGCAGAGCCCCAAAAACTGGCTTAACACAACATTGCTTACCAGAGAAGAACTGATAAGAATGATAAGCAGATTTTTAACTGATTCCATTTAGTTGTCCTCCTCATCAAGGTCTATCAAATCTCCGGCGTCCTCGTCTTTATCCTTAATCCTTTCCGCACAGCCTGATTCTGAACAGTGCAGGCAGTCATGTCCGCAGCCGGAGCCGATTTTGCTCATATCTTTTCCTTTCTTTTCTCCCCGAATCTTCACCAGGTTCTGTAATGCACAGAGCATCGCCAGCACAAAGAACGCCCCCGGCGCCAGTACAAAGATACCGATTGGCGTAAAGGAATCCGGCATCACCGAAAAGCCGAACAGCTTCCCTGCCCCGAGCAGTTCCCTGACTGCGCCGATGCAGGTGAGGGCAACGGTAAACCCAAGCCCCATGCCAATACCGTCAAACAGGGAAGAAACAGGGCCGTGGGAATAAGCATATGCCTCCGCACGCCCTAAAATAATGCAATTCACCACAATCAGGGGAATATATACCCCAAGGGCCTCATTCAGGAAAGGCAGATAGGCTTCCAGCAAAAGCTGCACTGCCGTAACAAAAGACGCAATAATCACGATAAAAGCAGGAATCCTCACTTTATCAGGTATCACGTTGCGCAGCAATGAAATAATCAGATTGCTCAACGCCAGTACCACCAGCGTCGTAAGACCCATTCCCAGACCGTTTATGGCGGAAGTGGTAACTGCCAGTGTCGGACACATGCCCAGCATCAACACAAAGGTGGGATTTTCTTTTACCAGACCGTTATACAGCCTTTCCATTGCACTGTTTTCTCTCATTGTCCACTCCCCCCTTCCATCAGATATGTCTGAAAGTAACGCAGTCCTCCGTTTACTGCATTGGTAACTGCCTCTGTGGTAATGGTTGCGCCACTGATGGCGTCAATCTGGTCCTCAGAAACCGCACCTGTTTTGGTATAAGTATAGGAAGACGCTGTTTTGCCGGTAAACTGCGGAACCAGAACCTCTTCCGCACGCATGCCGAGCCCCGGCGTCTCCGAAATGCTTAAAAGGGAAATGCCGTTTAATGTACCCTCCAGAGAAACACCCATCATCAACTCAATATTTCCTCCGTATCCTTCCGAGGAAGTGACATTTATCACATACCCCAAAAGGCTGCCGTCTGCCGACAACGCCCGGTAAACGGCGCCGATTGTGACGCTGTTTTCCATGACCTTCTCTCCGGCAGCTTCCGTTTCTTCAAATGAAGCCGCACCGGCAAATACCTCCTCACATGCCCTCTGAATCTTTAATGCCTGCTGGTGCGCAATAGGCTCTTTGGTCAGTTCATGGAGAAATCCCAAAACAAGCCCCGCTAACAATGTAATGGCAAACAAGATTCCGGCATCACGAAACATTTTCATTCTGTCATCTTTATTTCTCATAACGGCGGCCTCCTTTTCCAAAGGCTTTCGGAACTGTCACTTTTTCTATCAGGGGAACCAGAAGGTTACCTAAAATAATGGCATAGGAAACCCCTTCCGCGCTTGCGCCAAACACCCTGAAAATACCTGTCAGCACACCCAGCGTTATCCCATACAGGTATTGCCCGTTTTTCGTTATCGGCCGCGTCACATAATCCGTCGCCATGAAGAAAGCGCCCAGCATTAATCCGCCGCCTGACAAATGCGCCGTAATGAACGCCGCGTCAAAACCGTGCCCGCCAAACAGCACAAGAAAGATAACAAAAGTGACTATGTAACTGCCGGGTATCCTCAAATCTATGATACCTGTCAACAACAGAAAACACGCTCCGATTACCAAAGCTATCACACTGGTTTCTCCAATGGTTCCGGCTGTCCTTCCCACAATCATATCCAATATATTGACATTTTCCCCCGCTTTTAACAATGCCAGAGGCGTCGCTCCCGTATAGGCGTCACAGTTAAAATTTGTCATAAGCGCCGGAAATGAAATCAGCAGAAAGCATCTCGCCGCCAGCGCAGGGTTCATAAAGTTCTGTCCCAGACCTCCAAACAGGCATTTTACAACCAATATGGCAAAGACACTGCCCAGCGCGGCTGCCCAGAAAGGCATGTTTACCGGCAGATTCAACGCCAGCAGCAAACCTGTTACCACGGCAGACAAATCGCTTACCGTCTGTTTCTTTTTGTATAGCCCAAACAAAAATTCCGTCAGTACGGCGCTTCCCACCGTCACAAGTATGAGGAATAACGCCCTTATGCCAAAATTATAAATGCCAAACCCGGCAGCAGGCAGCAGCGCCAGACACACGGCAAACATAATGCCCGTGGTATTCACTTTGGACCTGACATGCGGATTGGACGATACTTTCAGTAAATTTCCCATTGCTGTCATCCCTCCTACTTTTTCTTCTTTGCAAGCTGCATCTTGCGCATGGATTTTATCGTCTGGGTAAGAGGCCGTTTGGCCGGACATATGTAACTGCAGCAGCCGCATTCGCAGCATTCCATTCCGTTTAGTTTCATAAATGTTTCTTCATCCCCGTGAATCGCCGCCATCATCAGTTTATTCGGCAGTACCCTGCCCGGACAGACTTCCACACACCGGCCGCACTTGATACAGGCAGTCGGTTCCATGGACGATACATCATCCTCTGAAAGGCAAAGAAGAGCCGATGCTGTCTTGGTCGTAGGCACATCCAAATCAAAAATGCCAAATCCCATCATGGGACCGCCGGAAACAATTTTAGCCGGTTTTACGCGGAAACCACCTGCTTCTTCTATCAATTCATGATAATTTGTCCCGATACGGACCTTAAAATTGCGGGGATGCCTGATGGCGTCGCCCGTCACCGTAACGATTCTTTCCATAAGCGGCTTTCCTTCAAAAACCGCATGGTAAATGGCAACCACGGTATCCACATTGTTGACTACGCACCCCACATCTGCCGGCAGCATGGAAGAATTAATCTTTCTCCCTGTTGTCGCATATATCAACTGTCTTTCCGCCCCTTGCGGATATTTGGTTTTCAACTGCCTTACGCTGATTCGGTTCTCTTCTTTCGTCAGACGCCTTAATATATCAACGCAATCCTTTTTATTGTCTTCCACCGCCAGAATGCCCTGTGCATTAGGAAACAGGCTTAAGGAAACCAATAAGCCGTTTATCAGTTTTTCCGGCTCCTCTTTCATCCTCCGGTAATCAGATGTCAGATATGGCTCACACTCCGCACAGTTTACAATGACATAGTCAATTTTTTCAGGATTTTTAGGGGAAAGTTTTACGCTGGTGGGAAAACCCGCTCCCCCCATTCCAACGATTCCCGCTTCCCTTATCCTTTCAATCACTTCATCCCTTGTGCAGGTGGTCAAATCCAGTCCGGGCGGGTATTCTATTTCCTGATACTGCCCGTCATTTTCCACTACAATGCTCATTACGCTGTCGCCTGTCACCACACGCCTTGGCTCAATCGCCTTTACCGTTCCGGAAACGGTGGCATGGACAGGCGCACTGACAAACGCTGACGCCTCAGCTATCTTTTGTCCTACATATACAGTGTCGCCTTTTTTTACAACAGGTGTCGCCGGTGCCCCGATGTGCTGGGACAAGGGATACACCAAATCCCCTTTGGGAAGCACTTCCTTGATGGGCTTGTCTTTTGTCAAATCCTTCCCATCATAAGGATGGATTCCCCCTGTAAATGTCAGTGTCGCCATCTGATACCCTCCTGATTTTCTTCTGACATAATATATCTTTTGTTTCTAATATACTATTTTTTTCATCAAAATACTACTGAAATCTGAAAAAATATGCTATGATAATAACAAACTGGAGTCAACTGAAAAAAGGAGTCTTTATATGCATATTGCAACATACGAGTTAAAAAATTTCACGCCTGCTTATCCCATGGATAAACTGGCGCCGGCCGGGGAAGTTCTGTTTCTTGACATTGAAACCACCGGTTTTGCAGCTAAAAATTCCGTTTTGTATATGATTGGAT
Source organism: uncultured Lachnospiraceae bacterium (assembly GCA_910577015.1). Classification (GTDB taxonomy): domain Bacteria; phylum Bacillota; class Clostridia; order Lachnospirales; family Lachnospiraceae; genus Acetatifactor. The sequence continues at coordinate 260,625 of CAJTKU010000004.1, read as the reverse complement.
GTGCCTATTATGAGGAAGGCGCTTATTTCATCCGACAGTGGATGGCGGAAACCTATGAACAGGAATTGGATATCCTTTCCGCTTTCTTTACCTTTGCCTCCCGTTACAAATATCTCATCCATTTTAACGGCAACAATTTTGACCTTCCGTATTTGCTGCAAAAATGCGCCGGGTACAATCTGCCGTATACTTTTGACGGATTTGAAGGAATTGACATATACAGACGGATTTCTCCTTATAAGTTTTTCCTGAAGCTGCCAAACTGCAAACAGAAAACCATCGAGCAGTACCTTGGCATAAACAGGGAGGATACCTTTACAGGAGGCGAACTCATCGGCATCTATCACGATTATGTAAAGCAGCCTACTCCCATGTCCATGAACGCCCTATTGCTTCACAACCGGGATGATATTCTGGGAATGCTGCAGATTCTTCCCATTTTAGCTTACTATGATATTTTTAACGGCACCGTTAAAGCAAAAAAAGTACAGGCAAACTACTACACCGATTTTTCCGGCAGAAGAAGACAGGAACTGCTCATGACGCTTCATCTGGGCACGCCGCTTCCGATTCCCCTGTCCGCTTCCGTAAACAACTGCTATTTCAGGGGGGAAAATGACACCGCCAGCTTAAAGGTCCCTATTATTGAAGAAGAACTAAAGTATTTTTATGCCAATTATAAGGACTATTATTATCTGCCGACGGAGGACATCGCCCTTCACAAATCAGTCGCCGGCTTTGTAGACAAGGAACACCGTCTGCCTGCATCGGCCGCAAACTGTTATACCCGCAAATTTTCACTGTATCTTCCCCAATGGGATGCTGTTTTTACTCCGTTTTTCAAGCGGGAATATAAAAGCCGGGAATTATTCTTTGAGTTGACCGACGAATTGAAAAAGGACAGGCAGGCCTTTACAACTTATGCAAAACATGTGCTGGATATGATGAGTTCCACATATTAACCAATACCTAAAAAAAGAAGCACCGCATGGTAACAGAAATCCGTTGTCCTGCGATGCTTCAAATTATTTACCCGGTTTTAAATAAAAGAATGAATTTTTTCTTTCATAGCCTATTTCTTTATAATTGATAATCTGTTCCGTACTTCCTATGAAGAGTATCCCTCCCGGTTTCAATGAACGCTCAAACTTCCGGTAAATATCTTCCTTTGCTTCCTCCGTAAAGTAAATAAGTACATTGCGGCACACTATCAAATGGCAATCCGAAGGATAACTGTCTTTTAACAGATTATTTTCACGAAATTCAACCCTGTCTTTTATCTCCTTTGCAATCTGGAAAGAAGGGCCAATTTTAGTAAAATACTTATGCCTCAAATCCTGCGGAACCCCGGCTATGCTTTTTTCATTGTACAAACCGACCTTTGCCTTGGCTATCACCTGCTTGTCTATATCTGTGGCAATAATCTTAATCTGGTTCAAAGGAAGGTGCCTGGAAAGGGCCATAACAAGGGAATAGGGTTCATCTCCCGTCGAACACGCCGCACTCCAGATTTTTAAATTATGCCCGAACCTGGCCATCAATTCCGGAAAAACTTCCTTGTCCAAAATCTGCCACTGGTCAGGGTTACGGTAAAATTCGGATACGTTGATGGTAAGGTAATTGACAAATTCCTCAAAACGGGCCTTATCATCCTTTAACAGAATAACATATTTGTCATATTCCTGTACGCCGTTTTTCGCTATCAGAGTATCTATCCTGCGCTTCATCTGCTTTTCTTTATAAGCATTCAAGTCTATGGATGTCAACTCATATACAGCTCTTTTAAAATATTCATAATCATAGGTCATTCAGGCAACCTCGTATTTCTTATTCTTCCACTGCCTGCTCTGCTTCTTCTGATGCCTCTGCTGCAATCACTGCATCAATGTCAACAGAAACTGCCTCAGCATCATCGTCTGCATCAGACGCCTCTTCCTCTTCAACAGGGTCCGGCGCCAGCATTGCTTTGATGCTTAAGCTAATCTTCTTGTCCTCTTCATTAAAATCAACCACCCTTGCAGTAACGGAATCACCGGTCTTCAATACATCAGAAGGCTTTTCAATATGCTCCTTGGAAATCTGGGAAACATGAAGCAGTGCGTCCACCCCGGGTTCCAGTTCCACAAATGCGCCAAAATCCGTCATTCTTGCGACAACACCAGTTACATCGGTTCCCACCGCATACTTGGAAGCAGCATTCTTCCAAGGGTTCAACTCGTCAAATTTTAAACTGAGGGCAATCTTAGTGCCGGAAATCTCTTTGATAAGCACTTTTAATGTATCGCCGATTTTAAACACTTTCTTGGGATGCTCTACCCTGCCCCATGACATTTCGGAAATATGAAGCAGCCCGTCAGCGCCGCCCAAATCCACAAATGCGCCAAAGTCGGTAACATTTTTCACGGTGCCTTCCACAACATCGCCCTCTTTGATACGGGCAAACAGTTCTTTCTGCATTTCCGCCTTCTGCGCTACGATAAGCTGCTTTCTGTCACCGATGTATCTTCTCCTTTTGGGATTGTACTCACTGATAACAAACTCTATTTCCTGTCCCGCATATCTGCTCAAATCCTTTTCATAGGAATCAGATACCAGACTGGCAGGAATAAATATCCTTACTTCCTCTACAATAACGCTCAAACCGCCATCCAATACCTGTGACACCGGAGCCTTCAATACTTCCCTGTTATTGTATGCTTCTTCAATTCTCTTGTTTCCTCTGTCTGCTGCAAGTCTCTTATATGTTAAAAGCACCTGGCCTTCTCCATCATTTACCTTGAGCACTTTCACTTCCATGGTGTCTCCTACTTTAGCCACGGTAGTCAAATCCACACCGGATTCGTTGGTGTACTCGTTTCTGGTAAGAATGCCGTCTGACTTGTATCCGATGTTGAGAACGATTTCTTCGGGCTTAACATCAATAACAGTACCTTCAACTACCTCTCCTGTGTGTATTGTCTTTAATGATTCTTCTAACATTTGTTCAAAAGTTAATTCTGACATAATTTTGAACCTCCTCGATAATATTGTTTGGGGTTGACGCCCCCGCGGTAATACCCACCAGTCGAACAGATTTAGGTAGTTCTAAATGCAAGTCATCCAGTGTCTGTATAAAATAGGTGTAAGCACACTCTTCACTGCATATTTCATACAGCTTTCTGGTATTGGAACTGTGCCTTCCGCCTATTACTATCATAGCATCGACAGAAGCTGCAAGCTTCCTTGCCTCCTTCTGTCTTTCCTCAGTTGCGTTGCAGATAGTATTCGCAACACTAACATTATAGACTTTTTTTTCAAAAATTTCAACTATATATTGAAATTTATTGTAGTTAAATGTCGTTTGAGATACCATACATATCTCTTTATCGTCTTCCTGCGTATAATTTCGGGCATCGTCCACCGATTCCAGAACCACTGCCGGGGTTGTGCTCCACCCCACAATTCCTTCCACCTCAGGATGTCCGGGATTGCCCGCCACGACGATTCTCTTTCCCTCAGCGCTGTTTTTTGCCACAATTTCATGGATTCTTTTTACAAACGGACATGTGGCATCCACCAGTTTCAGGCCCTGTTCTTCTATCTGCCCGTAAATATCCCGGGCTACACCGTGTGCCCTTATAATCACAGTACCGGTTTTTACCTTTTTTAATTCTTCCCTGTTCTCAATGACTTTAACGCCTTTTTTCTTTAAATCCTCTACCACTTCCTCATTGTTCACAACAGCGCCGTAAGTGTAGATGTCCTCTGCCTTTCCCGACTGGGCGTAAACCGTTTCCACGGCACGTTTAACCCCAAAACAAAAACCGAGGCTTTTTGCAAGAACCACTTCCAAATCAGATACCTCTCTTTTCCATGCATATGGCAATTATCTTATGAACCACTTCCTCTATCGACATGTCGGAGGTATCCACCAATATGGCATCCTCTGCCTGCATCAGGGGCGATTCTTTTCTTGTCATGTCCCGGTTGTCCCTCTCCACAATATCCTTTTCAATTTCCTCCAGATTGCAGTTTTCCCCTTTTGCCCTCAGTTCTTCATAACGCCGCTTTGCCCTTACGCCGCTGCCTGCCGTGAGATATATTTTAACATCCGCGTCCGGCAGCACGCGGGTGCCTATATCCCTGCCATCCATCACAACATCCGCTTTCCTGGCAAGTTCTTTTTGCAGGGCAACAATCTTTTTTCTCAATCTGGGCTGAGGGGAGCTGACGGATGCCATTCTGCCCACTTCTTCCGTCCGCAAAAATGCATTCACATTTTCCCCGTTCAGGTATACTATCTGTTCCCCGTTTTCATACTTTATCGTAATATCCGCTTCCTCGCATTTTTCGCATATTTCCTCCGGGTTTTCCCCGTCCACGCCTTCCCTGAGAAGAAAAAGCGCCATAGCCCGGTACATTGCACCTGTATCTACATATATTAAGTTCATTTTCTTTGCAATCTGTCTTGCTATTGTACTCTTACCCGCTCCCGCCGGTCCGTCTATCGCTACACAATAACTCATCCTTTCGCTCCTTTCACACTGGTTCCTGCAAGATATCCGCTCGACCATGCTATCTGCAGGTTAAAGCCCCCGGTCAGGGCATCTACATCCAGCACTTCACCGGCAAAAAAAAGGCCCTGCACTTTTTTGGATTCCATGGTGGACGGGTTTACATCCTTTACCGATACGCCGCCTTTGGTAACTACAGCTTCCGAAAAGCCCCTGCATCCTGTAACCGTAAGCGGCATGTTTTTAATCAGTTTCCCAAACATCTGCCTTTCCTCTTTGGTTATCTCATTGACTTTCTTATCCGGCATGATACCGGAAAGCGCAAGCATTACCGGTGTAAGCCTTGCCGGAAAAAGCCCGCCGACGGCATTTTTAAACGCCTTGTTTTTATTTGACTCAAATTCCCTCAAAAGACGCTTATCCAGCTGTTCTTCACTTAAAGCCGGCTTCAAATCCACAAACAGGGATGCCCTCTGTCCGTACGCCTTTTGCACATAAGCGCTGCTGGCGCTTAAAACCAGCGGTCCGCTCACCCCGAAATGAGTAAACAGCATTTCTCCGAAACCATTATAAATTGTCTTTCCCTTGTGCTGTAATACGACTGCCACATTTTTCAGGGAAAGTCCCATCAATTCTTTGCAGAATGTTTCCTCAACAACCAAAGGAACCAGCGAAGGCCTCCGCTCCGTAAGGTTATGTCCTGTCTGCTCTGCAAACCGGTATCCGTCTCCTGTGGAACCGGTGCTTTCATAAGAAATGCCTCCTGTCGCCACAATCACGGCGTCAGCCGGGCTGGATGTGCCGTCCTGAAGCAAAACGCCCTCTATTACTGTTCCTTCTTTTCTGGTAAGCACTTCCCGGACACCTTGATTCAATTGAACGGAAACATGCAGATGGGCTAATTTTTTCTGCAAGGCTTTAATGACATCCGAAGAATGGTCCGATACCGGAAATACCCTTTCACCCCGCTCTGTCTTCAGGGGACACCCTGCTTCTTCAAAAAATGCCATTACCTGATGATTGTCAAAGCCGTAAACGGCGCTGTACAAAAACTTTGGGTTGGATACAATGTTTGCAAACAATTCTTCTGTTTCACAGGCATTGGTCACATTGCAGCGTCCCTTTCCCGTGATGAACAGCTTTTTCCCCAGCTTTTCATTTTTTTCATACAGACGGACACTGTGTCCGTCCTGCGCCGCTGCAATAGCCGCCATCATGCCTGCAGCCCCTCCGCCGATTACTACTACCTTTTTCATTTGCCTCTCCTTTTTGTCACATTTTCCAAAGAGGATTGTTCAGCATGGGTTCTTCATCTATAAAATTAATCTCGTCATTCAGGTATACCTGATAATTGTTCCAGACATCCTCCAGTGTTTCCAGATTTTTCTTTACCTCCTGCGGCCGTTTTAAACACATTGCCACCACCAGCGCATTGATAACGCTTAAAGGCGCAACCAGGGAATCCACTATGGAAACCATGTCACTCCTTGCCAGCAGGTTGCAGGAAGAATACAGGCACATCGGCGAGTGTATGGAATCCGTAATGCTGATAACCTTTGCATTCCTGTCATTGGCAAATTCCAGCGCTTTCAGCGTACGCATGGAATACCTTGGAAAGCTGATACCGATTATGACATCTTTTTCATCCACCCGAATCATCTGTTCAAATGTCTCGCTGACGCTGGTGGTATTAAGCAGTTTTACGTTTCCCCGTATCATATTCAGGTAAAAGTGTAGAAAATCTGCCAGGGGCGCGCAGCTTCTAAGCCCTATTACATACACATTCTTCGCTTCCAGAATAGTATTGACCGCCATCTCAAATGCATTGGGGTCAAGATTGACAATCGTATCCTGAATCTTCTCCATATCGGCCCCTAACACGGAGGATAATATCTCCGACTGGCTGCTGTGTCCGTATTTTGCGCCAATCCTCTGGACATCGCTCAGCTTGTTTTTTACCCATTCTTCCAATGCCTTCTGAAATTCCGGGTAACCCTCATAACCGATGCCGGAAGCAAAACGAACCACTGTGGACTCGCTGATTCCCAGCGTTTCCCCCAGCTTTGCCGCCGTCATAAACACCGCCTGGTCATAATGCTCCTTTATGTACACCGCTATGGCCTTATGGCTCTTGCTCATGACGTTGAACCTGTCATTGATTTTTGTCAGAATATCCTGTCTGTCATCCATTTGCATACTCCTGTTCCAACAGCCTTCTGGTTTCCAAATCCGATAAATCATAATCCCCCGTCAGGCTCATGCAGGCTGCCCCATGGATGAACAGCCACATTCTCATAAACATTCCCTGCGGGTCCCCGCACCCTGCCCGGGCCGCTTTGTTAATTTCAAGCAGAACGTAATTCTTGTCCCCGTTCAAAATCTCATATAAGCTTTTCCTTCCGGAAAGCTCGGATAAAAATAACAGCCGGAATAAATGCTTCTCTTCCCTTGCAAATGCAATGTAAGCCATACCCAGACTGGCAAATGGAGTATTGCCCATCTTGGGATATAAGTCATAATAATCCCTGAAAAACACAACCGCCTTTTCGTATACCGCTTCCCAGAGCTCCTCCATATTCTTGTATACCCTGAAAATAGGCTGCGTGGAACATCCTGCCTTTGCAGCCACCTTTCTCGCCGTCACATTTTGAAATCCCTCTTCCCTTGCCATCCCAAAAGCGGTTTCCAGTATATCATGTATGCTAATGGATTCTTTTCTCGCCATAGTACACCTCACCTCATACATCCACTCCCAACAGTAACACTTGTTATTCTAGCTTATTTCTCCCCATCCGTCAAGTTCATTCCCCCGTTTTCCCGCAGGCTCCCCGGGCGGCAGGACGCAATTGTTCCAACAGGACACGTTCTCACTCGGGTAAAAACACAGCGGTACATAAGAGGTTAAAATACAACCTCTAAGTACCGGTGTTTTTACACGGTCCTTTATGGAATCAATTGCGTCCTGCCGCCCGGGGAGCCTGCGGAAAATTACCCTGTATTGATGTTGAGAAAAAACAGGTGGCATGATTTCTCATCACACCACCTGTTATCATTTGTTTTGCTGCGATTATACAGGATAAGCGCCGTTTTTCGTGTCGGCTTTTGCAGGGTCAACTTTTTCCTGCTGTGCCTGACGGTACTTGAAGAAATCTGTCGCCACCTGCGGGAACAGTGCATAGGACAATACATCCTCATCCTGCTGTTTCCATTCTGCCATCTCCGCTTCCAGCTTATCCATTTCATTGGAAAGCAAATCTGCCGGACGGCATGTGATTCTCTGTTCGCCGGGAATTACCTTGTCAATCACTTCCTGATTCATCGGCTTGACTGTCTGTCCGTATTTTCCGCGAAGTACGTCCTTTGTCTGGTCGGTTGCCATCTTATATCTTTCACCCATCAGCACGTTGAACACTGCCTGTGTGCCGACAATCTGGGAAGAAGGCGTAACCAGGGGCGGCTCGCCCAAATCCTTGCGCACCCTGGGAATCTCTTTTAACACGTCATAATACTTATCTTCTGCATTCTGTTCTTTCAACTGGCTCACCATGTTGGAAAGCATGCCTCCCGGAACCTGATAAAGCAGGGTTTTGATATCAACGCCCATTACCTTAGGATTCAACAGGCCGTTTTTCAGGCATTCATCCCTGTAAGGCCTGAAATAATCAGCAATCTCAGCCAGAATGCTCTGGTCGTAGCCGGTATCATAAGGCGTTCCCCTGAAGGTTTCCACCATTACTTCGGTTGCCGGCTGTGAAGTACCCATTGCAAAAGGTGACATAGCGCAGTCAATCACGTCAACTCCCGCCTCCACTGCCTTTAAATATGTCATGCCTGCCACACCGGAAGTGTAGTGGGTATGAAGCTGGATGGGAAGCTTTGTCGCTGCTTTCATTTCCTTAATCAGTTCGGAAGCCTTGTAGGGAACCAGCAGTCCTGCCATATCTTTAATACAGATGGAGTCTGCTCCCATCTCCTCAATCTTCTTTGCCATTTCAATCCAGTAATCCATGGTATATGCGTCGCCAAGAGTATATGACAATGCAATCTGTGCATGTCCGCGGCCTTCACGCGCCTTAATACGGTTGGTTGCGTTTACGGCTTCCTGCAGATTGCGCAAATCATTCATACAGTCAAAAATACGGATGATATCAATACCGTTTGCCACTGACTTCTCAACAAAATTGTCTACCACGTCATCAGCATAGGGTCTGTAACCCAGAATATTCTGACCTCTGAATAACATCTGTAATTTCGTATTCTTGAAACCATCCCTCAGTTTTCTCAGTCTGTCCCACGGGTCTTCCTTCAGGAAACGCAGGGATGCGTCAAAGGTTGCGCCGCCCCAGCACTCCACGGAATGGTATCCCACTTTATCCATCTTGTCCACAATGGGAAGCATGAACTCCGTCGGCATTCTGGTCGCAATCAGCGACTGATGGGCATCGCGTAATATCGTTTCGGTTATTTTAATCGGTTTTGCTTCTGCCATTTGCTATTTCCTCCAAATCTTTTTAGTATCAACAAGTTACAAATCAGAACACCCCATAGATAGCCATAAAGGTGCCTGCCGCCACTGCCGTGCCGATAACACCTGCTACGTTAGGCCCCATCGCATGCATCAACAGGAAGTTCGTAGGGTCTGCCTCGGAACCGACCTTCTGGGAAACACGGGCGGCCATAGGTACTGCCGATACACCTGCCGAACCAATAAGCGGGTTTATCTTGCCATGGGTTGCAACACACATCAGCTTTCCGAACAGCACGCCTGCAGCCGTACCGAAAACAAATGCAGCAAGACCGAGTCCTACGATTTTCAGGGTATCCCAGTTCAGAAAGGCTTCCGCACTCGTGGTTGCGCCGACGGAAGTTCCCAACAGGATTACCACGATATACATCAGGGCGTTGGAAGCGGTTTCGGTAAGCTGTCTTACCACACCGGATTCCCTGAACAGGTTTCCTAACATCAGCATGCCGACCAGCGGCGCCGTGGTGGGAAGAATTAAGCTTACTACAATGGTAACGATGATGGGGAACAGGATTTTCTCCAGTTTGCTGACCGGTCTTAACTGGTCCATCTTTATCTTTCTTTCCTTCTCCGTTGTCAGAAGTTTCATAACAGGCGGTTGGATGATTGGAACCAGAGACATATAAGAATATGCCGCTACCGCAATCGGACCCAGCAGGCCTGTCTGCCCCAGCTTACTTGCAAGGAAAATGGAAGTAGGACCGTCCGCACCGCCGATAATGGAAATTGCAGCCGCAGCCGCACCGTTAAATCCCAGTGCAATCGCTCCGAAATATGCTGCAAAGATACCAAACTGCGCTGCCGCCCCCAGAAGAAAACTCTTGGGATTAGCAATCAGCGGTCCAAAGTCCGTCATAGCGCCTACTCCCATAAATATCAGGGAAGGAAGGAGCGCATATTCGTCCAGAATATAGAAATAATAGAGTAAACCGCCAATTCCATTTGCCGAATCCTCCGCATGGAGCATGATATCCGGATAAATGTTCACTAACAGCATACCAAAAGCTATCGGCAGAAGGAGCAGGGGTTCAAACCCATGCCTTATCGCCAGATATAGGAAAAAGCAGGCAACCGCAATCATTACATAGTTTCCCCAGGTCAGGTTAAAGAACGCTGTCTGGTGAAGCAGGTTGCCAAGCGTGTTTGTTATGTATTCCATTGAATGACCTCCTGTATTTTCAGCATGAAACCCCGATTAGTTTAAGGTTGCAAGGACCTTTCCAGCCTCAACGGCATCGCCAACCGCTACCTCAATGCTTGCTACAGTGCCGTCTTCCGGTGCAACCACGGGAATTTCCATCTTCATGGCTTCGATGGTTACAACGGCGTCACCTTTCTTTACCGCAGTTCCCACTGCTGCATCAATCTTAAACACTTTGCCTGCCGCACCGGCTTCCACCTTAATGCTGCCTGCACTGCCACCTGCAGCAGGCGCTGCTTTCGGTGCCGCTGCCTTAGGCGCTGCGGGCGCTTTTACGGGAACCGGAGCCGCACCGGTGGATGCTCCTTCTTCTACTACAACATCGTACACGTTTCCGTTAACGGTAATGGTATAATTTTTCATTTTCTTCTCCTCCACTTATCTTCTCTTTCTTATGCTTCTGACCACAAAACCATCCGCGCCTGCCGCGCCTTCATATGCGGCAACCGCCGCTGCAATAACCGCTGCAAGCTCCAAGTCCTCAGTCGTGCCTACACGCTCTTCTTTTTCAATAATCTGCGCGATTGTGTTGTCGACTGCATCCTCTTTCAACTTCTGTACTTCATCCTTATTCTTCTTTTTCAGTTTTTCCTGCAATTTGGGGATACCTCCCATAGCCCATATAATCAGGCTGATGAGTATCAATACCGCAAACACGGTTCCCATGCCCATCACGGTATCCATGGCGGCCTTTCCCATTAACTCCCCTATGGACTGGTTCAGGTTTAAGGTACAGGACTCAACTTTCAGGAATATATCATTGGAAAAGATAAGTTCTGCCTCTGCCGTACGCAGATTTCCTTTCTTATCCGTCAAAGTACCCGTTAAGGGAACCGTAACAATAATCTTGTCACCGGACACTTCGCTTTTTGCCGTCAGCCCGTTTGTGGCGTCCACTTCCCCCAATGATTTGTATGTGCTGTTAAAAGAAGTAATACCGTTCAAAATGGCAATACCGTCCACATCAATGGCATTAAACTCATAATTGATGCCGTAGCTGGAATAGAAATACAGATAATAACTGAGTTCATTTTCCGTAAGCGCTTCCAGTTCGTGGACATTGTAATCAGTCTGATACTGCTTGGCCACACTGTCGTCAAAAAAATTCATCATAAACGGAACCACAAAATCAGTAGCCATAATCTTTGCCGTTTCACATCTTTTGTTTTCCATGTCGCTGATGGCTTCTTTGCTTCCGCAGGCTGTCAGCCCAAAGACACAGGTGAGCATACATAACATTGCTGCAATTTTCTTCATATTAAGTATCTCCCTTTCTAAATTGTTCCATGCTTCTTGACAGGACGTTCCTCGCATTTCGTAAACAACATCTCGAAAGCGCCGATGATATATTTTCTGGTGTCAGCCACGTCCACTATCTGGTCAACATATCCCCTTCTGGCCGCACCGGACGCGCTGGTCTGCAGCGCCGCATACTCAGCCGCCTTTTCCTTAATGACATCCGCGCCTTTTCCTTCATACATTATCCCGGCAGCCAGTTTTGCATCCATGGAACCGATTTCCGCATCCGGCCACGCAATGGTGATGTCAGCGCCTGTCGCTTTGGCATTCATGGTAACATATGCGCTTCCGAAAGCCTTTCCCAGAATCACATTTACCTTGGGAACCGTTGCATTTGCAAAAGCATAGGTAAGGCGTGCCGCTGCCCGCGCAATTTTCTTTTCGCTGCAGGCACATGCTTTATATCCCGTTACATTGGTAAGGGTTAGCACGGGAATGTCAAACGCATCGCAAAATGCCACGAAATCCGCCGCCTTCTCACAGCCTTCCGGTGAAAGCGCCGCATCGAATTTCTCGGCTGTATTGCCCTCTTCATCCAGCTTTTCGCTCCTGTTGGCAACTGCTCCCACGGTTACGCCGTCCAGCCTGATAAAGCCGGTGACCATATCCATTGCATAACCGGCGCCAACTTCTACGAAGTCATGATTGTCGGCAAGCACAGCCAAAGCGGCTGCCGTATCGTTCCTGAAGCTGATAAGCTCCGGCGTCAGTCTGTTTAAGTCATCCGTACACTCATCAAACGCAAGGTTCTCCTCATTGTTTGCAGGCAGGATGGATACCAGTTTACGGATGTCTGCAAGCACCTGGGCTTCCTCACCTGTAAAATCCACGTTTCCTGCTTCCCTGCATTGAAAATCAGCCGATGAAGTATCACACTTTTCAATTGTGTTGCCTGCAAGGGCATTGGGGGAATTTACGAATAATTTCGCGTTCTTTTCTTCCATGAACGTAAAATCAGACATTGCCGCCATAACGGCAAGTCCGCCGCCGCAGTTTCCGAATACTGCTGAAATCTGGGGAATCACACCGGATGCATCGGACATTTTCCTGTAAATTGTGCCGAACGCATCCAACGCATCTGAAGCTTCCTGCAGCCTGAGTCCCGCAGAGTCCAGAAGCCCGATAACGGGAGCTCCTGTTTTCATTGCAAGGTCATACAGGTTGGCAATTTTTCTTGCATGCATTTCCCCGACGGTACCGTTTAAGACAGAAGCGTCCTGGCTGTACACATACACAAGATTGCCGCCAATCACCCCGTACCCGGTTATAACACCGTCAGAAGGAGTGTCAGCCTGTTTCAGATTGAAATCCGTTGCCCTGGCAGTAACCATCGCACCGATTTCAACGAAACTGTTGTCATCGAGTAAAGCATTGATTCTTTGACTCGCTTTTGAAGTACTACTCATGTTTTTTGGCCCTCCATTTATGATAAATAAATAATAACAAGTTAACCGGGGGAATTGCATCGTTCCTTATGTAAGCGCTTACTCCCCCATTATTCTGTTGTAGTATATCATAAAAGGAAGGGTTAGACCAGTCCTAATTTCAGAAAACAGCTTACAAAAAGAAATATTTTTTTATCACTTTGGACAGACACCAGAAGAAGTCCTTTTTGGGCACAGCATCCCTTGTCACAATAAAGTCCTCCCTAAGACAGCTTTCTCCTACCATATACCGGATGCTGCCGACTACGCTCCCCTTTTCCACCGGAGCAGTCAGTCCATTCTCCACTTCACAAAATACTTCTATCTTTTCCTCCGGGGAAAGCAGAAGTCCGGTCATGGATTCCGTATGTTCCGCCCCCGCAAGCGACGCCATATCTCCAAGCCCCTTGTTTTCCCCCTCCTGCACCACAAGGTTTACATATGACGTTTCCCCGAACCTTTCCGTCTGCCCGTCTTCCACGGGAATGGGGGAAAGTATTTTGACATCATAAGACGCCTCGTCCAGACTGTGGTACGTATAATTCTCCAGTCCATATGTAAAAAGCGCCTTGGAATCCGACCACTTATAAGTTTTATGATTGGGCCATCCACAGGCTAACAGCGCTATGGTAAACCGTTTACCGTCTTTTTCCAATGCCCCCACATAGCAATACCCCGCTTTGTTTGTAAATCCTGTCTTTCCCGTCAGCGCGCCCTCCATCATGTGCAGGAAGGCATTGTGGTTTGTACAGGAAAACGTTCTGCCCTCCTCATTGGAAAAGGTATAAGAAGCAGTACGCGTGATAGTCAGGAAATCCTCTGATGCAGGAGAATAAAAGGCGCAATATGCCATAATCCGTGCAAGGTCCTCTGCGGTTGTGCCATGGGACAGCAATATCGGATTTCCTTCCTCATCCGTCGCGTTCTGGGTGGCATCCAATCCGTTTGGCGTGATGAACCAGCTGTTTTTACACCCAATCTGTTCTGCCTTTTCGTTCATCATGGCAGCAAAACCTTCCATGCTCCCTCCCACATGCTCCGCGATGGCAACCGCAGAATCGTTGTGGGATTCCAGCATCAGGGAATACAGCAAATCCTCCAGCCTGAAATGTTCTCCCTGTTTCATGTAAAGCTTTACCTTTGGCATACTCGCCGCATAGGCTGAAACTTCAACAACTTCTTCCCGTCCTGCATTTTCCAGGGCTAGTATACAGGTAAGGATTTTGGTGGTGCTGGCATTTGATAAAAAGACATCTCCTCCTTTGCTGTATAAAACCCTGCCTGTATCCGCATCCATCAGCACTGCGGCTGTTGCATAAAGGGACGGCTCTTCCGCCCCCTCCGCCTGTATGGGTATCATCCCAAGGCAAAGCAGCAAAGCGGTAAGTATACACAAAGCCCCCAAAAACCCCTTCTTGTTTCTATTACTTATAAAAAAATACATAGCAGCAACACTCTTTTCCTTCGTTGCTACTATGTATATGACTGCCGTACCTGTTTTAAAACGTTCTTTTCCTCATTTCACGCTAATGCCGCTTCCTCCTCCGCCTGCTGTTTAAACTCCTCCACCTGCAGGGCGGAAAGCTCCGGAAGTTCTTCCAGGGATTTTACGCCAAAGCTTCGCAGAAACTGCTCAGTAGTTCCAAACAACAGCGGTCTCCCGGGTGCGTCCAGCCTGCCAAGCTCAGTGATGAGGTCATATTCCAAAAGCTTGTTGATGGCATGGTCGCAGCTGACGCCCCTGATTCTTTCTATTTCCAGCCTTGTTACCGGCTGCTTATATGCGATGATGGAAAGTGTCTCCAGAACCGTATCCGTCAGGACCATTTTTCTGGGTGCTTTCGCAATTTTAATCAGATACTCATACATTTCCGCCTTTGTGGAAAGCTGTACGCTTTCCTCCAGCCACAAAAGGGAAATTCCCCTGTCCTGGGCATCATATTTTTCCTGCATTTCGCATAACACTTCTTTGATTTCTTTCTTATCCATCTCCAATACCGCGGCCAGCCTGCTTATTTCCACGGATTCACCCATGGTAAACAGAATCGCCTCCAGCACTGCCTGTACTTTTTGTCTGTCCATATTTCCCCGTTTCCGCGCTGTTTTATGCGCAATATCCTCCTGACGTTTCTATGCCGCTTCGTTGGAGGTAATCATGATATCATCAAATATTTCTTCCTGCGCTATGCTTATCTTTCCCAGCTTCATCATCTCCAGAATCACCAGAAAAGTCACAATCACTTCCATTTTGCTGTGCTGTTTCTCCAAAAGCGCCCTGAAGCTAAAGCTTTTATGGCTCTTTATGTATTCTTCCACATAGCCTGCTTTTACGTCCATATCCACTTCGTCTTTTTCTATATTGCCGTAGCTGCTCCTGATGGGGTCGATTTTGTCTTCCTGTTTTTTTACAATGGACTTGAAAATCTCCTGCAATTTTTGTAGGTTCATGTCCCCCACCAGTTCCCGGTAATCTATGGGCTGTCTGTAATTTGCCACCTCCCCGGGCAGGTTCTGCTCCCTGAAAAGCGTCCTGCCGGCATCCACCTGCTTGTCCCGCAGTTCAAAAGACATAAATTTGTACATCTTGTACTCTAACAGGCGCTGTACCAGTTCAGCCCTGGGGTCTTCCTCTTCCCCTTCTTCATTCACTTCCCTGGGCAAAAGCATTTTGCATTTGATGTCAAGCAGCGTGGCGGCCATTACAAGGAACTCGCTCATCACATTCATGTCTTCCACCGGCATCTGCCTGATATATTCTAGATACTGCTCGGTAATCTGCACAATGGGAATATCATAGATATCTATCTTATTTTTATCTATCAAATGCAAAAGCAGGTCCAAAGGGCCTTCAAAAACCTCCAGTTTAACAGATAATGCCATTCTTATTTCCTCCGTAATTCAATCACCAGCAGTTCTGCGGGATTAAACAGCCTTACATTCGGAGAATGGTTTCCCAATCCCCGTCCCAAAACCATGGCTGATTCTTTTTCCTGAAAAATCCCTCCGTCATATTTCGGAAAAAAACGGATTGCCGGGGATATCAGCCCGCCCAGAAACGGTACGCGCACAATGCCCCCATGCACATGCCCTGACAGAACCAAATCAGCCCCCCATGCCGCATATTCGGGAAAATAGTCCGGGTTATGCGCCAGAACAACGGAATAGGTATTCTTGTCCACCTTTCCGGCCAAATGCTCCAGATAATCCTCCTGCATGGGTTTTGTAGAGAATCTTTGATAGTACTCGCGCCCTATTTCCAGTCCGTACAGGGTTATTCCCCTGTCAGGGAAACTGATACGTCCGTTCCTCAAAAGACAGACGTCCATCTTCTCCAGTTCTTTTTCATACTTTTCCCACATGCCGTCATACTTTTCGGGACACCGGCTGATTTTCTGCTCATGATTGCCCATTGCATAATAGACGGGATATTTCTCCTTTAATTTGGATAAAAGCTGTATGGTCCTGTCAGCCTTTTCTTTTTTATCCGCAGTAATCATATCTCCTGCAATGACAATCATATCAGGCGACGCTTCCTCGATGGCGGCAAGCACTATTTCATTATCCTTCCCGTACCGGCAATTATGAAAATCCGATATCATGACCATTCGGACCTGTTTTTTGATTTTATCGGATGTAAAGACGTGATGCACCACAATAAACCGGTGGGAGTCATACAGCATCACCCACAGGCAGATAACGGCTATTATGGCAAACATGGTACAAAAAACTGCAAACATCCGGCTATTTCCTTCCCGCATTCAATGGCTGCCGGCATCCTGCCTTAAGGGAAGGATACCGGGCGCCAGCTGTTAGTATATCATATTTTTCCGCTCTGTACAAATATTGTTATAACAAAAAATTACGGAAAATTTTCAGTAAATAGTCCTTGTATACTGCTTTTTTCACACTTTCACCGTACAGGACGGGGACTTTTCCCACAACGGTTCCGTTCAGCATATACAACACTTCCCCGGCGGCATTGCCTTTTTCCACCGGTGCCTTGACCTTTTCCGGTATACTCAGCATTTTTTCAATATGGCTTAAATCATTTCCTTGTATATCCAGATAGTGGAACTCCCCTTCATAAACCAGGGGAACCCATTCCTCCACCCCGCCTTCCACTGCCATCTGCGGCAGGGTGTCCTTGTTTTCATCCACATACATCTGGCTTACCCCATATCCATAATTCAGCAAGGCAGCCGCATCCTGAAAACGGGTTTTGGGGTCGGGCGCCCCCATGACAACAGCAATTAAATCTATCCCGTTTTTGGAACCGGTTGCCGACATACAATATTTGGCCTTGTCGGTGGAGCCTGTTTTCAACCCGGTAATCCAGTCATACTGCTTTAACAGTTTATTGGTACTGGACAACGTAAACTGACTGGTTCCCTGTGCCGTTACATGGGTAATGTCCTCCATCCAAATCTGGGTATAATCAAATACCTGCGGATATTTCAAAGTCAGTTCCCTGGACATAATTGCCACATCTTTTGCCGTTGTATAATGGCTGTCAGAATCAGTAAGCCCGCAGCAATCCACAAAATGGGTATCCACCATACCCAAATCGGCAGCTTTTTCGTTCATCATTTCCACAAATGCCTCTTCCGACCCTGCTATGTATTCCGCAACAGCCACGGACGCGTCATTTCCGGACGCCACCGCAATACATTTTATCAGGGTATCCAGCGTCTGAATTTCTCCTTCCTCCAGATACACCTGCGAGCCTCCCATGGATTTGGCATAGGCACTGGTGATGATTTCATCTTCTAACTTTATTTTTCCTTCCTCAAGTTTCTCAAACGTAATCAGCAGCGTCATGATTTTCGTGATGCTTGCAGGGCTTCTGCGCTCCGTTGCATTGACTTCATAAATAATGGTTCCCGTGGAAGCCTCCATCAGTATGGCGGAGGGCGCCGAGATAGCCACACCGGCGGAAACCGTAAAGCTGTTTCCGACAAATACGGTAAGCACCACCAGAAAAGCTGCCAGTCTTTTTCCTATTTTTACAATCAAAAAACCGCACTTCCCTCTTTTTCTTTATTAAAAGATATGGGAATGCGGCTCTTTATATTACCTTATTTATTTTTATGACCATCTTCCTTTCAGGGCTTCATACCTTTCAATGATGGCCTCCTTGGGTTTACTCAAATCCACCTTAAAAGCCTTCAACAACTGGATGACGTAATCCACAAACACAACAGCCAGAATGACAAGGATAATGCGCGTGCCAATCCGAGGACTCACCATATCAATCGCCTGATATACTTTTCCATGGAGGAAATAAACGATGCCCAGTCCGTAAAATCCCCAAGCTATCGTACTCTCCAGACAGATAATGCCTTTGTAGTTAAAAGGTTTTTCATTGTAGTCCCACCACAATTCCCCAAAAAGCTTTATCATCAGTTTTCCCACCAGAAATTCAAAAGTGGTTGCCAGAATGGCGGCTACAAAATACAACAAAACGCCATTCCACCTTAAAGGGCTCAATACCAGATATCCAATCACGGCGCCAAATCCGTAAATCGGACAGAAAGGGCTTTTGGCAAATCCCCTGTTTGTAATTTTTTTGTTACAAAATGACATATAAATAGATTCTACCAACCACCCCAGCATACTGTATATTACAAAAGCCGCAACAAGATGGTATACATCCGTCCCAAGCAATTCTATTGTCCACATATTCCTTCTCCTCATTTGCCTAGCAAAATTTTAATTAAGAAAACAAAAGTCCCGGAACAATGACCCCAGGACTTTGCCGATTAGTTATATTTACGTTTTCTTGCTGCTTCAGACTTTTTCTTGCGTCTTACGCTGGGTTTTTCATAGTGCTCTCTCTTGCGGATTTCCTGCTGGATACCTGCCTTTGCACAGCTTCTTTTAAAACGACGCAACGCGCTGTCTAAAGTTTCGTTTTCTTTTACGATTACATTTGACATGCCTACACCCGACCTCCCTTCAGTCCCTTCAAGCAACTCGACTGACATGGGTTAATATATGTACATGTATGTCCCTTGCAATTGCATAAGTCCGCATGCACAATTAACATTATAACATAAAATCGTTGGACGTCAACAGTTTTTTTAATTTTATGAATTTTATTGGCTTAACATATTCTCCAGCACCCTTGCTGCTTCCTCAATGGCCGAAGGGATTCCGGCAGGATTCTTTCCGCCTGCCTGTGCCATATTGGGCCTTCCGCCGCCACCGCCGCCAACAAGCGACGCAATGCCCTTAATCAGGTTGCCGGCATGTGCTCCCTGCTTTACAGCGCCGTCCGTAGCCATTGCCACCATATTTACCCTGCCCTCCGAAGCGGAAAGCAGAACCACAACGCCTTCTCCCAGCTTTTCTTTCAGGGAATCGCCCAAATCGCGCAGACCGTTCATATCCACATTTTCCACGCTGGAAGCCAAAAACTTCATGCCTTTTACTTCCTTTACCTGATTCATGACATCCCCCAGGGCTTCCTTTGCCGCCTTTGCTTTCAGGGATTCGTTTTCACTCTGAAGACTCTTTAACTCCGCCATCAGATGTTCACATTTTTCCACCAGGGACGCCGGCGTTGTTTTCACTGCCTTTGCCGCTGCTTCCATGGTTTCTTCCATCTGCCTGTAATAAGCAAGTACACCGTTTCCGGTAAGCGCTTCTATCCTGCGGACGCCCGCCGCCACGCCGCTTTCGGACACGATTTTAAAGACAGAAATGACGCCGGTATTGGATACATGGGTACCGCCGCAAAGCTCCGTGGAGAAATCCCCCATGGTAACTACCCGCACTTTTTCCCCGTATTTTTCCCCGAACAATGCCATAGCGCCGGTTTTCTTCGCTTCCTCTATACTCATCACCTGCGTCTTTACAGGGAGTGCGTTTGCAATCTGTTCGTTGACGATAGCCTCCACCTTTGCAATTTCTTCTGCAGTCATGGCAGCAAAATGGGAAAAGTCAAAGCGAAGTCTTTCTCCATCCACATAGGAACCTGCCTGCTCTACATGCGTGCCCAGCACCTCGCGCAAAGCCTTCTGCAATAGATGGGTGGCGCTGTGGTTTTTGCAGGTATCATTCCGGTTTGCGGCGTTCACCTGTAATGTCACTGTATCACCGATTTTTAGCATTCCTCTTGTAACCCTGCCCACATGTCCGACTTTGCCGCCCAGCAGCTTAATGGTGTCCTGTACTTCAAATTCACCTTCTGCCGTGGTAATAACACCGATATCCGCGTTCTGACCGCCCATGGTTGCATAAAAAGGCGTTTCTTCCACAATCACCGTGCCGGTTTCGCCGTCCGCAAGGGCCTCTGCCAAATCCGTTTCCGTGGTAAGCGCCGTTATCCTGGAATTATGAACCAGACGGTCATAGCCTACAAATTCCGTGGTAATCTCCGGTGCAATGGATTCGTAAACCGTGACGTCCGCACCCATATAGTTGGTTGTCTTGCGGGCTTTTCTGGCCTTTTCTTTCTGCTCCTTCATGCATGCCTGAAACCCTTTCTCGTCAAGGGACAGACCCTTCTCTTCCAGAATTTCTTCCGTAAGGTCAAGAGGAAAGCCATATGTGTCATACAGCTTAAACGCTTCCTCTCCGGAAAGAACCTTTCTGCCTTCTTTCGTCATATTTTCTTCCAGTTCGGAGAGAATGGCAAGTCCCTGGTCAATGGTCTTGTCAAACTTATCTTCCTCCTGTGTGAGTACATTTAATATGAAAGCCTTCTTTTCTTCCAGTTCGGGATAGCCGTCCTTACACTCATTGATAACGGTTTCACTTAAATTTGCCATAAACTTGTCCTGAATGCCTAAAAGCCTGCCATGCCTTGCCGCACGGCGAATCAGCCTCCTTAACACATATCCCCTTCCTTCGTTGGAGGGCATGATACCGTCGCTAATCATAAAGGTGGTGGAACGGATATGGTCTGTAATCAGACGGATGGATACATCCGTCGCATCGTCCTTCTGATATTCTACGCCTGCAATCTCACAGATGCGGTCACGGATGGCTTTCATGGTATCTATATCAAACACGGAATCCACATCCTGCACCACAACGGCCAGACGCTCCAAACCCATGCCCGTATCGATATTTTTCTGTGCCAGTTCTGTATAATTGCCGTGTCCGTCATTGTCAAACTGGGTAAACACATTGTTCCACACTTCCATAAAACGGTCGCAGTCGCATCCCACCTTGCAGTCCGGCTTTCCGCACCCGTATTTTATGCCCCTGTCATAATAAATTTCCGAACAGGGACCGCAGGGACCTGCGCCATGCTCCCAGAAATTGTCGCATTTGCCGTTTTCATCACGGTAAAAGCGGGTGATTTTTTCCTCCGGCACACCGATTTCCTTTGTCCATATGTCAAACGCCTCGTCGTCCTCACAGTATATGGAAGGATAAAGCCTGTCCGCTTCCATCCCCACCACTTTGGTGAGAAACTCCCAGCTCCACGCAATCGCCTCATGCTTAAAATAATCCCCGAAAGAAAAGTTGCCCAGCATCTCAAAGAAAGTCAGATGCCTTGCCGTCTTTCCCACATTCTCTATATCCCCTGTCCTGACGCATTTCTGGCAGGTGGTGACCCGGCGTCTGGGCGGAACCTCCTGTCCCGTAAAATAAGGCTTCAACGGCGCCATGCCGGAGTTGATAATCAACAGACTATTGTCATTGTGGGGTACCAGGGAAAAACTCTTCATTTTTAAGTGCTCCTTGCTCTCGAAAAAGTCAAGGTACATCCTTCTTAATTCATTTACGCCTACTGCTTTCATGGGTTTGTCCTCCAATTTGTAATAACAATTTACATTATAGCATGAAAATTCATTTTGTATAGCAAAATTTCAGTTATGCACGTTGCAAACGATATCGTGCGCAATTTCTTATTGCATTTCATTTGTTTTTCCCGCATAATGAATCTTGCCTATATATTATATTTTTGTTCTATACAAACATCTTATGAAGGAGGAATGAAATGAAAAAGAAAACTTTATCCCTGCTGCTGATTGCAGCAATGACTGCCGCCCTGCTTACAGGATGCGGAAACGGCGCTCCCGCAGGACCCGGCGCAGCTCCAAATCCATCCACAGATGGAGAGCCTCCCCGGACAGAGGATTGGACATCCGAAACAGAAGATGATTATGATGATTACGATTATGACGATGAGGATGATTACGACGATGAGGATGATGAGGAAACGATACGTCCCAACGGACAGATTGATGAGTTGACGGATGCGGAGTCTTATCACTATATCAACATTATCTTTAAAGCCTTTCAGTCTCTTGACACGGATACCCTTGCCATTTATGCTGATGATGAAGAACCCCTTCAAAATCTGGAAATCATTAAGGCGGACCCCCGGAAAAAAGAGTTTTGGGAAAAAACTGTGGGACAGTGGATTTATATTGAAGAGAAAGGAATCCTTCTTACAAAATCCTTAGATTATATTGAGGCTAACTGGTACACTGATTGTTGGAAAAACAATGCGGAGATGACAATTTGTAATGTCGAAGATATTACTTTGGAGCAGGCTTTTGAACTTTATGATACTTATTACGAAAAAGCGCCTTACATCATAATCGATTACTTTTTAATGTCAGAAATATGGACGGAGGATGGCTACGTAAAAATTGATGCGGATAGGGCGTTTATATCTGTTGATGTTTTTATTACCCTCCATGGACTGATTAGTTACGGCGACGTCATGAATGCAGGATTGCTTCTGTTTGGCGGTTCCGCAGCCAATGACCTTGGTTACGAGCACATAGCAGAGGAATTTCCCCAGTACATGGAATTTATGAGCGGCGACGTAGAACGCATTACGAAAACCATAAGGGAAATACTCCCTGAAGATGAACTGGAAGGCCACGTCTATGAAAAAATGGAAAACTATTTTGAATCCGAAGAATACAGTGGTACGGTACAGGATTATATGCAGGAAAATGTGGAAATTCTAAGGGATTTAAAAAGTGTTTATTACTTTATGCCTGTAATACTGGATGAAGACAATTATTCCGAACAGGTCTATGAACAGCTAAAGGGATTCAGGATTGTGGAAATGGAAGAAATCAGCAGCTACAGTCAATCTATGAACAGTTTTCAGTTTATTTCATATATCTATTACCAAATGAGAGACTTAGGTATTTTGGATTAAACAAAGCAAATAACCGAAAGAGGGCATCGGAAATTCCGATGCCCCCTTATCATTATTTAAAATGTAAATTTATCCGCAAAGTAAGCGTCCAATTCGGAAATCGCCACCCTCTCCTGCTCCATGGAGTCACGGAAACGCACGGTCACGCAGCCGTCTGTTTCGGAGTCAAAATCGTAGGTGATGCAAAAAGGCGTACCGATTTCATCCTGCCTGCGGTAACGCTTGCCGATGGCTCCCCTGTCGTCAAACTCGCAGTTATATTTTTTGGACAGTTCCGTAAAAATCTTTTCCGCTCCCTCATTCAGCTTCTTGGAAAGTGGCAGCACGCCAATCTTCACGGGTGCAAGGGCCGGATGGAAATGCAGTACGGTGCGCATGTCCCCTCCCTCCAGTTCTTCCTCATCGTATGCCGCGCACAAAAAGGCAAGCACAACGCGGTCAGCCCCAAGGGACGGCTCGATAACGTACGGTATGTACTTCTCGTTTTTGGAATCGTCAAAATAGGACATATCCTGCCCGGAAGTATCCTGATGCTGTTTCAAATCATAGTCCGTCCTGTCTGCAATCCCCCAAAGTTCTCCCCAGCCGAACGGGAATAAAAACTCTATGTCGGTGGTTCCTTTGCTGTAAAAGCAAAGTTCCTCCGGGCTGTGGTCGCGCAGGCGGATTTCATCCTCCTTCATGCCAAGGCTTAACAGCCAGTCGCGGCAGAAAGCCCTCCAGTATTGGAACCACTCCAAATCCGTACCGGGTTCACAGAAAAACTCCAGTTCCATCTGCTCAAACTCCCTTGTGCGGAAAGTGAAATTACCCGGCGTAATTTCATTGCGGAAGGACTTTCCAATCTGGCCGATGCCGAAGGGAAGCTTTTTGCGGGAAGTCCTCTGCACATTTTTGAAATTCACAAAAATGCCCTGTGCGGTTTCCGGCCGCAGGTACACGGTGTTTTTGGCATCTTCGGTCACGCCCTGGAAGGTCTTGAACATCAGGTTAAACTGCCTGATGTCGGTAAAATTGTGTTTGCCGCAGGTCGGACAGCAAATCCCGTTCTCCTCCACAAACTCCTTCATCTTTTCCTGACTCCATGCGTCCACGCTTTCTTCCAGCCTGATACCCTTTTCTTCACAGTAATCTTCTATCAGCTTATCCGCGCGGAATCGCTCGTGACACTCCTTGCAGTCCATCAGGGGGTCGGAAAATCCGCCCAAATGGCCGCTTGCCACCCATGTCTGCGGATTCATGAGAATCGCACAGTCCACCCCCACGTTATTGGGGTTTTCCATGATAAATTTCTGCCACCACGCCTTCTTGACGTTGTTTTTCAGTTCTACTCCCAGATTTCCATAGTCCCAAGTGTTGGCAAGCCCGCCGTAAATCTCAGAGCCGGGATACACAAATCCTCTTGCCTTTGCCAGCGCCACTATTTTCTCCATTGTTTTTTCCATGATGATTTCCTCCCTATTTCATAAGAACATAAGTCAAATCGCCTTTCCAGTTGATGTCCGAAGAATTTTCGGGTCCCGGCAGGGTAATGCCCTTTGCTCCTGTAAGTGCGGTTCCTTCCGTCATATACTGTACTTTTTCCGGCACATTTACCTGCGACACCTGCGCGCTCTGGCGCACAATCAGAATACGCATGTCTTTCATTCCCAGAATATCGGATTCTCCTATTTTCTTTGTACCGTCAGACGCGCTGATTAACTCCACATCCAATGAAAATCCTGCCGCCTGGGCCTGTTCCACGGTTCCAAAAAACAGTTCCGATTCATTAAATGCCTCATAATCTTCACATGTGGCGTACTGCATGGATACCAGAACTTTTTCTTCCTCTTCACCGTATGGTTTCAATTCCGACAGCGTCACGGCTTCCGGGTGGGAGCCGTTATAATCGTCTATCTCTGCCTGCACCATTTCGCGCAAAGCATCCACAGAATAGAAATCTTTGTCAAAGTCCTCTACAATATTGCTGGTAACCCTGCCGTTTTTGTCTATCTGAAGATTGGTAACCTGCACGCCGCCTTCTCCTTCCCCGCATCCTGTCAGGAAGAAACAGGCACACAGTACGGAAAAAACAGCAGCCGGTATGCCGGCATTCCTTTTCACACGCATATGATACTCTCCTTTTTTGCTGCCTTGGGGCTCCTTTTCAAAACACTTTAACACAGACTTTCCAATATTTCAAGACTTTTAAACTGCTTGTCCATAAAGCGTTTCCGGTATCGGCAGGATACGGCAAGCAATTCTTCCAGCACTTCTTTTGACACCGTAAACGTATACAGTTTTTCCACCGCCGCCGTTTCAATGAAACGCATGGCATATTCCGTGGATTCCCTAAGCCCGGCATCCGGCAGGAACCCCGGATACTCTCCGTTTACCACAAGGGTTTTCAATTCAAATATGCACCTGACCAAATCATTTTCGATGGACGGGTGAAGCAATGCCCGAAACGACTGGTACAATAATTTCAGCATATCCTTTTCGTCGTTGTTTTCCCTAGTATAATAGTCCGCGATTTCCAGAAAATACATGCCGTAATAAGCGCCTATGTAATCCTTCCTCAAATCTTCAAAATACTTGCTGATTTCCGCTTCCGCAATCGTATAGGAGTTTTTCCCCTCATACAACTTGAACTTTCCAAAAGAAAAAGGGTTGGTCGCTGCCATAAAACGGCTGCCCGGCCGTCTCGCTCCTTTTGCAAAAGCAGAAATCTTCCCTCTTTCTTTCGTCAATATACATACCCGCCTGTCATACTCACCTACAGGAATCTGGCTCAGTACCATTCCCGTCACCATGCATAAATCCTGCATAAGGGTATTCTCCCCTCACTTTTTCTTCCTGTTCCCCAAAGGTCTTTTGGCAAACCTCATTTTGGCTGCCTGTCCTGTGCGCATAGACCAGATAATCCTCCACACGGCCGCTTGCCATAAACTGCTTCCAGTAGTTTTCGTCGTTCATCTTAAGCCCCCTTAATCTTGCTTCGCACTACAACAATTAGGGTTCGCTTATTTTGATTTTCTATTCGTCATTTGAAGGTATCTTTTTCATTGTAACCAAAGTTTTTCAAAAGGAAATCACTGTCACGCCAGTCCTTCTTTACCTTTACCCACAATTGAAGATTTGCCTGTTTTTCCAGCAAATCTTCAATTTCCGGCCTGGCAAGGGAGCCTATTTTTTTGAGCATGGCGCCGCCCTTGCCGATGATAATACCCTTGTGGGAATCCCGCTCGCATACAATCGTGGCTTCGATGTCCACAATATTTTTCCTGTATTTCAGGCTTTCGATGCTGACCGCCACTCCATGGGGAATTTCTTCCTCCAAAAGCCTTAAAGCCTTTTCCCTGATAAGCTCCGCCACTATCTGGCGCAGGGGCTGGTCCGTGATGGTGTCCTCGTCATAAAAAGCAGGCCCGTAAGGGAGGTATTTCATAATACACTTTACCAGTTCTTCCGTATTTCTGGCCTTCAGGGCGGACACCGGCACCACTTCCGCAAAATCCAGCTCCTTGCGGTAGGTGTCAATGTATCCGTAAAGCTGCTCCTTTTTCACGGTATCAATCTTGTTGATAACAAGGATGACGGGAGTTTTTACCTTTTTTAACTGCTCTATAATATGACGCTCACCTGCGCCGATAAACCCGGAAGGCTCTACCAGCCAGAGTATCACGTCCACCTCGGACAACGTTTTTTCGGCAACATTCACCATATAATTTCCCAGTTTGTTTTTTGCCTTGTGAATGCCCGGCGTATCCAGAAAAACTATCTGTCCCTCCTCAGAGGTGTAAACCGTCTGGATGCGGTTTCTGGTTGTCTGCGGTTTATTGGACGTGATGGCTATTTTCTGTCCAATCAGGCAGTTCATCAACGTGGACTTTCCTACATTGGGCCTTCCAATCAATGTGACAAAACCTGATTTAAATGCTGCATTTTCTTCCATTTACTGATTTCCCCTGTCTTCTTTTGCCTGTCCGTATAAAGGCGCGCCGGTTTGCGGCTGCCCATTAGGGAGTCGGCCGGCTTCCTGCATCCTGCGCATGTATTCCTGCTGTGCCTGCATAAGTTGCGCCTGCTTTTTAGCCCTTTTCGCAGTGCCGCGCCGGACACTGACAACAATAATAACTACCATAAGAACAATAATGACTGCAAAAAGAAGCAGATAGGGAAGCGCCGTAACAAACAGGACAAAAAATTCCCTGATTCCAAATCCGATGTTCTTTACACTGTCCATAAAACCGTCCGCGATACGCTCCCAGGTAGTCTTTTCTTCCACCTCCACCGGCGTCAGTTCCACAACTTCCTGAATGCTTAAACAGACCGTGCTGTACTCTATTTGGTTATCATAGGTGCGCAGCTGCCTTTCCATGCTTTCCAGCTGATACCGGATATCGGAAAGCCTGTTCTCAAGGGTAAGGATTTCATCCAGGGTCTGCGCCTGTTCCAACAGGGCAAGAATCCTCTCCTGTTCTACCAGAAGCACTTCCTTATGGCTCTCCAAATCCACATAGTCCAGCGTCACATCTTTTTCCTGCTCGTTGCGTCTGACAATATTGCTGTTGTCCGCAACTTCAACAAGGAATCCGTCCAGCCTGTCCTTGGGGATGCGCAGGGTAAGGCTGGCGTTCCTGTCATTCACATATCCATAACCGGTATAATTGTTGTAACTGCTTCCGTTATAGACATTGAGCGCCTCCACGTACCCTCCGGCTGCCTGGGTCCTTTCTTTGACATAGGATAGCAGCTTGTCAAATTCCATGGTCTCCACATCCATGTCCACGGTCCGAATCAGTTTGCGCCCTGCGCGCACGCTGTCCGACGGCGCGGCCGATTCTCCGGCGTCAAATCCGTCACTGCCAAAATCCCCCTCCATATAGATACCGCCCACATCTCCCGTCACGTAATTTTGTGCTCCGTCCGGGCTGTATGAGGCTGAAGGAGAATTGCTGCTGCTCCCGCATCCTGCCAGCACCATAGCCAATATGAAAAACAGAACTGCCCTTTTACCTGCCTTTACCATACTTATCCCTCCCTGTTTTTGGTCGTTATACCTTTAGCTGACCAGATTTTCTATATTATCAAATAAATCCTGTGCGTCTTTTATCTTTTCCGCATTACCCACCACGCACAGACAGTCGGCGGACATAAATGCCCTGATGTGTGCCGCCGTCTTTTTCAGGTCTTCTGCCGTCGTGGCAAGCAGTTCATCCCTTTCTTTCTGTAAATCCGCCTCTGTCAAATCCACCATGTAACCGCTCAGGGAGAAAAGTCCCTTCGACGCCGGCGTCATCGGCATATCCAACTCGCTTACGGCTCCGATGATAAACTGCGTGAGCATTCTCTCATCCGCTTCAAAGGACGCAATGTAATCCGCCGCCTTTTCATATACCTCAATGGTATTCTTCAGGTTAGGGTCCCTGTAGGACACAAAATAGCAGTCCCCGGACTTTCCGAAAGAGCACATACATCCAT
The DNA here is from genome assembly GCA_910577015.1 of uncultured Lachnospiraceae bacterium. GTDB lineage: Bacteria > Bacillota > Clostridia > Lachnospirales > Lachnospiraceae > Acetatifactor. The sequence continues at coordinate 232,085 of CAJTKU010000004.1, read as the reverse complement.
ATGCCCCGCCTTTTACACGCACCTGGCTCCAGAGATAATCATATCCCATCATCACCTTTAATACCCTTAAAGAGCCGTGGTAGGAAAGTCCCTTGTCCTTGAAATTGCCTGCCCTGCATACATACTGTACCTGACCGGGCGTCTTGTAGCCTTCCTTCTGTACTCCTTTTTCAGGTTCAAAGCATCCTTCTTCCACTGCCTCCGTATATAAACAGTCTTTTAGGACATGAATCATGTCCGGCAGGCGTTCCGCCATTTCCCTGCTTCCCGTCAAATCGACCATCAGATTTTCCGGCCTGAAAATGATGGCTGCCAGTTCTTTCAGGTTTGTAACAATCCCATCCGCCTCTTCGGCAAAATTGCCGTCCAGCTTTTCCACCATCCTGTAAAATGTCATTCCCGACAACGCTTCATTGACTGCGGCTGTACGGGATACGTGGGAAAGCGCCCTGTTTGCAGCCACGCTGTGTCCTGCCGAAATCATCTGTCCCTGCATTTTGGACTTGCCTTCCGCCAGGATTTCCTTAATCCTTTTCTTATCCGAAAAATCGGAGGTCAGGATGATTTCCTGCATCAAATCTATGGCCTGCTTTACATTTTTGTCCAATACCTTGGCTTTTACCTCAAGGGTGACCGTACACTTATCCTCCTGTCTGACACTGCCGTATGCATTGTTTACTACGGATATTCCGCCGGTCTTTATATTGATTTCATTGAACAAATCAGCATAGCCGTAATGCTCCGTATTTAAAAGTCCCAGGGTGCCTTTCAGTATGCCGATATAGGGATAAAGCCGCGTCGGCACTTTATCCAGGTTGAAAATCAGGCGGAGGTAGCTGATGCCGTTTGTAAAGATATCATGGAACAAGAAATCCGTATCCCCGATTTTTCTCATTTCATTGACAAACTTCACGGCTTCCTTTTTCATGTCCGTCCTTGCAAGCAGTGGGATTTTCGCCAGGTTTTCCGGCGTATCCGGCGTGTCCTGATACTCCTTCAGGGCTTTTGTCTGTGCAACAATCTTTAGGATTTCCTCTTCTGACAGACCTGCCTTGTAAGCCGCCAGTTTGTCTGCCAGCGCTTTATCCCTTTCCTCAGTAAGTCCCTTTTTGGGCTTCAGCACCACGATGGATTTGTGGGGATTATCCAGCAGATACTTTTGTATAAGCCCCTCAAAATATCCGCTTCCTGCTTTCTCCCGCAAAGCGGCATAAACGGCGTTGGCCTCCACATGGATAAAGGGCATATTATCGCCATAAAGCCAGCTGTCCAGTATCGGAAGTCCATACATCAGGCCTTTGGGCATATTGCCGTAATCTGCTTCCCTGTACTTAAATTCATAAAAATTAATTCCGGCCAAAAGGGCTTTTTCATCCAGTCCTTCTTTTACAATCCTTTCCAGCACTTCATGAATCGTTTTGATAAATGCTTCCTCCTGGTCTGCATCCGCATTCTTGGAGATAATGCTGAAGAACGGCTGTTTGATGCCGTTTTCATAATTGCTGTTGATATCCGTGCCGATTCCGGCATCCGTAAGGGCCTTTTTTAACGGCGCTCCGGGCGCGGAGCAAAGCGCATAGTCCAGTATCTGGAACGCCACATAAAACTCTTTGTTCAGGTTGTCTTCTATCGACATGTTGTATGCCAGATATGCATTCCCTTTCTCTTCTTCCGCTTCCCCTATCGGATACTCTTTTTCCACACGTCTGGTTTGCGCAAACGCTTCCTGCGTCTGCACAGTGGAATCCACATCCCTTCTGTCAAACGCAGAGAGGTACTCCCTGTCGATATATTCCAGTTTTTCCGCCATATCCATATTGCCGTACAGATAAATATAGCTGTTTGTAGGATGATAGTATTTTCTGTGGAAATCCAAAAATTCTTCATAGGAAAGCTGCGGAATCACCTCCGGGTCCCCGCCGGACTCAAATCCGTAAGTGGTATCGGGATACAAAGAATCCATCAATTCCCTGTACAGTACGTCATCCGGGGAGGAAAACGCACCTTTCATTTCATTGTACACAACACCGTTCAATGTGAGGGGCGCATCCTTGTCCTCCATTTCATAGTGCCAGCCTTCCTGCAGAAATATTTTTTCTTCTTTATAAATATTGGGATAAAAAACAGCATCCAGATACACATGCATCAGATTCTGAAAATCCTTGTCGTTACAGCTTGCAACCGGATAAATCGTCTTGTCGGGAAATGTCATGGCATTTAAGAAGGTATTTAAGGAACCTTTCACCAGTTCTACAAACGGGTCTTTAATAGGAAAATCTTTAGAACCGCAAAGCACCGAATGCTCTAATATATGGGCAACGCCGGTACTGTTGACAGGGGTTGTCCGAAACCCGATACTGAACACTTTATTTTCATCATCGTTTGACAAAAGCACCACTCTTGCGCCTGTCTTTTTGTGCCTGAGCAGATATCCCTCGGAATTTAAATCTTCCAACGTTCTTTTTTCCACGATTTCATAACTTTCCACATTTTCAATTTTCATTTTTCCCTCATTTCTGCGCTGCTTTTTGCGCTTTCATTTTTATGATTACAGTCCCATCAGCGCCAGCTTTGAAAAACTGATTTCCTGTATCATGAGCCCTTTTTCTTCTTTTTGGGAAAAAGGTATTTTTACCAGTTCCTGCAAAGGAATTGTCCGCGTCTGATACCGCTTTTGTGTTTTTCCCCCCCGTCCGTTTTTTTCCTGCAGGACGCTTATTTTCACTTTGGCCTTGAGTTGGCGAAAAGTCTGGTAAACAAAATCTTTCTCTTCCATGTAGTATAAATGGCTTTCCAGGGATAAATTCTCCCCGGAAATTTCCGGCTTTATAAAACGGTTAATCATGCTTTTGACTTTAAAAGGAACTTCCTCTGCTTCTAATAATTCGTCATATGTATACCTTGCCCCGAGATACAGATTGGAAAAATCCTGCATGACATATTTATAATCCCCGTCTTCTATTTTCATGGCAAGTCCTCCAAATCCTCAATCTTTCCGCCGCTCATCCGTATGGCGTCCCTAATGGTCTTCAGCGAAAGACTGCTTTCTCCGGCCAGTTCTTCGGCCGTTACCTTTCGGCCGTATTCCTCCGCAAGTTTCCTTGCCGCATCCGCCACCTTATTTACTTTATCTGCAATCTTTTGGTCCTTTTTCCCCTCTTCGGCATTCAGGGCAATATACTCCTCCATGGCTTCCATCATCATACTGCCGAGCATCCCCTCCGCCTCCGAGGGATGCTCCAATGCCCCAAGCAGTTTAACGCCCATGGCAGCCGCCACATTGCCCTCCCCGATAAGGTCTTCCAGAAAAACACCTTGTCCCGTATACAGCTTTGCAACGTCAACCACTTTAGGCAGATACAGGGTAAGCAGCCTGTCCTGTGCCTCGCCGTCCCCCGCCATGGCTGACAAGGTAATGGCTTCCCGCTCCCCGTCACTCACCGTATCCAGGGCTTCTATTTCCTCTAAATATGCTTTCAGGAAATTTCTTTCCCCGTCCGTCAGGTACTCTTCTTCCTCTATGGGTACGCCGATTCCGACATGATGCTTTTTCAGATACTCCTGCACCATCTCCATCTGCTCTTCCTGCAGCGCAAAGGAAGCAAATGCCTCCTTAACCTGTTCCTGCGTCACCATGCCGCCCTGTTTTTTGGCTATTTCCCTGATTTCTTTTAATTTTTCTGCAAATAATATCTCTTTTTCCATGTTTACCTTCATCCTTTATTCCACATGCTTATGGGTAAACAAATGGTCCTGACAGTACTCATAGTTGCCGTTGCATTTGGAACAGAACCGAAATTCCAACTCGGGATTGGACTCATCCGTCCTGCCGCAGATGGCGCATTTATGCTTTGTCACCATATGCGCCCTGTTTACCTCGCGTTTAAACTCATGCTGCCTTTTTATCTGTTTCGGACTCCGTATAATGCCTTTCCTGTAGGTAAAGAAAAAGACAATAAAATTGAGCAGAGAAGATAGAATGGCAATCCTTGCATACAGGCTGACATCCAGCACCACGGCTCCTCCCACCGACACGCGCGTGCCCGCTATAAACTCCCACAATAAAAGCACGGCGTCCAGAATCCCAATCCATTTCACTTTGATGGGAATGATAAACATCAAAAGCACCTGCGCCTCCGGGAAAGTGGCGGCAAATGCCAGAAAGATGGACATATTGATATAACCGGTATTAAAAAAGAGGGAACCTGCCGCATTCATAAGCGCCCATGCGTCCCTGTACAAAAGATATCCTGCCCCCATTGCCACAAAACAGCCCAGCACCGTAAATAGCATGCCGGAAAAAATATAGACATTATAGCGGTACGTTCCCCATGTGCGCTCCAGTGTCGTCCCTATGGACCAGTAAAAATAAAGCATAAGCAGCGTGATAAAAATATTTCCCATGGAAGGGGGCACCACCACCCAGGTAAACAGCCGCCAAATCTGGCCATGCACGATTTTATACGCATCCAGCGTCAGGTAAGACAAAAAATCATTGTTCAAAAACTGAATGGCATATCCCACCGCATAACATACAAGCAGGACTGTCGATAAATTCGGTATGGCATACTTTCCGAATTTCTTTTCAAATTTATTCATTGGCCCAAAAGCCTCCTTCGGTCATACAGGATTTCCCTGTCATTTCAAAATAAACGATTGCATATATTCTATCATTCCTCTTTTCCAAAGTAAACCAATCCAGCAACATTTCACATAAATTTTGAAAAATTTAGAAAAAATTTCTAATTTACCAGATAAAGAAACATATGCAACTTCGTTGCTTTTTGTCATATACTGTCGTATAATGTACATTGGTTTGTAACTACATTTTAAATAAAGAAAAAAGGAATGATTCATATGACATATACTCTTGGTATTGACATTGGCTCCACCACTGTCAAAATTGCAATTCTGGACGAACAGCACAATATTTTGTTTTCTGACTACGAAAGACATTTTGCCAACATCCGGGAAACCCTTTCCTCTCTTTTACAAAAAGCATACGGACTGTTAGGCAACCTGACCGTACACCCCATGATTACCGGTTCGGGCGGACTGACCCTGGCAAACCATCTCAAAGTTCCGTTTACCCAGGAAGTCATTGCCGTTGCCACTTCCTTAAAAGAGATGGCGCCGCAGACCGACGTTGCCATCGAGCTTGGCGGCGAGGACGCCAAAATCATCTACTTTGAAGGCGGCAATGTGGAACAGCGTATGAACGGCATTTGTGCCGGCGGTACCGGCTCTTTTATCGACCAGATGGCTTCCCTTATCCAGACTGACGCCTCGGGTTTAAATGAGTATGCCAAAAACTACAATTCTTTATACACCATTGCCGCCCGCTGCGGCGTCTTTGCCAAAACAGACATACAGCCCCTGATTAACGAAGGCGCCACCAAGGAAGATTTGGCTGCCTCCATTTTTCAGGCCGTTGTAAACCAGACCATCAGCGGTCTTGCCTGCGGCAAGCCCATCCGCGGACACGTTGCCTTTTTGGGCGGCCCCCTGCACTTTTTATCCGAGTTGAAAAAAGCTTTCATCCGCACTTTAAAACTGGATGAGGAACATATTATAGATACGGATAACTCCCATCTTTTTGCGGCAATCGGCTCCGCATTAAATGCTAAAGAAGAAATTTTTTATACCATGGAGGAAATGACGGCCAAACTTTCCTCCGAAATAAAAATGGAATTTGAAGTGGAACGTATGGAGCCTTTGTTTGCGGACGAGGCTGCCTACAACGCTTTCAAGGAACGTCACGCCAGACATCAGGTAGGCACTGCGGATTTGTCTTCCTACAAAGGCAATGCTTATCTGGGAATTGATGCCGGTTCCACCACTACCAAAATCGCCCTTGTGGGAGAAGACGGCTCATTATTGTATTCTTTCTACAGCAACAATGACGGCAGCCCCTTAAATACCGCCATAAAATCCATCAAGGAAATCTACTCCCTTCTTCCCGAAGGGGTAAACATCGTGCGCTCCTGCTCCACCGGATACGGGGAAGCGCTGATGAAAGCCGCTTTCCTTTTGGATGACGGGGAAGTGGAAACCGTGGCGCATTACCACGCGGCTGCTTTCTTTAATCCCGATGTGGACTGTATCCTCGATATCGGCGGACAGGATATGAAATGTATTAAAATCAAGAACGGCACCGTGGACAGCGTGCAGTTAAACGAGGCCTGCTCTTCCGGCTGCGGTTCTTTTATCGAAACCTTTGCAAAGTCCTTAAACTACTCCGTTCAGGATTTTGCACAGACTGCCCTGTTTGCAGAGCATCCCATTGATTTAGGCACCCGCTGTACGGTTTTCATGAATTCCAAGGTAAAACAGGCGCAGAAGGAAGGGGCGTCCGTAGCGGATATTTCCGCCGGTCTTGCCTACTCTGTCATCAAAAACGCACTGTTTAAGGTAATCAAGGTTTCCGATGCCTCGGAACTGGGTAAGGAAATTGTTGTACAGGGCGGCACCTTCTACAACGATGCCGTCTTGAGAAGTTTTGAAAAAATAGCCGGATGCGAGGCAATCCGCCCCGATATTGCCGGCATTATGGGCGCCTTCGGCGCTGCCCTTATCGCAAGGGAGCGTTATGAAAAAGGCCAGAAAACCACCATGCTTTCTTTCCAAAAAATCTGTGAATTACAGTTTGAAACAAGCATGGCCAAATGCAAGGGCTGCACCAACAACTGCCGTCTGACCATCAATAAGTTTTCCGGCGGCCGCCAGTATATTTCCGGTAACCGCTGCGAACGCGGTCTTGGCAAAGACAAAAAAACAAGCGGCGTGCCCAATCTTTTCGATTATAAACTGAAAAGGCTCTTTTCCTATGAACCCACCACCCCCGACAAGGCAAAACGCGGCCCGGTGGGCATACCAAGGGTATTAAACATGTACGAGAATTATCCCTTCTGGTTTACTTTTTTTACCGAACTGGGATATCAGGTCATACTCTCCCCTGCCTCCAACAGGAAAATCTATGAACTGGGCATCGAATCCATCCCCAGTGAATCGGAATGTTATCCTGCAAAACTGGCACACGGGCATGTCACCTGGCTGATTAAACAAAACGTCCCTTTTATCTTTTATCCTGCCCTTTTCTATGAGCGTGATGAAGTGGAAGGCGCCAACAACCATTACAACTGTCCTATCGTGACGTCTTATTCGGAAAACATTAAAAACAATGTGGAGGAAATCGGCCGCGGCGAAGTCATATTCCGCAATCCTTTTATGTCCTTTCGGGATACGGATACCATCTCCTCTGCCCTGATAAAAGAATTTACCGAAATTCCTTCCTCTGAAATCAAAAATGCGGTTTTAAAGGCATGGGAAGAACTTGACCGTGCAAGAAAAGATATCATGGAAAAAGGGGAGGAAACCCTGAAATGGATGGAGGAAAACGGAAAGCGGGGCATTGTCCTTGCCGGACGCCCCTACCATATCGACCAGGAAATCAATCACGGCATCCCGGAACTCATTACTTCCTATGATATTGCCGTGTTGACGGAGGATTCCATTTCCCATCTGGGAAATCCGGAACGTCCCCTTATCGTTTCCGACCAGTGGATGTACCACTCCCGGCTGTACGCCGCTGCCAGCTATGTAAAAACGGTGGACAATCTGGACTTAATCCAGTTAAACTCTTTTGGCTGCGGTCTGGACGCCGTCACTACCGACCAGGTAAACGATATCCTCTCCGGTTCCGGCAAGATATATACCTGCCTGAAAATTGACGAGGTGAATAATCTGGGAGCAGCGCGTATCCGTATCCGTTCCCTGCTCTCCGCCATCCGCGTCAGGGAAAAACAGAACAAAAAAAGAACCTTGCATTCTTCCGCCATTTATAAAGTGCCTTTCACGGAAGAGATGCGCAAAAACTATACGATTATCTGCCCGCAGATGTCACCCATCCACTTTGAAATTTTGGAACCGGCTTTCAATGCCTGCGGTTACAATTTTGTGGTTCTGGACAATGACAATAAACACTCCGTGGACGTGGGCTTAAAGTACGTAAACAACGACGCCTGCTACCCTTCCCTCCTGGTGGTCGGCCAGATTATGGAAGCGCTGCTTTCCGGCAGGTACGACCTTGACAGGACTGCCATAATTATGTCCCAGACAGGCGGCGGCTGCCGCGCCACCAATTACATCGGCTTTATCCGGCGCGCCCTCGAAAAAGCAGGCATGGCACAGATTCCGGTTATTTCCCTGAATCTTGGGGGAATTGAAAGCAATCCTGGCTTCCACCTCAATGCAAACTTACTGATACGCGCCGCATACGGCGCGGTCTTCGGCGATATCTTCATGCGATGCGTCTACAGGATGCGGCCCTACGAGGAAGAGCCCGGAAGCGTAAACGCCGTCCACAAAAAGTGGCTTGCCGTGGTTCAGAAATTTGTATCCGGCAGACACCTGAATTTCTTTACATTCAACCGGCTCTGCCGTGAAATTGTCCGGGATTTTGACGCCATCCCCATCCGGGAAGACCTGAAAAAACCCCGCGTCGGCATCGTTGGCGAGATTCTGGTGAAGTTTTCCCCTGCCGGGAACAATCATCTGGTGGAACTTCTGGAAGCGGAAGGCGCCGAAGCCGTCATGCCGGACTTAATTGATTTCATGTTGTATTGTTTCTACAACCAGATATATAAAGCTGAGGAACTCGGTATGAGCAAAAAAGCTGCAAGGCTTTCCTCCCTTGGCATCTGGGCCATTGAGAAGCTGCGCGGCGCCGCCGCGAAAGAATTAAAAAAGAGCAGGCATTTTACGCCGCCCGCACACATCCGCGATTTGGTGGAATACGCCAAACCTATTGTATCCATCGGCAACCAGACCGGGGAAGGATGGTTTCTGACCGGGGAAATGGTGGAACTGATTCACAGCGGCGTACCCAATATCGTATGCTGCCAGCCCTTTGGCTGCCTGCCCAACCATGTGGTGGGCAAGGGCGTTATCAAAGAGCTCAGAAAGCAGCATCCGGCCTCCAATATCGTGGCAATCGATTATGACCCCGGAGCCAGCGAGGTAAACCAGTTAAACCGTATCAAGCTGATGTTATCCACAGCGGTGAAAAATTTGGCAGAATAGCGAATACCCGACGACAGAAAAGGATTGGTGTTTTGAATGACTGCACCAATCCTTTTTACTTTTCATATTAAATTGTCTTACAATGACTTATATAAAATAACTACATTTATCAAGATAAGATTTCTGCTCCCTCTTGAACAGTTCTATTAATTTGTGCGGGTCTTTTTGTTCCCTGTATTCTTTTAATGCCTCTAAATATTCGTTTCTGTTTGCATCTTCAATCAAAACCGGCACAATTCTGTTTTTCAGACATTCCCTGAAAAGAATCAATCTGCCTGTTCTTCCGTTTCCGTCTTGAAACGGATGGATACTCTCGTATCTGGCATGGAACTCTGCCAATACTGTAATATCTGCTTTTCGGTCAAAATACCACTCCATCAGCAAATTCATCTCTTCTTCCACATGCTCCGGTCTTACTGTCTGAAACATCCCTATCATGTTGGGGCGCCTTTTATAATCACCAATCGCATATCCGTTTGCCCTGTCTTCAAACACACCGGATTTCAACTCATAATGAAATTGCTTTATTAATTCCTGTGATAAAGGCATATCAAGCGTATCCAGCATTTTATTAAACATAAGGAAATGCCCGCTCATTTCCTCAACATCTTTTGCCCTGTAATAATCATCGGATTTTGGCAATATTCCATTATCAAACAAGGATGCCGTCTGTTCCTCCGTAAGCGTACTGCCTTCAATCCTGTTTGAATGGTATGCAAGCAGACGCTGCGTACAGGCATATACGCCGGAACGGTCAAACCTTTCTCTTTCTATCTGAAATCTTTGCAGCAGAAATTCTAAAAAGTCATTCTGGGATGATAACTTACAACTCATACGGCGTCACCTGATATACATAATAATTAAGCCAGTTACTGTAGAGGTTATTGCTGTGGGAGCGCCACTGCAAAAGGGGCTTTTTCTCCGAATCATCACCGGGATAATAATTGTAGGGAATATGTATCGGCAGTCCCTTACCCAAATCCCTGCGGTATTCGCCGTCCAAGGTGTAGCGGTCATATTCCGGGTGTCCGTTTACAAAAATCTGACGGCCTCCGTGCGCTATGGCTAAAAACACGCCGGCCTCCTCCGATTCCGCCAACACCGTAATTTCCCTGCAGGCATGAATGGCTTCGGCAGGCGTTTCCGTATGCCTGCTGTGGGGTGCAAGAAAAATATCATCAAATCCTCTGACAAGGGGCACTTTTCTGTTTGCCACCTTATGAGGATATATGCCGAACAGTTTTTCCGGCAGCTTTCTTTTCTGAATGCCGTACTTATGGTAAAAGGCAGCCTGCGCTCCCCAGCAGATATAAAGGGTGGACGTCACATTTTCCTCCGCCCAGTCCATGATGCCACAGACTTCCTCCCAATAATCCACTTCCTCAAACGTAATGTCCTCCACCGGCGCTCCCGTGAAAATCAGTCCGTCAAATTTCCTGTCCTTTATTTCCTCCAGCGTAGTGTAAAACTTATTCAGATGGTTCGCTGGCGTATTGATGGAAACATGGCTCTTTACGTTCAAAAAAGTCACATCCACCTGCAAGGGCGTGTTTGACAGGGCGCGCAGAAGCTGCAATTCCGTATCCTGCTTTACAGGCATCAGGTTTAAAATACACACCTGCAGGGGGCGGATATCCTGATGCACCGCCCTGTTTTCATCCATGACAAATATATTTTCATTTTCCAGTATTTCCTTAGCTGGCAAATCGCTCTGTATCCTGATTGGCATAGCACTTTCCTCTTTTCCTGCAAAAATTCCTTATGGCAGCGCCATATTGCATATCATACCCCAATCCGCATGTTTTGGCAAGTATTCGCCCCTGCATTTTGCAGATATTCACGGTTACTCCTTTGTCTGCACCAATAGTTTTTTGTAGGATATATCAATCAAAAAGGCCCCTAACGGCGCTGTAATGAGAATTGCAAGCACCGCAACCGTAAGAACTATATTGCCGCAGCCCAGCCCCATAGCCAGAGGGACGCCGCCTATAGCTGCCTGTACGGTGGCTTTGGGTATGTAAGCCGCCATACAAAACAAACGCTCCTTAAAGGACAGTTCCGTAGCCAGCAGACAGCAAAAAACGCCGGCCATCCTGAATAACAATACCCCTGCAATCAGAATGACTGCCGCCATCCCTGCCGACAATGCATAACGAATATCCACCGTAGTGCCTACCAGAACAAACAATAATATTTCAGCCCCTACCCATAACTTATTAAACTTCACTGCCAAACGGGCTGCCACAGCGCTTCTGTACTTTTGAAGCGAAATTCCGATAAACATAATCGCCACCAATGCGGAGAAAGTAATGGGCGTCGTTAAACAATCCTCCAACGTTACCAGTAAAAAGGAAACGCTAAGCAGAATAATTACCTTTGCAGAGTCCCGGATATGCACTTTTTCAAAAAATATGGCCATGCAAAATCCGGACAGGACACCGAAAAATATCCCCAGAAAAACAGACGCCGGAATGTTCAAAAAACTCATGTATGAAATTTTTTCTCCCTGCGCCAATCCCGTAAAAACCGTAAACAGAACAATCACAAACACATCATCTACCGATGCACCCGCCAAAACCAGCTGCGGTATTCCCTTATTTGTTCCATATCCCGTTTCTATCAGCCTTATCATTTTTGGCACGATAACCGCCGGCGAAACCGCACCGACCACAGCACCCATGATGGCCGCTTCCAAAACAGTAATTCCCAACAATTTCGGGGCCAAAAATATCATTCCCAGAATTTCAAACACTGCCGGGACAAAACACATCAATACTGCCGGCCTGCCAACTCTTTTCAAATCCTGTAAATGCAGCGTCAGTCCGGCTCTCGTCAAAATAATGATAAGCGCAATTTTCCTAATGTCTGCTGAAATCCGTAAAATGGAATCATCCACCAGATTCAGGACATACGGTCCCAATATGATACCCGTCACTATCATCCCCAGCAAATTAGGCAGTTTTACTTTACCGCACAACCAGCCGGCAAACATACCGACAAGCAAAATCAGCGCAATACTGAATAACATATTTCCCTCCCGGATTGTATATTTTCCCTATTTATCACCTGCAAAGAAGATGCGGATGCTCAACCTGCCGTTTTCATATCCGGCCGAAATGCTTCCGTTCATCTGTTCTACAAGGGTTTTGGAAATGGCAAGGCCCAAACCTGTTGATTTTCTGGCGTCTTCCACTGTAAAAAAACGGTCAAACAGCCTGCCTACTTCTATCTCATTTAAGCGTGACGCCGTGTTGGCAAAAACAATTTCCCCAGATTCGGACAGCGTAACCTCCAAATCACCGTCACTGTATTTTAAAGCGTTCTGCAAAAGATTGGAAAACACACGGGACAGCGCGGAAGTATCCAGCAGACGTGTGATTTTTTCTTCCGGCATTTGTATTGCCGGTGCGATATTTCTCTCTTTGAGGGCAGTGTAAAACGCCGCTATGCTTTCTTCCAGAACGTTATTGATTACCACAGGCTCACGCCTTATGTCGTTTTCTCTGGCAAGGATTACCGAATACCGGAAAAGCTCTTCCGTTAATTGTTTCAGCATTTCACAGCGGTTTCTGATAATGGCGATATACCGCTCCACCGCTTCAGACTTTTCTTCCTGCTCCAGCAAATCCAGATAGCCAAAAACAGCCGTCAGCGGCGTCCGTAAATCGTGTGAAATGTTAGTAACCGCATTTTTCAGTTCCGCATCTCCCTGCTGGAACCGGTGGCGTTTTTCACGGAGAAAGCGAAGCTGCCTGTTTATCGCATTTGCCAGATGGCGCATGTACCTGTCGCTGCCGGAAATGGCAATCAGCGTATTGGTGTCGGTCATGAGCCTGTCGGCAAAGGCAGCTTCTATTTCCCTTGCTGCTTTCTGCATCATATGGATTTTCATTAGAAGAACAACGACAAACGCTGCCAGAATGCCCACGAAGGCCCATAACCAATACACCATAACAGCTCCTTTATTTCAAGTCTTTTTTCCGGAAAACCAATACGCCCGTAACAGTTGCAACGCCTGTAATGATAACGGAATAAACAGGCAGTACGGGCAGGTTTACCATTTCCATGGAAGCGCACTGGATTGCCTGTCCGCCGGGAATAATATCATAAAAGGTCTGTACAATCTCCCGTTTTGTCCCTTCCAGATATTTAGGATTGGGTTCTTCTGTAAGAATCGGCTCCTTGTCTTCCCCCATCGTGTAGCTGGGAACGGTTTTCGGCGCATCCAGAATTCTTTTTAAAATGCTTCCCGTCATAAGGCAGCCAAATGCCAAAAGGATGCAGATAACGGCGACTATCGCTTTGTTCTGGCATAACATTGCAATCAATGTAAAAACAGATGAAAAAGCAATCGCCAGAAGGAACACCGTCAAAACTGTCCACAAGACCAGCTTTAAGTCAGCCGCAAAAAAACCAAGCAGCGGTATTCCTATGACAAGAAAAGGCAGAAAAAATGCCGCGCACATAAGCAGTCCCACAGCGGCGGAAGTAATTCCGTTTGACAGATAAATGGCAAAACGTTTTTGTCCGACAACAATTTTATTCCTGATTGTGCCGTCGCTGTATTCCGTTCCGATAAACAGACTGCAAAACACTGCCATAACAATGCCGATAAACAGGGCGCATCCGAAAAAACCGTTGTCCAATATAGCAATGTAACCTGATTTCTTCATATCCGTATACCGTATCACGGGAATAAGGACTCCCGACGCAAGCATAATGAGAAATCCCACCCAGAAAGAACCCGTCTTTTTCAGACGCATCATATTCGCATATAGTAATTTACTCATTGCTTTTCCCTCCTAACAGACTGACATAATAGCTTTCCAGACTTTCATCCCTTTCCTGCATGGAAACCACCTCGCAGTCCTCTTCTGCCAGGGCAAGCGCCAACTTGGAAACGCCTATCTTTGCATACACATCGGCAGTACTGTCGGAGATAATATGATACTCTATCTTCATCCCGTCCAACACACGGGAAAGCGTTTGTATATTTGTCACTTCCATGCGGATGCATTTACGGCAGGCAGCGTCCAAATCCTTTGCGCTGATTTCCTTCACCATTTCTCCCCTGTCAATAAAACCGTAATGTGTTGCCAGTCTGGACAATTCGTCAAGGATATGGCTTGAAATCAAAATCGTGACCTGCTTTTCGCGGTTTAGCTTTAATATCAGTTCCCGTATCTCAATAATGCCCTGCGGGTCAAGGCCGTTAACAGGCTCATCCAGCACCAGAAAATCCGGGTCACCCACAAGCGCTATGGCAATGCCCAGCCTCTGGCGCATACCAAGGGAAAAATTTTTCGCTTTCTTTTTGCCGGTATCCTCAAGTCCCACCAGTTTTAAAATATCCGTCAGCCCCTCAAAAGACGGGAGCCCCAGGATACGGTATTGCTGCTTTAAGTTATCCTGAGCCGTCATATCAAGGTAAATGGAGGGCGTTTCCACAACAGCCCCCATTCTCCTGCGGGATTCGGCAATTTTCTTGTCCGTATTTTTCCTTCCATACAGTTCGTACCCGCCGGACGCAGGCTTCTGCAATCCGCAAATCAGCCGGATAAGCGTTGTCTTTCCGGCGCCGTTTTTCCCGACAAAGCCGTAAATGGCTCCTTTGGGAACATTCATGGACAATCCGTTTAACGCTTTGAAACTTTTATATTGTTTGCACAAAGCGTTTGTCCTCAGAACATATTCCATATTATCAACCTCCTTTACGTGATACCGCCATTCTAACCGTAAAAGGTAAAGAAAACGGTAAAGGAAACCGTAAAGAAACGGTAAATATTTAATTTGACTTCATTTTAAAACCAATCCCCCAGACTGCCTCTATATAATCCCTGTCTTTTACCTCCCTCAGCTTCCTGCGGAGATTGCTTATATGCATTTTCAGGGAACTTTCCGTGCAGTCCGGCGTCTCGTCCGCAATATGCTCCAGCAGCAGGGATTTTGTCACAACCTGCGTAGGATTTTGCATGAGCAGTTTTAAAATGGCAAATTCTGTTTTTGTGAGTTTTACCTTTATACCGCAGACCTCCGCAATATGGGTGTCGATATGGAGCGCGATATCTTCAAATGACAGAACGAAAGATGCAGGCGCGCTGACGGCATCCCTTAAATGTATGGCAATACGGGCCAAAAGCTCCTTTGTATAAAAAGGCTTCGTCACATAATCAACCGCACCGTTAAGCAGCATGTCCACCTTGCCATCCATATCCTCTTTGGCGCTTACCACAATCACAGGGATGCCTTTTATCTGGGAAAGCACCTCCTCGCCGCTTTGCCCCGGCAGCATCAAGTCAAGCAGTATCAAATCCGGCTTCGTGCCGGAAAGCACAAGCAATGCCTCCGTCCCGGAATAGGCGCGCATCACGCCATAGCCCTCTTTCGTTAGCGCTTCCTCCAGCATGTTTCCTATATGCATGTCATCGTCAATGATGAGAATCCTTTTCATACCTGAGCTTACTCCTGCAAATACCTTTGTATAAAATCTTCCTCCGATAAAACCGGAACATTTAATTCCTTTGCTTTCTTATTTTTGGAGGAAGAGGACGCAAAGTCATTGTTTATCAGACAGACCGTCTTTCCCGTCACGCTGCCGGTCACTTTGCCGCCGCGCTTTTCTATTTCCTCCTTCAATTCGTTCCGGCTGGCATAGTGGTTTAAGCTGCCCGTCACGACAAAAGACATGCCCTCCAGGTTACGGCTTCCCTCCTGTGCCTCGGGCTTTTCTATCTCCAGCTGCGCCAATAGCGCGTCTAGTCTGTCCCTGTTTTCTTCTTTTTTCATATACTCCACAAAAGCAGTGGCAATCACCTCTCCCACTCCGTCAATTGCACTCAGTTCTTCTACGTCCGCAGACAGTAACTCCTCCAGCTTATCATCATACCGGCGGCACAGCATTTTTGCATTTACCAGACCGATATTGGCGATGCCGAGGCTGTAAATTACTTTGGGAAGCGTGGTTTTCCTTGCTTTTTCTATGCTTTCCATCAAGTTTGCATAGGACTTTTCCCCAAAGCCTTCCATCTCCACAATTTCATCCTTATGCGCTGACAGGTGGAACAAATCCGCATATTCATGGATAAAGCCCTTTGCAATAAACTTTTCCAGCGTGGCTTCGGACATCCCTTCTATGTTCATGGCGTCCCTGCTGACAAACAAAGTGAAGGATTTGATTTTTTTTGCCGCGCATTCCGGATTGATACAGTACAGGCTCTCCGTATCATTCATGCTTCTTATCTCCGTCCTGCCGCCACAGGCAGGGCATGTTGCGGGAATTTTTACGTTGCCGGAGCCTGTCAGGTTCTCCGCTATCTGGGGAATAATCATATTGGCCTTATAAACCGTTATCCTGTCCCCAATGCCAAGCTTCAGGCCCTTCAAAATGCTGAGGTTATGAACGGATGCCCTGCTCACGGTCGTACCCTCCAGTTCCACCGGCTCAAAAATGGCAACCGGGTTGATTAGCCCCGTACGGCTCGGACTCCACTCCATCTCCGTAAGCGTCGTTTCACGCAGTTCGTCCGCCCATTTAAACGCAATGGCATCCCTGGGGAATTTGGCCGTTCTTCCCAAAGACTGCCCATAAGCAATATCTTCATAGGTGAGTACCAGACCGTCGGACGGTATGTCATAACCCTCTATCTTCTTTTCAAAACCGGCAACCGCATCCATAATCGTATCGGGCGTTACCAGAACATGTTCCACCACTTCAAATCCCTGTATGCCCAAGAAATCAAACTGCTTTTTCCGGGAGTTTTCAAAGTCTGCGCCCTCTGCCTTCACAAGGGAAAATGCATAGAACCGTACATTTCTTTCTGCCGTGACTTCATTGTTAAGCTGCCTGACGGAACCACTGCACAGGTTTCTCGGATTTTTGTATTTTGCCTCCGCTTCCGGTATCCGGGCGTTTATTTTCTCAAAGTCAGAATACGTAATAATGGCTTCTCCCCGCAAAACCAACTCTCCCCGAAAAGGTATGGATAACGGAAGATTCGCAAAAGTCCGGGCATTGTTGGTCACTATCTCCCCGGTTTCCCCGTTTCCACGGGTGACCGCTTTTGCAAGTTTTCCTGCACGATATGTGAGTACCACCGTCAGTCCGTCCAGTTTCCAGCTTAAAAGTGCAGGTTTTCCTTGCAGCCAGTCCCGCAATTCTTCCCTGCTCTTCGTCTTTCCCAAAGACAGCATGGGGCTGTCATGCCTTT
Source organism: uncultured Lachnospiraceae bacterium (assembly GCA_910577015.1). Lineage (GTDB taxonomy): Bacteria > Bacillota > Clostridia > Lachnospirales > Lachnospiraceae > Acetatifactor. The sequence goes on along the minus strand of CAJTKU010000004.1, from coordinate 214,797 downwards.
CCTTGGGCAGTTCGTCCACAGACTCATATCCCACGTTGACAGTGGGGCTGTCAGACAGCACAATGCCTGTCTCTTCCTCTATGGCGACAAGCTCATCGTAGAGTTTATCATATTCAAAATTGCTCATGATTTCGCGGTCCTGCGCATAATATGCCCGGGACGCTTCCTTTAGCTTTGCAACCAGTTCCTTCATCCTGTCTAATTTTTTGGATTCCATGCCTACTGCTCCTTCACTCTTCTTTTAATCCGCACATATGATATAACATTGCCGTTTCTTCTTTTGTCAATTCCCGGAATTTTCCCTCCTGTAAATTATCAAGGGTGATATTCATCACCCGGATTCTTTTGATTGCCCTTGCCTCATATCCGAATACGCTGCACATCCTGCGAATCTGTCTATTGACTCCTTGGGTCAATATTATTCGGAAGGTAAACTTCCCAATCTGCTCCGTTTTGCAGGGCTTTGTGGTGATATCCAGCTCTTTCAGATAAACGCCGCGCTCCATTTTATCCAGAAAATCCGGTTTTATTTCTTTGTCCGTCTTTACGATATATTCTTTCTCATGGCTGCCGGAGCCTTTCATCATTGCCTGAATCAAATCCCCGTCGTTTGTAAGTAAAAGCAGCCCCTCGGAATCCTTGTCCAGCCTTCCGGCATAGGTCACCCGGATTGGATAGTTTACCATATCCGTGATGATTTTTTCCGCATGCCTGTCCTTCTCCGTACACACCACGCCCTTCGGCTTATAAAAAGCCAGCACTGCTTTCTTATTTTCTCCTCCTGTTTTTTTGCCGCATACCGTTATGATATCCGTCCTGCCCGCCTTATCGCCCATGACGGCAGTCCTGCCGTTGATGGTTACCTTCCCCTGCTCAATCAGCCTGTCCGCCTCCCTGCGGGAACAGATACCGTTTGCCGCCAGATATTTATTAATCCTTACCTTTTCCTGCCCCTGTGATTCCATACTCCCAACCTCCAAAAACATCCTGTCTGTGCGGAGAATGCCGTTTGGCATTCTCCGCCGTAAAAAGAAGTTCTTCGCGAAACAGCCTTTGCTGTGAGCGAAAAACTGCCAAAGGCAGCTAGAACTTCTTTTCACGGTTCGCCCGTCGCCTCGCAATATTCCGCGCTTCCCACGTCTTCCCATGCATGACGGCCGGAAATATATACCTGCCCGGTTTCCATGTCTACGGCATACATATCAAGGATGTCCGTGGTAAACTCCGCACCGTCCCGATAATACGTCCTGTAATACACAAACAAGTGGCATTTCCCGTTTTTTGATTCCCTGTCATACACGACGGTTTCCGTATATTCAAAAATGCCCTGCGTACTTTCAAGCTCCCCTTCCCCGTCGCACAGCCATGCATAAAAATTACCTTTTGCATTGTAACGGCAGTCATAGGGATAACCCTCCCCTTCAAAAAGCTGCCCGTACAGCGCCTTGTATGCGCCCTCCACAAAATAACACGAGTCTTCATGGTTTACGGAAGGCTCCGTTTCCTCATAAGAATCTTCCTCCTTCTGTCCGGCAAGCGCATCAAACTGATAGAGCAGTTCCTTATACACAAGAGACGCGTCCGTATAATAGTCCGTGGCATACCGATATATTGTCATGCCGTCTTCATGGTTTCCAAAACGAAAGTATGCGACGCCGCTTTCCCCGTCTTCATCCACACATTTCACCGCAAGCTTTACGCTTCTGTCCCGCTTCCCGAAAAAATCATCCTCCAGCACATATGCAATCATGGCGGCAATATCCTCCGCACATTTTCGTGCGTCCCCCACGCCGTTACATTCCACGGTAATTTCTTTAGCCAGCGTCGCCGGACTGTAATTCTCTTTATCGGACGCATAAAGAACCCTGCCCGGACAGATTTCTGCCGCTTTTTCTTCCATCAGGCGTTTCGCCCTCATGATTTTGTAATCATCCGAAAAATACCCGAACATTTCCTCCGCACAAAAAATCGTTTCCGGGGATGATACCGGATATACCTGATAAATGCGCCCTTCTTCCCACTCTCCCGCCAGAGCAAATTTTTCACCGTATTTCTTTTTCAGGGTCAGCAGAAGAATATCTGACAACGGTTTATATTCTTTTTTTAAGAATGGTCCCAAGTCCTCATAATAAGTGCTGAAGGACGGAACAGACTGCATATATTCCGTACAAGTCTCGATAATGCCGTCCGCAAACTGCCACTCCGAACCCAGGCTCAGCCCGAATACTGCCACAGTGCCTGCTGCAATAAGGAAATAAAGGGTAAAAAATCCCGCCGCAAGCCCTGAAAAAATCCCCCGGAGCGTGATGCTTAATTTTTCACTGTTCTGTATCAGGCACACAAGAAACACCAGAAAAGCCACCGGCATTACCAAAAAGTTCCACACCGCTCCTGTTTTTTGAAGCCACACCCTGTACTCCACGCCCTCAGGCAGGGTAATCTTGACAATATAATAAACCAGCGTCAAAAAAAATGCCCCGCCCCAGATGCTGCCGGTTATTTTAATCCTTTTTTTCTTTTTGTCTTCCAACGGTATTTTATCCTCCTGCTCTGTATCCCCTGATACTCCATAACATGTATAGTTTATTATACGCAATTTAAAATTCCAATACAATATCTATTTACAATTCAATACATAAAGAAAGGTTCCGGAAATTCATCATTTCCGGAACCTTTCTTTATTATCCGTTATCCGAGAATGCCCCATTTGGGGGCATTCTCCCGTGTGAAACTTAGTATTTCTTAGCGAAACGCCCATTGGCTGATGAAAATGCCGTATTTCAGGCATTTTCCGGCGTGGAACTTAGAAGTTCTCCGCGAAACAGCCTCTGCTGTGAGCGGAAATTGCCAAAGGCAATTAGAACTTCTTTCCACGCTAAACTACTCCCTGCGCCGTCATAGCCTCTGCAACCTTTAAGAAGCCTGCAATATTTGCGCCTGCAACATAGTTGCCTTCCATGCCGTACTTCTTTGCCGCATCGTCAAGGTTGTGGAAAATATTAACCATAATGCCCTGCAGCTTGCTGTCCACCTCTTCAAAGGTCCAACTTAAGCGCTCGCTGTTCTGGCTCATTTCCAGTGCGGAGGTAGCTACGCCGCCTGCATTGGCAGCCTTGCCGGGGCAGAACAGGACGCCGTTTTCCTGAAGGTATTCGGTAGCTTCCAGAGTGGTAGGCATGTTGGCGCCTTCTGCCACTGCAAAGCAACCGTTTGCAACCAGCGCCTTTGCATCCTCCAAATCCAGTTCGTTCTGGGTTGCGCAAGGCAGCGCAATATCACATTTCACGGTCCATACGCCCCTGCCCTCATGGTACTGTGCGCTGGGTCTTGCTGCCGCATACTCAGTCAGCCTTGCACGCTTAACTTCTTTTACTTCCTTTAACAGGGCAACATCGATGCCTTCCGGGTCATATACCCATCCGGTAGAATCGGAAACAGTGACAACCTTAGCGCCAAGCTGCTGCGCCTTCTGGGTTGCATAAATGGCAACATTGCCGGAACCGGAAATAACAACCGTCTTGCCTGCAATATCCTTGCCGTTGCATTTTAACATTTCTGCCGTCAGATACAGCAGACCGTAGCCGGTAGCTTCCGTCCTTGCCAGTGAGCCGCCGTATGTAAGTCCTTTTCCGGTAAGCACGCCTTCGTAAACACCGGTCAGCTTCTTATACTGACCATACATATAACCGATTTCCCTTGCGCCGGTACCGATATCCCCAGCAGGAACGTCCGTATCCGCGCCGATATGTCTGTAAAGTTCATTGATAAAGCTCTGGCAGAATGCCATCACTTCCCTGTCGGATTTGCCCTTGGGGTCAAAGTCGGAACCGCCCTTGCCGCCGCCAATGGGCAGGCCTGTCAGGGAGTTTTTAAAAATCTGTTCAAAACCAAGGAATTTGATAATGCCTAAGTTTACGGAAGGATGCAGTCTGAGTCCTCCCTTGTAAGGTCCGATGGCGCTGTTAAACTGTACGCGGAAACCGTTGTTTACCTGCACCTGTCCCTTGTCGTCCACCCAGGGAACGCGGAACAGAATCTGTCTTTCCGGTGTGCACAGCCTTTCCAGCAGCGCGTCCTTCCTGTATGCCTCTTCGTTTGCCTCAATCACCACGCGCAAGGACTCCAGTACCTCCTTGACCGCCTGATGGAACTCCGGCTGCGCAGGATTCTTCGCAACTACGAGTTCAAATACTTCATCAACATATGACATCTTTGTGTCCTCCTTCAATATAGTAAATAATGTAAATCTCTTTATCCCACGTTTTATTATATAATAGCAGTCCTAAAATGCAAAGCACTTTATTGCGGTAAATAATAAAAGTTTTCAGTATTTTTTTTGTGCAATTTGTACAAATTTGTTTCAGAGATATTTCTTTAAAATGCTAATGTTCTTCTCCTCAAAGTCCATCAGCTCTTTTGCCAGCTCCACAGCCATGGAACTTTTCCCCTGCATGGAAAGAATCTGCGAATTATGGTTTAATGCTTTGCACATCTCGGTAATGCCACGGTTATTTCCCTGTATCATCAGTTCCGCCAGATGGCTTGTGCTGGTGTTAAACAGGGTATTCATGTGAACCGCTCCTTTCAGCAGGATATCTGAAAGATAATTCTGATGAACCGGCTCCGCTTTTGCCTCCAGCAGTTTATTCATTGCCCTGTTTCGGATATCCGAATACTTTAATGCCTGTCTGGATATCTGTCGTCCAAATTCATCTTCATAGACCTTGTCACTCAGCGTTTCAATGGCTTTTATCGCCATCTCCGCATTTTTCTGTACTTCCCTGTATACATTTATTTCTTCCGGCTTCATGGCATCACACTCCTATTATCAGCTTTTCTTTCTAGTATGACACCATTTCCTTCCCTTCATACGCTTTATGCCTCAAAGGGATACTTTACTCCCCATTGTCCCCTGAGTGCATCCATCAGCTGCATCATCCGCAGAATTTCGGAATGCGGCATCTGAGGGCATTGTTTCCATCCTTCCCGGATTGCTTTTACACAGGCTTCCACCTCATATTCATAGCCGCTAATCTGCCTGGGCGCCTTATAAGCCGCCACTTTTTCGTGTTTGTCATTGTATACGGCCATGCTCTGGAAATTATTGATGTTTTCTACTACCGCATAACCCTTTGTACCGTATATCCCGCCCATCCGGTCACTGACTGCCGACATGGAGCAGTGCAGCACTGCCATGGCTCCGTTTTTATAGTGCAGGGTAATGCTTTCCTGCCTGTCCACTCCCGTGGCAAGCATGTCGCAGGAAGAATCCATTCTCTCTATATCCGTTCCCAGTATCATGGCGGCAAAGTTGAGGGGATATACTCCCAAATCCAGCAGGGCGCCGCCTGCAAGCGCCGGATTTGTCAACCGCTCTACCCCTTCTATCGCATAACCGAGATTGGCGCTCACCATGCGGACTTCCCCTATTACTCCGCTGTCCAACACCTCCCGTATCGTCCGGTACATGGGCATGTAGCGCGTCCATATCGCTTCCGCAACCAGCACATCCTTTTCCTTTGCATACTCCAGCACTTCTTTTGCCTGCGCTGCATTTGCCGTAAATGCTTTTTCACATAACACCGGCTTTCCGTAACTGATACACAGCTTTGTATTTTCATAATGCTCGGAATGCGGCGTTGCAATATAAACCAAATCCACTTTCTTATCCTGCAGCATTTCCTCATAGGAACCATAGCACTTTTTTATGCCGTATGCAGCCCCGAAAGCCTCTGCTTTTTCCTTCGTACGGGAAGCTATGGCATAACATTTGACGCTGCTCATTTTGTTGACGGTTCCTGCCATGACTCCCGCTATTTTTCCGGCTCCCATGATTCCCACATTTATTTTTCCAAACATATGACACCTCCGTCTTGTATTTTACCTATTTAAAAACCTACACAAAAATTATAGCATGAACAATCCGTCCATGCTATAAAAGTTTACTTTTCCACGTATTCTGTTTTCACATAACCAATCTGTCCGTTATAGACAACTTTACACCATTCGCCTTCATCCGCTATCAGGTCAAGCGTTTCGCCCCCTACGGCAACTCCCAGCTTTTCAGCCGTTTCGCTGGCTGCGGAACGAACATTGATATTTGTGGAAGCCGTAACGGTACCGATGGTCTCCACACCGTTTGCACTCTCCACAAGGTTCAGGTATTCTGATTTGATATACCCCTCCTTACCCTCATAGAGCACCTTGCTCCAGCCGTTTACTTTCTGCTCCAGCACCTCCAGCTTGGTTCCGCCGGTTACCTTGCCGAGCTTATCCGCCGTTTCACTGTCCGAACTTCTGACATTAACGGTAGTCGTGGCTGTTGCATATACAGGTCCGTTATTTTCAGGCGCTACGGGATTTTCCACCTCGCCGCTTCCCGCAGGCACTACCGTATCATTCTCTCCCGAAGCGGTATCTCCGCCGCTGACATCCTCATTCATCTGCTGAGCCAACAGGATACCGGCCGTACTCTTAACCTGCTGCTCCACCTCAGCCGTATATTTCAACAGCTCCGGCTTTTCCCGGCAGACATCATTGTATTCCACCGTAATCCGGTTACACAGCTCCACCACGTCACTCTGCTGGAATACTTTTCTGATGTATTCCGTGATTTCCTCAGACACCATTTCCTGATTGATATACAAGGTGCCGTCTTCCCTGGAGCATACATAGAAAGAAGCATAACCCGGAAGGTAATCATCGGGATAATAAGAGGTAGCCACTTTATTGTAGGCAATTACAATGTAGGAATTTGCCTCCGGACCGGGCTTTGTATAAACTTCCACAATCGGATAACTCTCAATGTATTTGCCTAATTCCTTAATTTTAATCCTCTCCATGTCATCCACGCTGCTCTGGATGGCGGCAATGGCATCCGCATCACCGTTTGCCATCGCTTCAAAGTAGCTTAATATAAGACTGTTTACTTCTGGATAAGCATTTAACTCCAACGGTACGTCAGGCACTTCTATTTCCGCTGCCGTATTTCCTCCTGACACAGAATCCTTTGCGTTATCCGGGCTGTCAACTGCCCCTGCACTGACCGAGCCGGCTTTTAAGGCAATCGTTACCGTAATGGCAACTGCTGCAACCAGCAAAACCGGAAACACTATCTTACCACGTGTCAGTATAAAATCACGCACGAGCATAACTCTCTCTTTGTTTGTCACTTTCACACTGTCACCTTTCCTTTTTATATGAATAAGGCCCGCGGTTGTATCCAGAACAGCCCCAGACCAGTTGTCAGAGTGATGTAAATGCAGCCGACAGGAATCGAACCTGCATTAAAGGCGTCGGAGGCCTCCGTTCTATCCATTAGACTACGGCTGCAAATATTACAAATTTGTTACATCACTCTGACTATAATATCATAAAAGGTTCATTCTGTCCAGTAATCTGTGATTTATTTTTTTGGAAAATTTTCTTAAGATTTAAAGCGGTAAAATCCTGTTTTGGGATATATCGAAATAATAGACATTGTCAGATAACTGTTCTTCGGGGGCAACATGTCCTGCGTTCACCTCCCGGACCATCTTTTTTAACTCTTCCGGCCTTTCCCGTCCGCTGTCCGGAATCAATATCAGTTCATGGATGGAACTTGGCAGAACATAAAAGCTTTTTCCGCATTTTTCTGCAAATGCCTGCAAAAATACATCATAATACATGCATACAGCCCCAAAATACCTCCCCTGTACCGTCATGATATACATGGGAACCTCTCTTTTGGCGTTTTGTATGGCGTCGGAAAACTGTTCCATGTCCTTTTCTTCCAATTTATCCGACATCATCTCAAAAATCATCTCATCCACCCCCATGATTTCCATTCCCAGTTTATGTACGATGTTGTTTCCGGCGTCTGCAAACAATGTTTCCTGCGAAATCCCCCACCTGTCCAGATGCCCGGTTTCAATTAATATGGAACCCTTTCCAAGAAAATCATTCATATATGCGTAATAACAGATGACAGCCAAATCAAAAAAACGAAGGTGCGGCAGGTTCTCCAGCATCTTCCTGTTCCTTTCATAATTGACTATTTTGGGGAACACCCTTCCCCGCACCTTTTCATAATCAAGGAAAAAATCAAAACTAAGGCCTGCATCCACTTTATTCTCTTCATATATGTTTATCATTTCCTGTATAATGCAGCCAAAAGACTTCCCCTTTTCATATTCCTCAAAAAACGGCTGGAGATAGATGGTGGGGGAAACATTTTCCCCATCCCTCAGGATTACCATCCCATGCAGTATAACGCCGTTGTTTTTTGTCACTTCCCTTACCTGTACCTTAACGCCCTCTCCCATAAAATCCCGGATGCTGTTCTCCGTCTTTTCAATAAAACCATTAAAATCCATATTTGTTCTCCTTTTTCTTTCCGTTGCTGTATGATGGGAAACAAAAAAGACAATAGATATCATCTATTGTCTTAATGGCTTATTTATGATGGAAAAGACTGCTTATACCCTGGACAAATATTCCCCGCTTCTGGTGTCAATCTTAATCTTATCTCCCTGATTGACAAACAGGGGAACATATACAAGCGCGCCTGTTTCAACAGTCGCCGGCTTGGTTGCGCCTGTTGCGGTATCCCCCTTAAATCCGGGCTCCGTCTCCGTAATCTCCAGTTCTACAAATAAAGGAGGCTCTACTGCAAACACATTGCCGTTGTGGGAACAAACCTTGCACATTTCATTTTCTTTGACAAACTTGAGCGCGTCGCCGATGGTCTCGCTGTTTAACGCAATCTGCTCATAAGTCTCGACATCCATGAAATTGAACAAGTCGCCGTCAGAATATAAATACTGCATATCTTTTCTGTCAATACGTGCCTGAGGGCATTTTTCGGTAGGTCTGAACGTTTTCTCCACTACACCGCCGCTCTTAATATTTTTCAGCTTGGTTCTTACAAATGCAGCGCCTTTTCCCGGCTTTACATGTTGGAACTCAATAATCTGGTAAATATTATTATCTAATTCAATCGTAATACCATTTCTGAAATCTCCTGCAGAAATCATAAAAAATCCTCCTAAAATTGTCACGTTTTAATTCATTTTATAGTGTATACTAAGATGTCCTATTTTTCAACTCTTTTTTCAAATTCTTTCGGCAAGTTTAATCACCCTGTCAATGGCAAGAAGGTATCCTTCCAGCCCTTTTCCGTATATCTGGTCGTCACAGGCAGGTCTGGTAACCGAAATTTTCCTGAACTCCTCCCTTGCCGTAATATCGGAAATATGGATTTCCACCTTTGGCATATTAACGCTTGCAAGCGCGTCATGGATGGCGTAGCTGTAATGGGTAAAAGCCCCCGGATTGATGACTATGCCTTCCGTTTTATCAAAATAAGCGTCCTGTATCCTGTCTATGATGGCGCCCTCATGGTTACTCTGGAAAACTTCAATGGTACTGCCGGTCTCCTCTCCCTTTTTTGCTATCATCCGCAGCAGGCAGTCATAATCTTCCGTTCCATATATCTTTTTTTCCCGGATTCCCAAAAAATTAAGGTTGGGACCATTAATCACTAATATCTTCATTTTCCGTTCCTCCCTCTATGCAGCCGCATGCCTCCAGCTTTTCTATAATTTCCGCAAGTACCTGTTCCATATTTTTGCCGTCCACATCAATCACAATGTCCGCCGCTTCCTCATAAAAGGAAGCCCTCTCCGAAAGCAGTTCCTTTATCTTACGCAAAGGATTTTCACATTGCAGCAGCGGTCTCTGCGTGTCATTTTTTAACCGCTCCCAGACACATGCCGGGGATATCTGAAGATAAACCACCGTACCCAGCTGTTTCAGCAGGGCATGGTTTTCCCTGCGCACGGGAAGACCGCCGCCCGTGGAAATAATCCTCTCCTGTCTGGAAGAAAGCAGTTCCCTTAAACAGGCTGTTTCCATTTTTCTGAATGCCTCTTCCCCGTCTGTACTGAAAATTTCGCTGATGCTCCTGTTTTCCTTTTTCTCTATCAGCTTGTCCGTGTCCTCGACAACCCTCTTCAGCCTGTAGGAAAGCCTAAGTCCCACCGTGGTCTTGCCGCTTCCCATAAATCCTATTAAAATCACATTACTCATAAGCTTTCCCTTAATCTCTCGTATATCTTACCCGCCTGCTCTCCCGACACGGAAAGCCCGTTCCACAGTTCATAGGCAATGATGCCTTGGTACAAAAGCATCTTTAATCCGTTAAAGGCTTTCCCGCCTTCTTTTTTTACCAGCTTCATAAACCGGGTTTCAAAAGGATTGTATATCAAATCATAGCCGGTATGAATCCGCTTATAAAAATCAGCGTCCTCAATCGGCACATCATCTGTGCGGGGGTGCATCCCTACGCTGGTTGCCTGTACGGCAAGATACTTTCCGTCCGGCAGTTTTCTCCACGCAGACAACGGCATGGCTTTCACTGCCTGCCTGCCTGCATAGCCGTTCACTTCCCCGGCGATGTCCAGCGCTTTCTGCTCTGTCCTGTTTAACAGGAATATCCTTCTGGCTTTTTCGGAAAGCATGAGCGCCACTGCCCTTGCCACGCCGCCCGCCCCCAAGATTATCACGTCTTCTCCATCCACAGAAACGCCGTCGCTTAACATGGCGCGGTAGAGTCCCGGCATATCCGTATTATACCCAATATATCCTCCTGATTCCTGCACCAGTGTGTTTACCGCGCCGATTTTCTGCGCCAGCGCGTCCACATCCGTCAGAAAAGGAAGGATTCTTTCCTTATAAGGAACCGTAACGTTCAATCCCTTTATGCCGAGTGCGGCTGCTCCTTTTACCGCATCCGCAAGGTTTTCCCCTTCCACCCGGAAAGGTACGTATATCAGGTTTTTTCCTGTCATCTCCGCCAACAGATTGTGAATGACGGGGGAAAGCGTATGCTCTACCGGATTCCCAATCAGTCCGCATGTCTTTGTCTGTCCGTTAACCGTCATAATCATGCCTTTCTTCTGTGATAAAAAAACAAAACTATTTTTTCCAAATATCTTTTTAGTACAATCTGTATTTCCTCCTTCGGGTGAATGGGCTTTACCAAAAAGGTTTCAATTCCCGCCTTTTTTGCCCCCCAGATATCCGTAAAAAGCTGGTCGCCCACAAACATGGTGCTTTCCGGCTTCGTTCCCATAACCTTCATCGCCCTTTGGTATCCTGCGGCTTTCGGTTTGCCCGCCTTAAAAATATAGTCTACCTTCACCACATCATTGAACATTTTCACCCTAGGCTCCTTGTTATTTGACAACAGCACAATGCGGAAACCTGTCTTTTTCAGGCGCGCAAACAGCGCTGCCGCCCTTTCATCGGCAGGCGCGCCATGGGGCACCAGCGTATTGTCAATATCAAAAATAATGCCTCGGAATCCCGATTGGTATAATCCCTCGTAATCAATCCCGTAAGCGGAGTCCACCTCATGATGCGGATAAAACCTCTCAAGCATATTCTTTCCCTCTCTGTATTACTGTTTCTTTTATACCACAAAAAACAGCATGTGTAAAACACATGCTGAAAAATTTGTCTCCTATTTTTCCTTTAACACGTTCATCAGTTCATCCATAAAAGTATTGATATCTTTAAATTCACGGTAAACGGAGGCAAAGCGAACGTAGGCAACCGCATCCAGGCTCTTTAATTTGTTCATCACAAGCTCTCCGATAACCTGACTGGGAATTTCCTTCTCTTCCATATTAAAGACTTCTGTTTCCACCTCATTTACAAGGTGCATAATGTCACCGGCGCTTACCGGACGTTTATGACATGCCCTTAAAATGCCTGCTTCCAATTTTCCCCTGTCGTACGTTTCCCTGTTATTGTCTTTTTTCATAATAATAACCGGAATCGTCTCTATCTTTTCATATGTGGTAAACCGCTTGTCACATTCATCACAGACACGCCTTCTCCTGATGGAATTGTGGTCCTCAGCCGGTCTGGAATCAATGACCCTCGTATTTTCATGGCCGCAAAACGGACATTTCATATTCGCTACCCCCTGTACTCTCCGGCATAAAATTCCTGCCCCTTTCGTCTATTATATGGCATTCATAAAATTATGTCAACTTTTTTCGACGTTAAGTTTCCACATTTTACACGGCGCCAGCCCCGGCAGGCATTTGATTCCATAAGGGACCGTGTAAAAACGCTGGTACTTAGAGGTTGTATTTCAACCTCTTATGTACCACTGCGTTTTTACCCGAGCGAGAGCGCGTCCCGTTGGAACAAATGCCTGCCGGGGCTGGCGCCGTGTAAAATGTGGAAAAATTTCCGTGTAAAAACAATCAATCGGTGCAGATATCCACCAATATAATATCCGGTCCAATCTGCTTGATATCCCGGAAAGGAATGACGTAGTCGTCCTGGCACTTGAAAAAGCTCTCCCACTTGTTTCCACGCGGTATCAAAATTTTGTGGATACAGCCGTTCCTCTCGTCAAACTCCAAATCCCCTACTTTTCCAAGCTGTTTGCAATCCCTTAAATTGATAACTTCTTTGCACTTAAATTCTGAAAAAAGCATACGGTCAGCCGCCTTCTTTTTCCTTTCTACAGTATATGCAGAATTTTCCAAATTGACACTCTTAAGAAACTGACTGCATAAAGCATTTTTCTTTGGCGCATACTATTACAGACCAAAAGACAAAAACCAAATACACCCCGCGGATAAAGAAAAAAACATATTGACATATAACGGAGGCACACATTATGGCACAAGGAAAAGTAGAAATCTGCGGTGTAAATACATCCAAACTTCCCCTGTTAAAGCCCGCTGAAAAAGACGCCCTGTTCATGCGGATTGCAAACGGGGACAGGGAAGCGCGCGAACAGTACATCGAAGGAAACCTGCGTTTGGTACTCAGCGTCATCAAACGGTTTTCCTCAAGCAACGAAAATGTGGACGATTTATTTCAAATCGGCTGCATCGGTCTGATAAAAGCCATTGACAACTTTGATTCCTCCCTGAACGTAAAGTTCTCCACCTATGCCGTACCCATGATTATCGGGGAAATCCGGCGTTTTCTCAGGGACAACAATTCCATCCGTGTCTCACGTTCTTTAAAAGATACCGCCTACAAGGCCATCTATGCCAAAGAAGCCCTCATCAAGAAAAATTTAAAAGAGCCTTCCATCGAAGAAATTGCTTCTGAAATCGGTATTTCCAAAGAAGACATTACGTATGCCCTTGACGCCATCCAGAATCCCATGAGCCTGTATGAGCCGGTTTATACCGACGGCGGGGATACCCTGTACGTCATGGACCAAATCAGCGACAAAAAAAATAAGGAAGAGACCTGGGTGGAACATCTCTCCCTCAGTGAGGCCATGAAACGTTTGAATGAACGGGAAAGGGAAATCATTTCCCTCCGCTTTTTCTCCGGAAAGACCCAGATGGAAGTCGCCGATATGATTGGCATATCCCAGGCGCAGGTCTCCCGTCTGGAAAAGAACGCCCTCCGTACCATGCGCAATTACCTGACCGCCTGATTCCATTCAAATAAGCGGTCGTTCATCCAGGCAACGGCATCCATGATACCGTCCTCGGAAAAATCAAATTCTTCACGGCGTTTTTCGTTTTCAGGGGTATTAAAATAATTAAAAGGTTCCGGCCAGACTGTCACAAGCAGCCTGGCCCCTTCTTCTTTCTCCGTCTTTTCCATCCTGTAGCGCATATCCTTGCAGCTTCCCGTGTATTCTGTTTTTTTCAGGTATTCGATGGATAAAATGTCATTTCTGTCTATCATCTGCATTCCGCCTGCTTTCGTTTTTTATCTGCTCCAACATTGTACCATATTTATCCTGTCCTGTCATTGCCGTTCAATTTCCCTTTTGAGCTGTTTCATAATTTTCTTTTCCAGCCTGGAGATATAGGACTGGGAAATGCCCAGAAGCGAGGCCACTTCTTTCTGGGTCAGTTCCTGCCCGTCCGGCGTATTTAAACCGAATCTTAAATTGATAATGGTTCTTTCCCTTTCAGAAAGTTTATCAATGGCCTTTTTTAACAGTTTCTTCTCTACTTCTGTCTCTATATCCCGGTAGATGACGTCTTCATCCGTTCCCAAAATATCGGACAAAAGCAGCTCGTTTCCGTCCCAGTCCACATTTAACGGCTCATCAATGGATACTTCCATCCGCGTCTTGTTATTTCTTCTCAGGTACATCAATATTTCATTTTCAATGCATCTGGACGCATACGTGGCAAGCTTGATGTTTTTTTGTGGATTAAAGGTATTGATGGATTTGATGAGTCCGATTGTCCCGATGGATATCAAATCCTCCACTCCTACACCGGTATTGTCAAATTTCTTTGCTATGTACACCACCAGCCTCAGATTATGTTCAATCAGAATGGATTTGGCTGCATCCTCATATTCGGTTCCCAAATCACTGATGACTTCATTTTCCCTTTCTGATTCCAACGGCGGCGGAAGGACTTCCGTACCCCCGATATAATGGACATCCCCCTGTCTGGAGCTAAGTCCCTGATAAAGCCTGAACAGTCCGTTCTCCCTCTGTATCATCTTAAATTGGATTCTGCCCGGCATGGCAACTTTTAATATCATAATGAAACCTCCTGTTTTGTATTTTTCTATTTTTCCAATAACTCCGGATGTATCAGCATCTGATAGCTTTTTGTTGAAGAAATTTCTTTTTCGCTGACTGCTACATATACGTTCCGGCACACTTTTTTGATTCCTCCCTGTTCGATTGTCATTTCAGGAATCTGATATCCCTTCATAATTCCCCGTTCACATCCAACGCTCCGGTAGGGAATGGCCCGAAAGCCTTCCGGCTCGTTTCCCTCTTCATACAGGCCGTCAAATACCTCTTTTTCCAGTACGGAAACAGGTTTCCTGCTGATAGGCTCTCTCAGAGAATTTCCCGTATCCACAATTCCCTGTACCGTCATCCTGCGGCCGTTGCTTCCCTGCAGGATTGCTTTGCAAAGTCTGCTCCCTTCCCTTTTCTTTCTTTCCATATACCAGGAAAAAGCAACCGCGAAAACACCCCCGAAAGCCAGCATGCCTGTTACGGACATGGCATGTTCCCGAAAAGGTTTTACATGGTTTGTCAGCAGTAAAAATCCTCCTCCCATCAGAAAAGAGCAGCCAATCATTGTCTCCAGTATTTTGAAAGCCGCCTTTATGGAATCCGGTCTGTAAACCCATAATAAAATCCCGCCGTTGACAAAGACTGCCGTAAACAACGTCTTTGCCACCGCACCTCCAAAAGGCAGAAAAAACATCAGACAATATCCCAATCCCCCTAAGAAAGCGCCTGCAAAAAGCCTTATTCGCGTGGCAGTGCAATTCAGGCTTTTATTGATTAACAAGAGCAGGTAAAGGTTCATGGTAAAATTCAGCAGAAACAGGCTGTCTATGTAAACCTCATAATACAAAGACCTCCTCTCCTTTCCTGTTATTGCGGAATTCTCAACCGCCTGATAATCATTATAAAGGCATGTATCCAAAGAATTTGTCGTATTTGATGTGAAGATGCGCTTTATTTTTAGCATAATTCGACATTGCATCACGCACAAAAAAAAGACAGCCGGATGACTGTCTTTTCTGCTCGTTGTTATTTGTTGCCCCGCTGCAGGAAATCGGGGATTTTTAAGGACTTTTCCTCCACGGAAGAACGAAGGTCCGTCGGTTTCGTGATGCCGTTTAACACCGGCTTGCCCATGGGTCTTACCTGCTCCTTTCCGCCTTTCTTCCAGCTGCCGTCCTCCATTCCTGACTGATACGAAGTCGGCTGCATAAAACGGTTGGAACCCGGATATGTACCAAAGCCCGGCTTGCTTCCCAAAGGGCTCTTGGCAGGCGCAGACTCTAAGCCTGTAGCAATAACGGTAATGGTACAGGTATCAGGCTGTCCTGCATCATACATGGCGCCGAAGATAACATTTACATCATCCCCTGTCAGTTCCCTTACGTAATCAGATGCTTCGGACGCGTCATTTAAGGTGATATCACCCGACACATTGATGATGACATGGGACGCGCCTGTAATGGTAGTTTCCAGCAAAGGACTTTCCACCGCCATCTTGACTGCTTCCAGGGCCTTGTCGTCACCCTTGCCGACGCCAATGCCGATATGGGCAACCCCTTTATCTTTCATGACAGTCTGCACATCCGCAAAATCCAGATTGATGACTGCCGGCACATTAATCAAATCGGTAATACCCTGCACTGCCTGCTGCAATACTTCATCCGCTTTCTTCAATGCTTCAGGCATGGTAGTACGCTTGTCCACAATCTCAAGAAGCTTGTCATTGGGAATGACAATAAGCGTGTCCACGTTGCCCTTGATATTCTCGATACCGCTCAAGGCATTCGTCATACGGGCTTTCGCTTCAAAACGAAAAGGCTTCGTCACAACGCCGACCGTAAGAATCCCCATGTCCTTTGCAATCTTAGCCACAACAGGCGCTGCGCCTGTTCCGGTTCCGCCGCCCATGCCACAGGTTACAAACACCATGTCGGCTCCCTTTAAAGCGGTTTCAATTTCCTCAGCGCTTTCTTCGGCAGCTTTCTGTCCGATTTCCGGCTTGGCTCCCGCCCCCAGCCCTTTGGTGAGCTTTTCCCCTATCTGTAAGAGTTTCGGCGCTTTGCAGAGCTGTAACGCCTGCTTATCCGTGTTAACCCCGATAAAGTCTACTCCGTCAATACTTTCATCTACCATTCTATTTACAGCGTTGTTACCTGCTCCGCCAACACCGACCACGATGATTTTGGCAGCAGATTCAGCGTCATTCGTCTTAATCTCCAGCAAAGGTATTTCCTCCTTATTTCCAAATAAAATCCATATAGACTATCATATAATTATTTTGATAATTAATCAACACATTTTTTACAATTCTTCAAAGGTTTTTGCTTTATGAGTCCGGTTTAAAAGGTATTGAACCCGTACTCCCGTCATAATTCTGCAGATTTAAGGTTCCTTTCTTCCCCTCCAGTTCCGGGAGCAGGCTTTTTAACAGCATGATTTTCTCGTCAAGAAGCTCCTCCGTTCCGAAGACCACCCTGATTTCCCCGAAATAGAGCGTCATGGAATTTTGGGAGCCGAAGTATATGCGGTCGGCCGACAGGGTGTACTTCATCAATGTCTTTGTGACAGTCAATATCTTGTAAAAGATATCGGAATTTTCTACCGGCAGCGGCTCATTCAACACCACATGGTCAAAATTAAGACCTGTTATCTGCGGTATTCCTGCTGTCTTTATGGAAGAACTCTCGACAACAATGCCTTCCTTGTCAAAATACATATACCTGTCCAGATATTCCACATATCCTGCCAGTGATTTTTCATATACGACAATTTTAACCGTATCCGGCGATAGCACCTGCACATTCATGGAGGCAATAAAAGGAATATCCGTAATCTGCTTGTCCTTATAAATCAAGGACAGGTAAAGGGAATTACCGCCCAGCGGGCCTTCCATTACCATATCCTGAATCTCCTCTTTCGTGTAATGCATATTGCCTTCCACGTAAACCGTCCGTATGGTCCGCGTCTGCAAAAAATAGTAGATGCCTCCCAGGGCAAGCGCCGTCACCGCAAGCAAAAGAAGGATTACTATTCTCTTTCTGCCTTTCTTCCTGTTCCTCGTAGCCTTATACACCGTATATTCGCACTCCTAACTCTCTTAAATCCCTGCAGATATTTTCATAGCCACGCTCAATAAAATGGCATCCATCCACAATGGTTTCCCCTTTTGCCGCCGCCCCCGCAACCACCAGTGCGGCGCCGCCGCGAAGTTCCTGTGCCGTGACACGGGTTCCCTGCAGCTCTTCCACGCCTTCCACCAGGACATGTCTTGCATCCGTCTGTACGATATCTGCTCCCATGTCCCGCAGGCACGGAACCGTATGGAAGCGATTTTCAAAAATGGTTTCTTCTATCAGGCAGCTTCCCTTTGCCAGCGCGGACACGGTCAGGAAAAGCGACTGCATATCCGTGGGAAAGCCCGGATAAGGCTCTGTCACCAGTTTGCGGGGCGACTGCAGTTTTTCATGCACCTGCACATAAAGCCCCTCCTGTGTTGTCTGGCAGGAAACTCCCATTTTCATGGCAGTCTCCAGAACGGACTGCATCTGCATAACGGGAGCCTCCTGTAAAAGCACTTCCCCGCCTGCCGCCATACAGGCGCATAAATACGTGCCTGCCACAATCCTGTCCCCAGGTATCTCAAATTCTACGCCTGCAAGATGCTCCACTCCCCTTATGATAATGGTGGCGCTTCCGGCGCCTGTAATATCCGCGCCACAGCAAGACAGAAAATCACAAAGGGTTTTTATCTCAGGTTCCCTGGCAGCTCCCCGGATAATGGTCGTCCCATTTGCCTTAACCGCTGCCAGAAGAAGGTTTTCGGTTGCTCCTACACTGGGAAGCGGCAATGTGATTTCCGCCCCGCAAAGGCCTTCGGTGCAGGCATACAATCCAAAAGACTTTTCTTCAAATTCCACATTCATTTTCTTTAACGCCGCCAGATGCAAATCTATGGGACGTTCTCCGATTACACAGCCGCCCGGATACTCAATCCTGACTTCATGTGTTCTGCCAAGCAGGGCGCCCAGAAGTATAATGGAAGAGCGCATACCTTTTACCGCCTCTGCAGGCATCTCGCTCAGTGCATGGATTTCTCCTGCTTTCTTTGCGTTTATTTTCAATTTTCCTTCTTCCCAGGCTGTCTGACACCCCAGGCTTTCCAAAAGCGTCTGCATGTAAAAAACATCCGTCAGTCTGGGACAATTCCCGATAATACTGGTGCCTTCTGTCAGCAAGGTTGCCGCCAGAACCGGCAGTACTGCATTTTTAGAACCCTGTATTCTGACCTGCCCCTGCAGGGCTATTCCGCCGTGAATATAGATAGATTCCAAACTGCTCATCCGCCTTTATGACATATTATACCTTATCATATTCAAAGCGGATAAAGATGTTCTGCCTACACTTCTTTTAGCTGAATGCGTTTTGCCACATTAAGCACAAGCCCGATTTCCGCAAGCTGGAACAAAACGGCCGTGCCTCCGTAACTGATAAACGGCAGGGATATTCCGGTATTGGGAATTGTGTTGGTGACAACGGCAATGTTCAGGATA
Source organism: uncultured Lachnospiraceae bacterium (assembly GCA_910577015.1). Lineage (GTDB taxonomy): Bacteria > Bacillota > Clostridia > Lachnospirales > Lachnospiraceae > Acetatifactor. The sequence continues at coordinate 195,723 of CAJTKU010000004.1, read as the reverse complement.
ACCTGTATTGCCATATGGCCCATAACGCCCACCACCAAAAGCGCCCCGAACAAATCAGGTGCATTGTTGGCAATCACCATCAGCCTCCATATCAGCATCAAAAACATCATGATGATGGCGACTGCGCCAAACAGCCCCAATTCTTCACAGATAATGGAGAAAATCATATCGTTCTGCGCCTCGGGAATAAAACCAAGCTTCTGCATGCTCTGCCCCAGCCCTTTGCCCCAGATGCCGCCTGAACCGATGGCATACAGCGCCTGAAGGGTCTGGTATCCCGTATCACTGATAAAGGCCTCCGGATTCAACCATGCAAGGATACGCTCGCCGCGGTAGTTTAACCCGTCGGCATTTGCGATATTTACAATGATAAACACAATCAGGGCTGCGCCGGCGATGCCTGCCGCCCCCATGATAATAAACTTTTTATAATCGGGACTTGCCACAAACACCATCAGAAGCGCAATACCCATGATAATGATTGCCGAACTTAAGTTGGAAGTAATCTTCCATACCATAAGGACAATGGGGAGCGGCATCGCCATCAAAGCCAGAAAACCTTTTGCGCTTCGTATGCTCTTGCCCATCTTGCAAATCATGACTGCCAGAAACAGAATCATGCAAAGCTTGGCGATTTCCGAAGGCTGTATGGAAAGCCCCCCGATACGGAACCATCTTTTTGCGCCGCCCGACCTGTGCCCGAACGGAATTATCAGTAAAAGCAGGATAACGGAAATCACATATCCCAACAGATAAAACTTTTCCCAAAAATGATAGGGAATATTGGCCACTACCATCATGCCCACCAGCCCGAGGATGGTTGCCTTCAACTGTTTTTCCAGAAAGAAGGTAGAACTGCCGTAATTCTGCGCCGCCTCATAGGAACTGGTGGAGTACAGCATCACCAGTCCGAATCCCAGTAAAAACAATACAATAAAAAGCAGACTGTAATCGAAGAAATATTCAGATTGTGCTTGCCCTTTTCTTCTTTTTGCCACGTTGTCACTCCTTCAATGTTTGATACTTACAGCGCATTGACATATTCTTTAAATATCCTGCCGCGTTCTTCATAGTTGGAAAACATCCCCCAGCTGGCACAGGCAGGAGACAGAAGCACTGCATCTCCCTGCTCTGCCGTATCCACACAGATACGGAATGCCTCTTCAAAGGTATCCGCCGTCTTAATCTCGGAAAAGCCGTGTTTTCTGGCGCATTCCGCAATTTTTTCCCTTGTCTGCCCCAAAAGAACAAGACATTTTACCTTGCCTTCAAAGGCCTCAATCCATTCATCATATTCATTTCCTTTGTCGTACCCGCCGCCAATCAGTACGGTAGGCCTTGACATCGCCCGGATTCCCTGAATGGCAGCATCCGGATTGGTTCCTTTGGAATCATTGTAATATACCACGCCGTCCTTTTCCGCCACGTATTCAATCCGGTGTTCCACCGCCTTGAAATCCTTTATAACGGAAAGCGAGGTGGAAAGCAAAACGCCCATGCTCTCCGCAATGGCAAGGGCCGCCATCACATTTTCCACATTGCAAAGCCCTACCAGGTTCATATCCGTATGGATATTTAATATCCGTTCCGTCACGCCCTTCCTTGCACGGCAGATATAATCCTTTTCAAGAAAATAACCATCCTCCAGTTTGTGTGCAGAGGAAAAGAAAATCACTTTTGCCGGACACCTGCCGGCAAACTCACGCAGGCGCGCGTCCTCATAATTGAGGACGCAGACCTCATCCTTCGTCTGCCTTGCCGCAATGGACTCTTTTACGGCAGCATATGTTTCCATGGTATGATGCCTGTTTAAATGGTCCGGCGTAATATTTAAAATGGCGGACACCGCCGGATGGAAAGCATCCGTTGTTTCCAGCTGGAAACTGCTGATTTCCGCAACCGTAACGGAATCTTTCCGGGTATGTAAAACTTCTTTCGTATATGGATTGCCGATATTGCCCACTACAAATACCCGGGAGAAATGCGCTTTCAATATTTCACCTGTCAGCGTAGTGGTCGTCGTCTTGCCGTTGGTTCCGGTGATGGCGGCAATCCTGCCTTTTTCCATCAGATATGCCAATTCTATTTCGCCTATGACGGGGAGCCGTCTTTCTTTAAACCATTCCACAAACGGAATATCCACAGGCACGCCCGGACTTAAAACCACTATTTCTATTTCATCCCTTACCTCGTTCGGAAGCTGCCCGGTATAACAGGCCGTTGCTTTGTCAGATGGCAGCTTCTTTTTTATTTCCTCTACGGATAATGTATCATTGCTGTCGAAAAGCACCGGCATTGCGCCTGCCGTATGCAGCAGTTCCACCGCCGCAATTCCGCTTATACCGGAACCTACCACCAATACTGATTTGTTCTGTAATTCCATTTTTAACCTGCCTCCTGATTTCCTAGATACGCAGCCCCATCAATGCTATCAGGCATAAAATCGCCGTCATAATGGAGAACACCGCCACAACCTTGGATTCTGACCATCCGCCCAATTCAAAATGATGATGGAGGGGCGCCATGCGGAAAATCCTTTTTCCCCCCGTAAATTTATAAAAGGACACCTGCAGTATAACAGATACCACTTCTATCAGATACACAAAACCGACTATGGGAATAAACAACGGCAGTTTCAGCGCATAAGCGCTGGCAGCCACAAATCCTCCCAGGGCAAGGGAACCGGTGTCTCCCATAAAAACGCTGGCAGGATGCACATTAAACAATAAAAATCCGAGAAGCGCTCCCACCACGGCACAGGTAACCGGCTCAATCCCGCTTTTTGTCCCGACAGCCACCACGGTAAAAAAGGTAGCCACTATCACCGTGACGCTTCCTGCAAGCCCATCCAGACCATCCGTAAAATTGGTCCCGTTTACCGTGGCTATCACAATGAAAAACAAAACGGGGATATTGAAAATCCCAAAATCCAGCCATTTATTATCCATGAAAGGGATTTTCATTGCAAGGCTCATTCCCGTAAAATGCTTCAGATAATACGCATAGATACCTGTCACTACCAGCTGCAGGAGCATCTTTTGCAGCGGGGACAGGCCCATGGAACGCTTTAGCACCACCTTGATATAATCATCCAGAAATCCTACCAGCCCGAATCCGAGCGTCAGAAACAATACCGGAATGATTTTGGGATAATCACGGGCGTAAAGCAGGGAAGTTCCGGCTATGCCGAACAATATGACAATACCGCCCATGGTCGGCGTTCCGTTTTTCTTTAGATGGCTCTGCGGACCGTCTTCCCTGACGGTCTGCCCCACTTTCAATCTCTTTAGGAAGGGGATGACAATCGGTCCCAAAATCACGCAGATGACAAAAGAAATTATCACCGGCATCAGACATTCCCTGTTCATAAACTCCTATCCTCTCTGCCGCTTCCTATGGGGTTTCCAAAACGCCATAATCATTATAATCCATTATCCCCAAATAAGGAAGAATATTTTCAAAAAGTTGGCGGATAATCGGCGCTGCTATCTGTCCGCCGTAGTATACCCCCTGCGGGTGGTTGATAATGGCGATGGCTATCACCTGAGGCTCATCTGCCGGTGCAAATCCCACAAAAGAAGCGATATACTTTCCGCTTCCCCTCGGAAGGGTCTGGCTCGTCGCCGTTTTTCCACCGATGCGGACGCCTTCTATATACGCATTTTTCCCACCGCCCTCCGATACCACTTTCTCTAAGATTTCCCGCATGGTAGCAGAAGTTTCCGCTGAAACAATACCCTGGGTTACCGGATATTCCAGCTTTTCAATCAAATTACCGTCCGTATCCGTAATTTCCACCCCGAAATGAGGTGTGACACGGTTGCCTCCGTTTATGATGGAGGCAAAAGTAGTAAGCAGCTGTATGGGCGTAATCTGGAAGGACTGCCCGAACGATATGGTTGCCAGTTCCACCTCGCCGATATCCTCTACTTTATGCATTATGGTTCCGGCTTCTCCCGGCAAATCAACACCGGTTTTCTGCAGCAGGCCGAATTGTTTAAAGTAACTGTAATACGTTTCCGCCCCCATGCGCAGCCCCACCGTGACAAATACCGGATTGCAGGAATTCATGGTGGCGTGTACAAAATCCTGCGCGCCATGGCCGCCTACCTTATGGCAACGTATTTTCCTGTCCTCCACAATCACAAAGCCCGGACAGGAAAAAGTGCTCTGGGGCGTTACCACACCGGATTCCAGCCCTGCCGCCGCGGTAATGGTTTTAAATGTAGAACCGGGCTCATAGGTGTCGTTGATGCAGCCGTTCCTCCACATGGCATTTAACAAATCCTGTTTTTCCTCCGCCGACAGTTCCCCGTTTGCGGATACGCTGCCTGCCAAAACCTCTTCTGTCAGTTCATAAGGATTGTTCAAATCAAATTCTGGGACATTTACCATGGCAAGTATTTCCCCATTCTGGGGATTCATCACGATGATGGAAACACTTTTTGCCTCCTTGGTTTCCATGGCCTGTACGGCAAGCTGCGTCGCATAGCTCTGGATGTTCATGTCCATGCTGATATGTAAGTCCCTTCCGTTTACCGGTTCAATCCTGCTTTCACCGGCCTCCTCCACTTCAATCCCTTTTGCGTCCGTAACCGTAAGGATGGTACCCTTTTCTCCTTCCAGGTATTCTTCATAGATGACTTCCAGCCCTATAATGCCCTGATTATCGCTCCCGGTAAAGCCAAGCACCTTGGAGGCCAGGCTGCCATAGGGATAATACCGTTTATAATCCTCATCCACTTTAACCCCGGCAAGGTCATATTCCCTGATTCTGTCCCCTGTTTCCTTATCCACATTGCTTTTGATACGTTCTATGGAAGAATATTTTTCCACGCGGCTGCGTACATACTCTTCCGAAAGGGACAATTCCCTGCAAAGGACTTCAATTACTTTTTCCGGGTCTTCAATCTGGTTGTAAATAACGGAAATCGTACACACCGTCTTGTTATCCGCTATGACATTGCCGTTACAGTCAATAATCCTTCCCCTTGCCGCCTTGATGCTTCTCTCCCTTTCATGCAGTTCCACCGCTTTTGCCGAATAATAGTCTGCACGGGCAACCATCAGGTATACCAGCCTGACAAACAAAAGAAACAACATGGCTGCACAGAGAAAAAAGGAAATGGTTATTTTTTTTCGGTGAAAAGTCCTGTTTCCCCTTTCCAACATAAAAACCTCACAAAAAAAGGTGTTAATATACTCTATTCCCTTTTTTATGAGGTTATGAGTTATCTGATGTAACTATTCCGAAAGAGCCGGATAACTGCCGTCAATCACTTCCCCCGTTTCAGGGTCTAAAAGGCTTCCCGTTACAGGGTCCTTCAGATAACCTGTGGCAGGGTCTTTTTCAAAATCCATCCAGGGCGCCCGCGCCGGTGCGTTTCCCTCCCCGGCATTATCTCCCCCTTCCGGAGCCTGTGCGTCTCCCGCATTGCCATCGCTTACACTCTGCGTATACTTTCTGGTATCCTCCAGCCTCTTTTCTTCCAGTTCCCGGGCCTCGCTCTCGGAAAGCTCCTCCGTCATGAAAATACCCATGTAAGGAAGCACTTCCGTCAGCACATTCCTTGCTATGCCGGTGGCTGCCCTGGTTCCAAGGCTCTGGTTTTCCATATTCGGTCTGTCCACTACCACATAAATAGCTATCTGGGGGTTATCTGCCGGCGCATACCCGATAAAAGATACCACATATTCACCGTTACCGCGGGGAAATGTCTGTGCAGTTCCCGTTTTTCCCCCGATTTTATAACCTGCCGGCCTTGCCGTCTTTCCGGTATTGCCCGTATAATGCGGGTCGCATACCGCCTCACAGTATTCCCTTATCAAATCGGACGTGGAAGTGGATATAACCTGTTTCAGCACCCTCGGCTCTATGTTTTCCACCACCGCCCCGTTTGTGGTGCGAATCTGCTTTACCATATGCGGCTCGTAGTAATATCCTCCGTTCACCAGCGCGCAATAACCTGCTATCATCTGAATCATGGTGACATTAAAGCCCTGACCGAAAGAGCAGGTTGCCAGTTCTGTAATGCCCATATTGTCCGCTTCAAAAACAAGTCCCGCCGTCCTTGCCTCTCCTGCCAAATCAATATTGGTTTTTAATCCGAAATTAAAATTCCTCTGGTATTCCGTAAAAATATCTTTCCCGATTGCAAAAGATATTTTCATCAGCGCAACATTGCAGGAACTTGCTATGGCATGTTTTACGGACACATTGCCGTCCCCCACGCGGTTATGGCAGCGTATCGGTTTTTCTCCTTCCACTACCACAAGGCCTCCGTTGCACTCATAGGAATTGCCATCCTGGATTTTGCCGGTTTCCAGCCCCATTGCCACAGTAAACGGCTTGTATGTGGAGCCGGGTTCATAGGTGTCTGAGATACAGAAATTTCTCCACAATGCATTCAATGCGTCAAAATAAGTATCTTCTTCCTTCATGGCATTGATTTCTTCTTCTGTGTAATACGCGCTCAAATCATAAGGCGTGTTTAAATCAAAAGTCGGATAGCTTGCCATGGCAAGGATATTTCCCGTGTTTACCTCCATGACAATGCATCCCACATTATTTGCGCCCGGCCCCGTCTTGTATTTGTCGGTATATTCTTCATTAAATTGCAAAAGGTATTTTTCCACGATACCCTGGATATTTGCATCTATGGTGCTTACCAGCGTATATCCGTCCACTGCCGGTTTTGTGGTTCTTTCCAGATTGGAATCCCCGTTCAGATAACCGTACTCCCTGCCGGTAGTGCCGTTTAATACATCATTGTAGTATTCTTCCAGCCCGTACATGCCCATGCCGTCCGAAGTCGTAAAACCAATGACGTCACATGCAAGGCTGCCGTTGGGATAAGTGCGTTTGTACTCTTCCTCAAACCATACGCCCTTGATGGAATTGCCGGGCTTTGGATTTCCTTCCTCATCCTTTCCCGTATCATTCTGCATATCCACAAAATCTTTTATCTCGGCAAAACTCATTCTTTTTATCGGGACATAATAGCTGTTTGAAGGATGCTCTTCAATAAATTTTCTTATCTCCTGCATGTTTAAATCCGGAAAGCAGATTCCCAGCGCCTGAAGCGTTGGCTCAAGATAAATACCGTCCCTTGCCAGCATGACTTTAGCATCAATCACCAGATTGTATACCTTTTCACTCACTGCCAGACTGGTGCCGTTACAGTCCAATATGTCCCCCCTTCTGAAAGGCAGGGTAATACTGTCATATTTCTGCTGCGACAACACCTGTTTTTCGTATTTATCTCCATTTTCCCTGCCAATCCACATCAGCCGGGCTCCTAAGCCGATAAAAGCTATCAAAATGAGACAGAAAAGAACCACCATTTTTTTCTGCATCCTGATGGTAAATTTCTGCTCTTTTTTTCCTTCCTGCTTATTTTTATCACCGGCTTGTCCGTTTCTGTCCTTCACAATCTTACCCCCTGCAGCAATTCTTTGTGCAAATTACTCTTTGGGAATATCCCCTACCTGCCTTACATAATCGCTGCCTTCATTGGTATAACGGATAATCTGGCCTTCCGCTGCATAAACCATGCCCAGTTCTCCGATTGCAATTCTCTTGATTTCCTCCAAATCCACGCTGCTGTTGATGCGTGTGAGTTCCTCATCGTTGGAAAGCCTTAAGCTGTTCAGCCTGCTTTCCAGGGAAGCTATCGTTTCTACCTGTGAGGTAAGGTCTGCCTGAAGCCGGATATAGCCAATCAGCACATATCCTGCCACAAACAAAGCCGCCGCCAGAAATACCACGTATCCGAAACTCATGTGGTAAGCCCTGTCCCTGTTTTTTCTGGTTTCATTGCTTAAACGCTTTCTGGGTTCCTGTTCAATGGCGCGTCTCACGTCCATTTTTCGGGCTGTATTTCCTTCTATATAATATGATGCCTGTCCTCTTCTGCCTGTTGCCATAACTGATGCCCTCATTTCTTTTCAAATACTCTTAATTTTGCACTCCCCGACCTGCTGTTTGCCGCCAGTTCCCTTTCCGAAGGTAAAATAGGCTTTTTGGTAACCATTCTCCCCTGCGGCTTCTTCCCGCATACACAAACCGGAAACTCCGGGGGGCATGTACAGGGATTCTCCTGTTTTTTAAAAGCCGTCTTTACAATCCTGTCTTCCAGGGAATGAAACGTAATAATACAGATTCTGCCCTTTGGTTTCAGCATATCTATCATGGTATCCAGCGAATCCCTCAACACATCCAATTCCCTGTTGCAGGCAATTCTAATCGCCTGAAAGGTTTTCTTGGAGGGATGTCCGTTCTGCCTGCACTTTGCAGGAATGGACGCCTTGATAATGTCATTTAACTCCCCTGTGGTTTCTATGGGCCTGACCTCACGCGCCTGCACGATATGCCTGGCAATATTTTTTGCAAACTGTTCTTCGCCGTAATCCCTGATAATACGATAAATTTCCTGTTCCGGATAGTCATTGACAATATCCCTTGCCGTAAGCGACTGTCTCCGGTCCATCCTCATATCCAGTTTTGCATCAAACCGGTAGGAAAAACCCCTTTCCTCTGTGTCAAGCTGGTAGGATGACACCCCCAAATCAAGAATGATGCCATCTACCTTTTCAATATTGTATTCCTGTAATACTGCGCGTATATTACAATAGTTGCTCCGGATAAGGGTGATTCTTTCCGAAAATACTCCCAGTCTTTCTTCCGCCGCTGAAATCGCGGCGTCATCCTGGTCCATTCCGAACAGCCTCCCCTTCCCCGAAAGCCTTTTCAGCACTTCCAGGGCGTGTCCGCCGCCGCCTACCGTACCGTCAACATAAATGCCTTCCGGCTTGATTTTCAGATTTGTAATGGTTTCCTCTAATAATACGGAATAATGTTCAAATGCCATCTTAAATACCTAGTCCCAATTCCGACATATGCATTGCAATCTCTTCCATGTCATCATAGGAAACTGTTCCTTCGTATCTTTCTTTGCTCCATATTTCCATACGGCTCCCGACGCCAATCAGCACTACATCTTTTTCCAGCGCTGCAAAGTCCTTTAAGCTTGTAGGAATCAGGATGCGTCCCTGTTTGTCCACTTCCACTGCCGTGGCGCCCGCCATGAAAAAGCGGACAAATTTGCGGACATCGGGGTTTGTAAGGGAGGGTAATTTCTGTAACTTTTCTTCAAAAGCAGTCCATTCGGTGTTGTCAAATACAAATAAGCAGCCATCGAGTCCTTTTGTCACCACAAATTCATCTCCCAGAATCTCGCGGAACTTTGAAGGAATAATCAACCTGCTCTTTGCGTCTATCGTATGATTGTATTCACCCATGAACATAGCAATCACCCGCCTTCGGAAGTGGTCTGCCACGAAAAGGACGCTTTTTGTACCACTTTTAACCACTTAGCACCACTTTTCACCACTTTTACTATAATTTTATACTAAAATACCTTATTTAGCAAGCAAAATCAATAAAAAAGAGCACAAAAAAAGACCGGCACAATATCTTGTGCCAGTCCGCATTTACCACACATTATATGGTTTTTATTCTAGACGTTAAACCGAAACAGGATTACATCCCCGTCTTTTACCACGTACTCCTTTCCTTCCATTCCCACCAGCCCTTTTTCCCTGGCTGCCGGCAGGCTTCCCTGCTCTAAAAGGTCCTTATAATTTACCACCTCTGCCTTGATAAATCCCCTCTCAAAATCCGTATGTATTTTACCTGCCGCCTGAGGCGCCTTGGTGCCTGCCTTGATGGTCCATGCCCTGGTTTCATCTTCCCCTGCCGTCAGGTAACTGATTAGGCCAAGAAGATGGTAGCTTGCCTTTATCAGCTTTTCCAGTCCCGACTCTGAGAGTCCCAAATCTTCAAGGAACATCTCCTTTTCCTCGTCGTCCAGTTCTGCAATTTCCTGCTCTATCTGCGCGCAGATAACAAATACCTCGCTGTTTTCCCCTTCTGCAAAAGCTTTTACCGCCTGCACTCCCTGATTGTCCGCGCCGTCGTTTGCCAAATCCCCTTCCGCCACATTGGCTGCAAAAATCACGGGCTTGTAGGTGAGCAGGTTGTATTCCGCCAGCCATGCCAGCTCGTCCTCATCCTCCGTGACAAAGCTTTTTGCCAGTTTACCGGACTCCAGATGCTCTTTTATGCGGCCCTGCAGCGAAAACTCTTTTTCCAGACTCTTGTCCATACGGGCGGCTTTCCCGGTCTTTGCCATCCTTCTCTCTAAGATTTCCAAATCGGAAAAAATCAGTTCCAGATTTATGGTTTCAATATCACGCATGGGATTGACATTTCCGTCCACGTGGATGACGTTGGCGTCCTCAAAGCAGCGCACCACATGTACAATCGCATCCACTTCCCTGATATTGCTTAAAAACTGATTTCCCAGCCCTTCCCCTTTGGAAGCGCCTTTTACCAGTCCGGCTATATCCACAAATTCAATTACCGCCGGAGTCACCTTTTTGGAATGGTACATGTCTCCCAAAAGCTTCAGTCTCTCATCCGGTACCGCCACAATTCCCACATTGGGGTCTATGGTACAGAACGGATAATTTGCGGATTCCGCGCCTGCTTTTGTCAGGGAATTGAACAGGGTGCTCTTTCCCACGTTCGGTAGTCCTACTATTCCTAGTTTCATTTTTCTTTATACCTCCTTGAAAATGCCCTAAAATAGGCTCTTTTCGAAACTTCTATATTTCTTCGAGTACCAATCCAAGCTACGTGATAAAGCCTATGCTAACTTCCATATTGTTCACATCTGTTTCATTAAAAGTTATTTACAGCCTGTCCCTCACCATCATCAACGCATACCCAAGCAGATTCTGCCCTTTCCATTTTGTCCGGTTATATCTGTCGGAGTCATTCATCGACAATCCAATTCCCCAAATGCAGTCTTTTACGGCACATTCCGCTAATAGGGCATTATCCGTGGCTTTCAACTGTTTTTTCAGTTCTTCATTTTGTGAAAACTTTGCGAGCAATCCCTCATAAACGACAATCTGACGCACTCCGTTCCAATAATTCTCATCATAACCTGACACAAGCCGCCCAAGATTTTTAATGCAGGCAGCATTATCTGTTTCAAGGATTTGAGCTGCAATATCTCTGTCATGAAAACAAATTGCTTTTTGATACATCATAAACTGCTCCACCCCGGAAAACACCGTGCCATCCACTGTAAACCGGGAAGGATACCAATTACTCAGATAACCGTTTACTTCATCAGGGTTGTGAAAACAAATAATACGATACACACTAACCTCCACAATTCCGCTTCGCGGAATCCCATAATCTCACGGAACTAAAGTTCCAAGCGTGGAACTTAGAAGTTCTCTGCGAAACAGCCTCTGCTGTGAGCGGACAGAACTTCTTTCCACGCTACTTTCTTTACAGCAAGTTCCAATTCCAAGTCATGCAGTCCGGCATATGCATTTTTCAAATACTCCAACGGCACTTTTTCAATGACCTCACGGCTTGGAATATTATACTTCCATTGGTAATAAGCATAAAATTCCCCTATCCAGTCCGGAAGAAAGCCCCCCAGCGCATTTCCCTTTTTCATTTCATACCGGTCCGTTTGCAGAAAATAGTCCCACAAAGCCTTTGCGTCCATTGTACAGACATATGCCTGCGCTTCGTCCACATATTTTCTTGTGTTGCTTTTCATATAAGAACGGATGAAATCTTCCGTGTCCTTATCAGGATAGGTTATAGCCACATAGTCGAACAATTTTCCCTGATTTTCAACTATCTCATCCAGATATGCTTTCGAGTATGCTTCCACACAATTCACCTCGTTTTCAAAATAATGTACTGAACACCTTAGTCACACTGTTTCGGTCGGAGTCAATCAACTTTCGCATATTCTCCCGAGCTTCTATATCCCGCCTGTTGTACTTTTCATTATACTGTGTAAAACAAACCGGCTGCAAGGCCTCCAAATGCTCCAATAATTTTCCGTACGCTCTCTCCGTTTTGATACAATACTGAATCCCCAGTCCGCCAAGAGCCAACAACTCTTCCAAAATATCTATATCCACCTCATCACGGACAAAGGACTTAGCGATATAAAAGTATGAGGCATTGGCTCTCCAGCCTTTAATGATATCGTAACCGTCGGCAGATAATCCGTATTTATCAATGAACTGTTTTGAAAGCATACGATACCGTTTGGAATCGGCTGCGTCACGATGCTTCATCAGTTCAGCAAGCCATGTCAGGACACTATGCTCTTGAAAATCCAGTATATTCAGCCCATCCGTTTCCAATTCAAACTTATGTACCCAACCGTTTGAAGCGTTTGGACGGTAAACAGCCCACTCCTTTGCAAGCTCCGGACTTTCCGTCAGGTAAAAACCTTTGCCGTAATCGTGTTTTTCATCGCCCAATCCAAATCTTGGCGTTACCGTTTCGTCAGGGCTGCCATGATACAAAATAATTTTCCCCAAAATACGCTCCTCCCATCACACGAACCTCTTTTCAAGCATGAATCTGTTTACCACTTCCTGTTAGCCTTCAGTTCTTCGTAAAGCAACGCATAATTATGATAACGGCTCTCGTTTATAAGCCCCTGCGCCAAGGCATCCTTGACGCCGCATTCCGGCTCGCTCACATGGGAGCAACCCCTGAAACGGCAGTTTTCTTCATACGGGGCAAAGTCCGGATAATAGGACGCCAGTTCTTCCTTCTCCATGGAAAACAGCGTCAGTGAGCTGAAGCCGGGCGTATCCATAATATAGGTGTTTTCCGCAATGGCAATCAATTCGGAATGCCTTGTGGTATGCTTTCCTCTCTCAATCTTTTCGCTGATGCTTCCCGTTTCCATTACGGCCCCGCCCGTCAGGCAGTTTACCAGAGAGGATTTGCCCACGCCGCTGGGCCCTGCCACCGTGGTGGTCTTAAACCGAAGCAGGCTTTTCAGTTCGTCCAGCCCTTCTTCTTTCAGGGCGCTCACAAACAGTATTTTGCAGCCGCACCTTTCATAGGTTTCTTCCAGATTGTTTTTTTCTCCATCCTCTGCAATATCCTGTTTGTTAAAGCAGATGATGCACGGCAGGTTCTGTCTGTGCATCATTATCAGAAACCTGTCCAGAAGATTCAGGCTGGGTGAAGGCTTCGTCATGGAAAAAATCACAAGGGCCTGGTCCACATTGGCAACGGCAGGCCTTATCAGTTCATTTTTACGGGGAAGCAGGGCCGTTATACTGCCTGTCCGCCCTGCTTCGTCCAAAATCTCCATTTCCACATTGTCGCCCACTAAAGGTTTTGCTTTATCTTTGCGGAATATGCCTTTTGCCTTACATTCAAAAATGCCCCGCCCGTCCAAATGCACATAATAAAATCCCGCAATTCCTTTGACTATCTTTCCCTGCATACCGCACCCATGTCTTTATGCCCCTTATTCCTGTACAAATTCCACCGTACGGGTAAAAGTCCTTGTCTCCGTAGTTCCCGGAACCGTAACGGTTTCCCCTGCTTCATTGGTGGTGGTGGAACTTTCCGTCGTTACCGTATAGGTAAATGTGATGGTTCCCTTTGAGGAAGTTATGCCGTAATAGTTGGCAGCCAGAGGGAAGGTGGTCGTACTGGTATCCATCAGCACCTTGCCGTCATCCGCCACAATCGTCACGCTTACCGACGTACCCGTCACATAATCCGGCGCTTCCGCAAGGGTAGGTCCTTCTATGCTGGCATTATATTTGTAGGTAACTGCCTGCGCGCCAAGGCTGATTTTGATTTCCACCGGCGTGCCGGGCTCCACATAAGAGCCGTAAGAATAGCTTTGGTAACAAACCTGGCCTTCCGGGTATTCGTTGGAATATACCGATGAGGTGGCTCCCACTGCCAGTCCCGCTTCAATCAGCTTGGCTATGGCTTCATCCTCTGCACAGCCCATCAGGTTCGGCACCCTTACCTTGTTATCTTCCTCTCCGAGGCTGACATTGACCGTAATCACGGAACCCGCCGGCGCTTTCTGCCCGCCCACCGGACTTTGGGAAATAACGTTTCCTTTTTCCACACTGGCAGAATAGCTTTCTGTCTTATTGACGGAAAAGCCTTTGCTGGCAAGCAAATTAGCCGCATCCTCATAGGAACGTCCCGTAATGTTCGGCACTTCCTTTCCTTCCGTACCTGCACTGACAGTCAGGGTCACGGTAGTGCCTCTTTCTATCAGGGTTCCCTTCGTCACGTCAGCGCTTATCACGATATTCTGTTCATAGGCTTCGGACTCCACATAATTTAACTCCGTAAATATGCCCATTCCCGTAAGGGTTTTCTGGACATCCGCCACGGACAGACCGGCAACGGCTATCATTTCCACCGAACCGTTCTCCGTATCATCCATACTCTCCTGCGTTGTCCCTGTTTCGTTGTTATTTCCTCCAAATCCAAACACCCCGGTTATCTTTCCCACAAAAAAGATAATGACGCCACAAATCAAAAGCCCGGCTGCCACTGTCAGAATCGTGGTGATTTTTTCCATCTTGGGGTCGTACTCTTCTTCATAATCCTCTTCTGCGTACTCCTCCTGCACCAGCTGCTCCGTATCGCTCTTCAGGCGCATGGTTTCATCCATGTAATCCCTGTGTTCCGACTGTTTTTTAATCTGCGCCATGTCCGTTTCCGAAATAAAGCGGGTGGCTGCTTCCGTATCAGGGTCATGAAATACCACAAAGGTTTCATCGGGATTGATAAGCGACTGCTTCAAGTCGTCAATCAGTTCCGCCATGGACTGATATCTTCTGTCGGGGCTTTTCTGGCAGCATTTGAGTACAATCTGCTCTACTCCGGCAGGAATTTCCGGTACAAACTCCTGCGGGGAAGGCATTTCTTCCTGAATATGCTTTATGGCAATCGCCACGGTGGTTTCCCCGTTAAAGGGAACGCGGCCTGTCAGCATTTCAAACATGGTAATGCCCAGGGAATAAATATCGCTTTTTTCATCACTGTAACCGCCCCTGGCCTGTTCGGGGGAGGTGTAATGCACGGAACCCATGACATTGGAGGTTATCGTATTGCTGGTAGCTGCCTTGGCAATGCCGAAATCCGTTACCTTTACCTTGCCTTCCTTGGAAATGATAATGTTCTGCGGCTTAATATCCCTGTGGATAATATGATTGTTGTGCGCCGCTTCAATCCCCATGGACACCTGAATGGCAATGCTGACAGCTTCCTTGTATGACAGCCTTGCCTTCCGCTCAATATACTTTTTCAGGGTGATACCCTCTACCAGTTCCATGACGATGTAATAGATGCCGTTTTCTTCGCCCACATCGTATACATTGACAATATTGGGATGCATAAGGCCTGCGGCTGCCTGCGCTTCCACGCGAAATTTGGAAACAAAATTGGCATTTTCCGAAAACTCCTGTTTTAAAACCTTCACTGCCACAAACCTGTTTAATTTATGGCATTTCGCCTTATATACATCAGACATGCCGCCCGTACCTATCTTTTCCAGTATTTCGTAGCGGTCTCCAATCATCATTCCAATTTTAATCATGCTTTACTCCTCAACTATTCTGCAAACGGCTCAATCAGCACTACTGCTATATTATCCTTACCGCCGTTATTATTTGCGGCTTTAACCAGCTCTTCCGCTTTCTCAACTACATCCCGCTGACCGTTCAGTATCATGCGGATTTCTTCATCTTCAAGCATGTTGGTCAAACCGTCAGAACACATTAACACAATCTCACCCGGCACAAGTTCCACCATGAAAAAATCGATATTTACTTTATCAGTGGCGCCTATTGCCCTTGTAATGATGTTCTTGTCAGGATGGTTCCTTGCCGCCGCCCTGTCTATGCCGCCCATCCGAATCATTTCCTCTACGAGGGAATGGTCTCTGGTAATCTGCCTGATTTTCTCTCCCACCACATACAGCCGGGAATCGCCCACATTGGCTACCCATAGACGGCTTCCCACACAGGTTGCCGCCACAACGGTGGTTCCCATGCCTTCCAGGTTCGGGTTTTCACGGGACAGTTTCAGGATATTTTCATTCGCCGTTTCAATGGCCCTGCCCAGCACCTTCTCCGGATTCTCCTCGGGAGAACTCTCTATTTCGTGTACAATGGTTTCCACCGTATACTTTGATGCATAATCTCCCGCATTATGTCCTCCCATGCCGTCTGCAACAATAAAAACATTCGGCAGATTCCCCACAGGCCTCTCTGATGTATATACATAATCCTGGTTCAGTTTTCTTTTCTTTCCTATATCAGTTATGGAAAACGTCTTTAACACCGTCTATCTCCTCGTTTCATTTACATGCCTGCGTCTGAGCTGCCCGCAGGCCCCATCGATATCCCGTCCCATTTCTCTTCTTATAGTAACATTAATTTTGTTTTTTTCAAGTTTATTTTTAAAAGCAGCCGTTTTTGCGGCCTCGCTTTGCACGAAACTCCGCTCCTTTACCGGATTTACCGGAATCAGGTTGACATGGCAGCCGAGGGGAGCGGCCAGTGCGGTTAATTCTTCTGCATCCTGCACCGAATCGTTGACTCCTCCCACAAGACTGTATTCAAAAGTAATTCTTCTGCCCGTTTTCTTAAAATAATATCCGCAGGCCTCCATCAACTCCTTGATGCTGTAACGGTTGGCTATCGGCATCAGTTCTTTTCTTTTTTCATCATTTGGCGCATGAAGGGACAATGCCAGTGTAATCTGCAGTTTTTCATCTGCAAGCCTGTACATTTCAGGAACCAGCCCGCAGGTGGATACCGTTATATTTCTCTGGCTGATGTGCAGTCCCTTTTCGTCTGTAAGCATCCTGATAAAACGCAGCAGGTTATCATAATTGTCAAGGGGCTCCCCGCACCCCATAACCACCACGTTGGAAACCCTCTCTCCCGTAAGCAGCGTAACGGCATATATCTGGTCAAGCATTTCAGAGGGAAGCAGATTCCTTTCCAGCCCGTCCAGGGTAGAAGCACAGAACCGGCATCCCATACGGCATCCTGCCTGGGAAGAAATGCATACGGAATTTCCGTGCCTGTATTTCATCCACACACTCTCTATCATATTTCCGTCGGCAAGCGCAAACAAAAATTTTTTTGTGCCGTCCAATGCAGATTTCTGGATTTCTACAGGGTTTAAAGCCGTATACTGATATCGGTTTCCGCATTTTTCCCGAAAATCTTTAGACAGGCTGGTCATTTCCGCAAAACTGCGTGCCAGTTTTACATGCATCCATTCATAACACTGGACTGCACGGAAGGGTTTTTCCCCCATGGAAACGACTTGCTCCTGCAATTCTTCAAATGACATTGATTTTATGTCCAATTTATTCAACCTTCACCTTCACCAGTCTTGCAAAAAAGAAACCATCCGTATCATGGACGCCGGGCAGTAACTGTAAATATCCCTCTTCTGCTGTTTTTGTTTCCGGCATGTTTGGAAGAAATGCAGTAAGCGAATCCAAAGTATATCCAAATTCCCTGCAAATCCAGTCTGCCATATCTTCATTTTCAACAGGATTTATCGTACAGGTGCTGTATAACAATACCCCGCCCGGCTTTACACTGGCACAGGCCTGACGGACAATCTCTTTTTGCAATGCGGCAATTTCCTTTACGGCTTCCGGGGTCTGCCTGTACTTGATATCATTCTTCCTTCCTATCACGCCCAGTCCGGAACAGGGTACATCCGCTATCACAACATCCGCGCCATCCTGCATCGCAGGGTCGGGCTTAGTGGCATCCCATACCTTTATCTCCACATTGGAAAGCCCCATGCGTTTCACATTTTCTTCAATAAGGGATACTTTCTGCTCCGATATGTCCCTCGCCCATACCCTTCCCTTTTCTCCCGCATATTCTGCTGCCAAAAGGGTCTTTCCGCCGGGCGCCGCGCACATATCCAGAACAAAATCCCCCGGCTTTATGCCTGCTGCCATAACCGCCAGCATGGAACTGGCATCCTGCATGACAAAACTGCCCTCCCCGTAACCGGGAAGCGCTGCCGGATTATCACAGTTTGTCAGACAATATGCCTCCTTCACAAAAGGATGCCTGCTCACCGTGATTCCTCTTTCCCTGAAACCTGCAATTAAGGCTTTTTTCTGCCCCTCTGCAAGGCTTTGCCTGAAACGGATGGTAACCGGCCGGGCTTCCAGCAGACCGGATGCAATTTGTTTTGTTTTTTCGTAAGAATATAAGGAAAGAAAATGTCTTACCAGCCATAAAGGCATGGAAAAAGCAACCGAAAGATACATTTCCGGCTCATTTTCCTCCGACGGCAGTTTTAACTGTTCTTTGTTAGCAGCCAGCTTTCTCAATACCCCGTTGACAAAGCCTTTCAGATTATGAAATTTGCGTTTTCCGGCAAGCTTCACGGCCTCGCTGACTGCCGCCGCATCCGGCACGCTGTCCATATATAAAATCTGATAACTGCCCATACGCAATAGGTTTCTGATAAGGGGCTTCATCTTTGCCGCCGGCAGGCTGGATACCTGATTTAAGAAATAATCCATTTCTATCCTTCTCTCCAGCGTTCCTTCAAACAGCCTTTTGATAAAGGCCTTTTCCTGTCCGGAAAGATAGTCGTATTTTGTAAGCACGTCCCTTGCAATATGATGGGAAAACGCTTCTTTTCTTTCTACTGCCAGCAGCATATCCAGCACAATTTCCCTCGTGTTTTCCGCCGCCATTTCAATCCCGCCTTCTGCTGCCGCCAAACAGCATCACAATACGGAGCAGCTGCAAAATAGAGGACGCCGTCGCCGCCACATAGGTCATGGCCGCCGCCGTCAGCACCTTTTTTACCCCGATGGCTTCTCTCTCATCCAAAAGTCCGCTGGACTGTATCGACTGCATGGCCCTGCCGGAAGCATTAAATTCCACAGGCAGGGTAACTAACTGAAACAGCACGGCCAAGGCAAACACCCAGATGCCTATCTGTAAAAGAGTGGTGTTCCAGCTCAGGAAAACACCCAGCAGGATAATGGGCAGCCACAACATGCTTCCGATATTCACAACCGGCACCAACGCCGTACGAAACTGCAGCGGGCCGTATCCTTCCTGATGCTGCTTTGCATGTCCGCATTCATGGGCGGCCACTGCCACAGCCGTCACCGTGGCATAATTGAAATTTTCATAGGAAAGCCTTACTGCCTTTGCCTTGGGGTCGTAATGGTCGCCTCCCCCTCTTTGCAGGCACTCTACCCTGACGTCATAGATTCCCGCGTCCCTGAGTATCTGCTGCGCTGCTTCCGCTCCCGTAATACCCCTGTGGTTCCTCTCTCCATGATATTTTTTCATGGAACTGTTTACCCAGACGCTGGCGCATATACAGAGAACAGCGCCAATCAGAACCAGCATATAGGTCGGGTCAAAAAAATAGTAATACGGCATAATCTCCATCCTTTCTCTTATCCAAAAACCATTCCTTCGCTCAATGTATTTCCCAGCAGAAAGTCATGCGTACACATTCTTTTCCTGCCTTCCAGCTGTACGCTGGTTATCCATAAAAAGCCTTCGCCGCACTTAACGGCAAACCTGTCCTTTTCCATCCTGACAACGGTTCCGGGCTTTTTGTCCGCCATATCCGGCATCTGCATGGAAAACGTCTCCGAATCTCCCATACAAGCTTCCCAAATCTTTAACTGCTTTCCGTTTATATCAGTATACGCACTTGGCCAGGCGTTCAGTCCCCTTATCAGCCTTTCCAGCACAAGCGCGCTTTTATTCCAGTCAATTCTTCCCATGGCTTTATTAAGCATGGCAGTATGGGTGGCTTCTTCCTCTTTTTGTTTCACCGGCACAAGTTTTCCTTCTTCCAGCTGCGTAAGCGCTTCCACAATAGCCTGCGCTCCCAGGACGGACAGCTTTTCAAAAAGCGTTTCGCCTGTTTCCTCCCTGTCCAGAAACATTTCCTTCCGGTAAAGGATGTCCCCGGTGTCCACCCCTTCATCCATCTGCATAATGGTCACACCGCTTTTTTCTTCTCCGTTGATGACCGCCCATTGAATCGGGGAGGAGCCCCGGTATTTGGGAAGCAGGGAAGCATGGATGTTGATGCAGCCGAGCCTTGGCATCTCCAGAATTTCCTTTGAAAGAATCTGTCCGAAAGCCGCCACCACGAACACGTCCGCTTCATATTTTTTTAACTCCGCCACCGCTTCGGGCCTTCTTATCCTTTCCGGCTGCAAAACAGGAATATGATGGGCAAGCGCGCATTCCTTAACCGGGGAAAACGAAAGCTTCCCGCTCCTGCCTTTTGGCTTGTCAGGCTGGGTCACCACAGCCGTTATTTCATGCCCTGCCGCAATGAGTGCCTCCAACGCCCCCACTGCAAAATCCGGCGTTCCCATATAAATAATTTTCATTTCTGTTCTCCTTACTCTTCTTCCTGTTCCTGTACCGCGCCCGCGTCCATAAGGCCGCCTTCTGCTTTTTCCACATACAGCTTTCCATCCAGATGCTCCAGCTCATGGCAGATGGCCCTGGCAAGCAGTTCCGTTCCTTCCAGCGTGTACGGTTTCATATCGATATCGTATGCAATGGCTTTTACATAGTTTGGCCTTGTCACAATCCCGCATTTCCCGGGTACACTCAAACACCCCTCCTGCCCTGTCTGCTCGCCGCTTGTCTCTACTATCCGGGGATTAATCAGTACATAGGGGTCTTCCCCTGTGGTGTCGATAACCACAATTCTTTTTAATATTCCCACCTGCGGCGCCGCCAGTCCTACCCCGTCAGCCTCGTACATGGTGTCCAACATATCCTCTACCAGTTCTTTCAGCCGGGGCGTCATTTCTTTTACTTCCCTGCAGGTTTTGGTTAAACATTCATCTCCGATTATCCTGATATTCCTAAGCGCCATGGTTTCCTCCTCTAAAATGCATTTACCGGATTAAAGTCAATCTGCATCATTTCATTTTTTAATTGCAGGGACTGTACTTTTTCCTCCAGTCCATCCTTAATCTCTACCAGTTTATCATATTTTTCATATTTTACATAGAATACAAACCTGAAAATATCCTTTACTTTTCCTATCCCTGCCGGAGCAGGACCTATAACGGCCAGCCTGCTTACGGCTTTCTCCTCCTCATCCCGGAAAGCCCTTGCAAACGCCGCCAAATCATCCGCCAGCATTTTTCCCCTTTTTTCATCCCTTGCAAATATCTGGACAGCCATCATGTGGCAGGCCGGCGGATACCGCAAAAGCTCCCTGTAAAGAATTTCTTCCTCATAAAAACCTTCATAGTCCTGCGCTGCTGCATGAACGATGCTGTAATGCTCAGGCTGGTAAGTCTGGATTACCACCTCGCCGGGAAACTTTCCCCTTCCTGCCCGGCCCGCCGCCTGTGTCAGCAGGGCAAACGTGCGCTCCCCTGCCCGGTAATCGCTGACGGACAAGGACAAATCCGCCGCCAGTATGCCCACCAGGGTAACATTGGGAAAATCATGGCCTTTTACAATCATCTGGGTGCCAATCAGTATATGCGCCTCCCCGTTTGCAAAAGCGGACAAAATTTTTTCATAGCTGTCTTTCGTCCTGGTCGTGTCCGCGTCCATGCGGAGTATCCCTGCATCCGGGAATAATTCTTTTAATTTTTCTTCTATCTGCTGCGTCCCTGCCTTAAAACCCGAAATATATCTGGATGCGCACTTGGGACATACCTTTACGGCAGGCTCCTCATATCCGCAGTAATGGCAGCACAGCTTTCCGCCCCTGTGTTCGGACAGCGATACGTCGCAATGCGGGCATTTCATCACATGCCCGCACGACCGGCACGATACAAAGCCCGCATAGCCCCGTCTGTTTATAAAAAGCATTATCTGCTGTCCTTTTTGCAGCCGGTCCGCCATCAGTTCCTGTAGTTTCATACTGAAAATGGAACGGTTCCCTGCTTTTAATTCTTCCCGCATATCTACGGTATAAACCTCGGGAAGGCAGCCGCCGGTCAGACGTTCTTTCAATGTAAACAAAGTATACTCCCCTTTTTTTGCCCGGTAATAGGCCTCCATGGACGGCGTGGCGGAACCCAGCACGACGCTTGCCCCGTGCATACGGGCAATTTCTTCCGCCGTTTCACGGGCATGGTATTTGGGGGAGCTTTCACTTTTATAACTCGTTTCATGTTCTTCGTCCATGATAATCAGTCCGATACGGGGAAACGGGGTAAACAGGGCCGAGCGGGGTCCGATAATCACATCGATTTCTCCCTTTTTAGCCCGCTCGCACTGGTCGTATTTTTCCCCTGCCGACAATGTGGAATTGAGGACGGATACCCTGTCCCCGAATCTCGTATAAAACCGCAGCAGAGTCTGGTATGTCAGGGCAATCTCGGGTATCAGCACAATGGCCTGCCTGCCGCGTTTTAAGACGCCTTCAATCAGGCTCATGTACACTTCCGTCTTCCCGCTTCCGGTGATGCCGTGAATCAGGTAGGTGCCATTTTTTCCCCCGTCAAAATCCGTAAGGACTTTATCCACTATCTTTTGTTGGGAAACACTCAGTTCTTTCAAAGCTTCATCCCCGGCTTTTATCCTGACCGGATTGCGGAAACCCTCCTCCTTATCTATCGCTATCATGCCCTGTTTTTCCATTGCTTTTATCGTCATGGGGCTGATATTCAGCTTTCCGGTTACAAGCCGGTAAGGCAGGCAGGACACTTGAATCAATTCTTTTAATAACCGCGCTTTCGCCGTCATGTGCTTTCTTTCACACAGAGTAAGCGCCGCCGCAGCCGCTTCCGCATCCATGCACAGCCGGATTGTTCTTTTTTCCAATGCTTTCACGGTCTGCTTTGCAGGCAGAACCGTCTTTAACGCCTGAATCATGGTAGAACCGTAATTGCGTTTCAGGTAAGCTGCCAGAAGAAGCTGTTTGTCTTCAACGGACACACCGCCTGCGGCTATTCCTTCTATCTCCTTGATTTTTCCGGGGTCAAATTCCGGCGTATCCTTTATGGCGCTCACATACCCTTTCAGCCGTTTGTTTCCCGCCCCGAACGGCACCGTCACGCACATGCCCTCCGCAATCACGCCCCGCATGTTTTCCGGTATCCTGTATTGGAAAGGACGGTCCACCTTTTCATGGGAAATATCCACTATCACATCCGCGTACAATTTTTCCAACAGGCAGCCTCCTTCCCTTTCGTATTTTTATCGTCTGCCTAAACAGATTTTTCCGACAGAATATCCGCAATCAGGACTCTCTCATCCATCGGGTACTTCTTTCCCTTGATTTCCTGATAATCCTCATGCCCTTTTCCGGCAAGGACAATGATATCCCCCGGCTCCCCATGATGGATGGCATAACGGATGGCTTCTTTCCTGTCACAGATTTCCACATATTTCCCTTCGGTTTTTCCGATGCCTGTTTTGATATCCTCTATAATGTCCTGCGGTTCCTCAAAACGGGGATTGTCTGAGGTAATTATCGTAAGGTCCGCCAGCCTGCCGCTGACCTCTCCCATCTCATAACGGCGCAATTTGGAGCGGTTGCCTCCGCACCCAAACAGACATACCAGCCTGTTCGGCTCATATTCCCGAAGCGATTTCAACAGGCTTTCCAGACTCATGGCATTGTGGGCGTAATCAATCAGAAGAGTAAAACTGTCGGAAACCTTTACCATTTCTATCCTGCCCTTGACTTTTGCCGCCAAAAGCGCCTTTTTGATATTTTCCTGCGACACCCCGAAATGCCTGCAGATGGCCATTGCCGTCAGGGCATTGTATACGCTGAACCTGCCGGGCGTGGTGACCTCCGCCTCCATGGACAAAAGTCCCTCCGTACAGAAGGAAACGCCCAGTTCTCCCGGTTTTTTTACAAGTTCCAGGTTGACGGCGCGCAAATCATTGCCTTCTTTCAGCCCGAACTTTTCAAGGGTACAGGTATGTCCTTTTGTCACGGCATCGCAATGGACGTCATCCCCGTTTACAATACCTATCCTGCACTGCCTGAACAGAAGTCCCTTGCAGTCCCTGTATTCTTCAAAGTCCGCATGTTCCCCTGCGCCAATATGGTCCGGCTCCAGATTGGTGAATATACCGAAATCAAACACAAATCCCTGCGTCCGGTGCAGCTTAAGCCCCTGGGAGGACACCTCCATCACCACCGCGTCACAGCCCTCATCCGCCATCCGCCGGAAATATTCCTGTACCAGATAGGACTCTGGCGTTGTATTGCCCGCATGGATATGGGTATCTCCTATGATGGTTTCAATGGTGCCGATAAGCCCCACTTTATGCCCTGCATTTTCCAGAATGGACTTAACTAGATAAGTAGTGGTGGTTTTTCCCTTTGTGCCGGTAATGCCGATGATTTTCATTCTTTCCGCCGGATGTCCGAACCATGCCGCCGCTATAAAGGCCATGGCGTAACGGGTATTTTCCACCCTGATGACGGTAACATCCGACTCCACCGGCACCTCCACCGCTTTTTCCGCCACCAGTACGGCCGCGCCCTTTCGGGCAATCTCTTTCGCATGGTCATGACTGTCAAAATTCATGCCCTCGATACAGATAAAAAGGCAGCCTTTCGTGACCTTTCTCGTATCGTATACCACTTCCTCCACCTGCGTATCAAGACTTCCTCTTTCACACGTAAATGCCAATCCCGCCAGCAATTCCGATAATCTCATGTAAACCTCTTTTCAGTCCCGCAGCGCGCGGGGCGCAAACATAAATTATTTTTATTTTACTCCATTTTGGGAGGTATTACCACATAAAAATGAAAATATGAGGGTTTGCGGCAGAATATTACATATAGGTTTGCGACAAGTCACGCCCGCCGGCAGCCATATTCCAACGTCGCCGCGCTTTCGCTCTATAGAAACGTAATGGCAGCGTGAAACCTAGTACTTCTTAGCGAAATGCCCTTTGGCATGAGCTATTAGAAGTACTTTTCGCGCTAAGCTCAATAAAACCTCGCTAAGCGCCAACGTTTCTATAAGGGCTCCTTTCGGAATATGGCTGTCGGCGGGCTGGTTTCCGCAACACGGGAATATACGGAAATCATGGCTTCTGCCGCAAAATAACGGGAAATAACTTGTAAATATACATTGTAAATGGCAGATAAAGATTTTATAATCAATATATTAATAGAAATTCATGGAGGATATTTTATGATTGACAAGTCAAAAAAATATTGGACAGGCGATTCTACCGAGGACATATCCGAATGGTTGCGTTTATATGCAAGAGATGATGCTTTGGATGTGAAACCTGTGATTTGCCACTCCTGTGGAGGCGATTCATTTGAGCTCCGGGTCGACCAAAACGAGGGCGCAATTCAAGTGAAATGTGCAATTTGCGGAACGAAAAAGATACTACTTGACTGCGGAGATATTTGGGCGGATGCGAAACCGAGACTCAGGAAGTGTCCTGTATGCAAGACCGGTAGGTCATATAATGTCAGAGTTGGGTTTGTCCGTCGAGAAAACGGAAGTGTGAAGTGGGTCTACATTGGGAACCGCTGCATAGAATGTGGTACATTAGGCTCTTATCTGGATTGGAAAATTGATTACGAACCAACAGACGAGATGGAACAAAATATATAACTTTCAGTTTATAGAATTGTTTGATTGTTAACGGAACTGCGACTTATGCAGAAATACTCTTTATATTTCAATATTCATACATAGGGAACACTTTACCGAAAAGGGGGTTTTTTAATAGTTCCGGCGGCGACAGCCTGTCGGAAAACAGGTTCCGGAAGGAGCCCTTAGAAAAGCGCCGGCGCTTAGCGAGATTTTATCGAGCTTAGCACCGCTGCGCTTTTTTAGAGCGAAAGCGCGGCGACGCCGGAACCTGTTTTCCAACAGGCGTGACTCGCCATACCCTTTCACGCAGAAAAACCCGGACTGCTCCGGGTTTTCCGCATTTTCTTATGAGGGGGGGAGATAGTGAGTTCATCAACTATCTGTAATTCAATATACCCGCAAATTGTGTTCATTCTGTGTCCAAATTATGAGGAAAAAATGAAAACAAAATAAAAAAATACTGTATTGCGCCCCGGTTTTCCGAAAGTTATAATAAGACAAATACATTTAAGGAGAAATTTATGATACAAACCCTTTACCGCGTTCCCGAATACAAAGAAGAGCTGCTTTATGACGCCGTCTGCAAATTCATGGCGGACCTTGAAATAGAAAAGGATTTGCGTCCCGGCATGAAGGTGGTAATCAAGCCCAATCTGGTGATGGCAAAAAGTCCTTCTTTTCCCGCCACCACGCATCCCCTTGTCATCAAGGCAGTTGCCGTATGGCTTTCGGAGCATGGCATAGATGACATTACCCTGGCGGAAAGTTCGGGCGGCTTATACAATGCGGAATATATGAAAAACGTATACCATGTTTGCGGTATGCGACAGCTTACACCCCTCGTAAAACTCAACATGGACTTTAGCGCCCAAACCGTAAACTGTCCGGCTGACTTTAAAAACCACTCTTTCCACCTTATCACCCCGGTTTGCGAGGCCGATTACATCATCAATATCTGCAAATTGAAAACCCATGCCATGACAGGATATTCGGGAGGCATCAAAAATCTCTTCGGCACAATTCCCGGACTGGAAAAACCCCAGCTTCATTACCGCTGGCCGGATATCGAGGATTTTTCCCAGATGCTTTTAGAAATTGCCCAGACCGTAAATCCCGACCTTACCGTGATAGACGCCGTTGACGCCATGGAAGGAAACGGTCCCACGGGCGGCACTTCCCATCCTTTACATATGGTGCTTGCAGCAAGGGATATGTATACCCAGGATTATTTTGCGGCAGGGCTTATGGGACTTTCGCCCAGAGATATCGTAATGCTCAGACAGGCTTGTGAAGCGGGTCTTGCCCTGCCCGATGAAATCACGTTAAAGGGAGACGGCGTCCCTGATGATTTAACCCCATTTTTGGTTCCCGATACCAAAAAGCTGGATTTTACCGGCTTCCTGCCCGGCTTTTTGCAGAAACCTTTTACGAAAATAGCGGCAAAGCTTTTAAAATCCTACCCCCAACTGAACAAAAATCTCTGCGTCGGCTGCGGGAAATGTGCGGAAAGCTGTCCTGCCCACATTATTAAAATATCGGATAAAAAAGCGCATTTTCAGAAAAAGGGCTGCATCTCCTGTTTTTGCTGTCAGGAAATGTGCCCCATGAAAGCCATATCCGTGAAAAAGGCGCTGTGACCTCAGTCCGCGCCTTCTTCATAGCTTGCAGTCAGTTTTTCCAGAATAACGTTTTCTTTCCCTGCTTCCTCTAAGTTCAAATCAAACCATGCAAACTGCACTTCTTTTTTTTCCATCCCGTCGATAAAATCGGCATAGAGCTGCTCCCATTCCTCCTGTGAAATGATGTTATCCCCAAAACCGCCGCCACTGTAATAAGTGTGGACCTCCTCTTCTTCATCCCTTTGCCAGTCATAGCTGGAGCGGACAATTTCCTCATATATCCTGCCGTCCTCCATCCAGAAAAAACCGTCCATGTAGCCGTGGTCCCCATAACCGCCCCTCTGCCAGTCGCAGGCGGCATAATAGATAATCCCCGTATCTTTGTCCAGATAGGACGTCGGCTCATAATACGGCAGGTCAAACGCCCTATCTCCTATCTGCGTGGGCTGTTCCAGTTCCACCACCTCATTTCCTTCCACCTGATAAAAGAAATTTGAGGAATAATGCCCGCTGCCCTGAATGAAACTGACTATCAGTTCCAGCCTGCCGTCCCCGTCCAAATCATAAACGGCATACAGGCTTCCCTCATACAGGCGCCATGCGTCACAATTTTTTGCAAATACGGAAAGCTGCTCCGGTATTGTTGCCAAATTTCCTTCGTTGTCTTTTTTGCTGCATCCGCCGGCAAAAAGCAGAACCGTTCCCAGTAAAACAACCGGCATGCCCCGATAAAAAAGTCTTTTCATAATATATACCTCTTTTTACGCTAACAGAAATGCTGCATCACAATCTGTACCTCTTCCCTGCCCTTATAGCTGTTTATTCCAAGCTGGTATGTAATGGAAAGCTGATAGCTGCATTTTTTCTCATACAGCGCTTCTGCCGCGCCCTTGCCGTATCTTTCCTCCAAAAAAGCATGGAACCTGTCCAGCCCGCCAAAGTACACCACTTCAAATACCTGCCCGTCTTCCTCCACACGGTATCTTGCAAAGCTGCCTTTTGCACCCATCTTTGTCCCCGAAATAAAACGTACATTTTTCGTGGCAAACAAGGGCTTTGGGTTGTCTGTCCCGAAAGGCTCCAGAATGGAAAGCTCTTCCGCCAGCTTTTTACCCGCATAGGCCAACGGCATGGGCACGTCGATATGCACCCTGGGGATAAAATCCTCCCCGGAAAGCCCGCACCCCGCATTCAGCGCTTCCCTCAGCTTAGGGATGTCCTTCTCCTGCATGGACAGGCCGGCAGCCATCTTATGCCCTCCGTATTTTGTGAAAAGCGATTTGCATGCCGTCATGCCGTCATACATGTGATAGGCTTCAATGGAACGCCCGGAGCCTTTTATGCCCTCCTCTCCCTTTGTCAGCACAAAAACCGGTCTGCCGAATTTTTCCCGGATACGGCCCGCAATAATCCCTGCCAGGCTCTCGTGGCAGTCCGGCAGGAAAATGACCAGCACCTTATCCTGCTCCATATGGTTTTGCTCCACATAGTTTACGGCTTCTTCCACACCACGCTGCGTCATCAGCTTACGGCTGTCATTCATCTCCTGCAGTTCCCCTGCAACCGTCACGGCAAGCCGCATATCCGCAGCGCCTAAAAGCTCCAGCGCACGCTTTGCCGAATCCAGCCTTCCCGTGGCGTTGAGACAGGGACCGATAACGAAGCCCAGATGATAGGCGGAGAGCTTTTTCGGCTCAATGCCGTTTACCTCCATTAACGCTTTTAAGCCCATGCACGGCTTATCATGCAGTCTCTTCAAGCCTTCTTTTACAATAATTCTGTTTTCGTCCATAAGCGGCATGACGTCGCAGACGGTCGCCACTGCCGCAAGCTGTATAAATTCATCCAGAAGCTCCTGCCTTAAGGAAGGCGCCGTTTTTGCCCTGCGCAGCAACAACTCCACCAGCTTGTATGCCACCACCGCGCCACAGATATTTTTGTAGGGATAGGTACAATCCGCCCGTTTCGGGTCCACAACCGCCGCCGCGGGCGGAAGCAGTTCCACGCGCTCCCCGTTTTCCTCGGTGTAAGGCACCTCATGATGGTCCGTCACCACCACCGTCATCTTTCTTTGTGCCGCAAGGGCAATCTGGGAAGCCGCCGCAATGCCGTTGTCACAGGTAACGATGGTCTTTATGCCGTCCGCACACGCTTCCTCCATCATCCCGTCGTTTAATCCGTATCCATCCTTTATGCGGTGGGGAATCACCGTATCCACCTTTGCCGACAGGGCCCTGAGCCCTTTTGTCAGAATATGGGCCGAGGTAATGCCGTCCACATCATAATCCCCGATTACCCGCATTTTACCGCCGCGCCTTATCTCTTCCTCCAGTATGGCGGCCGCGTCCTCCATATCCAGCATCAGTTCGGGGGGATACATATCAAGGAAGGAGCCGTTTAAAAATTTGTCCGCCTCCTCCTCAGACAAAATATCCCTGTTACGGATAATTCTTGCCGTAACAGGGGTGATATGAAATTTTTTGCTCCAGGCATCAAAATCTGCTTTTTTTGCCGCAACAAACCATTTTTCCATTTTCTTCTCAGTCTTTCTTTACCTTCTGGGGAAATTTCTTTCTCAGTATATAATACAGGCTTCCTGCTATAAAGATGGAGGAATAGGTGCCGCATACGATGCCGACCATCAACGGAAGCGCAAATTCCTTGATTGCCGTCACGCCCAGGATATAAAGCGCCGCTACCATGATAAACGTGGTAAGGGAAGTAAAGATACTTCTTGACAGAGTCTGGGTAACGCTGATGTTGACCACATCCTTAAGCTCCGTCTTGCTGCCTAAGGCATTCTGGTTTTCCCTCACACGGTCAAAAATAACGATGGTCGCATTGATGGAATATCCCACGATGGTCAGCATACAGGCAATGAAAGTGCTGCCTACGGAAACCTTTGCCACCGCATAAAACGCCAGCACCACCAATACGTCATGCATAAGCGCCACCACGCCGCCTGCGCCGAACCGGATATCCTTGAACCGAATGCGGATGTAAATCAGCATACATATTATGGCAACGCATACCGCCAGGACGGTGTCCCTCTTCATTTCATCGGAAATCGTGGAACTGATGGTTTCCGATTCAATCTTGTCTGCTGCAACGCCAAAATCGGCAAGCAGCATATCTTCCATCTCTTTTCTCTGCGTCTGGTCCAGGACATTGCTCTTAAATACCACTTCATTTGTCCCCTGTACCGGCTGGGGCTGTACCGCACTGCCTGCAATAGCTTCCATTTTGGGAATCACAGTCGATTCGATATCTTCCAAAGTCATTTCTTCATTGAAGGTAACGGTAGTGGAGGTGCCTCCCACAAAATCAAGGCTGTAATTGAGCGCTGCGCCGGTTGACGATTTGTTTACTCCCATCACAACGAAACCGCCCACAATCAGCGCCAGTGATATCACAAAGAAAACCGCTTTCTTTCCCACAAAATCAAACGCTTTATGCTCCTTTGCCACGCCAAACCATTTTTCACCGGAAAAACCGAGCGCATACAAAGCCCGGATAAGCCATCGTGTGACAAAAAGCGCCGTAAACATGGAAAGCGCGATACCAAGCACCAGGGTCTGCGCAAAGCCCCTGATGGAGCCGGAGCCTAAAATCCACAATACCGCCGCTGCTATCAGCGTCGTCACATTGCCATCTATAATAGCGGAAAGCGCTTTGTCAAACCCTATCTTTACCGCTGATTTTACCGTTTTTCCCGTGGCAAGTTCTTCCCTGATACGGGCAAATATAATAACGTTTGC
Organism: uncultured Lachnospiraceae bacterium; assembly: GCA_910577015.1. Taxonomy (GTDB): domain Bacteria; phylum Bacillota; class Clostridia; order Lachnospirales; family Lachnospiraceae; genus Acetatifactor. The sequence continues at coordinate 164,871 of CAJTKU010000004.1, read as the reverse complement.
GTCCACCGCCATACCGATTGACAGGATAATGCCCGCTATGCCCGGCAATGTCAGCGTCATGCCAAAGCCATTGAGCAAAAGCACCACAAGCGCCGTATATAATAGCAGGGCAAGACTGGCTGCCAGACCGGAAATAAAGTAAACTGCAATCATAAACACAATAATGACCGCCAGACCGATGGCTGCCGCCTTCAAACTGGTGGTTACGGCCTTGGAGCCAAGCTGTGCGCCGACCACTTTGGAATGCAGTTCCTCAAGTTCCAGCTTCAGGCCGCCGATTCGAATCTGGGAAGCAAGCCTGTCCGCCTCTTCATAGGTAAATTTCCCCGTTATCTGTGCGCGCCCGTCCAACAATGCCTGATGCACCGTGGGAACGCTTAAAAATACGCCGTCATAATAAATGGCAAGAGTCTCGCCGCTCTGGGAAGCGCGGGTGGTTGCCTCTGCAAACTTCTGCTTACCGGCTTCCGTCATCAGCAAATCCACACAGAAAGAACTGTTGCCCGTCATCTGGTCCTGTGTGCTTCCTGCCTGGGCATCCGCCACATCCGTGCCATAGAGCGCAACGGAGCCTTCCGCTTCCAGCTCTTCTATAGGCTTATTTAACGTATAATGTATATAATACTCGCCGTTTTCATCCGTCTGGTAGCTTGCAGTATAATTGTCCGTGCCGTCCGGGCCCTTCTGGTAAATAAAATACAGGGTTCCCGGTCTTCCCAGCTCCTCTAAAATAGCATTGGCGTCTTCCACACCGGGAATCTCAATATTGATTCTGTCCGCGCCCTCCTGATAAACCAGCGCCTCTTTGTTGTAGGTAAAAACGCGCTGCTGCAGTTTACTGATAGTATCCTGCATGTCCGTCCTGTCCGGCGCTTCTTCCCCTACCACCTGATAGGTAATGCTGACGCCGCCCGCCAAATCCAGTCCCAGCGTAATATCGGAAGCCGAAGCCGTTCCGGCATCGTCAATTCCTTTTACGTCTACATAGGACACCACTGCAAGCGCCAGAAAAAACACCAGCAGAATTACAATAGCATTACTTTTTTTCATCTTTGCTCTTCCTCCATTTCAGCCATAGCCGCCTTCATCATGATAGCGCATTCTATCCGTTTGCGCTGTAATTCGCATCCCACGTCATAAGCGTCGTTAATGCTGCCGTGGAAATTGTAGGAATTGGCGGCGCAGCCGCCGCTGCAGTAAAACCTAGCAAAACATTTTTTACATTTTTCCTTCGCATAGACATTGCAGCATTTAAACTCGTCCCTGATTTCCGTGTTGGTAATGCCTTCCTCCACGTTTCCCAACAGGAACTTTTCCTGTCCCACAAACTGGTGGCAGGGATACAAGTCCCCCCACGGCGTCACGGCAAGGTATTCTGTTCCCGAGCCGCAGCCGGAAAGCCTCTTCGCCACACAGGGACCTCCCTCCAAATCTATCATAAAGTGAAAGAACTGGAATCCTCTTCCCTCTTTTCTTCTCTTAAGCATTTCCACTGCCAGCCTGTCATATTCCGCCTTCAGCTTCGGGATATCTTCCTCCCTTATGGCATACCAGTCGTCCGGTCCTGCCACCACAGGCTCCACGGATATCTGCCGGAAGCCTAAATCCGCCAGATGCAGCACATCCTCCGCAAAGTCCAGGTTATTGCGCGTATAGGTCCCACGCACATAATAGTTTGTCTGATTGCGGCTCTCTGCAACCTTTTGAAACTTCGGGACTATCAAATCGTAACTGCCCTGTCCGCCCCTGAAAGGACGCATCGCATCATTGACTTCTTTCCTTCCGTCAATGCTCAATACGATATTGGACATCTCTTTGTTTGCAAATTCCAGGATTTCATCATTTAAAAGCACGCCGTTCGTCGTCAGGGTAAAACGGAACTTTTTATGGAACGGTTCCTCCAGGCTCCTGCCGTACCGCACCAGTTCCTTTACCACTTCCCAGTTCATGGTCGGCTCTCCTCCGAAGAAATCCACTTCAAGATTCACACGGTTTCCGGAATTTGCCACCAGAAAATCCAGCGCCTTTTTACCCACCTCAAAACTCATCAAAGCCCTTCTTCCGTGATACTCCCCTTCCTCTGCAAAACAATATTTGCAGGCAAGGTTACAGTCATGGGCAATATGCAGGCAGAGCGCCTTTACCACCGTTTCCCTTTTCTTAAAATCCACCACGTAATTTTCATAAATATCCGGTGCAAACAACTGTCCCTGTTTTTCCAGTTCCAGCACCTCTTCCACGGCTTCCAGAACTTCTTCCTTTGCATACGAAGCGTCTGCGCAGCCGACTACGGCAGCCCTAATCAGTTCTTCATCCCTGATACCCTCTTCCACCAGGGGTTCTATCAGGGTAATCATATCATAGACAATATCGTCCACCACATGTACGGAACCGCTGTTAATATCCATAACTATGTTGTAACCGTTATTTTTATATTGATGTATCATTCGTTTTTCCTCTTTTCAAAGAACTTTCCCATACATAAACGAAGCAGCGACGCCAATCGCTGCTTACTGATTATTACATCTTGTATACGGATACTTATTTAATCTTCTCGCAACTCTGGTTGCCTACAGTACAGGATGTCTTACATGCTGACTGGCAGGAAGTCTGACATTCACCGCAGCCGCCTTTTTTCATGGATTCTTTTAAGTCCCTTGTGACTAATGTCTTAATGTGTTTCATAATATTAATCTCCATTCCTTTCTGTTACCAGCAAACTCGTTAATGCGTGTATAGTATAGCATAATTTTCCTTTTTGTAAAAGGGTTTTTTTAAAAAACCCGAAAAAATGCTTCTTATCCCAGCATTCCGCCCAACATGCCGCTTCCCGCACACATGACAAGCACTGTGAAAAAATTTGTTGCAACATCCTTAAAAGAATGGTTTATGACTAAGGACAGGAGTACCAACACCAGAAAATACGAGGCTCCTACCACCAGCCCCCATATAAACTTTTTTGTTTTCAGTTTCTTGCCCGCCAGAAAACCCGCAAGGAAAGTTGCCCCGATATAAATGCCGATAATAACGATGGAAACGATTTTTTCGGACAGTCCGAACCGGTAGACGAGAAGGGCAAGCAGCATCAAAAGTCCACCTGTCAATATGTATGCGGCTAAAAGGCACTTCAGCAAAAACAAAACCGGCAGTCCCGCCGCCTCTTCCTTCCTATTCCTGCTCTCTCTCACCATATTCTCCTCCTTTCTCCTGCTTATACATATTCTTAAAAGGAAATAAAAAGAACCGGGTTTTCTCATAAATACCATATATATTTGCATTTCGCGCATTTTGCATGGCGCCGGGGCTGGTGTGCAAAATGCAGGAAATGCCGCAAAAACTTGACAATGGGCGGCCAATTATTGTAATATTGCCTATGACTATATTATTTTCATGTTACAAAGGAGTGGTTTAATTTGGATACCTCTGGTGTCATACAACTGATAATTCTGGTTCTGCTTGTTATTTTATCCGCCTTCTTTTCATCAGCGGAAACGGCCCTGACTACGGTGAACCATGTCAAAATGCGTACTCTGGAAGAGGAAGGCAGCAAGCGCGCCCGGCTTGTGAACAAAATACTGGAGCGCTACAGCAAGATGCTTACCGCCATCCTGATTGGCAACAATATCGTCAATCTAAGCGCTTCCTCCCTTTCCACCACACTGGTTATCCGCATTTGGGGAAACGCTTACATCGGGATTGCAACCGGCATCCTTACGTTTGTCATACTCTTGGTGGGAGAAATCGTGCCAAAAACCTGGGCAAGTTTAAATTCGGAAAAGATTTCCCTTGTGTACTCTCCCGTCATATACGGTATGATTAAACTGCTGACCCCTGTAATTTTTGTAGTGGATGCCATTTCAAACGGTATGCTGCGGCTGATACATATAGACCCCAACAAGAAAAACGATACCATCACTGAAAACGAGTTGAAGACTTATGTGGATGTCAGCCATGAGGACGGTGAGATTGAATCCGAGGAGCGGGAATTGATTTATAATGTATTTGAATTTTCCGATACCTGTGCAAAGGACATCATGATTCCCCGTGTCAACATGGTTGCCATTGACATTGACAGCACTTACGAGGAACTGCTCGCCGTATTTAAAGAGTCTTTCTACACCCGGATTCCGGTTTATCAGGATGATAAGGACAGTATGCTCGGCTTTATCAATATCAAGGATTTTTTCCTTGCCAGAAGTGAATATGAAACAGCCAACGGAAACTTTCCTTTAAAGCCCCTCATCCGCGACGCTTATTACACTTACGAATACAAGAAAACAGCGGATTTGCTTTTGGAAATGCGTGAAAAAGCCATGAATGTGGCATTTGTCCTGAATGAATACGGCTCCACAGTCGGTATGATTACCTTAGAAGACCTACTGGAGGAACTGGTTGGCGAGATACGGGATGAATATGATGAGGACGAAAAAGAACTGATTCAGCAGCTTTCAGACAATACGTACCTGATTGAGGGCAGCATGAGTCTCTCAGACATAAACGACGCCATAGGCACCAGCCTCGATTCCGAGGACTATGATTCCATAGGCGGCATCATTATCGGCCAGCTTGACCGGCTGCCTGAGGATGAAGAATCGGTTATGCTGGAGGACGGAACCGTTCTACAGGTAAAGGGCATCGACCAGAACCGGATTTCCCATGTACAGCTGACGCTTCCCGAGGAACCGGCGCCCGAAACAGACGAAGCCGCGTCCGAAAAATCTGAAAAAGAATCTGAAACCAAAACAGAAGCCGTCTCCTGACAGCTTCTGTTTTTTTATTTTACTCTCTTACGGCAATCTGTATTTCTCCCTGTATGCCAGGACTTTTCCTTTAAATTCCAGATTGTCTTCTTCCTTCAGGGCATCCAGGTATTCATGCGTTTCAAAACTGTCTTCGTTTACCTGCAAAAGACATACCGCTATATTGGAACAATGGTCGGAAACCCTCTCAAAATTGGTAGTGATATCCGTCAGCACAAATCCCAGTTCAATCGTACACTTTCCTTTGCGCAGACGCTTTACATGCCTCTTCTTCACTTCAATATTCAACTGGTCGATGACTTCTTCCAACGGCTCTACCAGCTTTGCCTTTTCCAGATTATCCTCTGAAAAGGCGTTTATCGCCGTTCCCAGAATCTCTTTCACCGCATTGGAAAATACCATGAGTTCTTCCGTTGCCTTTTCCGAAAACGCCATCTTTTTATCCGCCATTTCATCGGCTGATTCCTTGATATTCAGCGCATGGTCGGAAATTCTCTCAAAGTCCCCCAGACAGTGCAGCAAAACGGACAGGGTATGGCTTTCCCTCTCGGAAAGGTTCCTGCTGCTCAGCTTTACCAGATAGGTGCCAAGCTCATCCTCGAAACGGTCCACCTGATTTTCAATCCGTTCAACCTCCGCTGCCTTCTCGGCGTCATAGTCCTGTAAAAGCCCCATTGCCAGTTCAATGGATTTCTGCGCATAACTCGCCATCGTAACCGCCACATGCCTGCTCCTCTCAATGGCAAGACCAGGTGTATCAAGGAATCTGGCATCCAGCGTCATCAATTCCCTTTCCTCCGGGGAAAGCTCCTCTTCTTTGACCTTGTCACGCACCGTAAAGCGGACAAGCTTTACCAGAACCTTTGAAAATGGCATCAACACGATACATGCCGCCACATTGAATGCGGAATGGACAAAAGCAATCCCCAGCGGCGACGTCGCGCTGCCCATAAAAGTGAAATGCACTATGTAATTCAGCAGATAGAACACTGCCATAAACAAGGACGTCTTTAACAGGTTGTAGTACAAATGCAGAAGCGCCGCCCTCTTTGCATCCTTGCTGGCTCCCACGCTGGAAATCAGGGCTGTGATGCAGGCTCCTATATTCTGCCCCATAATAATGGGGATTGCCGTAGCATAACTGATGGAACCGGTTTTACTCAGCGCCTGCAGGATACCGACTGACGCGGAAGAACTCTGCAGGATGGCTGTCAGCACCAGACCGGCAACCATGCCGAGAATGGGATTGGAAAACATGGTCAGTACCCGTCCAAACCCTGGAACCTCTGCTAAAGGCTTTACCGCTTCACTCATGGTGTTCATGCCAATCATCAGGATGGCAAACCCTGCCATAATTGTACCGATATCCTTGCGCCTTTCCTTTTTGGAAAAACTTATCAGACCGACGCCTATAATCGCCAGCACCGGGGAAAAGGAAGCCGGCATGAACAGCCGTACAAAGAAGTTTCCTCCCTCAATGCCGGAAAGGCTCAACAGCCATGCCGTGATGGTCGTACCCACATTGGCGCCGATAATGACATTGACGGCCTGCTCCAGCTTCATAATGCCGGAATTGACAAAACCGACTACCATAACCGTGGTTGCAGACGACGACTGAATCACCGCCGTTACCCCCGCTCCCACAAGCACCGCCTTGACCGGGGTATTCGTAAGCTTTTCAAGAATACCCTCCAGCCTTCCTCCCGACGCTTTTGACAAACCTTCCCCCATCATGTGCATACCGTATAAAAACAGGGCTAATCCGCCTACCATGGTGAGTATACTAAAAAAGTCCATTTTCTTATCCTCTCCTACCTGCTGTGTTTCTCTCCATAATTGACATTTTACTACATTTATACCCAAAATAGCAATGCCATTATGTAAAATCCGCAAGAAACATAAAAAAGAGACAGAAGCGTCCTGCTCCTGCCCCTGTCTCATGGTATTCTCTGTCCTATCTATGCATTAACGGTTTCCAGTATTCCGTCCGCAATAGCCTGCGCAGTTTCCCCAAATTTTGTGTCAAGCAGATAATTGTCTGCCGGTGTGTTGATAAATCCTGCCTCCACCAGGACGGAAGGCATCCGGGTACTGTTCAGCACCACAAGTCCCGGTCTTTCGTTGACACCGAGGTTGATAAAACCTACTTCCCCCAGATTCCGGTTTATATTTTCCGCCAGGGAAACCGCCCGTCCGTTCCGGTTGTAAACCAGTGTTTCCACACCGGAATACTGCCCCGGATTCATACTGGAGTTTCTGTGAATCGACACAAAATAATCCGCACCGGAGGCATTTGCCTCCTCCGCCCTTTCTGCCGGTGATTTGTAGATATCCTCCGTGCGTGTATACAGCACATTCACGCCTTCCTGTTCCAGAATTCTCCCTACAGCCAGCGCTAAATTGAGGGCATCGTCTTTTTCCAGCCTTCCTTCAAAAGACGCACCGTTATGCCACCCGCCATGTCCGGCATCCAGCATTACTGTCGCCATATGCCCGCTCCTCAACCTTTTTCTACTATCATATGCACCGGATACGGATTATTACAATGAATTTATATTTCCGGTCTGCAGCAGTATCTCCAGATAAAAAATCTGATTTTCCAGCCGGGCATGAACCGTGCCTCCGTACTTTTCTGCAATCTTCTGCATATTTTTGATTCCCTGTCCGTGAAGGGCACCCGTTTTTGAACTTACGGGAAGCCCATCCTCCCAGAAAATGTCATGTTCACAGGTGTTCTGTACCGAAATCAGATACAGTTTACCCTGCCGTTTGGAGGACAGGCTGATACTGCCGCCTTCCGGACAGGCCTCCACCGCGTTTTCAAGGGCATTGTTAAGCAGGATGCTGATATCAAATGCTTCCACCGCTTCTTTCGCAGGATACATAAAAGCGCTCTCCGTCACAATGCCTTTTTTGGCGGCATTGCCAAATTGTCTGTTTATCACCACATCTGTTATGGGATTTCCCGTCCGAAAGGCAAAATCCAGTTCTTCCACCCTGTCTTTCAAAGCCCGCAGGTATTCGGAAAATGCTTTTTTATCCGCCTCCTCACCGCTCTGTGCCAGAATCTGCATATCTGCAACATAGTTTTTCAAGTCGTGACGCATACTCCGCACATCAGCGTACATCAGTTCCATATCCCTGATATACTTTTCCATGTCGTAAAGCCTGTTTTGGTAAATCTGGTTTTCTTTCTGCTTCTCTATTGCATCTTTTACCCGTTTTAACAAAAGCGCCGCCAGAAAGACAGCCCCCAGGCATAAAATACTGCCCAAAGGAATCAACAGCCTGACTATGGGAAACTGTTTGTCCAGAATCCAGACTTCCCCGTCTTCCCACACAAACTGGATGCTCCTGATAATGGCGCAATAGACAAATCCGACCAGCGTGGAAACCATCAGATACAGTAATTCCGTTTCATTCCCCTCCACATGGCCAAGCCCGTCCAGCAACTGTTTTTTATAAAAATATAAAAACAAGAACAACAATAATACAAAGAAGGAAACGAACGAAACCGTATATACCGTTTCTATCATTTGCAGCCTCTCCTGCAGCAATTCAATGGAAGCTCCGCCGAAAAGCAGCTTTTCCGTAAGCCTGTCCACCTGCCCGCCGAAGAAAACGGTAAAGGCATGGTAAATGGTAAAACGGACCAGTTCCCGCACGGTAAAATACGATACGACAAGGAACAGCTTTACCTTCCAGTCCCCTGCATAGGCAATCATCATCATCCCCCAGATACAGGCCATAAACGGCAGGCTGTATCCGATATTGCCTATTGCAATGTCCAACAAAAAAAAGCCGGCTGAAAGAAATAACTCATCCCATTCTTTTCCATGCCTCGGCTTTAAAAGTCCTCTTGTAAAATACCAGAAACAGGCGGTTCCCATTATCCCGGTTGCGATATCAAACACCATGTTTTCTGCTCCTATCCTTTATGCCATCCACATAATACATGCCTTGGCAAATTCCAGATACTTCTGCTTTGCCATCAACACCGATTCCCCATTTGACAAACTGACAGAGCTTTTATCAAATGCCGAAACCTCCTTTAAGGAAACCAGATATCCTCTATGGCACCTGAAAAAATAAGAAGGAAGCTTCTTTTCCCAGTCTTCCATCCTTCCATAACAGGAAACCTCCCCCTGTTTGGTATGGAAAACCAGCTTTCTGCCCTGATTTTCCACATAAAATATCTCCCCTGCCGCTATCCTGTGGACAACTTGTCCGCTTTTCACAAGCACGTGCCTGTCCTGCTTTTCGGACAAAGCTTTTGCCACCGCCCTGTCCAACGCCTTTTTCAGTTTTTCTTCCTCCAAAGGTTTTAAGAGATATCCTGCCGCCTCCACTTCAAAAGCGTCAAACACATAATCGCGAAGGCCTGTAAGAAATATGATAATAGGGCGTTCGCCCTGCTCCTTTAAATGCTTTGCCAGCTCCCAGCCGCTCATGCCGGGCATGTCAATATCCAGAAACAAGATATCCTGACTGCATCCGCCCTTTGCATAATCGCCTGCATTTTGGAAACAGGTTACTTCCACAGGCACATCGGCCTGTTTTTTTATCATCTCCGATACTTTTTTCCCAAAAAGCAAATCATCGTCACACACCGCAATCTTTAACACCGCCGCCTCCGTTTTCTTTACAGCAGCATGTCAAAATACCTTCCTGTGTAAGGATAACTGCCGTACATTCCCACGCTGTTTCCCAAGCCGTACATTCCCAGACTGTTTCCATAACCGTAAAGCCCAAGGCCGCCAAGCCCGTAGGCCCCGTACCAGCTCCCGCTCCCGTATCCGCCCATCCTGTTCAGTGAAAATGCCTGTGCCTCGGCATATATGCTTTTTACGGCTGCCTTGCCGGCCAGACTGTCAGCCCCTGAAAAAACATCTTTAAAATCAGACGCCTTCGCTTTTTTCAGCCTTGCATTGTTTATCGAAAGCGTGCCGTCTTTGCCGCACTCTATCCCGATACCGGCAAGCTGCCTTTGATTATCGCACGCCAGTTCCTTAAGCTGCGCGCCGTAAGTGCCTCCCGTATATGCAGGGACGCTTTTCATCCGGGAATACATTTTGTTATATTCTTCCACAAAAGTGCGCACGCCGTTTTGCAGGGATTTTTTGCCGGAAAGCCGGTACTCTTTGTCCCAGTCGGCATTCTGTAATTTTTCGGCTATCTTCCGAAATCCTGCCGTACTGCCCTGCACCCTGTCGGCGCTTCCTGCATATGGCTTCTGATAGCCTGTACCGGTCTTCTTTGCATATAAACTGCGTCCCGCAATGCCGACGGGCCTCGTCCTGTTTGCGGCAAAAAGTGACGCATATTGGTTTGCCGGTAAAATTCGCATTGTTACCCCGCCTTTCCTGAAAACTTAAGACCATTATACGCGGGTACAAATCACGAATAAATAGATTCGTAACGAAATGTTTGGTTACGGTAACGAAATATGCTATAATGCGTCAATTCTTTTCCTTAAGCTTAACATCTGCACATCGACCCTGGAAATAATTTCCGCATATTCCCGTAAATCTTTCTGTATCGATTTTGAGGATTTTACCTCTTTTTTATAACAAAGCCTGTGGTCAATCCTTGCCCAGAAATCCATTGCCAGCGTACGGATTTGGATTTCCGTTTTAATCCACATTTCCCGGTTCTGTACCGTCACCGGCACTTCTGCAATAAGATGGAGGCTTTTATATCCGCTTGCCTTTGGTTTTTCGATATAATTTTTTTCTTTCAGGAAACGTACCTGGCTATGCTTTTTCAAATGCCGGGCCAATTCATATACATCGTCCAAAAAATAGCAGGTAACCCTCACTCCGGCTATATCGTTCAGCCTGCTGACTGCATTTTCCAGCGTAACATCACAGCCTTTTTTTATTAACTTGCGGCCTACGCTCTCCGGCGTCTTGATTCTTCCGCTGATGCCACTTAATATCTCACGCCGGTATTTCGCCTCCAGACGTTCGATTATCCCTTTTGTGATTTCCATGGCGCTCTGCACGGCTCCCCCGTACATTTCCAGAAACTGTGCCTGACCCATGGCATCCTCAAGACTAAGCGGCGTCCCCTCCCAACCTGTTTCCTCACCCATGCCTTTGTTACCCTCCCGCAATCCTTCTACCTGTGTTTCTTTTTCACACAATTAAAAGTATATGCAGAAAAACAAAAAATTTGCCTGTTACAGGAAAGGAAATTCCGTAAATTGCTAAATTATTGCCCCGCACAAATACACAGGGCATAACCCGGCAGGTCAGAAAACTCATAAAGCCTTTTTTCCTCACCGCTTTTTGTATCGGTGACACTGCCGTTTATAAAGTCCGTCCGAAGATGTCTGAAGTCTTTCGCCAATCCGTCCCCCGTACACTTGACGTATGCTTCCTTTGCCGCCCAGACGGAATAAAAAAAGATTTTTTGTGCCTCCGGGCTGTATTTCCGCCAGATTTCCATTTCTTTTTCGTCAAAAACCCGCCCGGCCATACTGCAGGCCTGCTTCCTCCACTCCTGGATATCCACGCCCACTTCTCTTTCAGACACTGCACAGACGGCATAATTCCCTGAATGGGATAAATTAAAATAAAGCCCCGGCCTGTTTACAAGATAGGGTTTCCCGGCCGGGGTTTTCTCCAGATGCAAAGTTGTATCCTGCAATCCCTTTTCCTTGCAAGGCATTTGCATCAGCTGCCATGCCTCCACCTTACAAACCGCGGGATAACCGTCTTTTCCTTTCTTCTCCCCTGCCGCGCTGTCATATTCCCGCACGGCATGGGCAAGCAAAAGACCTGCCGCAAGACTCTGCGCCCTGCGGTTTTCCTGCTTCATGGACAGAACCTGCATCCGGCGGACGCCATCCGTCAGACGCAGCGCTCTGTCACAGTTGTCTTTTATCAGAAACGGCGCCGTTTCCGTTATATACAGCCTTAGCATGGTTTGATGGCAATCTGTAACTCTTCCAGCTGTACCTCATCCACCACATTGGGCGCTTCACTCATCAGGCAGGATGCATCCTTTACCTTCGGGAACGCAATCACTTCGCGGATGCTTTCCGCTTTTACAAGCAGCATGACAAAACGGTCAAGGCCGATTGCCAGTCCTGCATGGGGAGGAACACCGTATTTGAAAGCATTTATCAGGAAACCGAATCTCTCGTAAGCGCTTTCTTTGGTAAACCCGAGTACCTCAAACATTTTTTCCTGCACGTCGGGTTGGAAGATTCTCACGCTGCCTCCGCCCAGCTCCACGCCGTTTAACACAATATCATACGCTTTAGCGCGCACCTTTCCCGGCTCAGAGTCAAGCAAAGGCAAATCCTCTTCCATGGGCATGGTAAACGGATGGTGTTTGGCTACAAAGCGGTTTTCCTCCTCGCTCCACTCCAACAGCGGAAATTCCGTTACCCAGAGGAAATTGAATTTGCTGTTGTCTATCATATCAAGCTGCTTTGCCACTTCAATGCGCAGTGCGCCCAGCACATCGTAAACAATATCGTTTTTATCTGCCGCAAACAGAAGCAAATCCCCCTTCTCACCTCCCATGGCTTCCACAAGGGCAGAAAGCTCCTCTTCAGTCATAAACTTTGCAAAAGAAGATTTGTAGCTGCCATCCTCCTGTACGGAAAGATACGCAAGGCCTTTTGCACCGTAACCCTTTGCAAACTCTACAAGGGCGTCAATTTTCTTTCTGGGCATATCCGCCTGCCCTTTTGCGTTGATTCCGCGCACTGAGCCGCCGTTTTCCAACGCGCTTGTAAACACGCCAAATCCGCATCCCTTCACAACCCCTGACACATCGGTAAGTTCCATGCCGAAGCGGGTATCCGGCTTATCCGAACCGAAACGGTCCATGGCCTCCTGCCAGGTAATGCGCTTGATGGGAAGGCTGACGTCAAGCCCGATGGCCTCTTTGCACACTCTTTGCACCATTTTTTCCGTTGTGTCGATGACTTCCTCCACATCCACAAAAGATAGTTCCATGTCCACCTGTGTAAACTCCGGCTGCCTGTCCGCACGAAGGTCTTCATCGCGGAAACAGCGTGCCATCTGGAAATACCTGTCGCATCCCGAACACATCAGAAGCTGTTTAAAAATCTGGGGAGACTGCGGCAGCGCATAGAAATTGCCCGGATGTACCCTGCTGGGCACCAGATAGTCCCTTGCGCCTTCCGGTGTGGACTTCGTCAGCATGGGAGTTTCTATCTCCATAAACCCTTCCCCGGTAAGGTAAGTTCTAATGGTAGTGGTAATCCGGCTGCGAAGCATCAGGTTTCTCTGGAGTTTCGGACTCCTTAAGTCCAGATAACGGTATTTTAACCGAAGCTCCTCTTTGGTCTTGCTGTCCTCCTCAATGGGAAAAGGCGGCGTCTGGGCCTCGGACAAAATCCGAAGTTCTGCAGCGCGCACTTCAATTTCACCGGTAGACAAATTTTCATTTGCAGCGGCAGCCCTCTTTTCCACACGCCCCGTCACTGCAACCACAAACTCGCTCCTAAGCCTTTCCGCCTTGGCAAATGCCTCGGCGCCGCAGTCGCTTTCTTCAAAAATAACCTGCAGGATGCCTGCGCGGTCCCGTAAATCCACAAAAATAATGCCGCCCTTATTTCTCTGTTTCTGTACCCATCCCATGACGGTGACGGTTTCTCCCACATTGGCTGCGGAAAGTTCCCCGCAGCGGTGGGTACGTTTCATTCCCTTCATTGACTCTGCCATAACGATTCTCCTCTATTAAACAGTAGTTTTCTATGTTTTCCCTTGCGTCTATTGCTTCAGGGGATTTTTGTAAAATTCTTTAAATTCTTCATATCCCTGCGCGGTAAGCTGTTCTTTCTGGAACTTCTTGTTCTTGTTCATGCGGGCCACCAAAACCTGTCTTCCGCTTTCCCTTTCTTTTTGCGCCCCGGCAATCACTTTGCACAATGCTTCACCAGACACGCCTTTTTCTATCAGATAGGCTGTTTTAACAGGCCGGGCAGGCGCCTTGAACCCTTTCTCCATAAGCAGCAGGACAATTCTTTCAAATCCGATGGAAAAGCCGCATGCCGGTACGTCCGTGCCGGTAAACTTTCCAACCATCTTATCGTATCTGCCGCCTCCGCCGCAGCTTCCGCCAAATTCCGGCATGGCAATCTCAAATATGGTGCCAGTATAATAGCTCATCCCGCGCACCAGCGTCGGGTCAAACACCAAATCGAAGGTGTCTTCCTTGGTTGCCCTTACACTGTCCAGAATCTCTGCAAAAGAGTCCATGACTTCTTTATCCAGATACTCTTTTAGGGTTTCTGCCAGAAATGCCGGACCGTCTTCTGCCTTTTCCACCTCTGTAAACAGATACAGATACCTGTCGCATGCTTCTTTAGGATATCCCGCCTCCAAAAGTTCGGCTTTTACACCGTCCAGACCGATTTTATCCATCTTGTCCAGCGTGATGAACACACTGTCAAATGACTCCTCGGAAAAGCCCGCATAAGCCGCCATGGCCTTTAATATCCGCCTGTCATTGATACGTATCTGGAAATTGTCAAATCCCAGCCTGCCGATGGTGGTGGTGGTAGCCAGAATCAGTTCAATTTCAGCCAGATTGGACGCCTCTCCCAATATATCAATGTCACACTGCATAAACTGACGGTATCTTCCCCGCTGGGGTCTGTCCGCCCTCCAGACATTGCCAATCTGCAGCGCTTTAAAAGGCGCCGGCAGGTTTGCCGCATTGTTGGAATAAAAACGGACAAGGGGCACGGTCAAATCATAACGGAGCCCGCCATCTGTCAAATCACTTTCCGTTTCCGCCGTTTCCAGATTCAGCTTTTCCCCTCTTTTTAATATCTTGAAAATCAGCTTTTCATTTTCACCGCCCTGCTTGCTGGAAAGGTTTGCAATATTTTCCACACAGGGGGTTTCTATCGAAGTAAACCCGAATTTGCCATAGGTATCCTTTATGATACCGATTACGTAATCCCTGATTTCCATCTCTGCCGGCAAAATATCCTTCATGCCGGTAACCGGTTTCTTATTTAGAGCCATATCTTCCTCATTTCCGCACTATTCTTATTGCTTTTCTCTTTTTTAGTACTTACAAAAGTTTACACTGATTTGCCCCGCATTTCAAGCAGAGATTTACCTAATTTTTGGGGGGAGTTACAGAAACGGCATCCTTTGTTACGCCGGTCACAAAAGCAAAAATGCATACAAGCAGTATTGCAATTCCGCCGTAAACCATATTCCGCTTATTTTTTATTTGGGTTTGTTTTATTACAAAATCAGGCGCAATACTGCCTATGTCAACATCACGGATTTCTTCATACCATTTGTGGTTCATTGTAAGTGGGGATTTTATAATTATCCCTTCAAAGTGAATGATATCATTATCATTTTTACATGCCGATTCTAACAGGCTCTTCGTTTCGGAATCTGCTACCATAATGCGTACATAAGCATTATTTTTAATCGGAACGGTATAGACATCATAATTTTTCCCGAAGGCCATATACTCCTCACATACGCCGGAATAATTTCCGGAACCAAGATTGCTCACCTCTTTTTTCAGGAAGAAGCTTATATCACTTACTATATAGTCTCCGTATTGATAATGCTCTGCGTCCAATTCTGAAAGAGAGATTGCTTTTGCGTATTTCCACTGCGCAGAAATGCCTGCAAATAAAAATATGCAGCCGAGCACGAAGAAAAATGCCCACAAAATACCTCTTTTACAAATCGTTATCCGCATAAATTTTCCTTTTTCTTTCTATCATTTCCTCAATTCTCTCAATATATTGGGAAACATCCTTGACATTTTCGCACCGCTCAATCCGCCCGTCAGGATATACCCTTTTGGAGATAGTTCCGGCCCCGATTGCGACTATGGACTGTTTCTCCTCCATAATCAGAATATTGTACAGTCCGTAACAGCCTTCCCTTGCATAACCCACATTTTCAAAATTCCCCGACATATTTTTCTGCCGGTAAAGGTAATACGGCTGCATGTGCATCCTTGCAGCGCCATCTGCCGCAATTTTCATGGTGGCGTCAGTGTTACGGAGGGTTTGTATGCCGTTTTCCTGTATCCATGCATTCATCCCGGAGGCCCTTTTGATGGCAAGGGAATGCACCGTCAGGGAATCCGGCCCCATGGCGGCAATTCTGTCCACCGTATTCCGTACGTCCTCTTCCGTTTCCCCCGGCAGTCCCAGGATGATATCCATGTTGATGTTAAAATTCCCGACCATACGTGCAAGCCGATACGCCTCTTCCACCTGCACAACCGACGCCTGCCTGCCAATCAGATGTAAGGTTTCCTGTTTCATTGTCTGCGGATTGATGCTGATGCGCTCCACATGATGCTTTTTCAGCACTTCCAGTTTTTCTCTTGTAATGCTGTCCGCCCTTCCCGCTTCCACGGTAAATTCCTGTACTGTAGAAAAATCAAAAAGTTCCCGTAATGCCGTAAGCAGCCTGTCTAACTGCCCTGCCTCCAGGGTTGTAGGCGTGCCGCCTCCTATGTATACACTGTCTAAGGTTTTACCCTGACATGCTTTTCGGGTAAACTGCATTTCTTTTATCAGACAGTCGATATACTCCTCCACCCTGTCCTTATGTCTGCTTATGGGATAAGAAGTAAAAGAACAGTACAGGCAAGTGGTGGGACAGAAAGGAATCCCGATATACAGGCTGTAACCATTCTCCGGATGGATGGAAGAAAGCAGTTTTTGCTCCCTTTTTGCAATATCCACACAAAGCGCTGCTTTTGTGCTGCTGACAAAATGCTCCGACTCCATTTTGCAGATAATTTCTTCCTCTTTTTTCCCCGCCTCCAAAAGTTCCATCGCTATTTTAGTGGGACGGATACCCGTCAGGTTCCCCCACGGCAGCTTTTTCCCGGTGTAATCGACAAGGGTGGAATATAAAAAGCGTTTAAAAGCCGCCTTGTATGCTTTTTCATCCCTTTGCTCTTCCTCATCTTTTTCTGTCTGCCAGTGATACGGACGCCTTTCGCCGCCTGTTCCGAAACAAAGCAAAGCCCCCGTCTCATGTAAGGTAACCGTAAGCTTTACTTCCTTCTCCCAGATACTTTGTTTGTCCATACCGATATCCGGCGTCAGCACTTTTACATCTTCCTCAGGGAAAAATGCCTTCACAATGGAATGAATGTCATATTCAAAACGGGATTTGTTTACTTTCACCACAAACATATCACTTTCTTCCTCCAAGACCATATCTCAGGGTACGGTACACTGTAACCAGAACTTCTGCCAAAAGGATAATAAGAATGATAACCAGGCATATATTCGGCACTCCGCAGAAAACTTCCGTATTCCAATACCTCATTATATCATAATTTCCAAAAAAGTCTTCTCCTTTTATTGCAGATATGGAAGTCATTAAGTCAGGATTGAAGAGCAGGTTTCCTTTTAAAAGGATAACCGCAATTGCCATACTGACTGCATTGCATGCGATATTGACCCACATGACGAGGAAATTGTAATGCCCGACAATCAGTTTGACTAAATCGACAATGACCCCCATGGAAAAGGATATCACCATAAGCGGCAGCGTCCTGTGCCAAAATGCCATATTGAAAATAGGTACTACAGCCGTCTGTCCGCCTGCATCCTTGACCCAGACGCCAAGCTTATCGGACGCGCACACAAAGAATGCAATAAACAATACGCCGAATATAACGCCCGCCATGCTGTCGCCCCTCTTGATAACGGCCTTCTCGTAGGGAATCTGCGGCAGCTTTCCAATATTCCATGCACCCTGTTCTTTTAATTTCACCTGATTTCTCTCCAAAAGCCAGAAAACTATGGTGACAATACCAAACACTTCCAAAAGGGTCGCAGGAATTGCCCCCAAATCAATGGAAGAATTTATGATAAGGTGTATCCATTCATTCAGGGATGCGGCCGAAAAAGAAAAGCACACGCCAAGCAAAAAGGACACTCCCATTCCGATTCCTACTCCGATTAACACAATCTTTAATACCTGACAGTATAAAGCATAATATTCCCCTCCAATCAGGCATTCTCCCTCACCTCTGTATTTTGCCGCAAGCTTTGCCGGGTCTCCCAGTTCTTCCAACACCTTTTCCGGTATGGTCTCCGGATTTTCCCCCTCCTGCTCCCTTTCTTCCATCATATCCTCAATCAGGGTGCGAAGCTCTTTTTCAATATCCTTTCTCTGCTTTTCAGGCAGCCTCCTCGTTACATCGTACAAATATCTGTCAACCAGTTTTGTCATAGCGCCCTCATTCTTCATCTGCCCCACCTCTTCTTTCTCCTTTTTTATCTTCACCTAACAATCTCTGCATACAATCCGTCATTTCCGTCCACTGCTCCAGCAGGTTTTCAAACACGATGTTCCCCAAAACCGTCCGTTTATAATATTTTCGAGGCTTACTGCCGTCCGTTTCCCATTCACTGACTAATATCTTCTGTTTTTCCAGCCTCCTGAGCAGCGGATACAAAGTATTGGTATCCACCCTGATACCCTTGTCCTCCATACTTTTCACCAATGTATACCCATACTGCGGTACGCCCAACTGGCTTAATACACTTAAAACCAAGGTTCCCCTTCTCAATTCCTGCGTCAATGACTGGATAATTTCCTCTAATTCATCCATAGCTTCCTCCTTTTTTCGCAACTCCTATTTATAATATACTGTATGACACACAGCATTGTCAATACAAAACTATTTATCTTTTTATATTATTTTGTATGGCCATAGGCGGCTTCAGTAACACGATGATAAATATGGTGAATTTCCGTATTTTGCATGGCGGCAGCGGGAGCGTGTATTTGATTCCATAAAGGACCGTGTAAAAACACCGGTACTTAGAGGTTGTATTTTAACCTCTTACGTACCGCTGTGTTTTTACCCGAGCGAGAGCGCGTCCTGTTGGAACAAATACACGCTCCCGCTGCCGCCATGCAAAATACAGCCCCCCTGAATTATACATTGCAAATAAAGTACAAAAATCATATAATCAAAATATCCCCGGTATTCATAATTTGAAAGAGCAGTAAACTTTGCTCACATCAAGGAATGCAAACCGGTTAAAATTAAGGTATTAATGGGGGATGACTGAAATGACAGAAGTAAAGTTCTATGAAAATGTTGATGATAAGCTGCTTCAATTTGCTGTAATTATATCTAAATCACAAGATAAATATGTGTTCTGCAAACACAAAAACAGGGACACGTGGGAAGTTCCCGGGGGCCATCGGGAAACGGGAGAAAATATTACGGATACGGCCAGACGCGAACTGTATGAGGAAACGGGCGCTTTGGAATTTACTTTAAAACCTGTCTGCGTGTATTCTGTTACGGCACCCGGCAATTTTAACGGCCATGAAACTTTCGGGATGCTGTTTTTTGCCAAGATAAGCCGTTTTGAGGCCAAACTATACAACGAGATTGAAAAAATTGCGTTGACGGATGCATTACCGGACAGGCTGACATATCCCGATATTCAGCCCCGGTTGATAGAAGAAGCCAAAAAACGGGGCTGCCTGTAAAGCTGGCGGCCCCGTTCACATATTCGTCTGCTCTTTTTCAGAAAAAAGGATTGTACTTCTTCTCATGCTCCACTGTGGTGCTGTCCCCGTGTCCCGGATACAGCTGCACGTTTTCGGGAAGCACAAATATCTTCTCTTTCACGGATGAAATAAGTTCCCTGCTGCTTCCTGTGGGAAAATCTGTTCTGCCCACGGATTCCAGAAATATCGTATCCCCGCAAACCAGAAATCCGGCATCGGAAAAATAATAGCAGCAACTGCCTGCCGTATGCCCGGGAGTGGCAATCACTTTACAGCTAATGCCCGCAACGGTAAGTTCATCCCCGTCTTTTACATATACATCCGGCGTCACCGTATATGCCCTGCCTGCCTGGGCTGATACATTGAGTCCGGCGTCTTCACACAACTGCCGCTCCGCTTCAAGCGCATATATTTTGGCGCCGGAAAGCTTTCTCAATGCATTTGCTCCCCAGATATGGTCAAAATGCCCGTGCGTCAGAAGAATGCCTTTCACACAAAATCCTTTTTCTTTTAATGCTTCGTATATCCTGTCCCCTTTATCTGCCGGGTCCACTACGACTGCGTCGCCACTCCCCTCGTTATAAAGGAAATAGCAGTTGGTAGCATAAACTCCCAGCACCATACGGCCTATTTTCAACTGTGCCATCAGCCTCTTGTCCTTTCTATATCCATGACATTTTCCACTGTCTTGATTTTCTCGATTATCCTGTTCAATTCTTCCCGGCTGCCGATTTCAAAAGATGTCTGAAGCGTTGCAATACCCTGCTTGTTCGTCCTTGTATTCATGGAAAGTATATCTATATTCTTTTCGGTAAGGGCCTTGGAAATGTCTGCCAAAAGGCCGTTCCTGTTTTGTGCGTATATGATAATCTCCGCAAAATACTTTCCGCCCTCTCCGCCTTCGTCCGGTTCCTGCCAGTCTGCCTCAATCAGTCTGGACCTTTCTATCTCAGGCAGATTCAATACATTGACGCAGTCCGTCCTATGAATGGAAATCCCGCGCCCCCTGGTGACAAAGCCCACTATCTCGTCTCCGGGAACAGGGGAACAACACTTGGAAAATCTGACAGACACGTCAGTTATTCCTTTCACCATAATACCGCTGCCGTACTTGGCAGCCTGCGGACGGAACATCTGGACATTTTCCGCAATGGATGCCAATACCTCCTCATTTGTCAAATCTTTTTTATTATCCCTGTCGTAATACTCTAGCATCTTATTGACTATCTGGCCTTCTTTTAAGGCTCCGTGGCCAATAGCCGCCAATACGGCATCCCAGCTCTGGAATCCGTATTTCCTCTGGATGGCATTCATATACTCCGGGGTCTGCAAATCAGATAATGCAATATTTTTTGTCTTGCAGTAATTTGCCAGTAATTCCTTTCCCCTTACAATATTTCCTTCTTTAAATTCATTTTTGAACCACTGGTTAATTTTGTTTTTGGCCTGTGTGCTTTTGACTATGTTCAGCCAGTCCCTGCTGGGACCCTTGGAATTTTGGGATGTGATAATCTCAATCCTGTCGCCGTTTTTAATCACATAATCAATCGTCACAAGCTTGCCGTTTACCCTGGCGCCCACCATTTTATTTCCCACTGCACTGTGGATATTGTATGCAAAATCAATAGGCGTGGAACCGGCGGGAAGGTTTTTCACATCTCCGCTGGGGGTAAAACAATATACATTGTCAGAAAATAAATCCAAATCATTCTTTAACAGGTTCATGAACTCCCTGTTATCGGAGGTATCCCTCTGCCACTCCAGAATCTGTCTCAGCCAGGTCAGCTTCTCTTCCTCCTGGCTCTCTACCTTTTTGCCGTCGGAAGCCTCTTTATATTTCCAGTGCGCCGCAATACCGTATTCGGCTGCCTTGTGCATCTCAAAAGTACGAATCTGCACTTCAAACGGCTGCCCTGCCGAGCCGATAAGCGTTGTGTGGAGGGACTGGTACATATTGGCCTTTGGCATGGCAATATAATCCTTGAAACGTCCCGGAATCGGTTTATACATTTCATGAATTACCCCTAACGCAGCATAACAGTCTTTGACGGAATCGACGATAATCCTGACCGCAAACAAATCATAAATCTGATCCAGCGTCTTATTCTGGTTTTTCATCTTTTTATAGATGCTGAAAAAATGTTTGACACGTCCGTCAATTTCCGCCTGAATGCCCGCATTTTTAATATGTTTGCTTACCTCGCTTACGATTCCGGCAATATATTTTTCCCGGACGCTTTTCCTGACGGCTATTTTTTCAACCAAATCATAATAAGCCTCCGGCTCCAGATACTTTAGGGACAAATCGTCCAGTTCCACCTTGATTTTAGAAATACCGAGTCTCTGCGCTATGGGGGAGTATACTTCAATGGTTTCTTTGGCAATCCTCTGCTGGCTCTCCGGTTTCTGGTATTTTAACGTACGCATATTGTGCAGACGGTCTGCAAGCTTTATAATTATGACACGAATGTCTTTTGCCATTGCCAGAAACATTTTTCTGAGGTTTTCCGCCTGCATCTCCAGCCTTGCGTCGCTTTCCGAACCCACACCGCTGCTTAACGGAATATTTTCCAATTTTGTAACGCCATCCACAAGCTGGGAAACTTCAATGCCAAATTCTTCCGTTATCTCTTCCTCTGTCATGACCGTGTCTTCCACCACGTCATGAAGAAGCCCCGCGACAATGGTTTCTTTATCCATCTCAAGGTCGGCCAGTATAATGGCAACATACAAAGGATGGATAATATATGGTTCACCGGATTTGCGCAGCTGGTTCTTGTGGGCCTCGCCGGCAACGCTGTACGCCTTTTCAATCAGCGAAATGTCGTCTGACGGATGATATTTTTGCACACGGTTAACAAGCGCCTGATATAATTCATCGGGCGTCATGAATTCCCTTAATTCACTTATCCTGTCATTTTCCAGGACAATTTCATTTTTTTCTTCTGTCATCTGTCATCATTTCCTTGCACTGATTCATTTTTTACTATCTGATTACTTTCCCTCATAAACAATGGCAGCTTCCATACGGTATCCTTTCAGACGTTCCCTGCCCTTTAATCCTGCAAGTTCCATCAAAAAGACCATTCCTACCACCTCGCCGCCCAAAGACTCAATCAACTTTATCATGGCTTCCGTGGTTCCGCCCGTGGCAATCAAATCATCCACAATAAGGACTTTTTGTCCTGGCTTAATGGAGTCCTTGTGCATTTCTATAACAGCCTTGCCATACTCCAAATCGTATTCTTTCTCCACTGTCTCACAGGGAAGCTTTCCCTTTTTTCTGATTAACACAAAGGGTTTGTGGTTATTATATGCAATCGGCGTACCAAAAATAAATCCTCTGGACTCTGCCCCTGC
This sequence comes from uncultured Lachnospiraceae bacterium, assembly GCA_910577015.1. Classification (GTDB taxonomy): domain Bacteria; phylum Bacillota; class Clostridia; order Lachnospirales; family Lachnospiraceae; genus Acetatifactor. The sequence continues at coordinate 142,223 of CAJTKU010000004.1, read as the reverse complement.
AACCACGTCATAGTCCAAATCCTTAATCAAATCCTGCATGGTATCGATTGCCAGCTGCAATCCGTCCGCATCCTGCAGTACGCTTGTGACATCCCTGAAAATAATGCCCTCCTCCGGGAAATCAGGTATACTTCTGACATATTCCTCCAATTTCTTCATAACAGCCACCTCTTTCGTTTTTTCGATAGAAACTTATAATATTATAGACTTTTTTTCACTGTTTTTCAAGCCCTGCCTGTTTTAAACAGTATTCCCCGTAACGGGTATTTTCCTGATAATCCGGGTCTTGGCACAAGGACAAAAGCATATTTTTGTATTTTAAAGTATATTCTGCATATGCATTGTCATTCCTTCCATTTTTTTCCGCTGATGCAAAAACCAGATACCGATGGCTGCACTCATATATTTCCATGCGCTCCCATATGTACTCAAATTCCGGTTCATAGTTCCCGTTCAGTTCCATATGTCCTGCAAGCGCGCTGTAATCTCCCCTGTTCAGATATAATTCAACCCTTGCAGCCCTTTCTGCCAATGTCCTATCCTTTTCCTCTTCATATATTTTAAAAATTATTCCGAAGAGTATAATGAACTGCAAAATCAAAACGGCAGATGTCAAATACGTAAATACCAGCTTAAACGTGAGTTTCTTTTTGTACTCCCACTTTATGTAGATATTAAAATAAAACATTGCAATGAGTATCAGCAAAATTATTACAATCTTTATGGTCATGGCATTTCCTCCGAAATCTTATCCATCACTGCCCTTACCGCCGCGTCCAGTTCTTCTTGATTCAAGACCCCGAAATCATACGCATCATGCGCAAACAAAAGAGGCAAATCCTCTATCGGAACGCCCAGATATTCCGTAAAAAACACTTTCACGTAACATTCGATTTCTTCCCTTTCCTCCGGCTCATATTTATCTGCCATCTCCCCACATAACCGCCATGCATTCCTGAGCAGGCTCTCCACTTCCGATTCACTTGGTTTTTTATCGTTTTCCAGATTATCTATGATGGAATTTGCCTGTTTAAAAAATGAAGCATACCAATATCCTGTTCCTATGTCATAAAACTCTTCCAGATATGCTCCTGCATGAATCCCCGGATATGCTTTTACACTTACTTTCCTGTCATTCCACATAAGAGTCCCTATGCATAAGACAAATAAAAGCAGATTGCCGATAACTGCCGCAATGATGATACGCGTAAGCATCCTCTGCACCAGTTCGGGTGACTTCTGTTTTATCAAAAACGGTTTCAGCAGTTTATTTCTTTCGAGCCTTCTGTTGATTTCGGCTTGAAACGCCGCTCCTTCTGCATTTTCCCTCCCGCAGTACGGGCACTTCACACTCTGGGCATACATTTCGCCCCCACAATACGGACACTTCATGACGCTCCTCCATCAGATGAATCTTTTTGCTCCAGCATATCCGTCTCTTCTTCTGAAAGTCCCAGCCCTGCAACAGAACTCCTGCATTCGTTACAGATGCTTTCCAATATTTCCTCGTTATCCATAAAAATATTATCCTCTATGTACTGCCTGCCGTTAGTAAGCGCTTCCGAAGCATGAAACAATGCCATTTCCACCCAGTATCCGGCATAATCCGCCTTTTCCTCTTCCGTGAGGCTGTCATCCTCCATTATCCGGTTTATCTGCATGATATCATCTTTCATGGACAGAAAAGAACTATATACCCTCTTAATTTCATAGTATTTCTGGTATTTTATCCCATACAGGGATTCCTCTTCCATGTATTCGCACAATGCCTTGTAATCCCCTGTTTCGCAAAACGCTTCCAGCTTTTTGACATGCGCCGCTTCCCCTCTATGGGAAATCCCGCCAAAAGCCCTGCCGCAAATAACAGCCGCCACGGCCGCCAGTACTCCCACGGCTAAAAGTATCAACAAACCTTTTATAAGATACGCCGTCCATCTATGTACTGCTTCTTCGGGCAGGCTTTGCTCCATATTTTTTGCTTCCCGGTCATAGGACTTCAATATTTGCGATTTCATTTTATCAGCCACACGCGTATTTTCCGAATGGCAATAGGGACATCGAAGGCTGCCGTCTTCATATGCAGCGCCGCAGTTCTGACATATCATCTTGGATACCTCTCTTTGTTCATTGTGACCATTTTATCATACCCCATTTCATTACCCGCCGCAAGCGTTTTACGGGGCGGAAATTCTGCATCCTGCATGGGCGGCGGCAGCGGTGTATATGCAGGATACAGAATTTCAGACTATACATGCATATCAGAACTATACAGCGAGACATATTTTCAGTTCTGATATAACCTGTTCCATGGACTGATACCTTGATTTTCTCTGTTTCTGCGTGCATCTCTCTATAATACGTTCTGTTTTTGCCCCTATGCTTTGCCTGCCGCTGATTTGTAGCAGATAGTGCATCAGTTTTCCCAGTGCATAAATGTCGCTTCGGATATCAGGTTGGCCCTGCCACATATCGGGTGGGGCGTACCGGGGCGTTCCTCCCCGGAGCATACTGCCGCCGGCAGGCTCTTTTAAGGGGCAGAGCGCACCGAAATCCACCAGTTTTACACTGCCGTCTTTCTGCAGCATAATATTTTCAAGCTTTATGTCCCCATAGACATACGGCGTTTTCCCCGTGTGCAGAAGCTGTATGGCCTGTGCCGTCTGACAGGCAATATATATTACCTCTTTTTCCGTATATCCGCCGGTTCTGGCCAGACGTTCCTTTAAGTTTTCCCCTTCCACATATTCCATAAAAAGATAAAAGCATTTCCCTTTTTGGGCATAGTCATACAGCACGGGAAAACAGGGCTTTACAAACTGGGACAGACATCTTGCTTCCCGCAAAAACAATTCTTCGCTGTCTCCTGTTTTTACTGCCGTCTTTCTGTAAAGCAGCCTGTCCCATGCCAGGTATACACGGGAAGTCGCGCCTCCCCCCAGTTCTTTTACCAGTTCATACCTGTTAAATATATCTATCAAAATAACCTCCATGCCGTATTACATACAAATTTTGCGTGAAACTCAGTAAATCCCGTTTTTTCCATACAATGGGTATCATTTCCGAAAAGAAAATAGAATAAAAGAAGAATAGAAGGCAGGACAGCCGCTTCCACTTTTGCGGCTGTCCTGTTTATTGGAAGCGGCAGCATACAAAATATGCTATGCGCCAAAGATATTCAGCAAATCATTAAACAATACCACTACCATCAGCACCATAAAAAATACCAGTCCCACAAAATGTACGATGCCTTCTTTTTCAGGCGGTATCGGTTTGCCCCTGAAAATTTCAATCACCATAAAGACCAGCCTGCCCCCGTCCAGAGCCGGTATGGGAAGCAGATTTAAAATGCCAAGGTTTACAGAAAGCAAAAGCACAATATTCAGCATACTGAGCACAACCGCCTGCACACCGTAATCTTTCGCACTCTCATAAGTCTTGCCCACGACATTGACGGCAATCCCCACCGGGCCTGCCACATCCTCTCTCTTAAACTGTCCGGTAAGAAGCAGTCCAAGGCTCTTATAGGTGGCTTTCACACTGTATCGTATCTCATACCACGCATCCCTGAAAACGGCGAAGCCTTTTGCCTGCTCATAAACGCCCCCATAGATACCCAGCGCATACTTTGCGCTTTCCTCACTGTAAACAGGCACTATTTCGACTTCCTGTTTCTCTCCCCCGCGCTCATAAACCACTTTCATCGGCTCTCCCTTATTGAGCAGCGTGAGTAGATATACATCCCTGAATACATATGTCTTTTCACCGTCTATGCTGACAATCCTGTCACCTTCCATCAGCCCTGCCGTTTCTGCCGGGCTGCCCTCTGCAACGCCGGTCAGCAGCGTCTGGTCCGTGGGCGATAGGGATACCAGAATGATGGCAACAATAAACGCCAAAATAAAATTAAATATGGGACCTGCCACAACGGTAGCAATCCGAGCCCACACGTTTGCTTTCAGGAAAGAGCCTTCCCCTCCTCCGTTCTCCGTTTCCAGGCCGTCTTCCCCTTCAAACATGCATGCCCCGCCGATGGGAAGCAGTTTGAGGGAATATTTTGTTTCTTTCTTTTTAAAGGAGCAAAGCGTAGGACCCATACCGACGGCAAACTCCACTACATGTATGCCGTTCATCTTTGCTATCAGAAAATGTCCGAATTCATGGGATAATACCACTATGCCAAATATCAGGATAAATAAAATAACTGTCATCATAATCTGTTTTTAACTCTCTTACACTTTTTATTTGTTTTGATGGAAAACTTTAAAATAACTTTTCAATATATTCATAAGTTTCCTGTTCCGTCCGTAAAATCTGCTCCACATCCGGATTGTCCATTGTCCTGTGTTCTTCCATGCAGGCCCTGATAATCTCCGTTATCTGCAGGTAGGATATCTTTCCGTCCAAAAACAGGCGCACCGCTTTTTCATTTGCCGCATTGTAAACAACCGGCATACTGCCCCCTGTTTCTCCTGCTTTGTAAGCTAACTGTAATCCTTCAAAGTTTTCCATATCAGGCTTTTCAAAGGTTAGTCCGGCAATCTCATAAAAATCCAGCTTTTTCCCCTTCATCGGTCTTCTGTCAGGATAAAAAAGCGCATATTGGATGGGTAATTTCATGTCCGGCGCCCCAAGCTGCGCCATGACGCCGCCATCCTCATACTCCACCATGGAATGAATGATGCTCTGGGGATGCACCACCACCTGAATCCGTGACAAATCCACATCAAAAAGCCACCCTGCCTCCATAACCTCCAGCCCCTTATTCACCATTGTGGAGGAATCAATGGTTATCTTGGGTCCCATGGACCAGTTCGGATGCTTCAAAGCATCCTCCGGTCTGATGTTCTGCATCTGCTTTCTCGTCATCCCCCTGAAGGGTCCGCCGGAAGCCGTAAGCAGGATTTTGGAAACCCTGTTTTTAGGTTCCCCGTTCATGGATTGAAAAATGGCGCTGTGCTCGCTGTCAACAGGCAGTATATCCACTTTCCTTTCCCTTGCCAGGGGCATAATCAGATGTCCTGCGCAAACCAGCGTTTCTTTATTGGCAAGCGCAATCGTCTTCCCGGCCTCTATGGCGGCAATCGTAGGTTTGATGCCTATCATCCCCACCACCGCTGTCACCAGTACTTCAGCCATGGGGTGTACGGCTGCCGCAATCAGGCCCTCCATCCCGTATGCTACCTGCACGCCGGTATCCGCTACCCGCTCTTTCAAATCCTGCGCCGCCGCTTCATCCCACAGCACCGCCAGCATAGGCTTAAATTCCCGAATCTGTTTCTCCATCCGGTTAACATTGCTTCCGGCAGCCAGCGCCACCACCTGCAAATCAGGATTGTCCCTGACAATCTCCAGTGTCTGCAGCCCGATGGAGCCGGTAGAACCTAAAACTGCAATCCTCTTCATAGTACTCTCCCGTTATTTTATCAACAATGCCGTCAGAAAATATATCATGGGCGCCGTTACAATTACGCTGTCAAATCTGTCCATTATACCGCCATGCCCCGGAATCAGCTTCCCGTAATCCTTTATGTCATGGTTTCTTTTAATGGCAGAAGCCGCGAGGTCTCCCACCTGGCTCATGACTGCTCCGGCCATACAGATGAAAACAATAATAAGCGTAACTTTCTGGTCTGCCACTGCCTTTTCCACGACCAGAAAACTGTACAAAGCCCCTAAAAGCCCGGCGCCCACCACGCCGCCGATACAGCCTTCCAGCGATTTTTTGGGACTCAAAACCGGAAATATCTTCTTTTTCCCAATACAGATGCCAACCAGATAAGCACAGGTATCACAGCCCCATGCACTGATTAAAATCAACCATACGATATACTCCCCATAGTGAAGATGCCTTGTCAGGTAAATAAAAGATAACATTACCGGCGCATATACGAAACAGAAAAAATTTGCCATTATCCTTTCCGACGCATATTTGGGAAAAGTGACTACATAGACACACATGCTGCCCATAAATACACCCACAACCGCAATTAGGGAAAGAAGCCCGCCGTCTGCAAAATAAATGGCTGCGTAGTAAGCTGCTATTCCCAGAATCCCCACTGCCTCCAATCCGTTCAGTTTCTTTTCCTTTGTATGAATCCCCACTGCCTTACACAGCTCCAGATAACCGATAACGGATATCAGAAAGGTAATGCCTGCGAGCAGCGGGCCACCCAGAATCAAAGTAACCAGTGCAATAACAGCCAAGACGACGCTGCTTATAAATCTGGTCCAAAACATAGATTATTCCTCCTTTACAAGGCCATATCTTCTGTCCCTTTTATTATATGCCTCTACTGCTTTTATCAATTCGTTTTTTGAAAAATCCGGCCACGCCACCGGCGTAAAGTAAAATTCCGTGTATGCAAGCTGCCATAACAGGAAATTGGAAATCCTCTGCTCATTGCAGGTTCTGATTAACAAATCCGGAGCCGGAATGCCATAAGTATCCAGATGGCCCTCAATCATATCCTCCGTAATATCCTTGGGACTTATTTCTCCCGATAACACCTTTTCCCCAAGCTTCTGCATACACCGGCAAAGCTCGTCGCGCCCGCCGTAATTTATGGCAATCTGGAAATGCAGCCCGTCATTATCTTTGGTGGCCTCCTCCAGTTCTCCAATCCTTTTCCTGATATCCTCATCCAGTCCCGTTTTATCCCCCAGCACCCTGACGCACATCCTGTTTTTTTCCGCTGTCTTCAAACAGGTTTTCATATAATTGCGCAACAGTTTCATCAAGGCGTCCACTTCTTCCTTGGGGCGGTTCCAGTTTTCTGTGGAAAATGCATACACGGTCAGATACTGTATTCCCATACGGTAAGCTTCTTCACATATGACCTCCACCGTTTTTGCCCCCTGCACATGCCCGTAATTGCGGGGCATCCCTTTGGCTTTCGCCCATCTGCCATTACCGTCCAAAATAATGGCTACATGATTTGGCATGATTAACCCGTCCATTGTTCCTCCAGTTGAATCGACTGAAGGGCAGGTCCAAGGACCCGCCCTTTTTGATTATACGGTCATGATTTCTTTGGATTTCTTTTCCACCAGCGCGTCTACCTCTTTGATAAACTTATCTGTCTGTTTTTGCAGTTCCTCTTCCAGCTGCTTGATTTCATCCTCAGAAATATCCGATTTTGCCAGTTTTTTAAAGGCATCGTTACCGTCCCGCCTGATATTGCGGATGGCAACCTTGGCCTCTTCGCCTTTTTTCTTTACCTCTTTTACAAGGTCCTTTCTTCTCTCTTCCGTCAGTTCCGGAAATACCAGACGGATGATGGCGCCGTCATTGGAAGGCGTAATACCGATATCAGATGCCAGAATCGCCTTTTCAATCGCTTTGATTAAGGTTTTTTCCCACGGGGCAATCTGAATAACCCTTGCCTCCGGTACCGTGATATTGCCTACCTGCTGGATGGGCGTCGGCGTTCCATAGTAATCCACCCTTAGTTTATCCAGTACATGCGGATTGGCACGTCCGGCACGTATCGCTGCAAAATCCGCTTCCATGTATTCATATGTTTTTCTCATTTTATCATCATATACGCTGATTCTCTCGTCCATATTTCCTCCCATTTTGCTGCCGGGCAGCTTCTTTATACCGTGACTTTGGTTCCCTTAAACGTTCCTTTTACTGCGTTCACAATACTGTTTTCCTCATTTAACCCAAACACCCACATGGGCATTTTATTGTCCCGCGCAAGTATGGATGCCGTCATATCCACAACCTGCAGGTTTTTGGCAATCACCTCGTCAATCGTGACTTCCTCATACTTTTTGGCGTCGGCTGATTTTGCCGGGTCTGCATCGTAAACACCGTCAATGGATTTGGCTAACAGGATAACATCCGCATCGACTTCCACCGCACGCAGCACCACACCGGTATCCGTTGAAAAATACGGATGCCCCGTACCGCCTGCAAAAAATACCACCATACCTTTTTCAAAGTACTTGTTGGCCCTGTCCTTGGAGAAAAGTTTGGTAAAGGAACCGCATTCAAAAGGGGTCAGCACGCTGGTCTTCATCCCCACGGAACGGAAAATCTCCGAAACATAAATACAGTTCATAACCGTAGCCAGCATTCCTATCTGGTCAGCCTTTGTCCTGTCAATATTTTCGCTGGAACGTCCCCGCCAAAAATTGCCTCCTCCGGTCACTATGCCGATTTGATAACCGTCTTCCACAAGCTGCCTGACCTGCAATGCAACCTCCATTACCGTCTTTTCATCAAATCCGATATGCTTTTCGCCTGCAAGCGCCTCACCGCTGAGTTTCAGTAAAATTCTACGCATGGAATCCCGCTCCTTACTTGTTTTTTCCCTTTTTGTATTCTTCAAAGAAAGATGTAGGATTTACATCAGCATAACACTGTGAACACATACCTTCGATAACGGCGCCATTGTTAATCTGTACTGCCTTGGACTTGATATTGCCCATTACGATGGCGGAAGTATCCAGAACTACTGGACCGTGTACGTCAATGTCTCCCTTGACAGCGCCTGCAATAACAGCGCTCTTTGCGGAAATATTGCCGATGATAACGGAACTTTGTCCGATTTTAACGGAACCTTCACTGACAATCTCTCCGTTGATTTTTGCATTGTCCGCATAAATTTCCGCCGCCTTGGAATTGCCTGTAATAGTACCGGATATATTTAATTTACCGAGCACATCGATATTTCCGTTAATGGTTCCCACCAAATCAATGGAACCGTCTGAGGTGATATCACCTGTAATTACCATTCCCGCTGTAATAACGGCGGTTTCATCCACAGCATTTTTTGTTTGAACATCCATACTCTTCTCTTCCCCTTTTATCTCTTCTTTTTCTCCAAAAGCTTCCCTGATACTGGTTTCCAAATCTGTTTCCGGCTCTTCTTCCATCTTTGTGATATCCATATCCTCCGGCACTTCAATGGAATCTACACGGCCGAGCAATTCATCTAACTGCATCATCTCATCTGTTTCGGCAGAGTCCGCATCTTCCTCCGGCTCCTGACTGTCATACCGGAACGCATCATCGGAATCTTCATCCGTACTTTCCGCATCTTCCCACTCTTGTTCTTCAACCGTATCTGCGGTTTCTGCGGTTTCTACGATTTCTTCCGTTTCCATTGTTTCTTCCGCCGCTGCCGGTTCGTCATTTTCGATGACATCCGCATCTTCCGGCATCAATTCATTTACTGCCTGTGATAAATCCTCTTTCAAATCCGAGAAAAAACCCATGCTTTTAATCCTCCATTTCTCCTTGCGTTATTGTTATATGCTGAACAGGTACTGTATCTTCCGTAATCGGCAACAGCTCCGTGTTTTCCATCGCCTGTATGGCCTCTATCAGTAAAGGCAGCGCCTCCACCGTAGTGTCTTTTCCGGCCGTATCATGCATCAGTATGATAACCGAATCATGCTTCGGCACTCCTTCCATACAATTGTCTAAAATTTCCTGTGCGCTTAATTTGGGGCTGGATGCATCCCCGGAGGCAACATTCCAGTCAAAATAACGCATTCCCGTCTCATTTAAATAGGCGATAAACTCCCGCATGTCCACAGGGCTCACCTTATTGGAACTTCCGCCCGGAAACCGTACATAAATGCTCCTTACGCCGGTAACTTCATACAGGTAATCCTGCAGTCTGAGCAAATCCTCCTCATACGCTTCCACCGAAGCATAAATGCTTTTATATTCATGTGTATAGGAATGCATGCCAAGCGTATGCCCCTCTTCCACAACGCGCCGGTAAGCATCTTCGGCCCATTCTCCTTCTTTTCCGATTACAAAAAATGTCGCCTTTACATCATACTCTGCCAGAATATCCAGTATCTCGTCCGTATGGGAACTTGGCCCGTCATCAAATGTCAGGTATACTTTTCGGGTTTCTTCTGAAGACTCTTCCTCCACATTCTCTGCCGGCGCCGTCTCCTGACTTTCCGGCTTTTTCTCCGGCTCTACGGAAGCTTCTACTGTTTCCGGTTCTCTTTCGGTTTCCTGCCCGCTGCCTGTTCCTCTCATTTCGGCGCTGACATTTTCCGCCTGTTTGGCCAGTTCAACCAAATCGGCCATATCAGCCTGAAGCTGTGCAATCTGCTTTTCCAATGTATGAAGCCTGATAAAAAGCGCCACGCACAACAGAACAGGGATGAGGATAAAAGTAAACAGAGAAAGTATGATAAGCTTTTTTAAAACCTGCACTCTTTTACGTCTGTCTGCAGGCTTTGCTTCCCTTGGTGCCGCCATAGGCTTCCTCCTTCACATAACCCTAAATAAGTATACCACATATATGCGTCGGGTAAAAGCAAAAATTTTATCAGTTCAGGAAAGCCTCCACAATCACATCCTCCGCCTCCTGCGCCGTCAGCCCCAGCGTGCGCAGTTTCATCACCTGGTCATTATGAATCCTGCCGATGGCGGCTTCATGGATGATGGCTGCGTCGATATGGTTTGCGTTGATTTCCGGTATGGAAGATACCTTTGCGCTTTCCATTATGATGGAATCGCACTGGATATGGGCATGACACCCGGCATTGCCAACGGCTTTCGGATGAAAAGTCTGCACGGATTCGCCTTTTGCAACGGAACGGGATACTATCTGCGCGCTGCTGCCCTCTCCGTTCAACGCTACTTCCATATTGGAAACAGCCGTCTGCCTGTCATGGGTCATCAGTTTTTCGGTCACAATCAGCTTCGCGCCTGCCCCCGCTTCTACATAAGTCTCCCTCTGCGTGGAATCCACGCCTTTTATCTGTGCGGTATCCAGTGTGAACACGGCATTTTCATCCAGCAGAATACGGGTCACCGGATTCAGAATCCGGGCGCCGCTGCCTTCTCCCTCCCCGTAATGCTTTTCAGAATAAAGCACGCTGGCGTTTTTCCCTACATGGAAAGTATGCACGCCGTCATGCCTGCTGTCATTGCAGCCTGCATTGTGAATACCGCAGCCTGCAATTATCGTGACGTCTGCGCCTTCTTCCACAAAAAAGTCATTGTATACTACATCCGTCATGCCGGAGTCGGATATTACCACCGGAATATGCACGGTTTCCTTTATGGCCTCCCCGCTGATATATACATTAATCCCCTGGTTTCCATCCTCTCTTTTTTTTATTTTAATGTGCTCCGTATCTCCGTGACACAGGGCATAACCATTGTAGCGAAGGTTATATGCCCCCTCCTGCTTAAATCCGGTATCGTCAATCTGGTCTAACACGTCCTGCGTAATCTTATCTATTTCCATCATGCCCTCCATTTTCATCTCAGTCCGTCCTGCTGCATCCGAAAAATCCACCGCCTGCAAATAAAGCCGGCGCCACTTCCTTACGGCTGCCGATACATTCCACCCTGCCGCCCTTTAACAGCATGATGCGGTCCGCCATGTTAATCAGTTTCTCCTGATGGGAAATGACGATAATGCTTTCTTTCTTTTTTTTGTGGATTTTTTCAAACTGTTTTACCAGCATGGAAAAACTCCACAAGTCAATACCGGCTTCCGGCTCGTCAAACAGGCATAACTTATGCTGCTTTGCCAGTACCGTCGCAATCTCAATGCGTTTCATCTCCCCGCCCGAGAGGGTATCGTCCACCTGCCTGTTTAAGTACTCCCTGGCACACAGCCCCACTCCGGAAAGCAAATCGCAGCTGTTGTTTTCGGATATGCTCCCTCCTGCCGCAATGGCAAGCAGTTTTCTTACCGTCATGCCCTTAAACCGGGGCGGCTGCTGGAAGGCATAACCGATTCCAGCCCTTACGCGCTCGTCAATATCGTAACCGGTCATATCCTGTCCTTCAAAATAGACGCTGCCTCCGTCTGCTTTTTCTATTCCCATCAAAAGCTTTAACAGCGTGGACTTGCCGCTGCCGTTCGGACCTGTCACCACCAGCATTTCCCCGGGGGCTACTTCAAAGGATATATCATCTATAATTTTTCTCGTCTTTCCTTCTTCCGTTACTTCAAAGGAAAGATGCTCCGCTTTTAACATATCAATTCTCCTTTCCCCGATTCCCGTTGCAGGAACCGCATTATCATCATACCATGTAAATAAAAAATTTCAACCTGAAAATAGTTGGCCTTTCTTATTTTCTTACTCTGCAATATGTGTTATACTAACTATATTTCTATTTTACCGGTAAGGGAGAATTGTTTATGATAATCAGGGAATCTGCTGAAAATTATCTGGAGACCATTTTGATGCTGGGAGAAAAGCTGCCTGTGGTGCGTTCCGTGGACATTGCCACCGAACTCAACTACAAAAAGTCCAGTATCAGCGTTGCCATGAAGCATTTACGGGAAAACGGATACATTACTGTCACAAAACAGGGATACATTTACCTGACCGATACGGGGAAGGAAATTGCCGAGACCATTTACGAACGCCACAAACTTCTTTCTTCCTGGCTGATAAGCCTGGGGGTGGATGAAAAGACGGCGACTGAAGACGCCTGCAGGATGGAGCATGACATCAGTAAAAAAAGTTTTGAGGCAATCAAACGTCATATAAACGGCTGACTGCCCCACGGTTTAGAATAATTTTTTGATGGCGTCTGCCGCACCGGAAAGTTTATCAACAGATATTTTTCCTTTTACGCCCTGTACGATTTTTTCCACCACATCATCCGGCAAATCCACACCCAGAACCTTTTCTACCGCTTTGACAGGCTCCTTCTGGAACTGTGCCTTCAACGCTTCATCCTTGGTAACCTTTTCCACTACTTTGCTGATTTGTTCTTTGATATCCATTTTTTTCCGCCTTTCCCGCCTCTGTCTTTTCCCATGTGGAACCGTTCCAAAGGCGCTTATTATTTTTACACAGTTACAGTATATTGTCGCTGCCATAAAAAATCAATAAAAAATACCAAAATCCACCATGATGGGTTTTGGCACTTTTCAGGGTTGGGCTGTTAAAAAACAGTCAACAGCTCGTAGGGGAATCGAACCCCTGTTTCCGCCGTGAGAGGGCGGCGTCTTAACCGCTTGACCAACGAGCCGTATAAATCCAGCGTCGCATGACGCTTATTCATATTAATATAAAATTACAAATTTTGCAAGTACTTTTTTATAATTTTTTTCACTATCCCCCCTTTCAGCTTCCCTGATATTGTCATGGCAGGTTCAGCAAAACAGCGTCTCCATGATACCCTTTAAAGTACATGGTTCCGTCCGCTGAACAGCGCGGAGCATAAGAACCTTCAACCGGTACGAGGTATTGCTCACCCGAGTTTACATTAACGACATAGTAGTTTTTATTTACAGACTTTTTCAAAAGAATCCATTCATCGCACAGTTCGATAGAAAAAACACTTTGGAACGGCAGCATCTGTGCCTCTCCAATCACCGCGTCGTTTTGCATCCGGACAAACCAGACCTTGCTATTTACTTCGCCCTCCTCCCAAAGTATTCCTTGCTCCGATAAATAGTAATCACCGACTGTCTCTGCTTCTATCCTATAAAAAACCTTCTCCCTGCTCCTGATTTCATAAGAGCCGTCTTCCCCGGAAAGATACACCGGTTCCCCTTTATATACCCTGTTGCCGATATATGGGTTATAAAAATCGGTTTCCGGATATTTCCACTCCTGCAAAGAGCCGTCATCCAATGAATATTGGAAGCTTCTTAACGCTCCTCCCGGTTTAGCCTCATCCCAAAGGATATATCTGCCGGACAATGTCAGCACCGGTTCCGCATAAGTATCCTCACCCATGACGCCCTCACGCACAACGCCAAGGGTTTCCTCTTTCATGTCATAATAGGCAATCTTCCATTCCGACTCTTCCCCAAAATTAATTTCCACCCAGTACACCTTATCTTCTGCCGCAATGATATCCTGCAGGACAATGTACTTCGGGGCTTCATACAAAATCTGCGTTTCCCCCGTTTCCACATCCATACAGCCGACACTGTAATATTCCGGGTTCAAACGCATACTGTCTATTATCTGTTCCCTGAAGAAATATACCCTGCCGTTACAGTATACGGTTTCGGAAAGCTGTTCACCGGTACGCAGGAAGCTGTCGTCCACACGGACAACCGTATACTCCCCTTCCTCCATGGTTTGTATATCCTGCCAGGTTATAGGACTTTCCTCTTTCGCTGTACACCCCGCCATGGATAAAAGCATTATTGCTGCCAATAAACAAAACAGCAATCCTTTTTTACCCTGATAATTAACCATAAATAAGATACCTCGCTGCTTCCTCTGTAATACTTCCATATGCCTCCGTCACAGACATCGTGTGCGTTCCATGATAACTTTCATTGTTATTACAGTCGACTACCGTCACTATTCCCGTATTCCGGTTTATTCCGCTGACACAAATATAATGTCTGGAATAATGTTTATTATAATAATCTATATTTGTAGTTATTGCATGCAGGATAACCGGGTGATTGGCAAGCAGGCTTTGCGCCGTGTATAATTCAAATGCTGATTGCCCGATAACCCCGCCTTCCTTATAGGTATAATTCCCTCCCGGCACGTAGCTGTTTAAAGACCTTGTAATTTTCCAGACCACGGAACTATTCTGGCCGTCATCCCGCACCTCCTTCCAAAGCGTTTCGACTTTGGCTTCCACACTGGAACCGGCAATATTTCCTGCGCCGCCTGCCCCTGATATCGCCTGATACGCAGAAGCCGCCCCGCATTGGTTAGGTTTCTGCCAGATATCGGGAACCGTGCAGTAAGCCACCGCCTAGTCTCCCGCCATAGGCATCAGAAGTAAATTCATTTCCTTTTCCACGGCATTTTCTATCATCTGCATTGCCGATTCCGGGTCTTCTTCCAGATTATTCAGAAACTGTTCGTCATTTTGATATTCCTCCATGACCTTCTGCCATAAAACGCTTTCATCCGTTATGGCATTTTCGTTTCCTTGCGCCGCCGATACACTTTTGCTGCTTACCCCTAATAACGCAACAACCAAAACTGCTCTTAAAACTTTTTTTGCATTCATAGCTTCTTCCTTTCTTTACGCTTCACGTAATTTAAAATCCAGCACCAAAATTCTGCCGACCATAAGTTACATTATTATTATACCAATGGCAAATTCCGCAAAACATAACATATCTGGCACCAAAAAAGAAGCCGCTCCATGGCGGCTCAAATCAGGATGGAGAATGCCCCAAAATGGGGCATTCTTCTCACACTACAAAATCAAAAAGGCTTATCTGGTTGGACTCCGGCAGTTCGCCTAAAAGTCCCAGTCCTGCCATCAAATCAATAACGGTCTTGCTAACCTTGGTGCGCTGCCTGAAATCATCCTTGCTTAAGAAGGGGCCATCCTTTGCCGCCTCCACAATGGCATCCGCCGCTTTCTCCCCCAAACCGTCGATACTGTTTAAGGAAGGCATCAGTTTGCCGTCCACAATCTGGAAAAGCCTTGACTGGGCGCTAAAGATATCTATGGGGACAAACTCAAATCCACGTGCATACATTTCCTGCACTATCTTCATATCTCCGTAGGCGTCTTTTTCTTTATTGGAAAGGGTATCGGAACGCTTTTTGTAATCCGCCATAACCGTTTCCAGATGGCTTTGTCCCTGACACATCAGTTCATAGGAAAACGCCTTGGCGCGGATGCTGAAATAGGCCGCATAATAGGCAAGGGGATAATTGATTTTGCAATAAGCAATCCGCCATGCCATCATAACATAAGCCGCCGCATGGGCCTTGGGAAACATATACTTTATCTTCTTGCACGACCAGATGTACCAGTCCGGCACCCCTTTCTCCGTCATAGCCGCTTCCCACTCCGGCTTCAGACCCTTTCCCTTCCTCACGCTCTCCATTATCGTAAAGGATAAGGAGCTGTCCACCCCCTGATTAATCAGGTAAATCATAATATCGTCACGACAGCAGATGGCCGTGGAAATGGTTGCCTTCTTTTCCAGAATCAAAGTCTGGGCATTACCCAGCCACACGTCGGTTCCATGCCCCAGCCCGGAAATCCTGATTAAGTCGGAAAGCATCTGGGGCTTGGTGTCCAGAAGCATCTGTATGACAAATTCCGTACCAAATTCGGGAATCCCCAAAGAACCCACCGGACACCCTCCTATCTGCTCCGGCGTAATCCCCAGGGCGGAAGTGTTCTGGAACAGGGACATAACCTGTTTATCATCCAGCGGTATCTTTGTCGGGTCTATACCCGTCAAATCCTGTAACATACGAATCATGGTCGGGTCATCATGCCCGAGTATGTCAAGCTTTAAGAGGTTATGGTCAATGGAATGGTAATCGAAATGGGTAGTGACAATGTCCGTTCCCATATCGTTGGCAGGATGCTGTACCGGGGTAAAGGAGTTGATATCCTGCCCCATGGGAAGCACAATAATGCCTCCCGGATGCTGTCCCGTACTCCTTCTGATGCCGGTGCAGCCCGCCGTAATCCTGTTAATTTCACTGGTCCGTTTATGTACGCCCCGCTCCTCGTAATAGTTTTTCACATAGCCGAAGGCCGTTTTATCCGCAAGGGTTGCAATGGTACCGGCGCGGTAGGTCTGACCCGAGCCAAAAATCACTTCCGTGTATTTATGGGCCTTGCTCTGGTATTCCCCGGAAAAGTTAAGGTCGATATCCGGCTCTTTGTCACCCTTAAAACCCAGAAATGTCTCAAAAGGAATGTCAAAGCCGTCCTTTATCAGCTTCTCCCCGCACACCGGGCAGACTTTGTCCGGCAAATCACAGCCTGCATTGCCTGCCGCCGCCTTTACCTCCGGGGAATCAAAATCATAATAATGGCATTTGCCGCACCGGTAATGGGCGCTCAAAGAGTTTACTTCCGTGATGCCCGCCATAAACGCCACAAGGGAAGAACCCACGGAACCCCTGGAGCCTACCAGATAACCGTCCTCCACGGACTTCCACACCAGCTTCTGCGCGATAATGTACATAACTGCAAATCCGTTAGTGATAATGGAATGCAGTTCTTTTTCCAGACGTTCTTCCACAATCTTCGGCAGGTTTTCTCCATACAGTTCATGCGCTTTATTGTAACAGATTGCCGTCAGCGTCTTGTCGGAGTCGGGAATCACCGGGGCGCATTTATCGGGGCGGACCGGCGATATGGTTTCCACCATGTCCGCAATCCTGTTGGTGTTGGTGATGACGATTTCCTCCGCCTTTTCACTGCCGAGATAGGCAAACTCCTTTAACATCTCCTCCGTCGTCCGAAGATACAAAGGCGCCTGGTTGTCCGCGTCGTCAAACCCTTTTCCCGCCATGATAATCCGGCGGTACACCTCGTCCTCCGGGTCAAGGAAATGCACGTCGCAGGTTGCCACCACCGGCTTATGGAACTGCTCCCCAAGCCTTACCACCTTCCTGTTCATCTCCTGAATATCTTCCACCGAATTGATATCCGGGTGTCTGTCGGACTCTATCATAAACTGATTGTTGCCGCACGGCTGTATTTCCAGATAATCATAAAAGCCGACAATCTTTGCAATCTCCGCATCCGCCCTTCCTTCCAAAAGCGCACGGTACAGCTCCCCCGCTTCACAGGCGCTGCCGATAATCAGGCCGTCGCGGTATTTTAATATCTCGCTTTTCGGTATCTTTGGCTGCCTGTTAAAATATTGCAGATGCGACATGGAAACCAGCCTGTAAAGATTGATTCTTCCCAAATCATTCTTTGCCAGAATAATGCAGTGATAAGGATGCAGCCTGCTGATATTCTCCACGGACGGTCTGGCAAAGGTATTTAATTCGTGCAGCGTAGTTATCTTCTCCTCATTCAGCATGGCAAGAAATTTCAAAAAAATATGAGCCGTCGCTTCAGCGTCATCCACCGCCCTGTGGTGGTTTTCCAGAGATACGCCGAAGGTCTTGCACAAGGCGTCCAGCGTATGTTTATTCTGGTGTGGAAGAAGCACCCTGGAAATCACCATGGTGTCCAGATAAGTATGGTCTGTGGAATATCCCTGCCTTATGGAGTTTTCCACTATAAAGCTCATATCAAAAGAGGCATTATGCGCCACCAGCACCGCTCCCTCACAAAAATTCAGAAACTGCGGAAGCGCTTCCGCGATACCCGGGGCATCCGCCACCATGGCATCGTTGATGCCGGTCAGTTTTTCTATCTCAAACGGAATGGGCACATCCGGATTGACAAAGGTGGAATACCTGTCCAGTATTTTTTCGCCCTGTACCTTCACCGCGCCAATCTCAATGATACGGTTGTTGACAGGGGAAAAGCCGGTGGTTTCTATATCAAATACCACATAGGTTTCATCAAGTCCCTGCCCTTTATCCCCTGTAACAATTTCTTTCAAATCATCCACGATATAAGCTTCCACACCGTAAATCACTTTAAAAAAGTCCTGTTTATTCGGATTTTTGTCACCGTTTTCCTTCCTTTTCGCCTTTTCCTCCTTCCACAAATCCTCCCACACATGATTGGCGTCCGTAAAACTTTGCACAACGCCATGGTCCGTAATGGCGATGGCGGGATGTCCCCATTTATACGCCCTTTTCACGATATCCTTCGCCTCGGATACCCCGTCCATGTCGCTCATTTTGGTATGGCAGTGAAGCTCCACCCGCTTTTTTAAGGAGGTGTCTTTCCTGTTTGTGGTAAAATCAGAAATCCGCTTGATACCGGCGATAGAGCCTATCGTCAGTTCATGGTCAAATTTATCCACCATGGCAATACCCTTGATTTTTACAAAGCTACCCTTTTTTAAACTTTCCCCCAGTTCTGCCACATGCTCATTGGCCACAAAAAGTTTAACGGTAAGGGTATCCGTAAAATCCGTTACATCAAAAAAAAGAATGGTTTTTTCGTTTTTAATCTCCCGCTTGTCAAAATTTATGATTTGACCGTGGATAACCACTTCGCCCATCTCACCTATAATGTCTGCAATTTTCATGGGTTCTTCTTCAAAGTCCCTGCCATACAGGACATCCTTATTATCAGAACGCTTAAAGCTTTTGGGTGCATTGCCGGAAGGTGAGGAGACTTTTCTGCCGACGGCTGTTTTTGCCGGCTTTGGAGCCGCAGGCGCTTTGGAAAGCGGTATGTCCTCCTTTGTTGCATCCGCCGCCTGCTGCCCTGACGCTTCTTCGTCTGCGCTTCCTTTTACCCTTTCATATATTTCCGCCACCTGCATGGCGATTTTCCGTTCGTCCTCCTCCTTGTATTTCCCCTCTTTTACTTCCCTGTATGCAAGCAGCACCGCCACGTTCATGCCGCATCTTTCGTTAAATATTTTTTCCAGTATCCGCGCCAGTTCATCCGCCTTGTCATGGATTAACACCGTATCATCCAGAGTCAGGCATATCCTTTCCCCGTCCGAAAAGTCCCACTTTGCACTTTTAAGCGCATTGTACATAATATGGTCATATGCCTTAAACTCTTCCAGAAGGCTGTCCCGGTAAACATCATACAGCTTTTGCGGATTGTACTGGGAAGAAAGATGAAATTTTTCATAGATTTTGACTGTCATGGAAACGGTCTTGAAAAGCTGCTCTTTTATCTGTTTCTCAAGCTTAAATATCGTTTCTTTTTGAATCAGATGGCCGCTGGCAATATAAATGCGCAGAAAATCCTTGCGGGAAGTGGAGGTAACTTTTTCCACCTCCACATTATCTAACTGCTCCTTTACCTGATTCTCCAGCTTCAGTCCCGGAAATACTTCCAAAAAAGGTTTACTCATTATGCTACCCCAATCATGCTTTCCAGTTGTCCAGTTCCTCTTTTAAAGCGGCAAGAAGCTCTTCCTCGGGCACCTTCCTTATAATTTCCCCTTTTTTAATCAAAAGCCCTTCCCCGATGCCGCCGGCTATGCCAAGGTCGGCTTCCTTTGCTTCTCCTGGGCCGTTTACCACACAGCCCATGACAGCCACCTTGATTGTCAGCGGATAAGAAGCAACAAGCGTTTCCACCTGATTTGCCAGTGCAATTAAATCTATTTTGGTCCTGCCGCAGGTGGGACAGGAAACCACCTCGATACCGCCCTGCCTGAGTCCAAGCGTCCGCAGAAGCAGCCTGGCGGACTTGACCTCCTCCACCGGCTCTCCGCTTAGGGATACACGGATGGTATCCCCGATGCCCTGATACAATATAATGCCCATTCCCGCTGCCGACTTGATATTGCCGGACCAGACCGTACCCGCTTCGGTAATGCCTACATGCAGGGGGTACAGGGTTTTTTCCGCCAACAGTTCATGCGCCTTTATACACATCATAACATTCGACGATTTTATACTTATGACAAGATTGTCATATCCCATATCTTCTATCAGATGCACTTTTTCCAGCGCGCTCTCCACTATGCCTTTTGCCGTGACGCCGCCGTATTTTTCAAGGAACGGTTTTTCCAGGGAACCGCTGTTTACTCCCACCCGTATGGGAATACTCCTTTCTTTTGCCGCATTGACCACCTGACGTACCTTATCACTGCTGCCGATATTGCCCGGATTAATCCTGATTTTATCGGCCCCGTTTTCCATGGCGGCAATCGCCATCCTGTAATCAAAATGGATGTCCGCCACAAGGGGAATGCTTATCTGCTTTTTTATCTCCTTCAAAGCCTTTGCAGCATCCAAATCAGGCACCGTGCAGCGGACAATCTCACAGCCCGCCTCCTCCAACCTCTTTATCTGTTCCACCGTGGCGTTTATGTCCTGCGTGGCAGTGTTTGTCATGGACTGTACCAGAATCGGACTGCCGCCGCCAATCACCCTGTTTCCTATCCGTACCGTTTTTGTCTGCTCCCTATGCATAGCCATTTTACGTTTCCTTTCCTGTTTGCACGTTGTCTGCTATTATACACCATTTCCGCTTCCGGTACAATGACCCGATGTTTTTGAGTTTCCGTATTTTCTATTTTATAAGGGTGTTTTCAGGCAGTAATATCCGCCTTCATTTTTTACGAGTCCCTCCATCCCCAGTTTCAGCAGCATTTCTATGGTCTGCTGCAGGGACAGTCCGCACAGCTGTTTATGCGACTGCATTTTCAGGCGGAGCTGTTCCATAGACACGGGGTAAAAATCAAGCAGGTGAAGCAGGGCTTCTTCCGGCGCCTGCAGTTTTTCTATATGCCCTTTCCCATTGTCAGGCAAGGAGGAGGTTGTCTCATTTTGCCTTTGTCCCTTCCATACGGTTTCCGACAGTTCTTTTATAAGCTGCGCAGGGGAAAGGGCGGCACCCGCCCCCTGCAGCAGGAGCCTGTTGCAGCCGTCGCTGAGCCTGTCCGTTATCCTTCCCGGAACCACGTATACTTCCCTGCCCTGCTCAAGCGCCATATCCACCGTTATCAGCGTACCGCTTTTTAACCTTGCCTCTATCACCAGCACGGCGTCCGCAAGTCCGCTGATGATTCGGTTACGGGGCGGGAAAAGGCCCGGATGCGGCTCTGTTCCGGGCGGATATTCTGAAATCACTCCTCCCCCTTCACAGATACCCCGGTACAAATCCCTGTGAAAGGGCGGATAACAGATATCCACGCCGCATCCCAACACGGCATAGGTTCTGCCTCCCGCATCAAGCGCCTTCCTGCCTGCTATGCCGTCAATCCCCCTTGCCATGCCGCTTATAATCCGTATTCCTTTGCCCGCCAGTTCACCTGCAAAGCATTCCGCAACATACCTTCCGTACTCCGAGCAGTCCCTTGCGCCGATAATGGCCACGCTTTTCTCCCCTTTGCCAGGAAGACTTCCCTTCACAAATATGCCAAAAGGCCTGTCCGGTATGGCATACAGTTTCTCGGGATACAGCGGATGGTAAAATGGCACAAAAGAAATACCTTTCTTTAAGAGTGTTTCATATTCACCCTGTACATCTTTTTTCCTTGCATGGAGAATGCTTTCCAACGCCCCCTGCGTCAGGAGGGGCGACAGTTCTTTTTCACCTGCCTCGTACACTGCCTTTGGGGAGCCAAAACACTCCAGCAGCTTTTGGGCTCCTGCTTTTCCTATCCTTTCCACGCCGTGCAGCCAAAGCGCATAAGGCTGCTGCAAAATACATTCCTTCTCTGTCATATCTTTTCCTCACTTCTGCGCAGCTTTCCCGTTTATTTCCAAAATCTTTGTTTGCCGCTGTTAAAATAAACTGCCTCCGCCAGATGGTTTACCGTTATCTGTTCTTCCCCTGCAAGGTCCGCAACCGTCCTTGCAATTTTTATGATTTTATGATAGCAGCGAACACTCATCTGCCCCGCTTCAAAAACCTCTTCCAGAAAGTGTTGTTCTGCGGCTCCAAGCTTACAATAGTGTTCTACCTCCCTGCCCGGCAGTTCCCCGTTAAACTGCCATATGCTGTTTCTGTACCTGATTTTCTGTCTTTCCCTTGCCTTCATTACCCGCTTTCGTATCACGCCGGTCTTTTCACCCTTGTTTTCCCTATGGAAATCCTTTACCTGCACATTAGCTGCCTCTGCAAAAATATCTATCCTGTCCAATATCGGTCCCGATATCCTGCCCAGATACCGCCTGATATCGGTTTCTGAGCAGGTACACCTGTTTTTGTCCGGATAATACCCGCAGGGACAAGGATTCATGGCACATACCAGCATAAAATCCGCCGGATACACATATGTGCCTCCGCTCCGGGCAATCTGCACCTTTTTCTCCTCCAGCGGCTGGCGCAATACCTCAAGTACCCTTTGGGAAAATTCCGGCATCTCATCCAAAAACAATATGCCGCGATGGGAAAGCGACAACAGGCCGGGCTTGGGGATTCTTCCTCCTCCGGCAAGCGCTTGCGGGGAACTGGTATGGTGTGGGGACACAAAAGGGCGTCCTGTTTTACCTTCCATCTCCTTTAATTTACCTGCAATGCTGTATATACTGAAAACCTCCAGCTGCTCTGCATCCGTAAGCGGAGGCAGGATTTGGGGAATCCTTTCTGCTATCATGGTTTTTCCTGTACCCGGAGCCCCCGCAAGCATCAGGTGATGGAAACCGGCTGCCGCAATTTCCGCTGCCCTTTTCGCGCTTTCCTGCCCGTATATATCCGCAAAATCCTGATTTTCCCCTGTTGCTTTCCTGTTTTTTTTCACTTTTTCAAACGGTGGAAATTGTTTCTTTCTCTCCTCGCCCTCAGCCTGTACATAAGAAAGCAGTTCTTTGATATGCCGGATTCCAATCAGGGAAATCCCCGGCGCCAGCCCGCATTCCTCTTCCTTTGCTTTTGGCACCAGCATTCTTTTTATGCCCTTTTTCTGCAGTGCAAGGGCAATAGGCAAAATTCCATTTACACGGTTCACTTCCCCGTTTAATGCCAGTTCTCCCAGAAAAGCGGTATCCCGCACGGTATTTGCATCAAAAATCCCCATGCACGCCAAAAGCCCCGCCGCAATAGCCATGTCATATCCCGTGCCTTCTTTTCGGATATCCGCCGGAGAAAGATTGACGGTAATCTTAGCTACGGGAAGGGAAATGCCGGCGTTTTTGAGGGCAATCGTAACCCGCTCTTTTGCCTCTTTTACATCACCCGCCACACTGCCTACCAGTTCAAAACCGGGTAAGCCGCGGGATATATCCACCTCCACCCGGACAAGATATGCCTCCATGCCATGAAGACCTCCTGTATAAACTGCACTAAACATAAAAAAACTCCTTCCTTCCTGCGTATATGCAGGCGCTGTTCAGTCATACATATCCCCAAAAAAGTCATACGCCGACATGTACATATGCAAAAAAAACGCACTAATGCCATATGCCTGACCTGTTTTAAATAAGAAAATGGAAAATGTGGGAAATACTCCCGGAATAATAGAATCAGGCGGCCGGCCAGACACCGGCCGCCAATTGTTTGTCAGATTTTGTTTTCCATGCCGTCCGGGTCCTGTGCAAACTGAATTGCCATTTCCCGGCTGATTCGGCCGTTAAAATAAAGCTGCTGAATTGCTTCGTCCATGGTAATCATACCCATTTTACGGTTTGTCTGCATAACGGAGGTGAGCTGATGGGATTTACCCTCGCGAATCAGGTTGCGCACCGCATGGTTGGCGTGCATGACTTCAAATGCCGCCGCCCTCCCCGTGCCGTCTATCGTAGGTATAAGCTGCTGGGATACAACCGCCTCCAAAACATTGGACAACTGTACTTTGACCTGTTGCTGCTGATGGGGCGGGAAGACGTCAATCACCCTGTCCACAGTGCTTGCAGCTCCAATCGTATGCAGTGTGGATAACACAAGATGTCCTGTTTCCGCCGCCGTAATGGCAACGCTGATGGTTTCCAAATCCCTCATCTCCCCCACCAGAATGACATCGGGGTCTTCACGCAGTGCGGCGCGGAGCGCATTTGCATAATTCTCGGTATCCAGACCTATCTCCCTCTGATTCACCATCGCCATTTTGTGCTGGTGCAGATATTCAATCGGGTCCTCCAATGTAATGACATGGGCATCCCTGCCGTTATTTATCTTATCAATGATAGCTGCAAGGGTGGTGGACTTACCGCTTCCTGTAGGTCCGGTAACCAGTACAAGCCCCCTCTTTCTCTGATACAAATCTATAACCGAATCTGGAACTCCCAGTTCCTCCGGTGAAGGAACTTTTGTTCCTACAAGACGGAATGCCAGCGCTGCAGAGCCCCTTTGCTTATATGCATTTACACGGTAACGCCCCAAATCCGAAATGGAAAAGGACATATCATATTCGCCGTTCTCCTCAAATTTATTCCGCTGGGTTTCCGTCATAATCTCCAACACGATTTCCAAGGTATCGGCGGGCAGAAGCCTGTTATAATTTGTCATCGTTATCAGCTTGCCGTTTACCCTCATTTTAGGCGGAATCCCTACCGTAATATGTACGTCTGAAGCCCCCGCTGTCTTTGCTTCCTCCAATATCCCTCTGATATTAGGCATAATCCATTCTCCTCGCCTTCGCCTGTAGTATAATGGCCATTCGGCCGCTTCCTTTCCAGAATAAGGACATTATATCACATGCAACCCCTTATTTCAATTACTGATAATGTTACTTTTTGCATGGCGGCGTCCGGGGCGTGCATTTGTTCCAACAGGACGCGCTCCCGCTCGGGTAAAAACGCAACGGCACATAGGATGCTACAGAACAGCATCCAAGGGCCGGCGTTTTTACACGGTCCTTTATGGAATCAAATGCACGCCCCGGACGCCGCCATGCAAAATGCCCCCCTACGTTCAAAAGGGTTAAATGAAAAAACAGCAATAAAGTAAGTTGATTCCCTACACAGCTTCCCTTACTTTATCACTGTCTGCCTGCTAATTTTCTATTTCATTTTCTTCCATCTTTGCCCGTAACTTCTGCAATGCTTTTTTCTCTATCCTTGACACATAACTGCGTGAGATGCCGAGTTTTTTACCAATTTCGCTTTGGGTGGCTTCCACTCCCGTGGTGATTCCGTACCGCAGGAACAAGATTTCTTTTTCCCTGTCCGACAGGCACTCGTCCAGCAGAAAAAACATTTTTTTCATGTTTTCATACAGGGAAATCCTGTCTACTACGTCCAGCTGTTGTCCTTCAATGACATCCAGCAGATTGATTTCATTGCCTTCTTTATCTGTTCCTATGGGTTCATACAGGGATACTTCCCTGGCAATTTTTTTTCTGGCACGAAGCATCATCAACAGTTCATTATCTATGCAACGGCAGGCATAAGTGGCAAGTTTGCCTTTGCCCGCATCAAAAGTATCCACTGCTTTTATCAGTCCTATGGTGCCGATGGATATCAAATCCTCCATATCCTCTTCCACATTCTGGTACTTTTTTGCAATATGCGCTACCAGCCGTAAGTTACGTTCTATCAGTATTTCTTTTGCGCTTACGGCTTCTTCACTGCTTCCCTCTTGCAGCATCCGAATATAACAGGCTTCTTCCTCTGAGGACAAAGGCTTCTTAAATGTTTTCAAGACAAACCCCCAAAGCAGATTTATTATATTCTATGTGCAAATTGAGATTCTAGTGCCTTTCCACCCATCTTTCCTAAAGCAAAAACTGTGCCATGACATAATTGGCGACATCCAGCCCTCTATCAGTAAGCGCCACTGACGCGCCATCCGTCAAAAGACCCTGCTTTACGTTTTCTTCCAACACTTTCCCGTAAACCTCATCCATGGCAATGCCAAATTCCTTTTCAAATACCTCCTTCTGCACTCCCTGTATCATGCGCAGTCCCAAAAACATAAACTCCTCCATTTGCTCCTTTTGGGATAAACAGGTTTCCTCTGCAATTTTACAGTCCCTTTCAAGATATTCTTTTAAGATTGACACATTCCGAAAACGAGTGTTTTCCACAAGGGAAGACGCACCAAGGCCAAATCCTGCATAATTTCCCCTTTTCCAGTAGACTAAGTTGTGTCTGCACTCCCGTCCCGGATAGCTGTAATTGGAAATTTCGTACCTTTGATATCCTGCTGTCTGAAATATCTGCCTGGTCAGCTCATACATCTTTCGCTCCTCTTCCTCGGATGGAAGATGCTCCTGTTCTTCGCCTGTCTTTACCAACTGTGCCTTTTCCCTCCCGTACAGCTCGTAAAAAGGGGTTCCCTCCTCCACAATCAGGCCGTACGCTGAGAAATGGGACGGACGGGGACGCAGCGTCAGCATTCTTTTTAACGTCTCCCCATAGTCCTCAAGAGTCTGCCCCGGCAGGGCCGACATAATATCAATATTGATATTGGTAAATCCTGCTTCCCACGCATATTTATAAGTTTGCAGAAAATCTTCGTATGTATGGACTCTTCCTAAAAGCCTGAGTTCCCTGTTGTCTGCAGACTGTAAGCCGATACTCAGCCTGTTGATGCCTGCCGCCCTGTATACGGACAATGCCTCTTTATCAACGGTTCCCGGATTCACTTCGATGGAAATTTCCGCATCCTCCTCCAGCCGATAAAACGCCTTGACCGTCTCCATGACATCACGGATTCTTTCAGGCAAAACCACCGAAGGCGTCCCTCCCCCGATATACACGCTTATCACACTATAGTCTTTATACTTGACAGATTCCGCTTCTATTTCTTTCAGCAGTGCCTGCATATACTCTTCCTGTTTCTGCCCATCTGCCACACCGGATAGGAAATCACAATAGTTGCATTTTTTAACACAAAACGGTATGTGTACATAGATACTTAATGTTTTCATAGTCTGCTTATTTCCTGTCATCCAGTTTTAAGACGCTCATAAATGCTTTCTGGGGGATTTCTACGTTGCCAATCTGACGCATTCTCTTTTTTCCCTCTTTCTGCTTTTCAAGAAGCTTCTTCTTTCTGGTAATATCACCGCCATAACACTTTGCAAGCACATCCTTGCGCATGGCTTTTACGGTTTCACGTGCTATAATCTTGCCTCCTACTGCCGCCTGGATAGGTATTTCAAACAAATGGCGCGGAATTTCATCCTTGAGCTTTTCACACATTTTTCTGCCCCGCTCGTAAGCGCTGTCAGCATGCACAATAAAGGATAGGGCGTCCACTTCCTCCCTGTTAATTAATATATCCAGCTTTACAAGCTTGCTTGTCTCATACCCTTTTAAATCATAATCAAAAGAAGCATATCCCCTGGAACGGGATTTTAAGGCGTCAAAGAAATCATAGATAATTTCATTTAAGGGAAGTTCATACCTGATTAGCGCCCTTGTTTCTTCCATATATTCCATTCCCAGATATCTTCCCCTCCGCTCCTGGCAAAGTTCCATAATCGGACCGATAAATTCCGTGGTTACCATAATTTCGGCGCTGACTATGGGCTCTTCCATATATTCAATCACAGAAGGGTCGGGAAGATTAGCCGGATTGGTCAGTTCAATAACCTCTCCGTCCGTCTTATGCACTTTATATACCACGCCCGGCGCTGTCGTCACCAAGTCCAGATTATATTCCCGCTCCATCCGCTCCTGGATTACCTCCAGATGAAGAAGTCCCAGAAACCCGCACCTGAAACCGAATCCCAGTGCAATGGAGGTTTCCGGCTCATAGTTCAGGGAAGCGTCATTTAACTTTAATTTTTCCAGCGCATCCCGTAAATCAGGATACTTTGCCCCATCCGCAGGATACATGCCGCAATACACCATGGAATTTACTTTTTTATATCCCGGCAGAGGCTCTTGACAGGGATGGGCGTTGTCCGTAACCGTATCCCCCACTGCCGTTTCCATGACATTTTTGATGGATGCGGTAATATATCCCACCATGCCGGCAGACAGTTCCTCACAGGGGATAAACTGCCCGGCCCCGAAATACCCTACTTCCACAACTTCCTCCACAGCGCCGGTAGCCATCATTCTGATGACGGTTCCCTTCCTGACGCTGCCTTCCTTTATCCGCACAAAAACAATGACGCCTTTGTAGGAGTCGTAAACCGAATCAAAAATGAGCGCCTGCAAAGGGGCATTGGCATCCCCATGGGGCGCCGGTATTTTTTGTACCACAGCCTCCAGCACTTCTTCTATGCCAATCCCGTTTTTTGCGGAAATAAGCGGGGCATCCTGTGCCTCGATGCCAATCACATCCTCTATCTCCTCTATGACCTTCTCCGGCTGGGCGCTTGGCAAATCTATCTTGTTGATAACCGGAAATACATCCAGATTGTGGTCTAAGGCAAGATATACGTTCGCAAGGGTCTGCGCCTCAATACCCTGCGCCGCATCCACCACCAGAATCGCGCCGTCACAGGCTGCCAGGGAACGGCTTACCTCATAATTGAAATCCACATGTCCCGGCGTGTCAATCAGGTTGAAAATATATTCTTCACCATCCGAAGCCTTGTACACGGTGCGTACCGCCTGCGCCTTGATGGTAATGCCCCTCTCCCTTTCCAAATCCATATTATCCAATACCTGCGCCTGCATCTCCCTGCTGGTCAGAAGCCCCGTCTTTTCGATAATCCTGTCCGCCAGGGTGGACTTGCCGTGGTCTATATGGGCAACAATACAAAAATTGCGAATCCTGCTCTGGTCAATACTCGACATACCTCAAATCCTCTCTGTATATTCTGCAAAACAGGCAGACCGTCCGGCCTGCCTATCACTGCGACTTGCTTTTCGTTACCGTTATAACTGCCTGCAAAGACCCGCAGACATGTTTTCCGTCTGTATCATTGCTCGTAAATCATATCCCTGTACCACTTCAGACATCCTTTATAAGCGTCGTAAATCTGGTCCATGCTGAGATTGTGTACAATCATAAGGCGGGATACCTCCTGCCAGTCTGCATTTTCATAACGGGATATAAATTCCTGAACCAGCGCAAAAGGACCCTTCCGCTCTAAAAGCGCATCCCTTATATTTTTGGATACCTGCACAATTTTAAGCGCTTCTTCCATGGGAACGTCCAAAATAACGTCCAAAACGGAAAACAGGCCCATCAAAAATAACTCTGATGACTGTATTGCCAAAGAAAATGCCGGCGCCAGATTTTCCGCAAATTTTGCACGCAGCAGGGACAGCCTTGTGATTTCATTGGGTTTGTCCGTGTAGAGTTCTCCTGCCACCGCAGTTGTCAGCCACTTTCTCAATTCTTTCTCACCCAGCATGGCCGCAGCATGACGTATGGATGTAATCTGGGAGTTCACCGTCATCCTGTTTACCATCTTAAGCAGGGAAATAACCAGCGCGGTATCCCTGCCGATTACATCTGCCGCTTCTGTCAGTTCAAAATCCGGGCTGTTAACCATGTTAAGCAGCTGGATATAATTTACCTTCAGCGCCGAAACATCATGCTGTCCCTTGTTAATGGGCATACGGAAGAATTTGCCTTCATAGAACTGATAACCGCCTTCTTCTTTCAATTTTTCAAAGATTTCCACGCTGTCGATGTTTCCGGCGCATAGTTTTATATTGGGATATATTTTGCTGAAATATACCCTTGCCTTTGTAATATCAATTTTTTTATGGTCAAGAAACATATAGTCCATAAGCAAAAGGATTTCTCTGTATTCTTCAAACTTAGCCACTTCCAGCTTGCGCATTGCCAGTTTGTATCCCATGTTCTTTAACTCTTTCAGTCTCCGGACATACATTTCTTCAGGAGGAATGGAATTATCCATGAGAAGAACCAGTCTTTCATGCGGTGCATCACACTGCTCATCCATATCGGAAAATACAGATATATTTCCTATGGGCACAAACACTTCCGCCTCTTCTGACAAGGTTTCAATACCCATACTCTGGATAAGCTCCAATCCATCCACATGCGCCGCACCATCATGCATCCCGGTACCCAGCAGGCTCGGATTCAGAAAATAATTTTTTTTCTGTGTGAATAAAGAATAGGCGCTGACAGCCATATTCTCGTCAAATAAAGGAATTAATGTTACAAGCATAGGTCTTTTCTCTCTCCTTTTATGTAGCATTTTGTCTGATATTTCTGTATTTCCCTTATTATAACACACTGAACCTGCATTTGCACATATATTATTTTATATCTTTTTATTATTTTACATCAACGCACACGCCATGCACAACAAACCGCAGTTCATCCGAATAGGTGCAGGTTGACAACGTAATGATTTTCTGCTCTCCCGTCACCTCCACCCCGGTATCGTACAGGGAATTTTCCTTCAATTTGAGGGCAAACCTTTTAAATTCCTCATCCGGTCCGAATCCCACAGTATAGATTTCATCGTCCACAGGCACTGTCTGCACGGAAAAAATACGGAAGCGGTAAGCGGCCTCCTGCGTATAAATGGTAAAATACTGGTTTTCTTCGTAAAATTCCTGTTCCTGGTATTTCTTTAATTTTCCGAACATAGAACCGTTCTTCATATTATGTCCGTAAAGGATGGTATGATAATCTGAGAAATCCGGCTCATTTGCAGCCTCCATAAAAATACTGCCAGCCGTATTGTTGGTCCTGTTAAAGGTACGCCTCAAATAATACCCGTTATCTCCCGAATATAAAACCGGATAACTGATATCCAGATTGTCAAAAGCAATCCAGGCAATGACATCTTCGTTCATTTCTTTCAGCTTATCAAACTCAACAACCGTATCCTCCTGCCACCACACAGAAACGTCCGCTATTTGTTCTTCTGCTGTTTCAGGCTTTTGAGGCAGATGGACATACTGCTCCAGATTTTCATACTCCGAATCGCTTTGCACGTATCCTGACACGATTTGGATTAATCCGACTGCCGCAACGGCTATCATCCCGAATCCCACAATCTGAAGGACAAAAAAACGTCCTTTTACTTTTTTAACTGTTTTCTTTTCTGTTTCCTCTTCTTCATTCTTTTTGGTTTTTTTCAAAATATCCGCCAGTACAAAACAGATAAAAGAGGCTGCAAACACAATTACGCACAAAGCCTTTCCCTCTGTTGTCTGTAAATAGGCGGCTGCTTTTCCCAGCCCCGGAATGCACAAAACCGGTCTGCCTATGACTCTGTGAAAGGCTACCGGCTCCGGGTCCTGCGCTTTGTTTGCATCTCCTTTTGTGGTAAAGGTCTGATTCCCTTCGTCAATACCCACAACACGATGGGTCAGAACCAGTTCGGTATCTGTCCCCATCGTGTATGTAATGGTATCTCCGATATCTATTTTTTCTGCATCTGCCTTGCAGACATAAATTACACTCCCCACTCTGTAAGTCGGCTCCATACTGCCTGTCAGCACCTCGTATATCTGCACGCCAAACAACTTTGGCACAACGAGCGGCGCTGCAACCAGAATGACAACAACCATTAAGAATGTTCCGAGGAAGTTTAAAATCTTTGCAACCAAGATTTTCCTCCCTTAATACTTCCTCTCAATGTTCCAGGGTAGAATCAATCAATTTCAACAACTCCAGCGCACTCCTGAAATTTTCTTTTTTCTTGCCTTCCACCCAGGACACCGTTCCCTGCCAGGTATGATTTTCCCGGCTTTTTACTTCAATCACAAAACTCTGCTGTATATTGTTTACCGTTTTCTTTTCACTCATGGTATCATTTCCTGCCTTTTCTCTTAGTTGCCACCACTCGTTGAAACATTCCCTCCATTGTAATTCTCAGCAGTGACAGGCTCTCCGGCGCTGTTCCTCCAACAGATAATCATGGAGCCGTCCTCATTATACTGTGGCTCAAAATTATCTGCCTGGATTGCTTCCGCACTGACGACAATCTGGAAAGAAAGGCCCGCTGTTTCATTTCCCCAGTTCTCCGGTACGGTAACCTGATTAAATAAAGTCGCGTTCTCCCCCGCTGCTAACTTTCGGTTATAGTAATAATAACCGTCTTCTTCATTGTAATACCAGCCTGCATTGATGACAATTCCGGCAAGCAGTTCCTCTGTCTGCTCTTTGGTTAAATTTCCAATAGTCAGAGTCGTCCTAATATAAGCATCTGCCGAACCTTCGGAAACGGTGACGGTAGGGTCCTTTATAATCGTTTCACCGGGCAGGATGTCTTTTACCTCGTTGTTATCATCCCCTTCGTAACCAGGCTCGTCAATTTCAATCTCAACATGCCCCATGGTGATAATATTTGTGGTATCGGACGTATCCGTAAAATATGCCAATGTAGCCCCTGCGCCGATTACTGCAAGCAAAGTGACTGCAGCCAGCATGGGAATCAGTTTCTTGCTTTTCATTGTCTTATCTCACTTTCAGGTAAAAAACATACTATTTTACAAGTTCGCTTACCCATGTATAGCTTCCGTCGGTAGTAAATGCAATATTATCAGCCTGAATTGCATAACCTTTTACGGTCAGGTTGAACACAAAGGAAGAAGATTCTTTGTAATGCTCCATCACATACTCTTTTGCAGCGTCAGCGGTTGCAAAAGTAGTCCCTTCCGTTACTTCCACACCGTTGATGGTATAGAAAACGATAGGATTTCCATCCTTGTCAAGTGCGGTCGGCTGGCGTCCGATGTTTTCCTCAATCACCACGCCCTCGGCATTCTTGTAAGTGAACAGACCGTTTTCGTCCTTAAAGTTTCCGATAATCTTATACGCTGCCGATGTTACTTCCGTTGCATCTTCACTCAGCTTCACTTCCGTAAACAGGGGAGCTGTCGTCGCTCCTGCAACAAGCGCGCCCTCTTTATAAACATAATAACCGTCTACCAATTTATTGCCTTCGGGAACAGCAAGCTTATTCCCGTCTGCATCCACCAAATCCCATTTTTCCGCATCATACACTGCGGCAAACTGCTGCGCATTCATGTCGTCCATACCGGTTATCTGCAGCATGACATAGCCTTCTCCCGCACCGGTATTGGTGATTCTGGGGTCCTTTTTTACCGCCGCCCCGGGCTGCAAATCTTTTGCCTCGTCAGGATTGAATGAAGGCTCCGTTACGCTGATATCCACGTTGCCAACGGTAAAAG
This sequence comes from uncultured Lachnospiraceae bacterium, assembly GCA_910577015.1. GTDB lineage: Bacteria > Bacillota > Clostridia > Lachnospirales > Lachnospiraceae > Acetatifactor. The sequence continues at coordinate 109,010 of CAJTKU010000004.1, read as the reverse complement.
TGTTTACCACATCCTCAGTTGCCGAAGTAAAATATGCAAGCGTAGCGCCAATCATGGCTACCGCTGCCAGACATGCCGTCAATACAATGGCAGTTACTTTTTTCTTTTTCATACTAACCTCCATAATTTTGCTTCGCGAAATCTCAAATCATTAACAGGTTTTATTCTGCAAAATCAAACTCTGCAACCCATGTATATACATTATCCGTTACCATTTCAAAACCGGTTGTCTGGATTGCAAATGCTTTGATTACCAGGTCAAAGGAAGTGGTATCCTGCAAAGCTTCCAGACTTGCAATATATTCCCTTGCTGCTGCTTCTGTCTCAAAAGTCTTATCTACGCCTTCAATCACAAAATAGGTGCCTGCCGTCTCGTCTGTTTCATCAACGGGAACTTCATTGATGGTAAAGCTCTGGTTGTATACGCCGTTATCCGTAAACCTTACTTCGCTGAACACAGGTACGGATGCGTCACCCTTTGCAAGAGCGCTCTTTGCATATGCATAAATACCGTCTACAAGGGAACCATCCCAACCTTCCACTACAGCGCCGGTTTCATCAACCAGTACCCATCCTTCATTTACGTCAGCTTCAAATCCAACTGCAGCCATTGCGTCCATACCGGTTACTTTTACTGCTACAAACGCATCGTTTTTACCTGTATTGGTAACGGTCGGGTCCTTTGCAATCTCTGCTCCCGGCTCCAAATCCAAACCTTCTTCAGGTTTCCAGTTCGGCTCTGTCAGGTTAATGTCTACCTTACCGATGGTAAAGGTGTTTACTACATCATCCGTCTTGTCTGTCAGATAAGCAAGCGTAGCGCCTACCATAATAACGCCTACCAGACTTAAGGTTGCCAGCATGGAAATCAAGCTTTTCTTTTTCATTTTTTCATTCTCCTTTAATTTGAAATATAATAAATTTTTATGTACTGATTCTTATAAATACAGTATATTGCCTTTCGGTCACATACCGGTCATACCGGCACAATTACTCTTCTTTTTTTTCTTCCTTTTTTTCCTCCTCAGGCTGCAATACACCCGGCAGGAAATTCAGCAAAATCAACACAATCAGCACGCCGCACACTGCTATAATGCCAATCGGTGTTCGGATATAAATGGTCAAATACCCTAACAGGGGCACATGGAACACTTCCCTGCCGACCACCGCTGAAAAAGCAACGGGACTTCCGTCTTCCACTTCATTGGCGTCCCCTTTGGTAATCAGTTCTTTGTTTTCACTGTCCACCGACACCACCCGGTGCGTAACCATGGTGCCTCCGGAGAGCTTGTAGGTAATGACATCCCCCGGTTTGATGCTTTCTGCATCCACCTCTTTTACAAATACTACGGAACCTACGGCAATCCCCGGTTCCATGCTTCCGCTTAAGACTGCCATATTTTTACACCCGAATAACATCGGAATTATCAAAAGCCCCGCGATGACCGCAAAGGCTATGATAATCAAAGTAGATAAGATACTGCAAACTTTACTGAATATTTTCATGTGTATTCCCTCAGCTTTCCATCATGTTCTGCGGCGCCGGTTATGACTGCCCGTCATACAGGTTCCAGATTTCCATCATATCCGTGATGATTTCCCCTCCGGCTGTCACTTCCGACTGTACCGCTTCCTGATACAGGATAATGTCAAAATCCATCCACGGCTTATCGGTTTCATTATAGTCTACCGCAACTTTGGTAAACAACGGCGTGGTAGAATGTCCGGGCGCCACCTCTTGTTTAAAATAATACCATTCGGAACCTTCCGGTTTTATCCAGTTTTCCGTATCAAAATCCATGGAAAGTCTGTCATGCGCCTCCATGGGCGTGATTTCCAGCCGAATCCTCACATAGCAGCTGTTGTTTCCCGTATTGGTCACCCTCGGCTCTTTTTGATACTCATGGTTATTTATTTTCTGAAATATTTCCACGATTTCCGTGTTGACTGTACCCACCGTAAAAATATTTTCCACGGAATTTGTCTGTCTCAGCTGCATTGCCGAAGTAACGCCATATGCTGATGCCAGAACTGCCAGGACAACCGCTGCCATAACAACTATGCCATATTTGTTTTTCCACATTCTCTTCATTTCCGACCGCCTTTTCCTGCATCTAACCAAACTTTACTTTTCTTCCTTCACTTCCCTCGTCTGGGATACCACGACGCTTCCTTCTTCATCCATTCTGAAACTGTTGATAATCATATCCGAATGGGAATTGTATTTATCGGAAGTCAGTTCATTTTTAAATATAAATTGGGGAACATTCTCCCTTGTCACCTGCTGCGTCCCTGCATTTACGGATACCTGTTTGTATCTGAGGGAATCCAGTTCTTTTACCGTGTAGGTTCCCATGGGAAGTCCGCTGACCGTAATGGACTTTGTCAGTTCCTTATCGGTTTCAAAAGTTATGGTTCTGTAGAAAACCTGCCCGTCGGGACCTGAAATCCTGAACGTAAATACCGGCGCGCCGTTTGCCATGTTTATTTTATCTACGGTCTTGGTAATGACAAGACTGCCTGTTATGCGGATATTGGTAATGGTTATCAGTCTGCTCTCTGCATCCTGCTCATAGACAGCCTCATACCCTTCCGGAACTTCTTCTTTTACTTCATAAATGTAAGGCTTTCCTTCATCATCATACTGGCGAAGTCCCTCATAAACAAAACTCCAGTCATTTTCCGCACTGAGCGCAACTGTCCTGCCCTGTACCGGCAGTCCGTTTCTGTATAACTGGATTTTAACGCTTTCCGTACCCGGCGCCGTCATTTCCGTACCGTCTGCATTCTGCCAGATTTTTTCCACCGGAAGAGCCATCAATTTATGGTTTGCAATCCTGTTATCCGGAATATCGGTTTCCACCGTTATCGTTTTGCCATCCGCGCTTTCCCTTACCCATACGGTGTATTCCGTTTCATCCAGTTCATATCCTTCCGGTGCTTTTACTTCCCTTAACGTATATGTGCCTGTTGCAAGTCCGCTGAACCTTACCCTTCCTTCTCCATCGGAAACTGCCGTGCCTACAAGCACCTGCCCTGCTTTTCTCAGTTCAAACTCGGCGCCTGCAAGGGCGTTGCCCAAGTCATCCGTCTTTTCAAATGTCAGTTTTCCAATAGGCCTGTTCGTAATGACAGATTGCATCGGCGTTACATTGGGAAGAACAAACTCCATATAGCAGTTGGAATCATATCCGCCGCGTTCCATATAAAGAACCGTTACCTGATGCGTCCGCTCGGTATCTTCCGGGTCGATAACGGGCCTCACATTGCCGTTTGCATCTGTGTATACAGCGCTCCACATATCCACGGAATTATTTTCATTACCTTTTGTTATAATTTCAAAACCGTTATAGGAACTGCCTTCATATGCAGTGGGGTATGCGGAATGGATACCGCCCAAATCCAATACCAGATGGCCGTCAACAAATACCCAGAGGTCGTCGTCGCCAATGAAGGAATATTCCAACGGGCCTACATAATCTCCAAGGCTGAAAGAAAAATCATAACGCATTCCGAAAAAGCAGTTGTTTCCTTCCGGTTTTGTACCTGTCTTGGAAAAGGCATTGTAGCGTTCCCCCCACGCACCTTCCAGTTCTTCCACCATCGCTGCCGTGTCTTTGTAATCCACACCGTTTAAGGGGAAGAAATTCCCTTCATTCCTTAACCCTGCCAGCGTTTCCTCACCTGTCCTTGTATCCACGGAACTGAAGAGCTGGTAATTATAACCGCTCCGCTCAAATCTCAATTCAAACTCATTCGGATAAACCTTCTTGTCATAATAAGTGATGCCGTTTACAACGCTTGTAAAATCCTCGGAGGTAAAATAGCCGGGTTCGTAAATGCCTTTTGCCATCACAAGCGTTTCGTATTTATCCCCGGTAAGTCCCTGCACCAGGCCGGGAACAATCGCGTCTGTTCCTTTTAATACCGTAGTTTCATAAACGGCACCGGTAACCGGGTCAACATAAGGATATTCCGGTATCGCCCAATGGTTGGAGTTGTTTGTATTGGCATTTAAAGTTACGTTTACGCCGTCAACCGTTTTATTCATGGGGATGTAGTAATCATGGAAATGGGCATCCCCGTAAGTGCCGATTGCAAAATAACCTGAGTATCCGTGATATACGCCGTTTTCATCATAAGCATATTTGGGATTGTTAATTCCGGTGTTCCTTAAACCAAGCCCGGTTCCGTTTCCCCTGTCACTGCCTGCGTCCGAATCGTCATACCAGAAGGAAAATGTCTCGTCATTCATGGCAAGCACGGTGATTTTTTCGTACAGCCAGTTATAATTGAAATTGTAAAGGACACTGTTTAAACCTACTTTGTACTCCGCGCCTGTTTCCTTGTTTCGGAACACGCCGTGTCCCTGATAGGTGTAACTTTCAGACTTCCCGTCTTTTGTTGTGCTGAAAGTGATTTCCCACGCACGCTTCATGTCTTCTTCTTTTACGGTTTTTAACTCGGTGTAACCACCCAGGATGCTGTAATCAAAATACGTTACGTCGTCCCTGAAATTGTCATTTCTGGTGTAATCATAGTACAGTTCCACTTCCGAATCACCTTCGATGGTAACCAGAACCCTGTCCTCGGTATTGTCCACGTCTTCGGAGGTATAAATAATATTTTCCTCTTCATCCTTTACCACTATCCTAACCAGATTATAAGAATTATTTTTTTGTACGGGAATCGTCATTTCCTGAAAAACATTGATGTTTTCCGTTTCTGACTTATACCCTTCATAATATAAACTGCCGCCCTCTTCCTGCCTGAGTTCATATTTGGGATTGCCGTCTTTATCTACATACCTGCTTCTGAACAGCTCCTCTTTTCCGGTTTCCACCTGAAGGAAATGGTGGATGTTTACGCTGCATTCACCTGCAACTTCCTCAGCCACAACGATGACATAAGTGGAAAAATGGTCCGTTACCATCTCCGGCAGGTTTTCTTCATTCAGGCCTCCCACCTGGGCAGCAACCGCATCCTCCGTAATGTGATATACGGCAAGGCTTTCTTCCTGCCTCGGCAAAAGGACATCCCCTTCAAACTTAACCACAACGTCGCCGCCGGGCTGTACGGTTTCACCGTCTACAAGAAGCTTAATGTCAAATGCCTTGTACTGCTGCACTGCAAACTGCTTTTCCTCTGCCTCTGCCGCCAGCGCTTCGTCAATCACTTCAATCTGCTCTTTATTTGTCCAATCCTGTCTGATTTCCTCCGCCCAGAGCACTGCACCTTCCGGAATATCCTCTGCCGATGCTGTCAGGGTAATCTTTACGCCATCTACTTCCGTCTGCAGCGTCACGGTTTCCTGTAAATCATTGCCGGATACATCGTTACCGGATATATCGTCACCAAATGCTTCATTGCCGGATACATCATTATCGGAAACATTTTCCTGTACTTCATCCTCACCGGGCGCTTCTTCCACAGCCGGGACATCACTGTCAGCCACTATATCTTCTGCCTTATCTTCTATTTTATCTTCTTCCCCTTCCGTCACTTCCCCGTTTTCGGAAGGCTGGTTTGTCTCTATGTTTTCAACCGGATTTTCCGTATCATTGCCGGATACCGTCACACTTTCCTGTGCCGCGGCTATCACAGACTGCACATTTATGCCTGCCAATATCGTCAGACACAAACTTATTGCCATAACTTTTTTCATCCATCCGGCCTTCATGCAAATCCTCCTTTTGGGTAACTGCTCCTGATACAGTATGCTTTTTCAGCTTTCTATCAATACTATACTAGCAGGCAGTCACACGTCGGTCACATCGGGGAGGATTTCCACGCAGAATAATGCCGACAAAAAAAGACAAGGTAAACACCTTGCCCTTTACTTCTTGTTCCCGATTCAAATCAGGCAGCCTATCAATTCCAGTTCCCCGCAAAAGTCCCCAATCTTTTTCCCTGCTTTATACACGCACCCCTGCCAGCTGGTATTTCTTCTGGATTCCACCACGATATCATAGGTTTCCAGCATGCCACGCTGACTCAAAATCGTTTTTTCATCGGTTTCAGGACTGGGAAATCCCCGAAAAGCCGTGGGACGGCTTTTTTGTACCAAAAAACTTCTTTTTTCCTGAAATGCCTGCGGATATCCTTTTTCATCAAATACCTTATCCGCTTTCAACAGCAATTCCTCCAGTCCGCAAAAAGTGATACAGGCTTCCCAGAGCGGGGAATATGCCCTGCCTTCCATATTACTGTCTTTATTGTCAATACAAATCCGGATTCCGTTTAATGGAAAGCAGTTTGTAATATCCTCCATCCCGTTATCCCCTTTCCCCGAACCGGCCTGACATTGTCACTTCCTCAATGTCGCTCTTTACCTTAATCCGCCTGCTGTCAGGATATTTTGAAAACCTGGAAAGTATACGCGAAATTACCATCATGCTTGACTCCTGGGAACAGGTGGGCAAAAGCACTACAAACTGCGTGTCACTGTATCTGGACGCCACGTCCCCTATCCGAAGGGAATCCCGCAAAACCTCCTCCATCCTGTCCATGGCATTGTTTAACAGGAACTTTTCCATCTTTTCGTTTCCTGCCTTGACCGTCTCTTCATTTACCGTCATGGTCAACAGCAGCACATACTCTGCTATTCCAAGCCTGTGTATCCTTCTCGCTTCCATCCGGTAGGCTTCCCTGAACACCGCGTACCCGCATATATAGGCTCCCTCCGGCTTCTCAGGTTCCAGCATGTCCTGCTGAATCTCCTCAATAGCCGCTGCTGCGGAGCTCTTTTTCATTTTGAGAAGTTCCTTATAAACTTTCTTAAGCCCGGCCGTATTGCGGACGCCTAACGCTTCATACAAAACCTTTACCGCGTTTTCATAGTATTCCTCCGCCAGCTTTTGCTTATTCTGATGTATCATGGCGCCAATCCGCAGACAATGTATCTGTTCGTCCACCTTGTCAAACTGCAATGCTTTGGCACAGACTCTTTCCATATTCTGATAGTCTTCTTCCTCGTACAATTCCGCCAGCTTTTTCGCGCTGGAAAGAAAGAGAGAATGATAATAAGTGGAAACCGGAAGAATCCAGTTGTTGTCTATATACTTCGCCAGAAAGTCCCCCTGATACAATTCTACGGCTTCTTCGTAATGTGAAATGCTTTTCCTGCAATTCTCCGACTGTTCCTTTTTTCCCATGTTACAATTTTGTTCAAACAATTCCACATCCACCACAACTTCCATTTCAGGGTTCCAATAATATGCCCCCCTGCTTGTCATGATAAAATCGGCGTCCCCGAAATGTTTTTTAAAGATGGTACGTAAACGGTACATCAGGTTTTTCAATGCGCCTGCCGGATTATCCGTTTCATCCTCTTTCCACAAAGCTTCCGTAAGTTCCTGCACAGACAGGGAACGTTCCCTGTGCAGCACTATGTAAGAAAACAGATTCACCAGCTTTTCCGAACGTATATCATCATCACTCAATATATTGCCTTGATATAATATTTGAAATCTTCCCAATAAGCTGACTGTAAAAATGATGACCCGCCCCCCTTTTTTATCATCCTTACTTTTGTTCATTATTTTCTCAACTACTATACTTCTCTTTCAATGCGCTTGTCAACTAAAAGGACGCCCTTTATTGCAAATTGCCAAAATAAAAAAAGGAACGGCAAAATACAGCCATTCCTTTCTCTTTTATTCTCCTTTGGGGTTTCTGGATTTTTTCTTGACAATAACCCAGATAACGGCAAGCAGGACTGCTGCCGCACCGGCAGCGATGGCGCCCATGACCATTTTGTTGGGGGAATCCATACGGAGGTTGGAAAGAGGCGTTTCTTCCTCCTCTATTTTAACCGTATCCTGTCCGTCACCGGCTAACTCTCCGCCATCTCCAAGCGGCGTTTCTTCATCCGGAATTGTTACAACATCCCCGTCATCTTCCCCTTCGGCATTTTCATCCTGCCCGGCCTGCGCGTCCCCGCCTGCGCCACCGGCTACAGCCGCCTCATTATATATGATATTCTCCCTCTCCTGATATTCTATCGTGGTGCCGCCGTCCACATATTCTACACGCACCGTTTCTTCCACGCCGGATACCTTGGCGCTGCTGTAGGTAAACGTTATGATATTCTGCGAACTGTCTTCTCCCAATACAAGGGATGCCTGCTGTTCGGAATCCAGCTTGTAGTCAGGAACCTGCTTTGCCGTATAGGTAACGGTATCACCCACATTGCCCATTGCGATTTCCGGCAGGGCAACCTGCTCTCCCGAAGCGGCGTCTACAAACATAACCGTATACTCCACACCGTCTGCCAGCCTGCCGTACTGCACCACATACTCACTTCTTTTGGAAACAGTTTCATCCGAAGGCCCCCAGTTTTGGGCGGGAAGCACATAATAACCGCTGCTGGCAATATCTCCGGCCTGAGGCAGGTCGGGATAAGCGCTTCCGGGCGCAACCTCATAGACAATCTTTTTCTCCCCTGCTTCCACCGCACCCAGGGTGTTTACTGCATATTCCTGATATTGGGAGGTAAACTCTCCCGCATTGCCCGCTTTATATATAATCTGGTAAGTCTTCCCCTCGGCTGCCTGTACGGACGGTCCGTAAAGAAAGGCAATTCCCATTATCACAACAGCCGCTGCCATGCGAAATATCTTTTTTCCCACTGCTTCGTCCCTCCCTCTCATTTTGCCAATTCGTCCTTTTTCTTTTTCCTGCCTGCAAACGCTACGATACCAACTCCCAGCGCCAGTACGGCAAGCAGTACGCCGATTGCCGCAGGGTCGCCGGTTTTAACGGCGATTACAACGTCTTTTACCGTTTCCACCACTTCCAGTCTCGGTTCCGTTGTTTTTTTCTCCACACGCTCCACAGTTACCGTGCCGGCCGGGTCATTGTAGGCAACCAGAAAATCAAAGCCAAACTTACCAAACGCATTGCTGTAATCATTTTCTGTCGTATTGGTGATGGATTCCCCGTCAAGCCCTACGGAAAATAGCAGTTCTGCGCGTTCTCCTTTTTCCAATGTAACAAGAAACACGGTATTCTTCAGCGAGCCGTCATTCATCTCCAGAAAACCTTTTTCACTGTCCGAAATATTTCCCGCGTCCTGCACGGAACCGCCCACTGTGCTGTCATACAGAACCGTGTCATTCAGCTTCAGGCTGATGTCATAGGCTCCGCCTGCGGACTTTCCCGCCACTTCCAGCGCTTCCAGCGCTTCCGCATTCATATAAAAATCAACCCGGTGGGAATTATTGTTTACAATCTCTATTTTTTGCTCCCTTGTCTCCCCCGGCGCCATACCCTCAAAAGTATTTCCCAGATTGACATTGCTTCCGTCTTCCCTGGAAATGTTGTAAACCAGCCTGTTGTCTGCGGTAAATTCCACCGTAGGCTTTTCTGCGGCATAGGATACCGAATTTATGCTTCCTATCAGTACCGCCGCCATGCCGAACAGCAGCATTATTTTTTTCATGCCAGACCTCCCTGCAAGTTCCTTTTTACTCTGTAACGCTTGTTATATTTCCATCCGAATCCAGCGTTATTTCCACGCCCCATGCAGAAGAAACGGCGTCTTCCCCTGCAAACTTCTGAACCGCGTCCGCTTCCACCTCAAGCTGTGCCGCCATCCCCGCATACCGGTTGCCCAGCGATTCCGATATCACCAGCGCATCCATAAAATTGGAAGAAGACTCCCCCGCCGCAAGCGGCTTCGTATAATACAGCACAAGCTGTTCCTCATCCTCATATGCATTTATCCAGTCGCCGCTCTCCCGGTATATGCTGATAGCGGAAGTATCCGCCTCAAAATCCTTGTCAAAGACGCTGCCGTCGTAATTGCCCCATGATTTATTGATGATGACACGCACATAAAGGTCATATCCGTTATCCACATCATTTTTTACGCACATCGGCTTTTCCACCGTGTCTCCCGGCATGATTTTTTCCGCCGTCACCACTGTCTTTTCCGGCTCTGCGCCGTCCTCATAGATGCCGATTCCAAGTGCTTTCGTGGAAATAATGCTCTCGCCCGTGTCCGATTGTGCATTGATGGCAGCCAAACTGCCCCCTACAATGGCCGTCAGAACCAGGATACCCGCGATTCCCATAAGCGCTAACTTCTTCTTCACCTTATCAATCTCCTCATTCATGTGATTGGATAGATTTCTTCGATACTACCCTGTATTATAAAAGTCAAACGTCACACAAAAGTCACACGGGGAGAAAATAAAGAAAATCTGTATTATTTTATTTCATCATGATATAACTGCATCCGTTTCTATCTTTCCGTCTTTACCGACAATTGAAATATTTCGTTACCTTTCCGGCATCCGGAAATCAACAAGCGCCTTGTTCAGATAGTCGTTAAATGGTTTCATAATCCGATAAAGCTCTGCTGCCTTGGTAAGAAAAGACTTGGCATCCTTCCATTCTTCATCCTTTATCGGATATTCCAGATACCAACTCTTAAATTTCAGATATTCCGCTTGCGGATGCTCCTTCTCATATCCGGCAGGAACATTTTTCAAGGCCGCTCCCTGTACGGCAAAATATTTTTTAAACTCCGGCTCATTGATAACCTTTTCCCATTCATTCCCGTTTTGGACGATGTAATTGCGTATCATCGCCGTAGCGTCCTTAAACATATCGGCAAACAGACCGCCTCCTAAAAAGGACTGATTGCCGGGTTTTATCATAATATAATATCCGACAGGGACAGGCAGTTTACCCTTAGAGGAAATATGGGCACGGAATGCAGGGTTATACGGTGATTTATCATTGCTAAACCGGGTATCCCTTACAATCTTAAAGGTAATGTCTTTCGGATTATTATGCAGTATGCTGCTGTCAAACTTACCGATTTCAAAAATCAATGCCTGCAATAATTCTTCAAACTCACAATTTGCTTTCTTGTAAGCTTCCTTATTCGCGTGATACCATTCACGGTTGTTATTCATGCTCAGTGCCGATAAGTAGTCTATAATCATCTTTGTATCCATAATCTGTCATCTCCTTTATGAATTTTGAATAATGGAAAATTGCGTGGATTCTAACAGTTCCCGTATCAGATGTTTCATGCGTCCGGGTGATTGGTAAGACTTGCAAAACAAGAAATTCTGCGATAGTCCGTCAATATCCTCCATTGCATTTTTAACATCAAGAATGGTCTCAAGCGGAATTTCCGCAGCTGTTATATAATCCAGCTTCTGAGGGTTTATCCTGTGGTTTTGTATTGCATAATTGACCCTGTTTTTACATTTACACCTGCCGCTTCCATATTCTCCGCAATACTGTCCGAGAAAATCTGCCATTTTTTTTCGTATGCGGGAAAGCCGCTGACGATACGCTTCCAGGGTCATCTCCAGAATATTCCCTGCAATACGGCTATCAAGCTTAAACATGGTTCCCAATATAAAAATACACCTGCTTTCCATATCCAGGCACTGCAGCATCACATTGGTACAGGACATTTTAAGTTCCTCCGCCAGAATATCTTTTTCCACATTCTGTGTCAAATCCGGCACATCCTGTATTTTTCCGTTTTCAATGTCATCCCCATAATACTCAAAACGCAGCGGATAATTGGCGAACATATGCTTTTTGTAGTTTTTCAGGTGATTGACAGCAATACTGAATACCCATGTAGTAAATGAACTGTCACCTCGAAAAGATGATAAATGCGTAATCATTTTCAGCAGAATGTCTTGTGTGGCATCCTCGGCATCTGCAAATGTGCCGAGCATCCGCAGGGATAAATTGAATACAATATCCTGCACATCTGTGACAAGTGTTTCAAGCGCTTTTTTATCCCCTGCTGTGGCTTTATTAACCAATGTCTGTAATTCTTCCTTCGTTTTTTTACACATACAATTTTACCTCCTGCTTAATTAGACAACGCATTCCTATCTGTGTGACAGAATTATGATTAAAATACATGATGAATCTTATATACAGCTTTTCACTGTATTTCATTTAAATATAGCTGTATACGTCTTTGCAATGTATCACACACTTCCTGAGCAGTTTTTTCTCCCGTAAAATATGTTTCCGCTTCTTCAGCACAAATCTCCCATATCACATCTATGCCCGTTTCCTGTGGGCGTGCGCCTTCCAAAAGCCTGCGAACCTTTTCCAGACTTTCCCCGCTAAGCGAATTGTCCTTGTATTCATATCCCCCATAGTTTTGCAGAAGAGAAGCCGCACCAGAATCCTCCTCCAACGCATGGGAAAACACATACTCCAATGCCTCTGTGCGGACAGGAAAGCCTAATGTTCCAGGATAAGCCGCCTCTTTAGCCAGTTTATTCTGGGATTCGGAATCTAACAGGTACTTGATGAAGGAAACGGCTTCCTCCGGATATTGGCAGGACTGGTTAATGGAAATGGAACTGCCTGATAACTGGTTGCTGTTCTCTCCATCCCCAAGCCCGAACCGTGCAACCGGAAATCCAATGTATACTTCTTCTCCCTGAAACAGGGCCGACATGATTTTTGCCTCGGACAGGTTGCAGATGTTATGAATTTTCGTAAAAATCTCCCCCTCAGCAATCCTTAACCCTGAGTTTTCCTGCGGCCTCTCGTCACCATATTGTGCTGCGAACTCCAATACAGATAAAACCCTCCCGTCATCCAGATGACATATTCCGGCTTCCATATCAATCAGACTGCTGTCAATCCCACCATTTAGCATCAGAATGGCAAAAAGCACGGAACCGTTATAACTGCTTACGGCCGTATCCGCCCCGCTCTCCCTCATGCACTGCATCATTTCTTCCACCGTCCATGTATCCCTGCTGCCGCAAAATTCGGCGGACGTCACCAATGCCTGCACGGAAAAACTGTAAGGAATACCGTAACATCTTCCGTTTACTTCACCGGTGCTCCAGACGTTTTCCCACATGCTTTCCTTTTCTTCTTCAAAATCCACAGTCAAATCCCTCAAAAAACCCATTTCCGCAGCCTGATTCAAATCTATTACATCACCGGAAAGCAGCGCCGGACCGCTTCCGCTGCTGACTTCCGCCTGGATTCTGAGCCTGAAATCCGAAAACTCCTCCGGCTTATCCGGCGAGCGCAGCACAATCTGGCAATCCTCACTCTGCCTATTAAATTCCACAACTGCCTGTTTCAGAAACGGACTGGGTATTACCACTGCCAGCTCCAACTCCACCTTGTCGGCGCTTTCTGTATCCTCCGACAGTTCCAGCAGAAATAAATCCCCCTCATTTGACGCAACCTGACAGGGCAGGCCGTCCTCCCTGACAAAAACACCGCATACCTTATCAAGGGAGATGCCCTGTGAATAGTAAGTCATGACCGTTTCCATCTGTCCCAGTCCAATGTCAAACTTCCAGATTCCGGCTGTGGTGCACAGAAAACCTTTTGTATCATCTATAAATGCCACCCTGTCATTGACACCCATAAAAACATCCTGCGCCGTAAAAACCGGTCTGTTGCTTTCCAACGTCCAGATACAAAATTTTCCGTCCGGGGAACTGCCGCACAGATACTTGTCTTCTCCTGTTTTTTCATCAGCCCAATGCTGCCAGACACTGCCTGTATTTATCTCTGCCTTTTTCTCAAAAAATCCAGCGTCAACGGCTTCCCCTGTAATGTCTTCCACTGTGTAGCCATTTTCCAGACTCCATTCTGCCCGGTAAGCATTTTCTTCCTGTTCACCGATGTCTCGAAGAAGCATCTGCACAATGCCATTTTGCGTTATGGAAGCTTCAGAGACATAGCATTTCTGCCCCTCTATCCATTCCTCCCCGTAAATCGGAAAGTTTTCCCATATCGTATACGGGGGCGCCAGCCTTTGCACACAGGAACCTGTTATTTCCATCCCTTCGCCATATATCCATACCACACGGTATACGACATCATTTGCGATACCACAGGTTAATTCCATCGGGGAATGTCCCTGTTCCCCAAACTCTTTTAACGCGGCATCTGCATCCGGTAATTTTGTTTCTTTTAACACCCATTGTATCCCGGATGCCGCTTCCGCCTCTTTTTCCTGTCCACTTCCGCAAGCGCTTAAGAGAAAAACTGATATCATCATTATTATTAACGTTTTTACGCATCGTACCTTATCCATACTTTTTTCCTACCAAACCCTTCCCTTATATTCTCCCCGCTTTTACTTGCGGTATATTATCCGATACAATAAAATTTAGCTCTATTCTTTTGTCAATATCTACAATTTCACCATCAGGCAGCGCTGCCGTTCCGCTATATTGAATGATTGTTTTTCCATCCTCAATAAAAACGTTGGACGATACATTGTAAGGCTTTTCAAAATCCGTGGCCAGCCACACTTCAATCTCATTTGTTGCAAGCCACCATTCCTTTATTTCTTCATGGTATCTGGGAGCGTAACCGAAATGCGATTTTGCTTCAATGCCATAAGAAGGTAAAGATACATGAAAATCCTCTTCATCCGCCACTTTATATGATATTATTACATTGGGAAAGTAATAATTATAAAGTTCATAAATCCCCCATATGCAACCCATAGTTACCGGCAATGCCACTAATATCCATATCCATTTCTTTAACATCACTTATTTCCCTCCTCACAAAGTGGTTGTCCATATTCACTATCTCTTTTCATTTACATAGATATAAACCTTAGATTGTATCACGTCTGCCGTTTCCTTTAAACTTTTCGCACCATTAAAATAATAATCTGCTTCTTCCAGAAATATCTGGTATATTTTCGGTTCTACCTGACTGATATTTTCTGCCTGCTCAATCAATGCAAGCAGTTGTTCTGCCTGTTCCTGTGTAATACAATAAATTTCAACGGGGGGTTCTCCCTCAAAGCTTACCGTCTGCTTTACTACCTGCCTTTCTACTCCTTCTGCATCCGTTTCATATTCTATTTCCGATGCCTGACGTATCTGTTCTTCCAGTGTGCTGCGGCAAACTGGAAAACCGGAAGGTAACTCGCTCTGGACAGAAGGACTTAAAAGCCATGTAATAAAAGCCCACGCAGCAGACTTCTGTCCACTGTTTCTGCTGATTGCAAGAACCGGACCACAGGATTGTATCATGGTTCCATTTTCTCCGTCTACGGGAAAACCAATAAATGTAACCTCTTGTCCGCCAAAAATATGTTCTACCCTGCATATATCATAAACGCTCCGCATTCTGACGGGCAAAAGCAGGGATTTGTCTTCCAAAAAGGTCTGCTTCACCGAAAAATCATCCGTTATTTCCAGATGGTCTGAAAAACCGTTACAAAACCGCAATACATCACAAAATTCGCTTCCGTTAAAATTACATTCTCCGGTTTCCCAATCAATATAATATTCCATACTTCCCGTCAGGATAGTACCCAATACGTCCTTCTTATATGCACCAGGATACAAAAGCTGTTCCTTTTCCTGTCCGTAGTAACACTCCATCATCTCCGTAATCGTCCAGCTGCTGCGGTCACCTAAATTCTGCTTTGTTCCTGCAAAGCTGCTCAAGGAAAACCCAAGTGGTACAGCATACAGGTTCGACTTATACGAAAATGCCTGCAATATATTTTCAAAATAATCTTTCTCTGGAGCCTCTTCCAGATACGAAAATAAATCTTCCGTGTATCCTCCCACGATATCACTCGTCGTGTAGCCGTTTCCAAAATTAATCATATCCGGCCCTTTTCCCGCTGCTATCTCCCGTTGCAAAAGAAGAACCCCATCCTTTTCGATTTCTTCTGACCTCTCATATTGTCTTATTTCAATCCGGTATTCCTGCTGCTGCTCATTATACTGCTTTACCAGCTCCCGAAGGTACTCGCTGTCATCAAAATCTGCCAGTATTAAAACTTTCTGGTTCCCTGCTTCCTCCTCCGCATTTTTACCACACGCGGTAAGGCACACTGCCAGTATTAACATAAATAACAGCTTGATTTTTTCTTTTCCCATACTATATTTATCCGCCAATTCTCCTCTTGGCTCCTTTCCGATATCATAATCAGCATAACCGTTATTTTCCTGCAGGTACATAATAAAAGACCGTGCCATCCTTCTGCTCCATAATACAGAGCCGTCCGTCCGAAAGGATTCCATAACCAGCTATTTCCGGCCCCTTTATGGGTAATTCTGTTTCTGCCACCCTTGTTTCTAAATCACCTCCGTCAAAAACAAATACTCCGCTTTCTTTATTGAAAATGAAAAGTTCAGAATCGGTTCCGGGATAAACACCGGCATAAGAAGCCTTGGACTGGGGAAGCTCCAATTCAATGGTACAAAGCAGGCCTTCCTCTATCCGCCCTAACCTTCTCTCCCCGTTTTCCTGTTGGTAGGTACAGTAAACCGTTCCCGACTTTCCGATTCCAATTCCTTCTATCCAGCCGTCACACAAAATAACGTTACCCGGCGTCCCGTCATTCCGAATTTGAACAAGTTCTTTATCGTGTTCAAAATAATAATTTCCATCCCTGTCAGCCACAAAACAAAATGGCCTCTTGTATCCGTCGGAAAACAAATCCGTTACATCGATTTCTTTTTCCAGCTTTCCTGTATTATCAACAATGGTAATACTGCTTTTTTCATAAGTAATGCGGTCAACACTCTGGCCTTCCGCTTCAAATTTTTCCACACTCATCCATAGGATATGGCATCGTCCCTGCCTGTCAACTGCCATGTTAAAGGCACGCATACCTTCTTCCATTTCTATTGTGAATTCCCGAAAAGTATCTTCTTCCCTCTGCATGCAGCCCAAAAAATACGCTCCGTCCGGTTTGATACCGCAAACATATAGCATAGTATCTCCTACTGCAAATACAGATTTTTCAAACTCTTCTCCTAAATAAGGAACGACTGCACTTTTATCAGACACCTCCACATCTGTTGAAGGAATCTCTTCTTTATCATTTTTTTCACCTTCCGCAGATATTTCCTCTGCACCCCCATTATCATCTTCCACTTTATTTTCATTTATATTTTGACCTTCAGGCGAATGCTCTGCACATCCAAACAAGAAAATCAACATTACTAAAACCATTGAAAAAACTATTATCTTTTTCACTAATATCATTCTCCTTAAACAAGGCAACTACAATCGGCCCCCGTAAATATCAGGATAGTAATTGATTTGCTCTCCATCAATATTTCAAGTCTCGATTAATAAGTTACTGTTAATACCAACACCTTACTTTACTTACTATATGAAATTAAAAAATCTGCGAACCCTTGTAGGTTATCCGATAAGAAATCTACTTTTAATATCTTATTTTGTGTCAATATACTCTCTATAAACGCGCTAATATCCGAATGATTCGTATTCGTATAATGATTACTTATCTTGGTATTATCAACATTTTTCTTCCAATTTACCTGTTTTTCCTTTTCCCTCTCAAATGGATAGGGATTGCTTTGATAAGCATTCCTTTCCCAATCAATGGCAAACCTGACTGCTTTTTGTAAAAGCCTGTCGTCATTTTTGTCAATTGCTTCATCCACCATTGAGGAATAAGCTTTATATTGTTCCGGGGCTATTCTCTGCATAAGTTCTCCCGCACTTATATAATCATCAGGCGCACCTGCCATTGCTCCCCAGCGAATATCATATTTTACATTTCCCTGAACATCCATTTTCCCATTGATACCATACTTAGCAATCGTATTCATGGCTTCCATAAAACCTTCAACCTTATCTTCTTCCAAATAGTTTGACAAAAACTTAGCCTTTTCAAGACCGACCGAAATAAGTTCCTTCCTTTCTTCCTCTGTAAGGCTTCCCACATTATTAGGAATCAAATCGTTACGTATAATGAAATATGCTGCATCTACGATATCTTCATCTGCACCCTGCAAACTTTTTTCTAATTTGTCATTGGTCTGTATGTTAGGAATAATGCGATGAAGTTTCTGTGCCGGTTTCAAAAATGTCTGTAATAAAGCGCTTTTTTCTTCCAATTCTCTTTTATAACTTTCGTTATACAATGCATTTCTCTGCTTGAACAGGTTTTCTTTAAGCGCTTCTACAGCGTCGCCGGATAACTCAATCATTACATTGTCACCATGTGATAATTTGTCCATGATTTTATTTCCGTTTTTATCTGTTGTATTAAACTCATAACGGACACTTGACGGCTGATACGTAACTTTCATTTTCTCTCTCCTTTTATGTAATGCTGTCGATGACTATTTTTATTGACTTTCCTGCTTTCTGCAGTTTTTCTCACCTTCTTTGGATTCATATTATCAATTTTTTTTAAAATGTGCTAATAATTGTCATAATTATAGTATATCTTTGTTAAAATTAGATTTTAGGAAATTTTACATATACATCACCAAATTTACACAAAACAAATTGTTCTCTGAAGTTATTTCCATCGCTCCATTATACATTTCTACAATCTTATTAACGCTTGTCAGACCTATGCCATGCAATTCCTTTTCACCTTTATTGGTTAATAAAGTCTGCTTTTCATTCCTCCCCTTCTCCCAAACAACATTTTCGGGCAAATAACTGTTTTCAATTTTCACCCTTAATACTCCTTTTTTTAGGGTGATAAAGACGCCCATATATTTCTGTTCCGTTTGTCTGGCTGCCTCCATTGCATTTTCCAATAGATTCCCAAGCAGCACATTAACGTCAAAAGAATGCTTCATCTCTTCCGGCAATACTATATTTACTGTTACTTCCTTCAACTCTTCCCTGGCTTTTTGCAACATATAGTTTAGTACACTGTCGATTTCCACATTTCCCGAGGATATAATCTGACTTGGATTTTCCACAAAAAATTCCATATGGTCTATGTATTCCTGTATGTCCTCGGCATGATGCTTATTTGCCAGTAATTTTAATTCATTCATGTGATGCTTCATATCATGCCGCAAAATTTTTATCTTTTCTTCATTTTGTAAAATTACGGCAAGCTGATTGGCATAAACCTGTACCTTCTGTTTCAGCGCTTCTGTTTCATATTTTTGTGAAATCGAGTGCTGTAACAAATCATACAGATAAAGCATAAGAAAATTCATAATCAGCAGCCCTATGCTGACAACAATTCTCCCGAAACCTTCACAGGCATCGGAATAAACCAAAACACAAATAACAGCAATGCTGCAGATTGGTACTAAAAGCAGTGAAAAATTCTGTACCGTTTCTGTATGATTTTGATTTGAAACAACCCTTTCTGCCAGAATTTCACTAAAACAAATCAGAAGAACCGTTACAATAAAACAAATCTGACTGTGAGGTTCCCCGTCCCGATACTGCACAAACAAAAGTGTTGCTACGATATCACAAGCGCCATTTATGAAATAGATTATAGCAGTTACAAAGATATTCATCTTAATAGATTTCGTGTAAAGTCTTACAATAACACTAATGCCAATCAAATTGCTCAAAATATTAATCCATATCGTATGAAACTCCCAGAACAAAGCTATATTTATGATATAAAAGCCCAGAAATGCGACTACCTCTTTTTTCCGTTCTACCTTTGCGTTTCCCAAAAAGACTATAATAAATCTTCGAACCAGATACATGCGAAACAGATTTGTTATCGCACAAATAGCAAAATCAACCATTTTTACGCTTCCCTCAACAGTCTTTCTCTAACCCGCTTACGATTTACAGGACTAATAGTTAAAGTTGTTCCGTCAATCAGTTCTACCGTTTCATACGCATACCGGATAATATGTTCTCTATTCACAATATACGATTGGTGGATTGCAATAAAATCCTCCGATAAGCTTGGTGCAGTTTCTTTTAGTTTCCCGTAAAACTCAAGGGAATTTTTCAAGGTCACTACCTTTATTTTTCGTCCTTTACTCTCCAAATAAATAATGTCTCCCATAGGAACATAGTGGTAATCTTTACCTTGTTGAAACTCAAACCTCCTGTTTTTTTTCTCAATAACTTTAATAGCTTCATCCATAACCTCATGTATTTGTTCTTGTGAAATAGGTTTTACAAGAAAATCAAAAGGCCGCGTCTTAAATAACTGTTGTGCATAAGATGCCTCTCCTGAAATATATATAATTTGCATCTCTATGTTATCCAACTGTTTTCTGATATAGTTTCCCACTTCTATACCCGTCATTTTTAATAATTCAATATCAAGGAATAAAATATCCACATGATTACCTAATGACAGGTAATTCCTTAGTCCTTCTCCTGAGTACCATATATTCGTTTCAATCTTTACATTACGCTCTTTCGCATACTGTAACAATATATCTTCTATGTATGCACAGACATTCTTTCCGTCATCACAAATTCCTACTTGAAACACATTGCACCCCCAAAAATCACTTTTCTTTAATGGTACATCTTTTATATACATATTACAATCTCATTTCTTCTATCCGGCAATATCCACACTGCTCTTATCTGCGTTTGATTACAACCCCGGGAGCTATCCTGTTAATAACCAGTTTATCTAAAAAAGAATTGCACCACTTACTATTTCCCTGTTTGTCATTTACCCGGTACAAATCAGAAAGATAAAAATAGTCCTTGCGCTCTTTTCCCGCCATTGGAATCTCAAACGGAACGTCCACTTTTTCCGTCCAGTCATTGCCGCTGATTATCAGCAGGCTTCCTTCCGTACCCATATGTTCCCCTTCTGCATAAAAAAAGGAAAAGCCTTCCGGCGGTACGGAAGAGATATCCATCAATCTTCCTACTTTAGGCATATGAACCGCCATCCAATTCCATTTATCATTAAAATTCGGTGTTCCTGTCAAATAGTCCTGCTGAAAGTTTTCATCTCTTTTCGAGGCATCCACCTCTGCTCCATATTTTTCCCCGTACTCCTTTGCGGCTTCTTTCAGAAGTTCATGTATTTCTTCCGACTTATAGTAGTAATCCGCATTATAATACACACAGTTTTGTCCCGCTTTCCCTTCTCTTTCCGCAATATCTTTTCCTTCCTGAAGGCATGTATCGATTGCCGCCCAACAGTTTTCATCCAAAAAACTTTCATAAACATTTAGGATGGTATTTTCATCTCTTGCATACAGAGAAGAACAATACTCCATGAAGAAATCCTTTATTTCTTCCTTACTGATTTCTCCATTGTAAAACCCTGTCATCACTTCCCGCATCTCTTCCTTCATGGAAGCTGCCGGCGTATCAATGACAGCAAATTTTGTATATTGAGGATATGTCACCTTTTCACATCCCGATTTTTCAAATATATCCTGTGTACGTTTAACCATTTCTTCCGTACACTGGAATGTTCTTCTGCTTCCCCTTATCCTGTCTGACAAGCTGGAATTTTCCGTTATCTTAACTGGATTTTCCCGATTAATATAAATCATAGTCTGCCTCCTCAAAAATGCACTCATATTTCTTTTTATAGCCGCCAGCCACAAATTGGTGGTTCATGCAAGTTATAAATATATTATTGTAAAAATAAATATAACTTACAAGATATCTTTCAAAAACAGGCGGTAAAATGCAAAAAACGGCAGTTTTTTCTGCCGTTTCCTACTTTATGCAATAAAAAATAATGCTCTGGGTAAAATATCCATCCCGACAACTCCAGACATTTTCCCCTCCATACTGTTCGACCACCTTTTGAATGTTCAGCATCCCGATTCCATGCTCTTTTGCGTTCTTTTTTGTTGTTTCCAATCTGCCTTCTGTTACTTTCACAGCCTCCTGTACCGGATTTCTTATCGAAATGGTAATCTTATTCCCTTCCATCAGAAACCGGAATTTAATGATTTTATCCCTCTTAGCAACCTTTTGGCAGGCTTCAATGGCATTGTCCAAAAGGTTCGCCAGCAATATCACGATATCCTCTTCCCCAATGGGTAATTCTCCCAAATCATTGACAGCAAATAAAATAGGAATCCCCTTGCTCTTAGCATATTTATATTTCTGATTTATGATGCTGTTGACAATGGCATGATTGGTATTAATATAATCCGTTTCCTCAATCCAGTTATCAGTGAGCTTCCCTAAATATTCCTCCAATTTCTCATAATTTTTATTTTTTACAAGCCCATTCAAACAGCCAATCTGGTTTTTGAACTCATGGACTTTCTTCTGCTGCCCGTCATAAACCGTTTCCATATACCGGTACATATCCATTTGGTTCTTAATCCGCTCTCGGGAAACCTGTATCTCCCGAATCCTCTGTTCCCTTGCTACCACGTCACGCATAATGTAAAACATCAAAAAATTGGAAAACACCAATGCAAAAGAAGTGATAAAAACAGCCATGCTGCCTTCCCCTTCCATAGCAAACACCATCATACATATGATTGTCACCACAGGAAACAGTAAAAATCGCAGCCATTCCTTATCCGCTATAACATTCAAATCCCCGGAAGTCCTGAATTGCTTATGCAGAAAAATAATGATTAGAAACAAAATCATTTTACAAAGCAGCGCCACAATCGTACCCTTCACAGGTTCTTGAAATAATACGGCGGCTCCTGTATCCGATGCATGGTCAATCACTATAAGCATGATTCTGTCTATGCAAAGCACCAGCCCATAATAACCTGTGCTTACAAGACATATCTTCAACAAACTGTTTTGATACTGCATAGCCATAATCAATACAATCCACGCAATTACCACAAACGCTTTTAAAAAATAAGATATATCATGTAGCAACGATATTACTATAAACCCTGCGAATAATAGAAACGGAAATACATATTTAAGCTGCTTTTTTACAAGCTGCCTTTTTTCCAGAAAAGTTTCACAGAAAATTCCACAGCTTAATGCTTCAATCCCTGTAAGTAATACGGCCTGTACATAATAAGTCATAACATATCACCTGCCATCTCATAATACCGTACCCTTACCTGCTGGTATTTTCCCCTTGGAATCGGAAGCTGCCTGCCGTTTTTCAGCCTCACAGCATAGCGGGCAATCTCCTCCACGCACTTTATATTCACAAGATAACTTTTATGTATCCGCAAAAAACCGTACCCTGCCAGCATTTCTTCCATATGGTCCAGCTTATCATATGCACTGTACTGCTGTGCTTCCACTCCTGCCATATGAAACAGCAGCTTATGGGCCATGCTTTCTATATAACAGATTCTGTCAACAGGAATCTCCTGCTCCCCTTCCTTGCCGTTGCATTTTACTTTAAAAGCCTGTAAAGACAGTTTCCTGATAATCGCTTCTATACATTCCGGAAAAGACTGTTCCAGTATATCTTTTAACAGAAACCTGATTGCCTCGGTTTTATATCCTTCTAACGCGTAATCTACATAGGCCGTAATAAAAACTAGCACCACCCGCGGGCGCTTTTTACGAATCTGCTCCGCAATCTCTATGCCGTTTACTTCCGGCATATTGATATCCAAAAAAATAATGTCATGGACAAGAAAATGGTTTTCAGATAAAAGTTCCGTTCCTGTACCATATTCTTCAATCACATAATCCTGAAGTTCTCTCTTTTCAAGTTCTTCCTTCAACAATTCCGTGATTTTTTCCCGATAATACTTCTCATCATCGCAAACAGCTATTCTCAGCATTTGTCTCCTTCCATGCATTGGTTTTTATATCATATTATATCGGCTTTACCTACCTTTCACTAAATATGCAAAGGCTGAAATCAGAATACCTTTGACAGAGCTTAAAATCAATATGGCAGTTCATCCGTAACAGTAAGTTCTTTTAAATTTTCCAATTCAATCAACGGTAAAATGTTGTCCACATCTGTTTTCTTGAGTTCTATAGAATATAAATTCTGTCAATTTTTCCAGTGGTTCTAAATCCAATTCTTCTCTTCCCTCTTCATTGTATATTTTTGTTCTCAGTCTTGTTTTTCCAACAAAAAATATTCACTCATGGCATACATTATAATCCGCCCGTCATGCAGTAAGTATAACTGCGGCAATTCCTTGCCATTTATTCCAAATCCCGGATATACGCTGATTTCCATGTATCTGTCCTGAACCATTTCCCTTGGCAGCATATCGTCCCGCAGCCCGTATATATCATTCCTGTTTCTCTCTTCTATCCGGTAAACCGGCTTTTCTATTTCTGTCCTGTATAAAATGAAATCATCCATCTTCCGGTTCATAAATTCTGAGTTGGGCCATCTGCCGTTGTTAAACGTTACATACAATTCACTTTCCATGATTATTTCTTTCCCAATCATCATGTCCGCTTCTTCCTCAGGCAAATAGACATCTCCGGCACAATCCAGTCCGGGATAAAATTTCGTTGGCAGAAACTCTGTAACGGTATATATGCCCAAGGCTTCCTGCAAAATGATTTCTTTTTCTTCCTCTGTCATACCACGGTCTTCCTCACATGTTTCTGGTTTTCCATCCAGTTTTTCCAGATAAAAGAAATTCCCCGTCAGTTCAGAATACATAAGAATTCCGTCTTTTTTCACATAATATTCGTGATAATATTCATTTTCCCCATATCTTCCGGTAAAAGGTCCGGCAACCAAAACGCTGAATTTCCCCTCGATTCCCTGATAATATTCTTCCTCAATCTTCTGCCAGTCCCGCTCCTCAGGCTTTTCCATAAAATAATGCCCTTCGGAAAACTCTTCATACCATGCCGTATCCGGAATAAACTCTTCCCACGCATAGTTTGGAGATTCAATTGCAATCCTCTCTATATTATAATTTCTGTCAAATGCTTCTCTTCCTCCCCTTGAACCCAAAGAACGGAAAGAGTCGCAGGTTACCAGCAAATCTGCCTGTATTTCAACAATTCTGCCAAGCATCATATCTGCCTCTTCCAAAGGCAGTCGGTCATACTTTAAGGCGTCATAATAATCATACGGCCAGAACCGGGTGATTCTGTAATATCCGTAATATTGTGCAAGTCCCATAGGGGTGTCCGTTACAATTTCTTCAGTGGGGGCAATCACTTTCTCCGGTTTTTCCGCAATTTCAAACCGGATGTAACCGTACGCCAAATCGGTTTTTCCTTCCACATCACAGACTGCGTTTAATCGAAAACTCTTGTTTTCTTCCACTATCTCCATAACACCCAGCCTGAAAACCGCCCTGTCGCCCCATTTATTGAATGGCTGCAGGCTGGGTCTGTACGCAATTCCATCCCGGTAAAAAAAAGCTTCATACAGGGATTCCCTGTCAATGTCCGGATAAAGGCTGCCCATATTGTGTGCATGGCTGACATCTATCTCCAGTTCCATGGGTACAAGAATCCAGCATGTGCCGCTTTGTTCCCAAAAGCTGAGTTCCTCCTCCGCCACATACTCCCTGGATAAGCCCGTGGAGTGTACCACAAGCTGCCTGACACCATTTCTCTCAACGGTCATAACTTCCTTTATCTTTCTGGGAATCGGCCCCGTAATGTCCTGCAGATAAATATGCTCCTCATCCCACGTCTGCATCAGAATGCGGACAGGGTATAAGGACAGTCCGTCCATTTCCGTAATTTCCACAAACCGCACATGGCAGTCCCCAAAATCCCCCCTGCAAAAGTCAATCAGGTAACCATGTTCCCAGAATAATTGTTCCAGCTCCTTTTCGTCAGTTTCAATCGTCCTGTCATCATAGAACATGCCTGCCAGGTTATCCAGACACCGGATGCCTGAAGCGTCTGTAAAATAGTCTTCCAGCTCCTTCCTGATTTCCATGCGGGGAGTGTAATCAATGTGCATTATCTTCCCTTGCACAAAGTCATCATAATAGGTTTTATAATAAATAGTGTCTTCCGGGTCATAGGTGCATACGTTCTGCCCGAGTCTTGACACATCAGGAGTACGTCCCTCCATCCTGTTCTCCTCTTCGACAGTATTTTTTCCTTCGTCTGTGACAATTGTTACTTCTTTTTCTTCGTCCAAATGCTCCTCCTGCCTGCCAAAACAGCCCGGAATCAGAACAACGGTGCAGGCTGTAATAAATGCACCGAGTGCAGCCAAAAGCCTCCTCTTCCATCTGGATTCTTTTTTATGATAACCGTTTTTCACCATACCAGATTTCCTTCCTCTTCAATTCGGTTTACATCCACATATACCAATCCCTCCTGCTGTGCATAAATTTCTGCATACATACTGCTTCCATAAACCAACATTAAATTAGGACATCCCTCAAAAGCTTTATCCCCTATGCTTTCCATGGTATCTGAAATATAAATCTTTTCCAAACTGGGACAATAGGCGCAAACTCCTCCTCCGGTTTCTTTTAAACCTTTCGGAAAACGAATTTCCATTAAACTGGGGCAATAAGCAAAAGCTCCCCATCCAATCTCTTCTAATCCCTGTCCCCCAATCACAATTTCAAGTTTGGAACAATAGGCAAAAGCCTCCCTTTCAATTTTTGTGATGCCCGACGAAATAACCACCTGCTCCATGTCGGCATTTCCGCTAAATGCCTTTTCACCAATCACACTTATTTTCTTACCGTCCAATTCCTCCGGAATAAAAATAATGGATTCTTCTCCCAAATATGACAGGATTCTAACCGTTCCATCCTGTTCCACTATTTCATATTCATATCTTCCACAGATTAATTTTTTACCGCTATCTTCTTCCACATTTGCATTCTGCTCTGGGATACTGCTTTTACTTATACGCCCTGCGGTAAAGGCAAAACCCATTGCTAAAATAATACATCCGGCCTTTATATACTTTTTATTATTCATATGAATTTCCCCTGCCTGTTCTGGGATTTTATTTTTTCTGCAAACCGAAATCTCCTATGGCATTTCATTACCGTTTGACACAGCCACAAATTCCATGCCTTTCTCCTTTGCGGCTTTCTCCGCCTGGCTTCCGCTTTGTCCATAAATCACTATAGAAAAGTCACTTTCATTAAAATTCCTCCAAAACAGCTCGTCTATATTACCGGTTCTTTCCGGGATGTATATTCTTTCCAATATTTCAGGATAAGGACCATAACCGTATATACTCATAAGGCTCTCCGGAAATTGGATTCGTTCCACATTAACACCGGCAAATGCCCTTCCCGACACCACCTGCAATCCTTCTTCAAATACAACCTCTTCTATACTCGTACAACCGCCAAAAGCATCTTCTCCTATATAATAAACCGATGCCGGAATCGTAATCTTTTTTAAACCTTCGCTTCTCCAAAATGCATTCGGTTCAATAACCTCTAACGTATCCGGCAGCTTGATTTCCATTATTGATGACTCCCTGAAAGCTCCCATTTTTATCCTCTCCAATCTGGATGGAAGAATAATTTCTCCTAATACTGCTTCTTCAAAAACCCCCTCGTTTATTGTTTTCATTCCTTCCGGTAAGTGAATTTTCTGAATCTGTGTCCCCCAAAAACAGTATTTCCCCAAATCTATCAAGGTGTCCGGAAATATAATCTCCTCATACTGTATATCCTGCCGAATCAAAGCATCAGCCCGTTCTGAAAAATCAGAGGTTCTTGTAATTCCATAGGGAATTTCCAACGTGGATGATGGACCATCACTAATCCCCGTAAGACAGCTCCCCCTGATTATCAATCCCGCCTCATCTCTTTTTTCTTGCCATGCACTCCACACAAAGGCATATGCGTCCACATAAGTCTTCTGTGAGAACAAAACTCTTTCAAGTTTTGAGCAGTCTGCATAGGCCTTCTCCCCGACATATGCCACGCTGTCAGGCAGGATTAATTCGCTTATATTATTGCCGGAAAACGCACCTTCCCCGATGTATAAAAGACCTTCCCCTAATTCCAATTTTTCTATTTCCGTACAGTCTGCAAACGCATCTGCCGCTATGTAACGGACTCCTTGCTCAACAACAACTTTTTTGATATCAGTTCTTCCCTGAAATGCACCTTCGCCAACACCGGATATTATTATCCCGTCAATTTCCCTTGGAATTAACATGTTTTCCCCTGCACCTCCTCCTATTATAACGGCCTCCCCTTCGTCCGTTATAATATAAAGGAAAGATTTGGCATTTTTAATCTCTTTTTCCTCTGTTTCCTGTATAAAGTGAATTGCTCCCATCAAAAGCACAATACCCCCAAAAATAATTATGTATTTTACCCTTTTCATTTTACTCCTATCTCAATTTTTACTTTCATCCCAGCCAATAAAAATCAAACTCCGGAAAATATTTTTTTCCCACCTCCGGATAGTATTGCTCCCCCTCAAACATTTCTTCCTCCATACCTCCCTTTCCCTGATAAATAATGTGAGTTATATTCTCATCCTTATTGAAGATATATTCCAGGGTTTCCTTTAATTTTCCATCCTCACTGTAATACCAGAGTATTTTATGAATCGTATTTCCATCCTCCTGCTCTTCCACCGAAAATCTATTTTCTAATTTTTTTACATGATATGCCCCGTTCCGATATTCATAAATATAGTAATCATCACCTGAAGCTCCCAACGTGACCGTATCTGTCAATCTTTTTCTCTCTGTATCAATGGAACGGATATATCTTGGAGCTGTATCGCACATCGTATATCTTTTTTCCTGTTGGTTCCATAAGAATACGCAGCACAAATCGTACCCGTCTAAATAATCATCATTTCCGCTAAAACATACGTCCTTATAACCGTCAAAATTCACGTCTGCTGCCATGATTTGAGTTCCGCATACACCTCTCCTTTTTATATCAGAATACCTGTTTTGCGGGACTTGCAACACAGCAATACGCTTCTCATCATCTCCTTCCCTATAATCCACAGCGATATAGACAGCACATATTTCTTCCTCTGATTCCGGCTTATAAAATTCATAACTTGTATAACTATAATCACCTTCGTTTAACCTGTAAATTCCTTTCAATACCCCATCTTCCTCATACGGTATCTGACTAAACTTATCCGTATTCTTTACCGCAATAATTCCTCCATTACTTATTTCCAGAGATGTAAAATTACCGCACATCATTATCTCATCTAAAAAAACAGTGGTAGCCACACCCGACATATTTAATTTCAAAGTGCTACATCCCTTAATATTATTCAGCATATTTATAAATGCCTTATACTCTTCATCATTACAAATTGTAACTTCTACCCAGGAAGAATGTATTTCTATTTCGGGTATGTTAATGTCGGCTTCTTTTTGGATAAAAATATCTTCCAGTTCTTCATAACTGATTTCAAAATGATATACTTTCGTAGGAACTTTCTCTACCAATAATACATCTACTCCCCTGTCAGTCAAAATATAAAAGGTATGATAATAACACCCTCCCACCATACTCAAATCGCTGTTTAGCATATCAAGTCCCAAAAATGTTTTTCGGATGGCAAATCCAAGACGAAGCATAAGTTCCTCTTTTCCTACCGTAAATAAATCCATTATATCTACTTCTTCTCCTGTTTCAGAATCATAGAGTTTTACTACAAATTCATTGGATTTTATATCATCCAGGCCATTCTGTCCCAGAAACTTCCAATATGCTACGCAAACATAATCTTTATCTGCAAACGCATACCAATACTTCCATGTACCCACGGATTCTCCCAGCCATTCCTTTGCTGTCTCCCTGATATCTTCTGCAAACTCCATCTGTTCCTTATAAAAATACTCTGCATCCTTACAGATAAGTTTATTAATTGTCTCATATGCTGGTATCTGTTTGCAAAACTGTGGAATTTTGATTTCTGTATTTATCCGGTTTCCCTCATCATCTTCTTTTACATCAAAATATACTAAATCCTCTGACTGAAAAGGACCAGATTCCTGATTCACTCCATAAAACATATCATCGTGACTCAATATCCTTACAGAAAGCGGTTCCATATCTTCAAAAAGAGTTTCTTCTCCGTTCTCACATGCTACCCTGTACCAAAGTTCTCCTTTTCCATTCACACTTGGCCTTTTCCAAAAAATATTGCCGTTTACCAGATTGACATTGGTCATTTCCCATATCATCCCATAATACTCCAGTTCCTTATCCGTAACTTGTTTTTCATACGTTTGACTCCATTTATCTGCCAGACATTCATATTGGTAGATGTCTATCATAGCATTTCCAGATTTTACACTGGTACAAAGAATATAAAAGTTATCGCCTTCCTTCATGTAACCGGATATGGTATTCCGTTTAACATAGGGATTCTCTGTCAGTTCAATGGTTTCTCCATTCTTTACCGACTGCTTCATGATAACTGTGCTGCCGTCCTTATCAACCAGATAATAAATATTCTGGTTATCTGCAATGGTCCATCTTGAAAAAGTGCCTTCGTATTCGGAAACCCTTTTTCCTTCCAAGTCTAACACCACCATGGAAACGCTCTCTCCTTCCTGTATCCAAAGATAAAGAAGCATTCCGTCCGTACTCATCCACCAGCCGTGTTCCGGATACAAAAGCCTGAAATCCTGCTGCCTGTCCCATACATAGAAGTTTCCTTCTTCTGTCAGGCAATAAAAAGACTCCTCTATAGGGAAAAACCGGTCTATCTTCTGTTCCAGAACCAGTTCCGCCTCTCCTCCTTCTTTTTTCACCCGCCATAAGGTTTTTCCCTCTGAACAATTTGTGAAATAAACCCATTCATCCACGATATAAATTTCTTCCGGAACTTGTTTTACAAGACAGGTACTGTTTTCACCGTTTTCATCCATCCGATATAAATAAAGATAATTTGCCGAACTTTGATAATAGTAGTACCCATCTTCATACACCATTCTGGTGTAATCAGTCTGGCAAAGCTGACTAATTTGTTCCGGTATCTTCATGTTATTCCTATTCATTTTTCTCCCAACAATAATAGAAATAAATATTATTAGAATAATAGCAATAGGATAGCATTTCTTATTTTCAAATATTTTCATACGATATTTCCTCAGTATGGTACACTATATATGCGGTCTTTCTCTGCGTCAGATATTCTTTCAACCCGAAACAAATCATTTCCTTTCACTAATACAGCCGTCATATCATCCACACATATCATTTGGTTCCAAAAATAATCTTCCAGAAAATCATAGCAAACAAGATATTTATTTTCACTACCGATACCTATTTGAACTGCAAGTTCATCAATCTTTTTTTCTGAACGTCCAAAAACTCTGCAAGACGCAAAGTTCTCTGATTTGCGGTCAAATATTACTGTTTGCCTTATATATGAATCATTCACAAGTTCTTTATTATTCTTCGTTAGTTTCTCAGTAATAATCCATGTGCCGTAACAAGCGCTGCAAAACGCATGTTCCTCTGCCATAAACGATATATCACTGCCAGCCACATCAAAATCTTCTATCTTTTCCAGCATACATCTGGTATGCCCTGCACAGGGAATCAACATTTCTGTTTCCGATATGAATACACACCCCTGAACAAAAGGAAATATTTTTTTTTCATACTCATCCCACCATGGATAAAACATCAGATAATAGTCCCCATTCATACCCAGATTCTGAAAAGTATCTATTTCAAAAAATACGCTCTTATTATCTTTTATCGCCATAAGATTAGCAGGGTAGCCGACCAATTCCGTGCTGGTTTTTTCACCATATGAAAAGCTTTGAGGCAAAATTTTTACTACAGTATTTATACGTTCATCTTCTTCATTGAGACTGTTTCCCAGCCACACTTCTGTAATGACCCAGGTTCCCCATACGCATTGATTTATTCCCTCAAACATATCATATTTTATCAGTTTTTCTATCTTTTCATTTTCTTCTTTAACCAAATTTTCGGCTGTCATAATACATCTTAAAAATAAAATCTTATCGGTTTCTACTCCAAAATGTCCTAAAACCAAAAATAAAAGGATAATTATTATTAATACGCCTGATATCATAGTTTTTTTATTATTCATAATTATTTGTATCCTCACTACCCTCCTTTTTTGAATTTTATCATACCAAAGATTTCTAAAATTACAATTATCTTTGCATAATCGACAATATTATTACCTATTCTACAAAAAATGGGCATAGGGAAGACCTCTCAGCTCCCTATACCCACTTAGTTTTGTATACAGATTACCGCAGTTGGCTAAACATCATTTCCGCCATAAACCAATTTTCCGCTACCGTAAATTCTATATTTCCACT
This sequence comes from uncultured Lachnospiraceae bacterium, assembly GCA_910577015.1. GTDB lineage: Bacteria > Bacillota > Clostridia > Lachnospirales > Lachnospiraceae > Acetatifactor. The sequence continues at coordinate 77,146 of CAJTKU010000004.1, read as the reverse complement.
ATATTTCAATAAAGTTTTTTCCACATTTTCCAGACCAATTCCATGCTGTTCTCCTTTATCTGACACTGGTTTTCCCTTTGCATCGAATTTAATCTGACCGGAAAACGTATTGGAAATCTGCAAATAAATGAAACCATTGAATGGATATATCGTCAGAATAATATTTCTCTGCTCTGCTTTCCTGCTGGCCTCCACGGCATTATCCAGCAAATTCCCAAAAATTGTTGTAATATCTACAGGCTCCATAAAATCAAGATTCACATCATGCACCCTTATATCAAAAACTATTGCATTCTTATTACAGTCTTCCAACTTATCATGAATAATAATATTTAATATCATATTTGTGCAATATTGGTTTACCAATAAAGGCGAAAGCATATCTTCAAACGAATCCGCGTAACTCTGTATTTCGGGAACTATACCACCTTGCTTCAATTCCTCCAAAACCCGCATATGCTTTCTAATATCATGTATTACTCCCATTGCCGTTTTGTAGCTTTCAATCTGTCTGGCATAATAATTATAATTGAAACTTGCCTGCTTTTCATACAGTGCCACTTTATACTTCAATTCCCTGTTTTCTGCAAACATATCAAGAAAGTAAAACAAATACAAATTTAAAAATACACCCGTAATTGCATTTGTCATCAAAAACAGATACTTCATCCTGTTCATTTCAAGCGTAAATAAAAATAATATTTCCCCTATGTTTACCAATGCATAAATTGTTATAATTGCATAAACAGTATATTGTATCACTGTTATTCTTTCCGTTCTCTTACGAATAAAGAAACGTTTTAAAACTAGATAGTATAGTAAAATACAAAAAAGAGAACCGGTCATTGTCTGCACAAAGGAAAATACTGCTGCATCAGGCTTTTCCTTCATAAAATGAGCCCCAATATTAACCAGTATTACACCTGTCGATTCACAGACGGAAACTGCCAGAACAAACACACAATTGCTGATAAAATATTTGCCTTTACTTATATGCTCATCATAATAAAACATTTTTCCTGTCAAAAATATCATGACAAGCCAAAAACTTATGTTTATTACAGGACTATTGAAAATATACAATGCAAAATTTAAAATGATTAATAAAATTTTCAATAAAATATAACACACCTTGGTATTATATACACGCGTAAACCGAGTATCAAAATACTGAAAAGTTATAAACACCGAAACTATGCAGGATACTAATTTCCCTACAATATCATATATTTGTATTTCAAATGGATTCATTCCTCATATGTAAGATTGCTCTTACTTCCTCCGTCTTTCATCGTATTCCTTGCTATCTGCATCAATTGTTTCCTTATACCAGATGCCCTTTTCTGAGCAAGATAAATCTTCTCTCCGTTTTTCAGCAGCAGCATTTGTCCTTCAATTAGTTCTACCTGATATAGATTAACTACAAAACTTTGATGGCACATTGCAAAGCCATATGGTTTCATGCGCTCCGCTATAGCATTTATTTTTTCAGTAACACACAGATAAGTATTATCTCTGGCAACAATTTTAATTTTGCGGCTGCAGTACTCAAAATAATAAATATCCTGAACCAAAAGTTTTATAATGGTATTCTTTTCAGAAAGAAAAGTTTCATATTGACTCTTCTTATTCTGGCTTATCTTTCTTACCGCATCAGACATAATCTGGAACAAATCTTTTTTTCTCACAGGCTTAACCAGATATCCATAAGCATGTACCCGATTTAACGCAGCAGATATCTTTTCACTCAGGTTAGTTATATAAACAATCATGGTTTCCATCTGCAGCATTTTTAACTGATTCCCAATATCAATACCATCCCTTTTGTCCATAATAATATCCAGAAACAGGATATCCGGCAAAAACCCGCTTTCTAAAAACTGCTCTCCTGACTCAAACAACCTCAGTTCGTATTCTATCGAATAATGTCTTCCCTGTTCCTGAATCAGCTCGCAGACTTTCTCTCTGTCTTTTTTCTCATCGTCGCAAACTGCAATTTTAATCATGAAATTCTCCTTATTCCGGTATGTTTCTATGCGTTCATCTCATAAGCAGGCTTTAAAATCCGTTCAAACCTTGCGGTTATATACCTCTTATAAAAGGTTTTCTGCAGCTCAGTGATATAGGGTACTTCCTCAATAAACCCTTTTATCTGCTCCAGGTTAATTTTGGGAACCATTCTTTGTATTGCGGCATTGCATTCCGGCTCCCCTGCCGACATAAGAAAATCATAATAATACCTGCTTCTACCGCAAGCCGGTATTTTGTCATGTTCTGTTTCTTTAGTAACCTTTCTATCATCGTATTTTCCGTCGAATAGACAATCTCGACATTCCCTTCTCAAATTTATTTATTGTGAAGGGCTTGCCTATTGCCCCTCACAGAACCGTACGTGCAGTTTTCCCTGTTGATAACTTACGGGGCTGATTAGCTTCACGCTTTCGCATTGCGGCTCTTCCCTATCAGTTATCATTATCGCACCTCCTTTTATCTCACATCCCTGCTATCTCTTTTCTTCTTTAAAGCTTTTTGAATAACCTCATCCACATTACTTTCCTTTACTTTTTCCCCTTCATATTTTTGAACTTGAAGCACTGCCTGTTTTGACAATGCTTCTTCTTGTTCTTGTTCCATAAACAATTCTTTTAGATTTTCTGAATCTAAAGCCGCCTTCAAAACCTGTACTGCATATTCGGAAATATCATCCCACCCGCCATACAGATTTTTTACTGCACAATCAATCTGCCGATAACCTAATGGCTCTCCCATTCTTTTTTGTTCGCTCAAGATACCAATAATATCAGACAAATCTTTTTTATAACGTCTCCCGGACATTAATTTCATGGCAACAAGATATTCCGCACTAATTGTCCTGATATTCAATACATTAGAATAGGTACGGTAATACTTAGAGTATTGCGATAATTTAGGACTTTAAGAACTTGTATTTTTAAAGTCTGCATTCAACCAGCCATTTGGCAGACCGAGACGGTCTCCTACTGCATGAATTGCCTCCTTCATGGCCGATGATGCCGTTATGACCGCATCTATATCATAAGTCATTTCACGAAACCCATAATTGGCGAGAATTGCCGCACCTCCAACTAACACAATCTCAGCAGGCGTATTTTTTCCATTTCTCTTCCGAAACTCTTTTGCCAGTTCCTTCAAATAATAGTCCAGATTTTCTTTGGTAAAACCTTTCTCAACAGACATTCCTTATCTCGCTTTCTATAATATTAAACCTCAAAAATTCAGGAATCGCTTCTTTCAGACATTGTTCTTTCTTATCAAGAGAATCATCCAGTTTTGCAGCAAGAATGATATCCTTTGGATATAATGGCTCCGACAGCTTACAGTTCCTTATATCTTCATAATCATTGCACAATGGAAGTTCATTTTCCCTGCTTAAGTAATCTACCATTGCCAAAAGATAAAAACTTTCCCGATACCATTGCCGTTCCCAATAAGTCCTTATTTGATTTTCTTTTAAAATATCAATAATAAAGTCTATATCCCCTTTATCTTTCACTAAATGACAGATATTACTTTTATATATTTCAAAATCTCTTAAATTGGGAGCATTTTCATCTTCCTTAAAGCATTCCGCCAAAAGTTCTTCCATTGTCACATGGAGCGTCCTCGCTAATTTATATATTGTTTCTGCCGTACATTTTTCAATCCTGGTTTTTCCTTTCACAATATCTGACAATGTAGTATATGGTACATGGCTTTCCTTAGCACACTGATAAACAGAAAGCTGCCTTTCCTTTAACAAACTCATCAATTCCATTTCTCATTCTCCATTTCATGGATTCTTTTTCTATTGATTATAACGGTATATCGTGATAGTGTCAAGAAATGAAAATCCAATATATAATACAAAAACCCCTGCAAATGGCATTTATACACCACCTGCAAGGGTTCTCATTCTTATTGCTATTAGACCGTTTCCGGCAAATTTTTATGCGTTCATCTGCTTTGCGATGTTTTACCTGAAATGCCGGATTTATGCAGAGTTGATGAACGCCTGCACTTTAGTTTACCAGACTTTTGGTTGGTAAAGATTTTTTATACCGAATTTTCTCCGGAATATCCAGTAACTTCAACAATTGGTAAAACCAGAAGCTCTTTTATTCCCGAACAGACCAATTTGCATTAATTGCTTCTTCTCGTAGAAACTGCTCTTATTTTTATCTATAATTGACAAAATTTCACAATGATGCGTCCTTGTTAATTTGCCAGTCAGTGATTGGCAATTCCCATAACTCAAATAAAGTGCACGCATATTCTGCAAATTTGTCTTTGAAAATCCTTTACCAAACTCTGCCGTTAATATCCCACAGCATTGTGAAGTGCATTATTCTGTAATATTGGAATTTTAATATAAGTCATTTATTCATTCTCTCCATTTTGTAATAAATATAATCTAACATCCCGTTCTCCATGCTCATGCCGCTCTAAACGATTCCAATATACAATCTTACGGATTCGTCCTTCTGTCACTCCAAATCCTGCTTCTTTTATAACATCTGAAACCCTTTGTTTCATTTCCTGGCCCCTTACCAAAGCATCCAAAACTATCTTCTCTAAATACTCCGGCTTCCGTTTATCTCCTAAATCCGAAAATAAAGAGGTTGCCGCAACCAAAGCAGTTCTCATATATTGTGCATGGTCTTTGAACAAATCACTATCTATATAAAATCCTTTACTCTCTATAAATTGACTGCAAAATGTAATTATCGTTCGCGTGTTGCCTTCTCGATACGGATGCACCTTCCAAAGCTCAGCTAAATATTTTGAAAATATTTCTGCCGCTTCCTCAATAGGAGACTTTTCCCAAGCATAACGGTTCATTTTATCTAATATAAATGTAACATCCTTTACAATATCAAAGCAATCGGAATACTCGATTGAAATTCCTCCTAAAACTGGTTCTGATTTTTCAATATTTATAATTCTAATTTTTCCAGCCCATTCATAAACATCTTGAAAAATATAATGATGCACATTGCAAAGCGCTGCAAAATCAAAACGGCTGACGGATTCTCCTGTTACAAGCTCCGCAAGCCGTATACTCGTATATTCTGCCTCCATACATAACAACATTTCTCTGTCTCGTACATCAGCAAGATTCTTTAAAATATCTGTATGTGGATATAGATATGGATCATTCATAATATTATCCTTATTCTTTCATCTTATATTTTTTATCTAAAACCTTACGCATATCCTCCGTTGTCATTTCTCCATGACTTTCTCTTTCAATTAATTTTTTAAATTCAGGGGATGGTTCCAATCCGTCTACTTTAATCATGCCTAATGCATAATCCCATTTCTTATCTGTACTGACTAGCATAAAATCAACTCCCATATTCTTTTTTATTATTTTATCATATTTTATAAACAATATCCATTACAACCTTTAAAAAACCACATATTAAAACCCCTGCAAATGGCGCATACACGCCAATTACAAGGGTTCTCATTCTTATCTCTATTCGCCTTATTCCGGAAAATTTCTACGCGTTCATCTGCTTTGCCACTTCCTCAGCAAAGTTCTCTTCTTTCTTCTCAATGCCTTCGCCGGTTTCAAAGCGGACGAATTTCTTAACGGAAAGGGCTGCGTTGTTTTCTTTTGCAACCTGTGCCACATACTGTGCCACTGTCTGCTTGCCGTCTTCTGCCTTAACATATACCTGCTCTAACAGGCACACTTCTTTTAACTCTTTGTTCAGACGGCCCATAACTGCGCCTTCAATCACCTTTTCGGGCTTGCCTGCCATCTTCGGGTCTGCCGCAATCTGCGCCATAAGGATTTCCTTCTCATGCTCCTTATATTCTTCGGAAACTTCATCCGTAGAAATGTATTTGGGAGACAATGCCGCAACCTGCATAGCAATATTCGTCATGGCTTCTTTCACCGCATCGTTTACCACGTCGGTCTGGGCTTCCACGATAACGCCGATTCTGCCGCCGCCATGCACATAGGATACCACACAGCCGTTTGCTGCTACCACTTTTTCAAATCTTCTGATATTCAGGTTCTCGCCGATAACGGCAATCTTCTCTACCAGCGCTTCTTTAACTGTCTTACTTGCGTCTGCATTCCATGCTTCAGCCAGAAATGCATCCATGTCTGCCGCATCAGACTCCACAGCCTGCTCTGCAACTGCTTTTACATATGCCTGGAAATCGGCATTCTTAGCCACAAAGTCAGTTTCGGAATTTACCTCTACAACCGCCGCTGTCTGCTCATCTTTTTTCACTACCATGCAAAGACCTTCTGCGGCAATCCTGCCTGCTTTCTTCTCTGCCTTTGCCTGTCCGTTCTTTCTCAAAAACTCAACAGCCTCATCCATATTGCCATTGGTTTCATTCAGGGCCTTTTTACAGTCCATCATTCCTGCGCCGGTCATTTCACGCAGTTCTTTTACCATAGCTGCCGTAACATCTGCCATATATCTTCACCAAATCCTTTCATTCTAATGATTCTACAGTCTTATCCTGCTTATTCCTCTGCTGCAATCTCTTCCATATCCGCATTTTCTGCATCTACGGCTACATCTTCCTCTGTGTAAACAGCTTCGCCCTGATTTGCTTCCACAACGGCGTCTGCCATCTTGGATACAATCAGTTTTACGGCTCTGATGGCGTCATCGTTGCCGGGAATGATGTAATCAAGTTCTTCAGGGTCACAGTTTGTATCGCCGATTCCTAACAGGGTAATGCCCAGAGAATGCGCTTCCTGCACACAGATTCTTTCCTTCTTGGGGTCAACCACGAAAATGGCATCGGGAACTCTCGTCATATTCTTGATACCGCCCAGATTCTTCTCAAGCTTTTCCCATTCCTTTTTCAATGCGATAACTTCTTTCTTGGGAAGTACATCAAAAGTACCGTCCTCCGCCATCTTTTCAATGGCATGAAGCCTGTCTACACGGGACTGGATTGTCTTGAAATTCGTCAGCATACCGCCCAGCCATCTCTCATTTACATAGTACATGCCGCATCTCTCGGCTTCTGTTTTGACAGCGTCCTGCGCCTGCTTTTTGGTGCCTACGAAAAGGATGGTGCCGCCCTGCGCCGCGATTTCGGAAATGGCCCTGTAAGCCTCGTCAACCTTGCCTACGGACTTCTGCAAATCAATAATATGAATGCCGTTTCTTTCCGTAAAGATATACGGAGCCATCTTAGGGTTCCATCTTCTGGTCTGGTGTCCGAAATGAACACCTGCTTCTAACAACTGTTTCATTGAAATAACGCTCATGTTTCTACCTCCATTTGGTTAACCGGCTCATCCGCCGTCTTCCGCATCCCTTTTCTGCCGTTCCTGCGTCAAGGCCCGGTTAGCTCTGATGCATATCCGAAAAGGACACCTGCATCAAATGGGAATACGTGTTTTATAGTCACAACATTCAGATTATAACATACGGGAAACCCCATTGCAAGGGGTTTCCCGCAAAACAACATAAAATATTGGAGCCGCAGTTCCGGCGTCATCCGCTTACATTTTGGCTTCTCGTAATAATCCGGGCTATGAGTTCGGCATCCGCGCCTGCCGGAATTTCATATGTGCCTGCCCTTATTTTTTTATCGTAACCGTTTGCACACAGGTACTTATCATACTCTGCAGCGCTTTCAACCAATCCTGCGTCTTCAAGAAGCTTACTGACGCCAACGGAACTTTGCCCGGAATTTATGGTAATGGTAACGGTTTCCTGATTGCCGCCATTGTTCTCACCTTCCGAAGGCTCGCCGCCCTGCTGGGGCGGATTCTCCGGCTCTGTTTCGTCAGCCGGCAATGCATCCGGTTTGGTTTCCTCCGGGGGGGTATCCCCCGGCTTGGTTCCTGCTGAAGATGAATCCTCCGGTTTGGTTTCCTCCGGAAGTGTCTCTTCCGGTTCCGTCCCGTCCGAAGGCTCCTTCGGTTCTGTTTCTTTTGGAAGTGTTTCTTCCGGTTTTGTCCCCTCTGAAGGTGCTTCCGGCTTGGTTTCTTCCGGTTGTCCGGACGTTCCCGTATTATCCTGTATGTCTTCCTGTTGTTCCGGGCGGGTGAGGTTTGCCATGTCAGACAATAATGTACTCTCCACCATTCCCAGTTCCCTTGCCCGCAGTCTGACCTCTTCATCCGTCATCTGTTCTTTTCCCGATGCAATTCCCATTATGACAGCGGTAACAAAAACGCCAATCCCCAATCCCCGCAGGTAATATTTCAGATTCATAGTTTCCTTTCCATGTAAACGCAGTGCCTTTAAGGCTACATTCCTTCAAATAAATCAATTACCAGCTTTACTTCCCCGACTCCAAGTCCCAAAGCTTTTGCAATTGCAACATTGGATTTGCCGGCATTATGCATTTCCAGTATCTTCTCGTTATTATTGCCGTTTTTCTGATTCTCCTGCATAAAGCTGATATCCACCTTAGAAGCCTCAAGCGGGGCTTTCTTTGCCTGCGTATTGCTTCCCGGCGCCCGGGTTTCTGCCTTTTTTTCTTCTTTCACAGCTTCTTTTTTCACTTCTTTTGCAGTTTCCCGCGCTGTCTGCTCCACCGCTTTGACCGTTTTTTCCACCTGACTGACCGTGGACTTAATATTCTGGTGTTTGTCATTAAGCATATCATACAAAAACATTACTTCTTTATGGTTCTTGTTGATATCCTCCAGAACCGTGTCCGAATATTCATTGACAGCCATTATCTTTTCATTGGAAACCCTCTCCAGAGAGCGTTCGGTTTTTTCAACCGCAATGGTGACCGTTTCATCCACAATATCCTCTATCTTGTCCTTCACGTCATCCATTTCCCTGGCTACTACATTTCTTACTTCATCCTGTACCATCTGCTTCGTTTCCGAATCTACCTTCTTTCTACCGGAAGGCAGTAAAAAACTAAGCACAAAAATAATCCCTCCCGCAATAAGAAGGACAACTTCCAATGTCCCCATCTCTCTCTCCTCAGATTTTAATATCGAAACCGCCTCTGCCTTTCAAAATTACTTTTCCGTCAGATTCCTGCTCCTGTTTCCTTTTCTTTTGTTTTCCCCCGTCGCCGCTGTAGTTTCCGTTCCCCTTTTCTTTGGCATCAAATTTTTTGTTCTGCCAGTCGGCATTGTCACTTTCATTCACCTGCCGGATTTTGTTCTCAACTTCCCTCTCCATATTCTGCACCAGATTGCTCTGCTGCGCAATACCCCTGTTATCTTCATTTTGTTTAATCGTCGTGTAATCCTGAGCCCTTACAATATTACTGACATCAATCCCTATTGCCATGTGTCTTCTCCTTTCATGCCGCAGGCAGTCTATAAGCCTACCATCTTGACATCACCGTGCAATTTGACAAATTTGCAGTATTGCATACTGCGCTGCACCGCCATGGATACATCCTCTATGACAATCTTTGCTCCCGGATAAATTTCATCCTTTACAATGACCTGGGCATTGGTCTGCATTTCAATCATCTCCTGCAAAATCCCCAGTTCCTTGGAAACCTTTTTATATTCCATCAGTTTTTGTTCCCGCGCCTGCATAATGGACGCCAGATATTGAAGCTGTTTCTTACTGATTTCCACGCCCTGCTTTCTCTTATTCACAAAACTGGTAATCACAGGGTCCAGTTTCTTAATCTCTTTGCTTATTTCAGCCGCCTGTTTCTGTGCCTGGGCCAGATTTGACTTCACAACCGGGTCTGCCCCCACCTCCACAATCGTAGACGTCCCCATGGGCGAACCGATGGTTTTGGCTGAAATCATGCGGGTGGCACAAGCCCTTCCGCCGGAGATAAAGCCCCTTCTTCCATCCACATTGATATCGCCGCCGGCAATTGCCGTACTGTGCAGAATGGACTCTGCAGCAATATAACCGCCTGCCGTTGCCTTGGTGCTTTCCAGAAACTTGGCAACAATATTGCCCCCTGCCTTCAATTCTCCTTTGGACATGCCCGCCATGCCGCGGGCAATGATAATATCGCCTTCCGCCTCCAGGAAAGCCCCTTCCACCAGGCCGTTTACCACGATATTTCCTTTTGCCTTGACAGAAAAATTGGACTGCACATTTCCGGTGACAGTTACGCTTCCTTCATATTCGATATTACCCGTGGAAATATCCACATTTTCCAGTTGCAGCACATTGGAAACGAAAACCTTTTCATCAACAAGCGTGACATGCCCGTCAACCTTGGCAGTCAGCACCCTCTTGTCCTCCGACATAATTACATTATTGCCATATTTCAGCAAAGCATTTTTTACAATTTTAGGTTTTATCGTCGTCCCCTGAACGCTTATACCGGAATCACCCAGGTCAGCCGGGGTCAGCTTTGCCAGAACATCACCCGCATGACAACTGTTTATGGTATTTAAGTTAAAAAAATCCACGCTGCCGTCTTCCTTGACAGTCGGCTTGGCTTTAACGTCCGTATTGAAAAAGTATTCTATCTTTGCATCTTTCCCCTGCCTTACGGCCTTTCCTTCCGCTACTACGATATCCGTGCAATATTCCTGGTTTGAAAAGGCTTCACGGATGCGTTCTTCATTGATTCCGTATCGAATCTGTTTGATTTCCAGTTCTTTTATAAATTCCTGTACCGACATTTTTCCGGCGCTCTGGGATGCCGGATATAACCTGACCGTTGCACTCATGCCGCCTTCCTCAACCGTAAGGTTATACGTCATGCGTACGGCCGGGCAGGCGATATTCCCCAGATGAACCACTGTATCCTGGTTCTGTTCAATAGCGCTTTTTAAAACGGAAGGGTCGCAATTCAATTTATTTTGTGATAGATAATTTGTTACCTCGCCGATTCTGACCTTTTCGCCGCCGTCCTTAGGCGCGATTATCTTCAGGCCAAAACCCACGGGCTCACTTACCAACATAAAATAGCCGTTTCCCATAAATCTCTCCTTATGCACAAGTTATCCGCTACCTATCTGAAAATATCCCCATATAACTCCCCATTTTATCTTTCATCTTCTGAAGCGCCCTCGTATGCAGCTGTGATACGCGAGATTCGGAAACTTCCAATATGTGACTGATTTCCTTCAATGTCAGTTCCTCATAATAATAAAGAAGAATCACCTTTCTCTCTTTTTCCGTGAGCAGCTGCATCGTCTGCTCCAGCACCTTCTTCAATTCTTCCTTTTCAATATTTTCTTCGGGGCTGTCAAATCTTGCCGTAGTATGCCTGTTTGATTCTACCGGCACTTCACTGCCCTGTTCCATATACTCATTCAGGGAAACCACATTGGTGATTTTCATCTGGGACTGCCATTCCAGATATTCTTCATTGGAAATTCCAAGGCCGTTGGCTATCTCTTCATCCGTCCCCCCCCTGCCGGTACTCATCTCGATTTCCTTTATGACAGCATCAATTTTTTTCTGTTTCTGTCTGATAGTCCTTGGTATCCAGTCCATTTTCCTAATCTGGTCCAGAATGGCCCCCCTTATGCGCAGACTGGCATAAGTTTCAAACTTTACATCCTTTAAACTGTCAAACTTATCAATGGCATCTATCAATCCGAATATGCCATAACTTACCAAATCCTCATACTCCACATTGTACCCGAGGTACATGCTGAGCCGGCCTGCCACCAGCTTAACAAGGGGTGCATATTCCAGTATGATTTTTTCTCTGATTTCAGGTAGCTTTGTTTTTCCGTATTCTTCCCAAAGCTTCTTTCTGCCCGCCTCGTCCATGGCATCCTCCCGGTAACATGATTCACATTACTCTTCGTTTTCGTCTTCGCTCTCTTCTTCCTGGTTTCCTTCTTTTTCGATTACTTCCCCTTCATCCAGAACCGCCTTTTCATTTTGCTTGTCAAAAGTATCAAGAACCCAGCGAAGAGTGCTTCCCAGCGCATAAAATATGACCAGGACAACCAACAGCGCTATCAATTTTTGTAATATAGTAAATTGCCTGATAAACGTAAAGATGCTGGTAACTGCACCAGCCACCAGCATCAAAATCAGCGGCATATTTTTTCTATTCATGCTAACCCCCACGATTCCGCCCTGCGGAACCTCTATTATATCACTTTCTCAGGTTTCCCCACCGCTCTGATTACATAATCTCCCGTTTCCGGATAAAAGATAACAGTCCGCCCGTATGTCTCTCCCGTGTCTTCGGCAATAATCGGGATATGAAGCTGTGCGAGTTTCATTTTGGACGCCTCCACATTTCGCTCTCCGATACGAACCAAATCTACTTTGTTTTGTGATGCAAACATCATGGCTCCTCCGGCAAGCTTTGCTACCATGCGGTTTCTCCTTGCACCCATGATTTCCATCTGCCTCACCAGTTCGGCAATGCCTGTATCAGCAAACTTAGGGATATTGCTTTGTCCCCCCCGAATGGCTGTACTGTCCGGCAGCATAATGTGAGCCAGACCTCCGATTTTGGTAATCGGGTCACGAATTGCAATTCCCACACAGGAACCCAGTCCCAAAGTCGTCACCCCGTTCGGGCTGACACAGACCTTTAAATCTGCCATCCCCACCTTAATTATTTCACTCATAAGTAAACACCTCGGTTTGTCAAATTTAAATGGTACTTACACCAGGCCAAGAGAAGATAAAATCTTTCCGTAGGACTCTAAATCCGGAATCAGAATAAAATATCCGTCAATCTCCACTTCATCATAAAACTGCGACTGAATCAGGAGGATTTTATCTCCTATCGTTCCAAACTCTATAGCCGGTACGCTTAATATGGCGCCTGCCATATCCAGGGTCAATTCCGGCGGTGAAGGAAAAATCTTTAAATTTGTCAGTGTGGACAGCGAATTTAAGTATGCGCCCGTAATGATATTGCTGACCTCCCTCATGGCAGAAAGTTCCATTTCGTTAAATTCGGTGCCTTCGCTTGCCATACCCATCATCAGTTTGTTGACAAGATGCTTGGCGCTCTCCTGCTTTACAAGGAACATGATGCTTCCCGTAATATCGCCCTCTACTGCGAGATAAACGCCAATCATCAACTGCTCCTCGCCGCCCATCATGGCGCCGACTTCTGAAAACTCCAATAATCTGACTTGGGGAACCTGCATATCGACTTTACACTGCAGCATCTGTGAAAGCGCTGTCATGGCATTGCCTGCACCGATATTTCCGATTTCCCTTAAAACATCAAAATAATCCTGTGTAACTTGTTCTAAACTCATATCAGCCATATTCGCAAGTCTCCTTCAGTTGTTAAATGATTATCCTTTTTCCTGTACAACCGCATTCAAATCAAGCAGGGAAATCAGGCCGCCGTCATATTTGCCGACTCCCTGAAGAAAATTGCTGTCATCCTTGTCGTAAGCTATCTTTTCCACCTGCGTATCCGTATCCAGCGTAACAACCTCTTTTACTTCGTCCACTATCATGCCAATGGTGCCATACTGCTCCAATTTAATGATAATGATTCGGGTAGCCTTTGTTTCTTCATCGGCGGGAAGCCCCATTTTTAACCGGATGCTCATAATGGGAATCACCTCACCGCGCAGATTGATAACCCCCTTCAGATATGCCGGCATTTTGGGTACCCTTGTAATATGCTGCATCCTTACAATATTATCGATGTAGCGGATATCAATGCCATACTGCTCCTGTCCTAACTTTATGACAATATATTGTGTTGTTTCACCTGCAACTCTTAATTCGTCCATCTTATCCTCCATTCTGAAGCGTCTCCGCTGCTTTAAATCAAGGCGTTTGCATCCAAAATCAAGGCAACTTCACCGTCGCCCAAAATGGTTGCACCGCTAATCAGCTTACACTTGTTATCAATGTATTTACCCATGGACTTAATTACAATTTCCTGTTGTCCCAAAAGTTCATCCACCACAAAGCCTGCTGTCTTATCGCCCTTTTTGGCAATGATGACAATCATGTTCTCATCCTTGCCCTTTGCGCTTTCCACATCAAGTTCCTTATCCAGCCTGATAATCGGAATAACGCTGCCCCGCAGGTTAATCACTTCTTTATTCTGCACAAGCTTGATATCTTCCGGCAGGACATCCTCTATTGTCTGTATGGAGCCCAGTGAAATCGCATATTTTTCTCCGCCAATCACAACCATAAGGGACTGGATGATTGCCAGCGTAAGCGGAAGCCTTACAATCCATGTGCTTCCCTCTCCATACTTGCTCTTTACCTCAACCTCGCCGCTCAGCGCTTCGATTTTGCTCTTTACCACATCAAGGCCTACACCGCGCCCGGATACGTCCGTAACCTGTTTTGCCGTGGAAAAGCTGGGAAGGAACAGCAAATCTATAATCTCTTTTTCAGACATGTTGGCAGCCTGTTCCTGTGTAATCGTACCCCGTTCAATGGCTTTCTGTTTCACGGACTGCGTATCAATTCCGTTACCGTCATCCCTTACCTCGATGACAACGTTGTTGCCATCCTGATAAGCATCCAGCCAGATAGAGCCAACAGGCGGCTTGCCCCTCTGGGCGCGAAGCTCTGCCGATTCCAGACCGTGGTCGGCGGAATTGCGCAGAAGATGCATCAGCGGGTCGCCTATCTCATCCACCACGGTACGGTCCAGTTCCGTTTCTTCACCGGACATGTACAGTTCCATCTTTTTATCCAGTTTTTTGGACAAATCCCTTATCATACGGGGGAATTTGTTGACAACGCTTTCTATGGGCACCATTCGTACCTTCATGACAGACTCATGCAGGTTGGTGGTTACGCTCTCAAGATACTCAATCTGTTCGTTTACACCGCTCTGTGCTGCCGCACCGTTCTTAGCGGACGTACCCGTTGACGCTGCCACAAGTGAGTTCTTTGCAATAATCAACTCGCTTACAAGGTTCATCAGGACATCCAGTTTTTCAATATCGACACGCACGGTACGGTTTACAACAGGTTTGCCGCCCGAAGGTTTTGCTGCCGGCTTTTTGTCTGCTGTAGGCGCTACGGCGGTCTGTCCGGAAACTGCGGAACCTGCCGCCTTGACTTCGTTCTTGCCTGCATTTTCCGCATGGTCTGCAGACGACTTTCTTTCCTCATCCGACTGCATCGTGTCAAGGTCAATCAAATCAGCCAGCGCCGTGTCAATCTCGGAAACATTGTTGATTGCCCCAAGCAGTTTATCCACGTCGACATCCGTAATCACCACAAGTGAAAAATCCAGTTCAAAACGCTCGTCCTCTATATCCTGCGCAGAAGGGCTCGATATAATGACCTCTCCCAATTCTTCAATCGCCTTAAAAACAAGGAATGCCCTTGCCGCCTTTAACAGACAGCTTTCCTGCACTTTTACGGTAACGCCGAATACTTTCTTGCCTTGCTTCTGCGCTTCTCCGATTACCAGCCTGTCAGAGCTGTTGAGTTTGATGTCCAGCCATTTTTTGCCGCCGTTTGCATCCGCTTCAACCTCGCTCTTTTTAGCCTCTTCCTTTTCGGGCTGTTCTTTTGCTCCTGACGCATTATTGTTTAACACATCATTGAGCATCTTGATAAGGGGCGTATTCTCGTTGGTTCCCTCATCACCGGTTTCCCTGATGTTGGTCGTATATTCTTCCAGTGCGTCCAGACACTGGAACAGAATATCAATCATGCCTGCTTTTACTTTTATGTTCCCGTTGCGGACCTCGGAAAAAACATTTTCCATGTCATGGGTTAACGTCTGCATACGTTTATACCCCATGGTGCCTGCCATACCCTTCAGGGAATGGGCGGCACGGAAAATCTCGTTAATGGTATCCATGTTTTCCGAATCCTGTTCCAGTTCCAGAATCTGTGTGTTCAGATTCTGCAGGTGTTCTGTTGTTTCATCGAGGAAAATCTCCAAATATTGGCTAACATCCATTTTACTTTACCCCCACGCTTATTATAATCTCCTGTGCAATCTGGTCTAGCGGTACAATCTGGTCGGAAAGCCCTGCGTTCACTACGCTTTTCGGCATTCCGTACACGGCGCAGGTGCTCTGCTCCTGCGCGATTACAACCGTTTTTTTCTTGTCCTTCAGATGTAAGATTCCTTCTGTTCCGTCTGCACCCATCCCTGTCATGACCACACAGACAACTTCATCAAAGTGGCTTTCTCTCAGCGACTCATACATATAGTTGGCACACGGCTTTACCCCTTCCCTGGGCGGTTCGTCAGTATAATGAATCATACTGCGTCCCGATGCATCACACTGTACTTTCATGTGGCTGCCCCCCATAGCCAGGTATACATGACCGTTTTCAAGTACATCCCCTTCTGCCGCCTCTTTCACTGCCAGCTGGCTCAGCCCGTTGAGCCGTTCCGCCAAAGATGCCGTAAATCCTTTCGGCATATGCTGGACCAGCAGTACCGGCGCCTGCAAATCCCCCGGCAAAAAAGGCAGTACAGCCTGCAGCGCCTTGGGTCCTCCCGTGGAACTGGCAATTGCCACAATCTTCCTGCCAACGGAAGGTTTTTCATGTTTCTTAGCCAGCGCAACAATTTTTTGGACCGTATTCTGCTTTTCCCGCTTCTTTTTCTCTGACAGGAACGCAGACAGCTTGGAATCCGCCACTGCAGCGAGCGTAGTAAGCAATTGTTTGCTGAACTCTTCCCCGCGGCAGTCTATCGCGCTGTCCGGCTTATGTACAAAATCCAATGCCCCAAGTTCCAGGGCATCCATCGTAATACTGGCCCCCTCTCTCGTATAGGTGCTTGCCATCACCACACGGGCCTGGATATTAAGCTTCTGCAGTTCTTTCAGCAAATCCAGCCCGTTCATGACAGGCATATTCACATCCAGAACCACCGCATCATAGGTTTTGCGTTTTAACTTATCCAAAGCTTCCAATCCATTCACCGCACGGTCTTCAACATGGAATCTCTCATCTTTATTGATTATATCACATAAGACCCTTCTCATAAGTGCAGAGTCATCCACCACAAGTATTTTTTTCATATGGCTCACTCTCTTTCACGCTGACGGTTTTTTCTTTCTTCTTCAAAGATATATTTTATGATATTTTCCCTGTCATCTATATCCAGATTGACATATTGCACGCGATGTTCAAAAGTCCCCTTCTTATTTTCCATTTCCTTTGCGGCAAGCACCTTTCCAATCACTTCATACTCTCTGTTTTCCCCATTCACCAGCAGGCAGTAAGTACAATAAATCAGGCTTTCCGGCTCATACCGCTGCTCACTCATAAACCGCAGTCCGCCTCCGCTGATATCCACAATCACGCTTTGCTTTAAAGGCAGTCCGGGTGTGAGGAAAGCAGACTCATTCTGCTCCACCGCTTTTATCTCCTCTTCCACAAGCGACCTGGAACACATTTCCAGTGCGCAGCTGTAGCGGTAATATTCCCGGCGCTGGTATTTCCTGAGATTGCTTGTCATTTCCACCACAAGGATATAGACATTATTGCTCTTATACCTGTCTATAATCCGAAGAAAGCACTGATAAGGATGCCTTCCGTAGAAAATGGCGTCATATTCACCGTCCACCGGCAAAAGGATTAACTTGGTCTGCTCCATGGGCATGATGATTTCCATCCTGTCTTCCGAGATAATGTCATATACCTTACTCAGATAAACTTTCTTGACTTCCTCATTCTGTCCCTGGCTCATGCGGTTTAAAGCCTGCAATTCAATTTTGCATCCTGGTTTGATAAAATCCGATAGCATAAATGCCTCCTAACCCATTTTCTTACCATTAATCATATGAGAGAAAAAGGCTGCCATTCCCCTCTTTCTGACGACATTTTCCCTGTCCATAAGTTTAGCTGCAATGGCTTCATATGCCAGACTTGCCTTTGCCGACGGATTCTGCAGCGATACCGGCATCTGCTGCATCACTGCTTTGGCAAGCTGATTGTCCTGCGGAACTGCACCCAGATAAGTAAAAGGTATTTTCAGGTATCGTGATACCACCGCATTCAGCTTGTTAAATAAAATATGCCCTTCCTCTTCCTTCTCTATTTTATTGGCAATCACTTTAATCTGTGCATTATCCACAGAGAATCTGGGATGCCTGCCCAATGC
This sequence comes from uncultured Lachnospiraceae bacterium, assembly GCA_910577015.1. Classification (GTDB taxonomy): domain Bacteria; phylum Bacillota; class Clostridia; order Lachnospirales; family Lachnospiraceae; genus Acetatifactor. The sequence continues at coordinate 59,191 of CAJTKU010000004.1, read as the reverse complement.
CTTTAACAGAGAATAGGAATCTGTAATGGATGTGGGTTCCGGCGTTGTCACAAGCAGGATTTCCCCGCTGGCAACCAAAAACTCAAGCACCGCATCGGATATGCCTGCTCCCGTGTCCACAATGATAATGTCCGCAATGGAATCCAGTTCTGTCAGGTTCTGCACAATATAAGACAGATATCCGCGGCTTAAATTACTCATTCCCGCAATACCCGAACCGCCTGAAATAAAACCGACATCCATTGGTCCCCATGTAATAATCTCTTTTATATTTTTTCCCTGATATATCAAATCACATAAATTATGCTTCGGAACCGCCCCAAACATAATTTCTATATTAGCCAGACCAAAATCCGCATCCAATATAATGACTCTTTGCCCCATCTTGCGAAACTGGATAGCCAGATTAATTGCAGTATTGGACTTTCCAACACCGCCTTTTCCACTGGTAACCGTGATTACCCTGGCGAGAGAACGTTGCTGGCTGCCAGCTTTAATAATGTTCCTTAACTGTTCTGCCTGGTCCATGTCCTTCCTCCTGTTTTATCTTTCCGCCCTAACCTTCCTATTCAAGAATTTTTTCCGTGTTGTCCGCTCAAAAGCTGTTTCACAGTTTTCTGTGGATTAAACCGCTCAATATCCTCCGGCACATTCTGTCCGTATGTCACATAGGACAAATTTGCCCCCGTATACAGTTTCAGGTTCAGGATATTCCCAAACGCCGTCGTCTCATCCAGCTTTGTGAAAATAAGCTTGTAATCCGATATTTCCTTATAACTGTCTGCAATGCCAAGCAAATCCTTATATTTTGTAGTGGCGCTCAGAACAAGGAAAACTTCCTTCTCCACCAGTCCGTCCACACAATGGACGAAAGCCCGCGTGGCCTCCTTTTGCTCTTCATTCTGGTGGGAATGCCCGGTTGTGTCCACAAAAACGTAGTCGTAATCCTTAAAATCCTTCAGTGCGTTTTCCAGTTCCTCTATTGTATAAATAATCCGGAAAGGCACTTCCAATATATTGGCATATGTACGCAGCTGCTCCGCTGCTGCAATCCTGTAAGTATCCGCCGTAAGCAGCGCCACCTTCTTTTTCTTCTCAACGGAAAACTGGGAAGCAATCTTGGCTATGGTAGTCGTCTTCCCGACTCCGGTAGGCCCTACAAAAAAAGCAACTTTAGGCCCTTCCTTGGATGGCGTGATTTCAAAGGACGCCCCAAATTTCAAAATCATCTTTTGATAGGTATTCGCAAGCGCATAGTCAAACGGCATATTTGGCTTTTGCACTTTTTCTATCTCGTCCAGTATCTGGTTGACATACTTTTCATCTATCTCATTTTCCAGCATGACATTATACAAAAGCTTCATGAATCTGAGGATTTCAGAATCTTTTTCCTCCTCCTGTGCCTTCTCTGCCGGTTCCGTTATCTCATTTTCTTCTGTTTCCGCGGCATCGGGCTTTTGCATCTGCTGCACCAGAAGGTTTTGCAGGCTTTCCAGCTTTTCTTCCAGTGTATCCATCCCTGCCGCGCTCCGTTCATAAACGCCCGCGTTGGTTTTCTGCCACGCGCTGGTGATGGGCGTGTTTTTCCGCTTTGCTTCTTCCGCTCCCGCCGACTGCTCTTTCTTTACCGGGCTAAAGCGTTCGCTTTCCTCCTCAAGAGCCACTGTAACCTCCACAAGCGGCTTCTGAAAAGCGGCAAACAACCCCTTTCGTTTGACATTTTTAACGTTCATGACGATTACACCGTCACCCAGCTCTTTTTTGGCAAGTGCGGTTGCTTCTTCTTCTGTCTTTCCCTGAAATTTTTTGATTATCATTATGCCGTCACCATCCCTACAGACTGCAGTTCTACATTGGAATCAATCTCGTTGTAGGACACCACAATCAAATCTTTGTAATAATCTTCCGTAAGCCGTCTGAAATACATTCTGACAATGGGGGAAGTGATAATAATGGGACTCTTCCCCAGGTTTTCCAATTTCTGGATTTCGTTGCCGACTGAAGCCACAATTTTCTTTGTAAGCTCCGGGTCCAGATTCAGGTATGCACCCTGTTCCGTCTGTTTCACACTGCCCATGATTTCCTGCTCCACCTTCGGGTCCAGCGTAACCACATTGGTCGTTTCATGAGCCGGGAAAAACTTACTGGAAATTGCCCTCTTCAGACTTTGGCGCACATACTCTGTCAGGATATCCGTATCCCGCGTCGTAGGCGCGTAATCAGCCAGTGTTTCAAATATGGTAAGCAAATCCCTGATGGAAATTCCTTCCTTGAGCAGATTCTGCAATACCTTCTGCACTTCACCCAGACCAAGCTGCTTGGGTATCAGTTCTTCCACAAGGGAAGGATTGGTTTCCCTCAGGTTGTTGACAAGATTCTGGATATCCTGTCTTGTAAGCAGCTCGGAAATATGCTGCCTGATGATTTCCGTAAGGTGCGTTGCAATAATGGAAGGCGGGTCAACTACCGTATAACCCAGGCTTTCCGCACGCTCCCTCTGCCCTTCGGTAATCCATGTGGCAGGCAGGTGGAAAGAAGGTTCAAATGTCGGGATACCGGTAATTTCTTCCTCCACATACCCGGGGTTCATCGCCATATAATGGTCAAAAAGGATTTCCCCTTCACTGACCTGTATGCCCTTTATCTTGATAATGTACTGGTTGGGGTTCAGCTGAATATTGTCGCGCAGACGGATAATCGGCACCACAGTACCCAGTTCCAGGGCAATCTGCCTTCGTATCATAACCACGCGGTCCAATAAATCGCCGCCCTGGTTGACATCCGCAAGCGGAATAATGCCATATCCAAATTCCAGTTCTATGGGGTCAACCTGCAAAAGGCTGTTTACATTCTCAGGCTGCCTGATTTCTTCGGCCGCCACTTCATCGGAATCCACCTGTGCTTCTATCTGCGCCGTCTCCAGATTGCCCGCAATCATCCTGCCGCCCACGATAAAGACAAGCCCCATCCCAAGGAACAGGATGGTATTCAGTTCGGTGGTGATGCCAAGGAAAGAAAGCGCTGCGCCTACCAGGTACATAACCTTTGGCACGCCAAACAGCTGCTTTAAAATGGTAGGCCCGAAATCCGCTTCTTTTCCGCCCTTTGTCACAAGGATACCTGTTGACAGGGATATTAACAGGGAAGGAATCTGGCTCACCAGTCCGTCACCAATGGTAAGCACGCCGTATTGCTGTACGGCGGCGCCTATGTCCATGCCGCCCCTTGTCACACCCATGGCAAGACCGCCTATAATGTTAATCGCCGTCAGCAAAAGACCTGCTATGGCGTCTCCCTTTACATATTTAACGGCACCGTCCATGGAGCCGAAAAAGCTGGATTCCAGCTGGATTTTCTCTCTCCTCTTCTTAGCCTCCTGGTCGTCGATTGCGCCTGTGTTCAAATCCGCGTCAATGGCCATCTGTTTACCGGGCATGGCATCCAGTGTGAAACGGGCCGTCACTTCAGCCACACGCTCGGAACCTTTATTGATTACCAGAAACTGAATCAGAATCAGGATAATGAAGATAACCGCGCCGACTATCAAATCGCCGCCGCCCACAAACTGTCCGAAGGTCGTGACAACGTTACCTGCACTGCCCGTCGTCAGAATGCACCTGGTTGAAGACACGTTCATCGCCAGCCTGAAGATGGTGGTAAACAGCAATATGGTAGGAAAATAGGATAAATCCAGCACTTCCTTTGCAAACATGCATACAAATAATACGGTGAAGGAGATTGCCATGTTAAATGCCATAAAAACATCCAGAAGCGATGCCGGCAATGGCACAATCAGCATGGCAAACGCCGTCAGAATATAAACTGCAACCAGAACATCCATCCTGTTCATTTTTATGTTAAAATTCATGCTCCTCACCTCCTATCCTTCCGGTTCTTCTCACACTTTGCCCTGTAAATGATATACAAAAGCCAATACTTCCGCCACTGCCTGATAAAGCTCCGGCGGAACCACCTGCCCGACTTCCACATTGGCATAAAGCATCCGGGCAAGCGGCTTGTTTTCTACAATTTCAATATGATGCTCTTTTGCCGCCTCCTTAATCCTCTGCGCCAGATAATCCTCTCCTTTGGCTAGGACTATGGGGGCGTCTGCAATCTTGGGGTCATATTGTATCGCCACGGCATAATGGGTCGGGTTGGTAATGACCACATCCGCCTGCGGCAGGTTCTGCATCATGCGCCTTCTGGAAACCTCCTGCATTTTCTGCCGGATTTTCCCTTTTATCTGCGGGTCCCCTTCCTGCTGTTTGTACTCATCCTTAATCTCCTGCTTTGTCATACGCATGTCCCTGCTGAACTTCACCTTTTGGTAAATATAGTCTGCCAGGGCTATGATGATATAAATCATCGCTATCCTGATACCCAGGTCTATCACCATGCTTCCCACTAACTGTATTGCCTGCAGCAGAGGCATATCGTACAACAGATACAGATAAGGCCATTTATCCTTCAGGTAACTGTAACTGACATATATCACCAAAATAATTTTTAAGAGGGCCTTTATCAGTTCCATCAGTGAATTGGCGGAGAAAATTCTTTTAAATCCGCCAATCGGACTAAGCTTATTAAATTTGGGGCGCAAAGGCTCCCCGGTTACTTTCCATTTTACCTGAACAATATCCGCAAGGAAAGCGACAATAAATGCCACGATAAACACCGGCGCCACAATGACAAGAATCTGAATCATCATATGCCTGAACAAAATCAGCATGTCCCGCTCCGGCAGGTAGCCGTTCCAGTTTACCACGCTGTCCGGCATCCTCTTATATACATCGGAAAACAACGTCAGAAACTGTGTTCCGATATTGCCCACCCATACTTTTAAAATCACAAAAAGGGCAATCAGGCTGAGGGCGTTGCCAACCTCCTTGCTCTTGGCAACCTGTCCCTTCTTTCTGGCGTCTGTCAGTTTTTTTTCGGTAGCCGGTTCTGTTTTTTCCCCTCCCGGTCCCTCTTTGGCAAAAAACTGAAGGTTATATTGAAGCATCACATCATGCCCTCCACAAATGAGACCGTTAATTTCCTGATTTCATTAAATATGAAACTGGAGGCGCCGGAAAGCATCCCCGTAGTCAGAAACAGCACGCTCATTCCAATTAATATCTTCAACTGGATGCCCACCGCAAACATATTCAGCTGCGGCGCCACCTTGGCCAGCACACCCAATACCACATTCAACAATAATATAACACAAAATACCGGAAGACAGATACGGAAACCAATGGTAATATAGTCTCCCAGAAACATCACAATGGAGGAAAGCAGATTTTCCCCCCTGAGCGCTCCACCGTTAACAGGTATCAACAGAAACGAGTCTGCAAGCGCACCCAGAAGATACCGGTACATACCGCTTGCAATCAGCATCATCATCACCACATACTGGAAATAAACGCCTGTAACGCTTGACTGCGTCCTGTTTGCAGGGTCCATAAGCGTAACCATGGAAAGTCCTGTTTCCATGTCCGCAATCGAGCCTGCAAAATTGACTATCGCCGTACAAATATTGGCGGCAAAACCAATCAGCAGACCGGTAACAGCCTCCTTGCCCACAATCACGGCATACGATACCACCGAATCATAAACGACTCCCTCATCAGGCGTCAAAGTGGTATACAGCAAAAGGGATGTAAAAACGGATAACGCTATCCTCACCTGCCTCGGCGTATTATTCATGCTGAAAAAAGGGGCTACAAAAACAAAGCAGGAAACCCGTACCAAAATCAAAAGAAAATATTCCAAATCAAAAAATGAAAAAGATAAATTCGTCATACAAGATTCCCGCTAGTTGACATAGGAAACCATATTCAGCCACAAATCCGTCATATACTCTATGAGGGAAGTAAGCATCCAGTTTCCAATCAGTATCAACGTTAGAAAAACACAGACTATCTTGGGTACAAAAGTCAGCGTCTGTTCCTGTATGGAAGTCACTGTCTGAAAGATACTGACAATCAGACCTACACACAAAGAAACCAGCAAAACAGGAAGCGACGTCTGGATAATCATGTACAATGCCCTGCTTGCTATTTCCGTTACGACCTCTACATTCATCCGCATACCTCCTCTGTATTATGATAGATTATGGAAGGTAGACACCAGACTACCTATCACCAGGCTCCAGCCGTCCGCCATAACAAACAGCAGAATCTTGAAAGGCATGGAAATCGTGGTGGGCGGCAGCATCATCATACCCATACTCATCAGCGTAGAGGCCACTACCATATCTATGACAATAAAAGGAATATATATGATAAATCCCATAAAGAAAGCACGCCTCAACTCACTTATCATAAAGCTGGGAATCAGCACTGTCAGAGGAATATCGTCCAGTTCCCCGTTCCAGTCCTGTCTGGCTATGCCCATAAACAATTCCACATCTTTCCGCTGTGTTTCATTATACATAAACTGCCTGAGCGGAACGACAGCCGCGCCAAGCGCTTCCTCTTCATCCATCTCACCGGCTTCATATGGCAGATACGCATCTGAATAAATGCTGGTGATTGTCGGCGTCATAATAAAAAACGTGAGAAACAGCGCCAGGCCAATCAGTATCTGGTTGGGTGGTGCCGTCTGTGTATTGAGGGCTGCTCTCGTAAAATGAAGCACTATGATAACTCTGGTAAAAGACGTCATACAGATAATCAGTATGGGCGCTAATGCAATAAAAGTCAGCACAAGTAAAATCCTGAGTGCGCCGTTTATCTGTCCGTTGCCGCCTTCCACTTCAATCGTTACCCTGTTGGCAATATTCAATTCCTCCAAATCCTCGGGCGTTTCAGCCGTTCCCGGCTCATTGATAACCGTGGAAATATCCGAATCCCCGGTATTTCCCCCAGTCTGGGAGGCGTTTACCGTCCGTACAGGCAAAATACACAATATGCCCACCGTAACCAGCAGGCATATCACACTTATAATTGTTTTTCCGAAAAAATGATTTTTCTGCTTTTTCACGTTTAGCCTACTCTTCCTTCGGTGAATCTTCCTTTGGCGTATCTTTCCCTCCGGGATAAACAGCCTTCGCCTTGCGAAGCAAGTCCTGAAACCGCATGGGAGCTTTGCCGGTCCCGTCAGGAAACTCCATCTGCTCCCCGTCCAGTTCTGCCAGCAGCGTCACAGTATCCTTGCACACGGCAACTGCCACATACTTATCCGCCAATCTGATAATCTGTATGTATTTTCCATTGCCCATGGGACAGGTTTCCACCACATCGATGTTCTGCCCTGCCTTTTGTCCCTTTTGGTATTTTGCAATCCACCTGGTCGTCCACAGAGTCAACGCCAGCACAAAGACAAAGACAAGCAGCACCGTAATCAGCTGGGAAAAACTATCCGCAGTATGAAGGCCTGCTGTGAGCATTAGCCTACGACCTTCTTAACCGCTTCCAATACACGGTCAGCCTGGAAAGGCTTTACAATAAAATCCTTTGCACCAGCCTGAATGGACTCGATAACCATGGCCTGCTGACCCATTGCGGAGCACATAATCACGCGCGCATTCGGGTCTGCCTGCTTAATTCCCTTTAAGGCTGCAATTCCATCCAGTTCCGGCATGGTGATATCCATAAGTACAAGGTCAGGATGCAGTTCATTGTATTTTTCAATGCCCTTTGCACCGTTTTCCGCCTCGCCAACCACATTGTAACCGTTTTTTGTCAGGATGTCCTTAATCATCATGCGCATAAATGCTGCATCATCACAGATTAAAATATTCTTCGCCATACCGTTTTCTCTCCTTATTTGCACTTTTTATTTGATAATTTCTGTCACTCTGATGCCAAAACTCTCTTCAATGACTACCACTTCACCTCTGGCTACAAATTTGCCATTCACCAGAACATCAATTGGTTCGCCTGCTATACGCTCTAACTCTATAATAGTTCCCGGTGCAAAGTCAAGTATTTCTGAAATGGATTTGGTGGTTCTTCCCAGCTCTACCGTTACCTCCAACGGTACATCCATAATCAGCCCTATATTTTCCTGGCTTGTGGATGACAATACATCGCTGGAAAAATTCTGGAACTGTGCCGGCTGAATATTCACATTTGGCTGCATATTCATCTGCGGAGGCATATACATTTGTGCCATATTCATGCCGCCCGGCATCCCCATCTGCGGAGACATTCCCATCTGTCCGTACATGGGGTTCATGCCCTGGGCTGCCATCGCGTCCATCCCCATCGGAGCGCCCATTTGAGGCATCCCCATCTGTCCGTACATGGGATTCATGCCCTGGGCTGCCATCGCATCCATCCCCGGCTGTGCCGGCGCTGCCGCCATCTGAGGGGCGCCGGGCTGCGGTGCAGGAGCCGGTGTCGGCGCTGCAGGAGCCGGTGCAGGTGCAGGAGCCGGTTCGTCTCCCTCCATCTGGTGCATAAAACTTTCAACTATCTGTTTGGAAAAATCAATCGGATACAGCTGCATAATCGTGCTGTCTACCAATTCATCAATCTGCATACGGAAAGCTATCTTGACAAAAGTACCACCCAAAAACGGGGATATTTCTTCTCCCCTTTTGTATTCCGTCAAGTCCACAAGACTTGCTTCCGGCGGGCTGATATCGATTAAAATGCCAAGCATGGTGGAAAGAGATGTGGCGGAAGCTCCCATCATCTGGTTCATCGCTTCAGAAATGGCGCTTAAATGCAGTTCTCCCAACTCGCCGTCCGTATTGGTTCCATCCCCGCCCATCATCAGGTCTGTGATAATCTTGACGTCGTGTTCCTTCAATACAAGGATATTACTGCCCTCTAATCCGCTGGTATACTTAATCTGGATAAAGACGCAGGGCTTTTCATATTCCCGCAGAACGGTATTCCAGTTTGCCAGCGTAACCACCGGTGTTGTAATATTCACTTTTTTGTTTACCAGAGAATACATGGTGGTTGCGGAAGAACCCATGCTGATATTGGCCACTTCACCAACCGCGTCTTTCTCCGTATCTGTCAACAGACTCTCGTCTATTTCATCAATTTCCTCTGAAACCGGCCCTGCCTCCTCTGCACCTCCCGCTCCTGCGGAAAGGTCCATTCCATTAAGCAATGCATTTATCTCGTCCTGGGACAACATGCCGTCCATGTCTTACTCCCCCTCTCTGATTACCGTGGTCACCCTGACTGCATAATTATCTTTGCTGGCTCCCGGTAATGCGGTAAATTTTCTGATATTTCCCACATAGACAGATAGTTCACTGTCCACATGCGTATCCAGCCGGATGACATCTCCGACCTGCAGATTGACAAAGTCGTTTACGGAAACCGCACTCTTTCCCAAAACTGCTTTTACCGGTATATCTACCCTGCGAATCAAGGATTCAATATGCTCCTCATAATCGTCGTCATGCATTTCCTGCATGTTTGCATACCAGTATCTTGTATTTAATTTATCCATGATATCTTCCAGCGTAAAATACGGAAGACACAGGTTTATGAAGCCCTGCACCTCTCCTATCTTCACATTGAGGGTGACAATGGCTGCCATATCATTAGGGGCAATAATCTGTGCAAACTGCTGATTGGTTTCCAGCCTTTCCAGCACCGGATTGATATCCAGCACATTTTTCCACGGCTCGCGCATAAGCTGCACGCACACCACCATCAGTTTTTCTATGATAGTAAGTTCTATTTCCGAAAATTCCCTGCTCTTTTCAAGAGGGTCCCCCTGTCCGCCAAGCATACGGTCAATCATAGCATATCCGAGGTTGGTGGACAAGTCAACAATAATATTTCCCGATAAGGGTTGAAAATTTACAATTCCCAGAATGACGGGGTTGGATAATGAATTGGTAAACTCTGAAAATGTGACTGCCTCGGAACTCGCCACGCTGATTTGTACATTTTTTCGCAAATAAACGGGGAGATTTGTGGATACCAGTCTTCCGTAGTGTTCAAAAATAATCTCCAAGGTACGCAAATGTTCTTTGGAAAACTTTGCCGGGCGGCGGAAATCGTAATTCTTGACCTGTTTATCAGTCTGGTCCTGTATTTGGTCCGCATCCAGTTCACCCGTAGAAAGTGCAGCCAGCAGATTGTCTATTTCATTTTGGGACAATATCTCGCCCATTAAGCTCACCTCCTGTCTTCAAGTCCTGCTCTGTTGTCTTTGAGATGGCTATCCTATTTTCCAATCGCTGAATACCACCTTGTAGATGAAATCGGAATTGTAAACTTTACGGAGCCTTGCCAGAATCGCTTCCCGCACGCCGTCCGTGTCATTCCTGAACTCATCCAATGTATAGGAGGATACCACATCGATAATTTCGCCTTTGATAACGCTGGCATTGGCATCCATCGTTTCAGCATATTCTTTGTAGTCTTTGTTGGTCTTATCCATCAAAATGGATACGGCTATCATGGCATAACGCTGGTCCTCTTCCACGCCTTCTTCATTTACCGCGCGTTTTAAAGGAATCGTCATGGTGTCTGCAATATCATACGTTGCACTGTCTGCAATCGCCACTTCCATTTCATCATCCCCGAGGTTTAACTCCAAATCCAGGACTGCCGCAATCCTGCCTACCAGGGCAGTTGTGCTTTTCATGGCTCCTGTAACGCTGAACATCATAATGGCAGTCAGTACAATATTCACAACCAAAAGAGCCAGTATCAAAATTGACATCAAATTCTTTTTCATATTGATTTTTCCGCGCCTGTGCGCGTCCTTTCCTCCATGTCACCTATTGATAGGTGCTTAAATCGTTATATATCCTGATTTCCACGCGCCTGTTCCTTGCACGGCCTTCTTCCGTGGAATTATCGGCAACCGGTACATACTCTCCCCGTCCGGCATACTTCACCTTGGCCGGGTCCAGATTCGTTGTATCCATAAAATAATTAAATACAGAAAGCGCCCTCGCACAGCTCAGTTCACTGTTGTCCGCATATCTGTTGCTGTGCATCGGCACATTATCCGTATGTCCCTCAATTTCAATAATGCCGCCGGCATACCTCTCCAGCATCACGCCTACTTTATCCAGAACAGGCAGTGCATCTTCCCTGACTTCCGCACTGCCGGAATCGTATAACAGGGCGCCTTTTAATGTCAACTGCACATACTGTGCGTTAAAATCTACATTAATCACATCCGAAAGATTATTTTCCGCAATGCTTTCCTCTATTTTCTCATATAACTCTTCTGAAGCTTCCAACTGTGCCTGCTCCAGCTGTTCCATCATATTATCATATTCATTAAAGTCGTCAGCATCATCCTCACTGTCAGCCGTTTTCCCTGTACTGTTGATAAACTCATCCAGTTCATTTAGCTGGCTCATGCCGTTGCTGATTAAAATGCCATCCCCGATTGCGGTAGCCCCCCCGTCAAATATGGAAAAGGTGCTGCTAAAGGATTCCGCAACCGCCTTCAACTGGTCTTCACTGATGACAGACATGGAAAATAAAAGCACATAGAAACACAGCAGCAGGTTCATTAAATCACCGAAAGTAGCCATCCATGCCGGGGCGCCGGGAGCTGGCAAATCTTCCTTCCTCTTAGCCAATCTCTTCACCTCCGTCATCCCCCTGTGCCCCGCGTTCTGTCGGGGATACAAAGGACTTCAGCTTCTCTTCGATAACACGGGGGTTTTCTCCTGCCTGTATGGACAAAAGCCCCTCTATCATGATTTCCTTCTGCATCATTTCCATATCATTCTGTGCCTTCAGCTTGTTGGACACAGGCGCGCATACCCAGTTTGCAAGCAATGAACCGTACAAAGTGGTAATCAGCGCCGTCGCCATGTTAGGACCGATGGAAGACGCGTCCTCCATATTCTGCAACATGTTAACAAGACCTACCAAAGTACCAATCATACCCCAGGCAGGTCCCATGGCCGCCACATTGTCCCAAAAGCCGATACGGGCCTTATGCCTGCTGTCCATGCTGACAAGCTCCGTCTCCATGATGGCACGCACAAGTTCCGGGTCTGTACCATCCACAATAAGAAGAATCCCCTTTTTGAGGAATTCATCCTGCAAATCCCCTGCTGCCTCCTCCAAAGACAACAGGCCTTCCTTTCTGGCCACATTGGACAAATCAATTATGTTTTTAATCATCTCGGAAGTATTGTTGGTCGGCACCTTTAAGATAAGTGCAAAACTTTTCAGGCCGCTCACAAAACTCTGAAGAGAATTGGCTGCCAAAACTGCCGCAAATGAACCTCCGAACGTAATAGCTACGGAAGGAAGGTTAAAATAACTAGGCAGTGCCCCCAGACCGCCACTGGTTGCCACACCAAGTATAACCATGGCAAAACATATTACCAACCCCAGTATTGATGCAATATCCACTTAACTCCACCTGTACTTTCTATTCTATTTGTAACAAAAGAATATATGATATGCATTAATCCGCAAAAATATCCTTTCTATACAATTTTACTAAATTTTTTACTTCTTGTCTACTTTCTTTTACAATAATTTTTCTCCCTGTGGTGAGAGTCATCACCGTATCGGGCGTTTCCTCCACCGTTTCTATTAAATCCGGGTTAATCAAAACTTTCTGTCCATTCATTTTCGTGATTTCAATCATGGCTCCTCCGTATCCCGATACAGCGCTGTACTGACAATCTAAAGGGTCATGCAGAAACTGCCTGACCCTTTCATCCTGTATGTATTTATATTATCGCTTATCTCTTCAGATTTGTCAACTCCTCCAAAAGAGTATCAGAAACCGTAATAATACGGCTGTTTGCCTGGAAACCACGCTGGGTGGTAATCATTTCCGTAAATTCTGCGGAAAGGTCCACATTACTCATTTCCAGCTGGCCGGTAGACATCTTGCCTCCGTTTGCCGTGATATCCACGCCGATTCCGTCAAACTCACCGGAGTTCAGGGTAGCGGAATACAGGTTTTCACCTACCTTTTCCAGACCGGATACGTTGGGGAACTCTGCCACTGCAATCTGTCCCAGAAGCCTTGTCATACCGTTGTCATAAGCGGCATAAATCATACCATTCTGCTGAATGGAAACACCGCTCATATCACCGAGTTTACGTCCCATTCCCAGTCCGTCCGTATCGCCTGCCGTAGCCGCTACCGTACAGGTACCTTTGTTGTCGTACATGGAACTGGTTGCAAAGTCAACTTCGATATCCCTGAAGTTGCCGCCGAGTCCTGACAGTCCCAAGGTAACGCTGGAAACATTTTCCATACCGTTGATGCCAAGGAACCCGCCCTTATCGGCGTCATAAACCAGAGTCGCGCCTTCAAAGTTTCTTCCTGTGGTGTCAAAAGCGTCCAGTCCGAAATTGGCAATATCTTCTGCGATGGCATCCTTAGGAGTGGTCAGGTTGGGCTGTAAGCCGTTTGCCTGGTTATACAAAAGCTGCTGTACGGAATACGTACCGCTCACAAAAGTCGGGGTAGAACCGGTTGCATTTGTAAGGGCAACCGTCAAGTTCATGAAATCATCCGTAGCATTTTCATATCCGTATGCCTTAGCCAGCTCTTTCACTGCCGCCATGGCGTCTTCATCATCCGTTTTCAGCTTCGGATTGTCCGTAGTGGCATCGTCTGCAAATATATTGGCAAGGTTGCAAACGTCCGCGCCTGCCTGTGTTTGCAGGATATTTCCTGTCCATTTGTATGCGGTATCATCCAGTTTCACGCTGTTGTTTACTTTCTGGGATGTCGCCGAGCCGAATGTCACGCCGTCAAGGGGAACCTCGTTGCCCACGGAATCCAGAATCTTGTTAAGCTCAATACTGTATTCATTCGTTGCTGCCGACTGCTTAATCACCAGCTTAGCCGTATAGGAATATCCAAGTTCATCGTAGAAATTCAGGTTGATGGACTTACCTGATGAACTCGTCACATCCTTGTTATTCTTATCAATGATACCGGAAACATATGCCTTGCTTGTCGCCTCGGGCGGATATGTCATGTTGGCAGCGCTCATAATGCGCAGGGCGGAAACCGTATCCTGCTTGATGCTCATGGTTTCTTCATCCACCTGCCAGCCCATTACATTGTATCCGTTGCTGGTCATGGCAAGGTTTCCTGCTCCGTCAACATAGAAAGAACCGTCCCTGGTAAAGAAGTTTTCACTGCCGTTGTTAACCACGAAGAAAGCGCTTCCGCTTATCATGATATCAAACGGATTGCCTGTGGACTGTGCCGCACCCTGTGTGCTGATGTTGGTGTTGATTGCACCGCCCCTTACACCAAGACCAATCTGTCTTGCATTGATACCGCCTGCTCCTGTTGCGGCATTGGGACCGGATGCCTTCTGGGTTGTCTGGCTAATCAAATCACTGAATACCATGGTACTGGATTTGAATGCCGTTGTGTTAACGTTCGCAATATTGTTACCAATTACGTCCATTCTGGTCTGGTGCGTCTTAAGTCCTGATACACCAGAAAAAAGTGACCTCATCATAATTCATTGACCTCCTAATCTTGTAACGGAACCTGTTTCCTTCTGTCAGTCGGGAAACGATAGCCTCCTAAAGGTCCGGCTACATAATCACCGCTCCGTCTATATTTGTAAAAATGTTGTCCTGTGCCTGAGACTGGTCCATCGCCGTTACCACCGTCTTATTGGGGATATTCACGATAAATGCCAGCTGGTCCACAATGACTAATGATTCCTGTATCCCTTTTTCCCCCGCCTTTTTTGCTCCGTTCGTCAGCCTTTCCATCTGGGCGAGCGTCAGTTCAATATTCCTGTCAGACAACCGGTTTGCGGCGTGCCTCGAAAACTTAAGTTCTCCGGCGCTGTCCGTGAGCCCTGTCTGCTTTCTGGAAAGTACTTCCTGAAAGGAAAGCCCTTCCTTTTCCGGAATCTGATTGGGTCTGGCATTCTGCCTGAAATACTGGTCCTGAAGCTGTTCTATGGAGGGAAAACTGCCGTTTTGCACTTTCATGCGGACACCTCCTTGTGTTCTGCCTGTTCGGACATCCTGTACTGCACTGTACTGTGCTGCACTGCGCTGTTATTCATCTCCCGAACCGTCTTCTTCATCCTTGGGTTCTTCGGGCTCCTTCGGCGCTTCGGGCTGGTCAACCCCTGCAAGCTTCCTCAGTTCCGCTATCTTATCCACGTACTTCTGTAAAGTTTCCACCTTCTCTTTTGCAACAAATGTCTTCTGGTAATCATTCATGCCGTCATAGATTTCTTTCAGCTCATCTATCGCTTCTCCGTCGCCCAAATCAATGCTGCCAAGATAAGGAAGCTTATTGATGCCTGTTACCAAATCCGTCGCCAGGTTGTATGCTTCATAGTAAGTCGGGTCAACGATGGTTTCCAGTTCATCCAGGGAATACTTGTTTTCATCGATGTAAAGATATGCCTTGCCGCCTTCATAGGTAACATAGTCTACGCGGCCGTAAAAATAATCGGTCTGTCCCTTGCTGTTCGTCGAACGCACGTAAACATCTTTTCCCACCAGGCTGCTTGCCCTCTGCAAATCCATGCTGCCGCTCATGTTCTGTAATGACTCTACCTGCGAGAACTGTGCATACTGGGAAATATACTCTGTATTGGAAGTCGGTTCCAAAGGGTCCTGATATTTCATCTGTGCAACCAAAAGCTGCAGGAACGCCTCCTTGTCAAGCGTGCTTTCACTTCCGCCTTTCAGCGCTTTACTCTCTTCCGTAGAAGATGTGTCTGTTACAAATTTTCCGTCTTTAACCGGAGCTATCAAACTCATTCTGCTCACTCCTTTCTTTTACTTATGCCGTGTACTCTACCGTGCCGCCGTTATCCCTGAGCACCCGGGCTGCAAGTCTGTCTTCCTCATTCAGGGTTTCTTCTTCGGCTTCCAGCTCATTCAGATTAATGTTGATACGCCTGTTTCTCTGCCTTTCGGGCTGCCTGCCGTCTCCATTCATGTTTCCGCCGCTGTTCTGGCTTAAGTTTTCATCAAACTTATGGCTTTCCACGGTAACTTCGATGGCTTCCACCTTGACGCCCTGCTCCTTGAAAGTCTCTTTCAGCTGAATCATCTGGCTCTCCAGCGCCGTCTTTACCACATCATTCTGTGCTGCAAAATGTGCCGTAACCACGCCTTCTTTTGCCGTAAGCCTTACATGAAGGTTTCCGAGGCTTTCGGGATGAAGCTGCATCTCCAGTTCGGATACGCCGTCCGAAACCTGCGCTTTCATGTAGTCCGTAATCTGATGCATTATCATCTCTGTGTCTGCATCAAAAAACGCCTGTGCCTCCTGAACGGTTTCCAGTGCGGCTGCCGCATTCTGTGATACGGAACCCGGAACAAAGGGATTGGGTGATGTCTCACCGGAAAAACCGCCCTCATTTCCGTCGTCTGCTTTTGTCTGCTCCAGACTTCTGTCCAGCATAATCTGCGAGCCTTCTCCCGCATTGTCTTCCCTGCCGGATACTGCTTCCGGCCTTACGCTTTGGTCTGCCGTCTGTTCCTGCATAACGGGTTTCTCTGCTTCCACCATGGGTAAACCTGCTTCCTCCACGGTTTCTGTACGGACTTCGTTTTGCAGTCCCGCAAACAGTTCTTCCACTTCCTGCGTGCTGAGCCCTGTTTCCACGGAAACTTCCTCAATCGTTTCCTCCAGTGTTGCCGTCAGGTTCTTGAAGGATGTAAACAGCTGTTCGTCTGTGACAAAACTGCTCATATCCGTTTCCCCTGCCGCTGCCAGAACTACCATCTGCAGATTTTCCGTGTTCAGTAAATCCATGGGGCTCATGCCGAGTCCATCCAGAATCTGCAGCACTTCTTCCTCTGTGATGCCAAGTTCCTCGGCTGTCTGTGTAACCATCTCGGCCGCAGCCGCTTCCGCTGCTTTTTCCGCCTGTAAAACTGCTTCCTCCGGCGATACTTCCGCATTGTTCTCTGCGTCTGCCGCCTTCTTCACGTTTTTGGCGCCGTCGGAAACCTTGTCAACCTTTGCATCCGTCTTTTTACGGATTGGATTCTCGGTTCCTTTGACGTCCGCGCTGCCCTGCTGGTTTTTCAGCACATCGGAAAAACTGTTTTCCGTACCGGCTCCTGTCTGTGACGGTGCCGTCTGCGCTTTCCCGGCATAAACCGGAACTTTGCCCACGGTTACAGGTGTGCTTGTCATTCGCATTCCTCCTCTCTTCAATTATCAAAGTGCAGGCTTTTACGCCTAATTATATATCGGTCAAAAGTAATTGCAACTTAAGACTGCGGGTACATTATTTTGGTAATCTTCGCCGCTATTTCAGGGTCCATTTCAGCAAGGATGGCGCTTCTTCCCTCGACATCCATAAGACTTAAAACATTGGCGACAAAATTCAAATCATCCTTCATGTTTCCGAATATGGCGGCTGCGCGAGCCGGTTTCATTGAAGAGTAGGTTTGCGCATATTCCTGCACTTTCTTATCCGCTTCCTGCTCGGCCACTGCCTGCTTATACAGATATTCCGCCGTGGCAGGGTCCATCTGTCCGTACCACTCTATGAATTTGTCAACCCCCGGCCCCTTTTCGGAGTACACCACAAGGTTAAAAAACTCCGTTTTCAAATGCTGGAACTCGACCTGCTTTGCTTCAAACTCCTGGAGCCTTGCCACTTCTGCCCTTAGATTAGCCAAATCCTCATCCTTTGAAAGGCTTTCCGTCTGTGCCTGCTGCAGCTGCAGTTCCAGTTTCCTTATCTGGTCTACGGCCTCGCTTAAACTGGTGTAACCGCCGTTGTCCACCACCTCCTCGGGCTCTTCTTCCTCAGGCTTTGACGAAGGCAGAATCTTGTTTACCACCGGCACATCCTTTAACAGCGGCGTCAGCACATTGGAGCCGAATCCGCCCACATCCAGTTTGATGATGACGCACACAATGCCAATCCATACGACAATAATGGCAAGCGTGGCAAGAAAAGTAAAAAAGCCGCCTCCTTCTTCATCTTCCGCAAGGTCTGCTTCCCTTGCCGCGATTTCCTTAGCCCGCTTTTTTACCTCTCTTTTCTGTGATTTTCTATCTGCTTTTAACTTTTTCTTTTCATCCTGCAGTTTCTTTTTATCCACTGCGAAAGCATCTGCACTTTTAGCCATTTGTCCTCACACCTTTTCCTCTGCTCTTTTTATTCTCTGTCCGTAAGTATAACTGGTTAGCTCATCCACTTCCTTGCCTTCCTGCTTTTTCTCGTCCAGAAGAAATTCCTCAAAAGCATTTTCTTTCAGCTTTTCATGCATTTTTCTTTCCTGCATGACCTCCTTCAGTTTTTCCCGTGCCGCGTCCAGTTTCCTTTCTGCATTCCTCACCTGCTGCATCTGGGCCTCAATATACTCATCCATCTTCAGAATGGCTGCCTTGCTGTCTGCAATCTCCTGCACATCGAGGTCCCCGGTAAGAAGGGCGCGGGTTTTTGCCTCGTAGCCCGCTTTTCTTTCCCTGAGCGCCTCCAGTTTCAGTTCCTCGGCGTCCAAAGCCGCCTTTGCAGCGGCAAATTCCTGTTTTGCCTGATTTTCCAACTTCATTTTGACATCCAGGATACCCTGCATACGATATCTGAACCTAGCCATGTTTAATCCTCAAAAAGTTCCCGCAAAAGCCGGAAAGTGTCTTCATAATCAAACTTTTCCTCAACATCCTGACATAAAAACCCATTGACCGCATCAATCTTGCGGATGGCAAGGTCAATGGACGGATTGCTTCCTGCCTTATAAGCGCCGATGTTAATCAAATCCTCCGCCTCGTTATAGGTGGCGAGTATATTTTTTAATTTACCGGCAAGCTGCTTGTGCTCCCTGTCCACAATCTGGCTCATGCACCTGGAAATGCTCTGCAATACGTCTATGGCAGGATAGTGGTTTTTGTGTCCGAGTTTCCTGCTGAGTACGATATGGCCGTCCAGAATACTTCTGGCAGTATCCGTAATCGGCTCGTTGAAATCATCTCCGTCAACCAGCACCGTATATAAACCGGTTATGGAACCTTTGTCGCTCCTGCCCGCCCTCTCCAAAAGCTTTGGCATTTCCGAATACACGCTGGGCGGGTATCCCCTGGACACGGGCGGTTCCCCGCTTGCCAGCCCGATTTCCCTCTGGGCCATGGAAAAACGGGTAAGGGAATCCATCATTAAAAGGACATCCTTGCCCTTATCCCGGAAGTATTCGGCAATCGCCGTCGCCGTTTTGGCCGCCTTATTCCTCTCCAGGGCAGGCTTATCCGAAGTGGCAACCACCACAACGGAACGTTTCATGCCCTCTTCTCCCAAATCTCTTTCTATAAACTCGCGGACTTCCCTGCCGCGCTCCCCAATCAGGGCAATGACATTGATATCCGCTTTTGTATTTCTTGCAAACATACCCATCAGCGTGGACTTACCCACGCCGGAGCCTGCAAATATACCGATTCTCTGGCCTTTTCCCACAGTTAAAAGGCCATCCACCGCTTTAACTCCCAAGGACAGCACTTCATCAATAATAGCCCGCTTTAACGGGTCAGGCGGCATCGCTTCCACAGGATAGTTCTTCCCCCGGGGCATGGCTTTCCCGTCCGTAGGCCTGCCAAGCCCATCCAGCGTCCTGCCGAGCATGTCATCACCCACTTCCACGCCAAGGGGCTCTCCCATGTTCTGCACCTTACAGCCTAAACCGATACCGTCAACCGATTCATACGGCATCAGAAGCGTTTTTTTGTCTTTAAATCCCACCACTTCCGCCATAACGGGGGCGGCTTCCTTGTCCTCGGGGAAAATCCGGCAGATGTCTCCCAGCTTTGCGTCCGGTCCGGCTGATTCTATGGTCAGGCCGACCACATTCACAACCTTGCCCAGTTTATGAATGAAACTGTATTCTTTTACTCTATCATATTTTTTAAAATCAACCTTTAGTGTCTGCACAATATTCCTTTCAGCCATCCGCAGCCGGTTTTTCATAGGACAGCAGCCTTAATTTCTGGCTTAACTCTGAAAGCTGTGTACCCAGGCTGCAGTCAAAAATGCCTCCTCCGGTTTCTATCAGGGCCTGACTCTGGGAAAGAGTAATATCTTCAATGATTTCAACGGAAGCGTTTGCCGTGGACATTCCTTCCATGATTTTCTTTTTCTGCATGTTCACATACGGATAATCTTCTTTTGAAACATGGACAATATAGTCCCTGCCTCCTTCCGTCTTCCGCATGGTATCTGCAATCAATTCCACTATCACATCCCTGTATCCGGAAAGGTCCACTTTAAAGATATGTTCATAAATACCGCTTAGAACGTCTATAAACTGCGGCTCCAGATTGTCAATCTGTGCTTCATACTGTTTTTCTATTTCTTTTTTTTCTTCGGAAAGTTTATGCTTCATGGCTTCCACTTCCCTCATGCCTTCCGCATAACCCTCCTGATAGCCCTGCTTTTTTGCCTCATCCAGAGTATGTCTACGCTCTGTTTCCAGCAATACGGCTGCTTCTTCTTTCATTTTTTCTATTTCTGCAATAGCCTGCTGTTTCAGCTCTTCGGGTGACGGACCCAAATCCTCGGGTTCCTCAAAAGAGTCCCCCCCTAATATCTGTCCGTCCGTATCCCGGTCCGCAGACTCCAATACTTCCGCACGGAGTCCTCTTGCAAAACCGTCCTCATCTTCCGGCATCGGCACCATCCTGGTATTTCCCATGCCCGTATCCATCTTTCCGGCCAGCAATGCATCTGAATCGATAATGCGCGGAACTTCTTCTTTCAGCAGCGTAACCCCTCGCTTAATCAAATTACTAGACAACTATCTCGTCTCCTCCGCCTCTGGAAATGACAATTTCTCCTGCATCCTCCAGCTTTCTGATGATATTTACTATCTTTTGCTGTGCTTCCTCTACGTCCTTCATACGTACAGGCCCCATAAATTCCATATCTTCTTTTATCATGACTGCAAGACGCTTGGACAGGTTGTTGAAAATAGCATTCTGTACCTGCTCGTTTGCATTCTTAAGCGCAATGGCAAGGTCATTGTTATCCACGTCACGCAGCACTCTCTGAATCGCCCTGTCGTCCAAAAGCAGGATATCTTCGAATACAAACATCTTTTTCCTGATTTCGTCCGCCAGTTCCGGCTCTTCGATTTCCATGGTTTCCATGATATGTTTTTCCGTACCGCGGTCTACCGTGTTCAGGATTTCCACCACAGCGTCCACACCGCCGATAATGGTATAATCCTGATTGACCAAAGACGCCAGTTTGGACTCCAGTACCTTTTCCACTTCTTTTATGACATCCGGACTGGTCCTGTCCATCACTGCGATACGCTTCGTGACATCCGCCTGTCTCTCCGGAGGCAGTGCTGAAAGAATAAGCGCCGACTGTGCCGGGGAAAGGTAAGACATAATCAGGGCAATCGTCTGCGGATGTTCATCCTGAATAAAGTTAAGCAGCTGTGCTGCATCTGTTTTGCGTACAAACTCAAAAGGTTTTACCTGTAAGGAAGCCGTCAGTTTGCCGATAACCTCCATTGCCTTTTCATTGCCAAGAGCATTTTCCAAAAGCTCTTTTGCGTAAGATATACCGCCTTCCGCAATATACTGCTGCGCCAGACACACCTCGTAAAACTCGTTTATCACAGATTCCTTTGCCTGGGGCGTTACGCTTCTGGTATTGGCAATTTCCAGGGTCAGTTCTTCGATTTCCTCTTCCTTGAGATGTTTAAATACTCCGGCGGAGCGTTCCGGCCCCAAGGAAATCAATAAGATGGCTGCCTTTTGTAAACCGTTTAACTTCTCTTCTGCGGCTGGTTTTGCCATATGATTACCCCCAATCTTCGTTCAGCCAGTTGCGGAGCAGATTGGCTGCCGCTTCCGGATTTTCATCAACAAACTTCTCGATGAGTTTTCTGGTCTCCGATTTCGTTTCAATCTCAATATCTTCAATGGAAGCTTCCGGCGTGGACTGTAACAGGTCTTCCACGGACAGTTCTTCTTCCTCATCCACCTGTTTCCTGCCCAGCATGCTCCTGATTACCACAAGGGCGAGCAATGCAAGGATAATAACGATGGATATGATGGAAATCACATCCGTCGATTTGACATTCAACCCTTCCTTGTCAATAAACTGGGGAACCTGATACGCCAAAATCGTAATGTTATCCCTGGGAATGCCTGTTGCATTGGCCACGATGCTGTAGAAATCTTCATCCACTTCCATCTTGACATAATCACCGTTGGTTGCCTTGTACTCCTCCCAGGACATGCCGTCCAGAAGTCCCTGGTTTTTGGCGTCCTCCTGCCTTACCACCCTGTAAGAAATAGCTGTCAGCGCAAGGGAGGAAGAATCAAAATTGATAATGCCCGGAGGCAGATTTTCCACGGATACCAGTTCATTCGGAAGATAATCCGTAAGCCTCTGGCTGGAAGCGCTCTCGGAATCGGAACCCAAATCCCACATATTGGTGGTTTCATCATTGGAATCCGTGCCCGGTATGCCTCCGCTGCCGCTGGAATTGCTGTCCTCGTATATCTCCTCATGCGCTTTCATGCCTTCTTCACGGCCCGCATTGGCATAATATTCATGTATGGTGCGCTGATACTCTGCAAAATCAATGTCCAGCCTGCACGCAACCTCCACCATGTCAAACTGCTGGGAACCTATCAGCACTTTTTTGACATCGGCTCCCACTTTGGTTTCCGCCTGCCCGCGCAGCTCCATCATATTATTGGCAACTCCCGCCGTGGTGTAGTCTTCTTCACCGGAAAACAACAGGTTTGCATTGTTGTCCACAATCGTGATGTTGGCAGTCGAATGATTGCCCAGACCGGTAGCCACGGCACGGGCCACGGTCGCCGCCTGCTCAGAGGTAAATCTGTCCTGAAGGGTAAGCTGTATCCATGCGGATGACTCTTTATCCGTGTCTATCAACGCCCCTGTCTGGTCCGGCATGTTAATCGTCACCGACGCGCTCTTTACAGACTCTATGGCGGCAATATCCTTAGCCAGCTTCTGCTCCATGTAATAAACCCATTTTTTCTGCATGTCTGCCTGGGTCGTGGACATACTGGAAGAAGTTGCATTTTCAATCGTATACTGGTCCGGCATGTATCCGGCTGCACCGAGCGCCAGATTGGCAGCCCCTACCTGACTGGTCTTGACGCGGATGCGTAACCCGTCGTCCGACACCTCATAGGTAATGCTGTTGCTGTTGAGTATCTCAATGATTTCCGCCGCCTCCGAAGTAGTGGAGCACTGCTGCCATTGTATGTACTGCGGCTTTGTAAAAACATATATTAAAATTGCGAAGGTAAACACAACCGCTGCTGTGATACCGATAATAATTGTCTTCTGCTTCGCGGTGAATTTATTCCACCACGCCAATACCTTGTTTAAAATCTCCCTGATTCTATCCGGCATGATTTTTTCTCCTTACCACGTAAGTTTCGGACACTGCCCTAAATCTGCATATTCATGATTTCTTTGTATGCCTCAAGCACTCTGTCCCTGATGGCTACCGTATACTGCAGCGCCGTTGATGCCTTTTGCAGGGCAATCGTTAAATCATGGGTATTTTCCGTCTCTCCCAGAGCAAACTTAATCTCTTCATTTTCTGCATCGGATAAATAATCGTTTGTAGTCCTGATGTTGTCAATCGCCGTGTTTAAAAGGGCATCAAACATAGACCCTTCCGCGGAAAGGCTGTCCGTTTCCCGTATTCTCCCTACCATCCCGTAAGAGGAATTCAGTCCGATGTTTTTAGCATTCTGTACGATGGATTCTGCATTTCTCACCGCCAGTGTTGCTCCAATATCCATTATACTCTCCTCCTGCCTGTTCCTGTTGTCGTCATCATCTAATCTGACAGGCTATCCTTTTGAAATTTATGACTGTCCAATGCTAAGCCCCTTCAAAGCAATGGATTTGCTGGCTGAAAATGCCGTTGCGTTTGCCTCATAAGAACGGCTGGCATCTATCAGATTTGTCATTTCAGCCACTATATTGACATTCGGATACATTACATACCCGTTCTCATCCGCATCCGGATGGGAAGGGTCATAGACCATATTGCCCTCCGTCCATGTATCCTCATGCACTGCGTCCACTTTCACGCCTTTTCCCGTGTACCTGTTCCTTGCCGTCTGGAACACATTGCCAAAAGAAACGCCCTGTCCTTTTTCCTGAAAGGTGACTACCTTACGTCTGTAAGGAGTACCGTCTTCCGTTCTGGTAGTGTTGGCATTTGCTACATTTTCCGAAATGATATCCATACGGTAACGCTGTGCGGTTAAACCGGACGCATTGATATTAAATGCATCAAACATTCCCATGTCTTATTCCTCCCTTTTCTTTATCTATGCAAGGCAGTCCTACTTCATTACCATCTGCAGGTTTTTAAATTCCTGGTTGATACTGTCAAGAAGCCCCTGGTATTTAATCTGATTTTCGGCTAACATTACATTTTCCGTCTCAACGTCCACATTGTTGCCGTCAAGCCTGTAAGCAAACCCTTCCATATCCGTGTACTGCTTCGGCACAAGCTGGGAAGTCCTGACAGCCGCCACACGCTGGTCCATATTGGAAGTTACGCTGCTTCTTCCCAGCGCTTTCTTCAGTTCACTTTCAAATGCCACATCCTGCCTCTTGTATCCGGGCGTATCCACATTCGATATATTATGCGATATAACCTCGTTGCGAATCCAGGATGCATCCGCTGCTTTGTCCAGCACATTGATGTAATCAAAAGCGTTTGTATTAATCATAATACTGCTCCCTTCTTATCCCATGGAGTGGCACACTGCACCTACTCTATTCTCCATTATAAATTATTTGCAAAAAAACACAAGCATTTTATCTTGATTTTTGTCAAAATAATGACCGGTGTTTTATTTACCGTAAAAAAAAATCCTGTATCAAGCATATAAAAACTTCAAAAATGGACTTATTGATAGTCCAATAAATCCATTTATCATCCTGCAATCCATTGTATATGTAATTGTTTTACGGCAGCTTAAATCCTGTATCGCGCCATTTTATTTTTCAGTTTCTCAACTTCCTCAAAAACCACATCGTTCAGCACCTTTATGTAAGTGCCCTTCATACCGGAGGAACGGGACTCAATCACGCCTGCGCTTTCAAATTTGCGGAGGGCGTTGACGATTACCGAACGGGTTATGCCTACCTTGTCGGCTATTTTGCTGGCAACGAGTATGCCCTCCTTGCCGTCCAGTTCGTCAAATATATGGGTGATTGCCTCCATCTCCGAAAAGGACAGGGTGGAGATTGCCGACTTCACCACCGCGAGCTTCCTGTTTTCCTCCGCGCTCTCTTCATTGACCGCACGCAGCATCTCAAGCCCGACCACCGTGGTGCCGTACTCACACAGGATAATGTCGTCGATATCATACTGACCGGTGTATTTGTAGATAAAAAGCGTGCCCAGTCTCTCACCCGCTATCTCAATCGGCGTAATGATTGCCTGAAACTGCCTGATATCCGCCCGCTCAAAACCAAGCGTTTCCAGATTGACATTTTCCTTGGTGGAAAGTACTCCCAGAAGCCTTTCATTTAGCATGACGTCTATAAATCCGCCCACGTTTTCACGAATCAAATCATTCGTGGGGCAGTTGGAGACGGTTTTGCCGACCCCCAACACTTTTCCCTTACGGCTGATGACAAGTACGTTGGAATTTAAAATTTCGCGCATCACCTTGCAGATATCACTGAAAATCACTTTGCTGGTGTTGTTATTGTGCAATAATTTACCAATCTTCCTGGTCTTGTCTAATAACTGTACGCTACTCATTCAGATTCCTCCATCATCAGAAATACAAGCCCATTCTACCACACATCAACACGATTTTCAATGAAATTGCATAGAATTTTTAAGCAATTTATGGAATATTCAATAAATTTCCCATAAATTTACCATATATTCATTCTTTTTCAGTTCTGTCCGCCACATAACCGCATCCTTCATTGGTACAGACAAGCTTACTTCCCTTTTCCAGCATCAGGGAACCGCATTTTTCACACTTTACGCTGCTCGGTTTCTGCCAGACCATGAAATCACATTCCGGATTGTCTATGCAGCCAAAATATTTTCTGCCTTTTTTTGTTTTCTTGATGACAATATCCTTGCCGCATTTCGGACAAGGCACGCCGATTTTTTCAAAATAAGGCTTGGCATTGCGGCATTCGGGAAATCCCGGACAGGCTAAAAACCTGCCGTGGGGTCCGTACTTGATAACCATGCGCCTTCCGCAGTTTTCACAGATTTCCTCCGATTCCTCGTCCGCTATTTCCACCTCGGAAAGTTCTTTTTCCGCTATGCAGACCGCTTCATCCAAATCGGGATAGAAATTGGCCACTACCGTCTTCCAGTTGACCTTCCCTTCCTCAACCCCGTCCAGTAAAGCCTCCAGATTGGCCGTAAAGTTCACATCCACAATGGCGGGAAACGCTGCTTTCATCATATTGTTTACCACTTCGCCCAGTTCCGTCACATACAGGTTCTTATTTTCCTTTACCACGTAACGTCTGGCCAAAATGGTGGTAATGGTGGGCGCATATGTGCTGGGACGCCCAATCCCCAGCTCTTCCAGCTCCCGCACTAAAGACGCCTCCGTATAATGGGCGGGCGGCTGGGTAAAATGCTGTTTCTCCTCAACCCCCTGAAAAGCAAGCTTCTTTGTCCGGTCTATTTTCCCGACAAGCAGATTGTTTTCTTCCTTCTCTTCGTCCGCCTCCGAATATACGCACATAAAACCGTCAAATAACACCCTGGAAGCGGAAACGGTAAAGATATGTTCTCCTGCTCCTATCCTGACGGAGGTTGTTTCGTATTTGGCCGGCTGCATACGGCTGGCGGTAAACCTTTTCCAAATCAGCTGATACAGCCTGAACAAATCCCGTGGAAGCTCCTCCTTCAGCTGTACGGGCGTCAAGGATATTCTGGTGGGACGGATGGCTTCATGGGCATCCTGTATCTTCTGCCCCGTCTTTTTCTCCTGGCCTTCGCCCTCATACCCTGCGCCAAAATGCTGTCCGATATACTCTTTTGCCATGGCTTCCGCTTCCTCGGAAATACGGGTGGAATCGGTACGCAGGTAAGTAATCAGACCGATGGTTCCCTCCCCCTTCACTTCAACGCCCTCGTAAAGCTGCTGCGCTAAGCGCATGGTTTTCTGTGTGGAAAAATTAAGCGCCTTGCTCGCCTCCTGCTGGAGGGTCGATGTGGTAAAGGGAAGCGGCGGCTTTTTGCTGCGCTCGCTTCGTTTTACATCCGCCACCTCAAACGGCGCCCCTGCAAGCGACTTTTTTACCGCCTCCAGTTCTTCCTTTGTGGAAATGGTCTTTTTTTCCTCTTTTGTCCCGTAATATTTTGCCGTCAGGGGCTTCTTTTCCCCTTCCACAAGAAACGAGGCGTCAAGGCTCCAGTACTCCTCCGGAATAAAGGCGCCTATTTCATCCTCCCTGTCACAGATGATGCGCAGCGCCACGGACTGCACGCGTCCCGCGGAAAGCCCCCTCTTTACTTTTGCCCATAAAAGCGGAGAAATCCGGTAACCCACCATTCTGTCAAGACATCGTCTTGCCTGCTGCGCGTCCACGAGGTCCATGTCGATTTCCCTTGCATTCTTTAAAGACTCCTTTACCGCTTTCTTCGTGATTTCATTGAAGGTAATGCGGTAAGTTTTCTTGTTTTCCAGCTTAAGCGCATGGTAAAGATGCCAGGAAATCGCCTCCCCCTCACGGTCCGGGTCGGTTGCCAGATATATTTTCTCCGCTTTTTTTACTTCTTTTCTGAGGTTCGCCAGGATATCTCCTTTGCCCCTGATTGTAATATATTTCGGCTCATAGCCGTTTTCTACATCTATGCCTAACCTGCTCTTTGGTAAATCCCTCACGTGTCCGTTACTGGCGGCCACTGCATAACTGTCTCCCAAAAACTTTTTGATAGTTTTCATTTTGGCCGGTGACTCTACTATTACAAGATTCTTTGCCATTTCGTTTTCCCCCGATTGCCTTTTTTACAGTAATCGGGTACAACTATACACCAAAAACGCAGGGTGCGCAAGACACTTTATAAAAATTTTTAAATCCCGTTTAGTCAAGGTCAAACAATTCCACCTTGCCAATCGTTACCGTATCCGACATTTTATCGGACTGTATCCTGACGCCGTTCCGTACCCAGTCCGTGAAAACCTCCACCTTCAAATCTACGGCGTAGCGGCCGTTTAACCGGGACGCCGGAACTTCCACATAATAGGATTCTCCGCTTGCCAGTACATTGGCAGGGTCAGGGGAAGCGGCGTCATATAATTTGTTGCCCGCCACATCGTATATGGACAGCTTCAGTTCTTCGCCGTCAAGGTAAAAATTGCCGGTAATGGTTTTTGTTCCTTTTACAATATTGTTGTCGTAAACCTTGAAATAAACCTTTATCAAATCACCGCCTGCGGAACTTGTCAGCACCCTGCCGTCCTCCAGAACCGGTACGGAAATGCTGTTGATTTCGGACGCATTGGCGCTGCCGTCCTCCACAATGGTGATGGAAGGATTTTTGATACTTGCCACATAGGAAGCTATCATGGTATTGATGAAAAGCTTAACCTCCTGCTCGCTGTTCACCTTCGTATGTCCCACGCCGGTGTAAGTAATATTCCCCTTATTATAAATGTAGTAACAGTTTGAAGCATCGTAAGGGGATACACTGTAGAAATCATCCCTGATTACGCCGTTGTCATTGGTTGTCATATCGTTTATGGTATACCACACCACGATATCGGATTCCCCGTCCTTATCATCATCTGATTCCAAGTCCAAAGTCCAATACTGGCCATGGGTATTCGCAGCATAGAAATTATCCGGAATCTTGTATGGGTAATTGGTAATCATGCCGTCGTTCACCTTGCCTACCAACGTACTGCAATCGCCGCCCACATAGCCGTTACCTGCTGCACCGCCATAATCTCCCGTGTTTACCCCCGAGAAAAAGTCCGAGTTATATATATTAAAACAATACAGGGTATTTACCGTACAGGGATATACCTGCCCCCAGCCATACTGCTCGTTCGGCCTCAGCCATTCACGCAATTGGATGTAGCTTGCGCCCTGGGTATTGGGAACCGTGACGGTCTGGTAAGTATTGGGCTTAAACGCCATATCCTTGCCGGACGCTGCCAACGTATTCCATTCCGCCGAGCCCCTTTGGATTTCACTGCCGTTTCTGGCAGGCCCGTTTTCAGTGACGCCATATGCGTCCATGCCGCCGATATTCCGCACCACCTGTGTCAGATAGCGGGGACGGGCATCACTCTCCGCTTCACCCCACCCAGTCATACTCTGCATGTCAAAAAACATAGCCGTATTACCATCCCTGTCTATGGGAATTCTTTTCCCACCTTCATAATTAGGGCGAGAATAATCAAAATGTCCCTCCAACTGGGAAGTCTGCACAAAAGTGGTATCATGAGCCAGCAGAATACAATGTCCGCTGTTGGCATACGCAGTAATGGCATCCAATAAAGGCTCATACCGGATATCGGCAAAACCGTCGCTGAATCCGAAAATCAACATGTCAAACTGGGAAAGATAAGTATTATCACTTTTAAACTTTGCAACCAATCCGTTATCCCCATAAGTAGGTATAGTAGTAATATTCAATTCAAAGTCCGGTACATTCTTTAACAGTTCTCCCCAGACGGTAGTCCCGTTCGCCAGTTCCTCCTGCAGATTTACATTGTTGCTGTTTAAACCGCCGTTGGGATTTGTCCCTGTGGAATACCCTGAAGCTACCTGCAGTATCTTCAGTTCCTGCTTTTGTCCTTCTTTCTCCCTCACAACGGTGTATCCAGTTTCAGAAGCATGAATATCCGGATTGTTTCCCGCCGTCACCACCAGATTCCACGCAATACATCCCATGTATTCACTAGGCAGCGCACGACTCAACCTGTACGGCACACCTGCATAGAGATGATATCCGTCAGCCGCCCGTTCCACAACCTTACCTGTAGTAATTTCGGTAATCACCAAGGAAGTGATTTCTTCCTGCGACTTAGAAAACTTTCCGTCATTGTTAATATCGATGTAGAGCCTGCAGTCATAAGTCTGTGTAGCCGGAGCCACTCCCAAGCTGGAAATACTGAACTCATAGTTCAGGTAATAATTGCCATCCTGCGCGGGCTGCAAATACGTGACAGAGTCAATATACCCGTAATTGCCCATTGTCGTATAGGAATATTCCGCCGGTCTCGTCGTCAGATTCAGATACAACTTCTGCTGATTAATATAATTCAGCAGGTTTGCAGCGTCTGCCCCACTCTCATAGAAAAAGTTCCTGCACGGTCTTGTGTTCCAATTAATCGCCCAGTCGGCTGAGCCCACAATATCCTCACCTTTTGCGGCGTCCCTTCCGTGAACCGCATATACCACAAACTGATACAGGTAAGAGGAAGTGTCCAGCATACCGTATACATTTTCCCCGTTTGCACCCGTAAAAGCCACCTTGCCACCGTTGATGGCCGTCGGCAGCCCGTTTGGCGTTATGGACCGTCCATTATTATAGGTAAAGAAATCGTCTGCCACTATGACGGGACTGCCGCTGTTTAAAAACTCTTTCAGTTCCGCCAGCTTGTAGGTCGTCAAATCATTGCCGGGAAAACGGTACATGGTTTTATCCACATGGGAATAATCCGTCTGAATCAGTCCCCAGTACTGCACATTGCCGTAATCGCCCACATGGCTGTAAACAAGGCCCGTCATATTCGGGTCGTTAAAGCGGCGGTAAGTTCTGTTTTCCGTTACGCCGTCCACAGTTACGTTTACCGTGCTTGTGTTAAACTTGCCCGTGTTGGAGCCAATATAAATCAGGTCGTATTCTTCATTGATATTTTCATTGTGCCCGACAAATTCCGCCATGGTCATGCAGGTTACCTGCACGGCATTGTGGTCCGGCTGAAACATCGGCAGCCATTTGTCTATCAGCTCCCTTTTTCCTTCAGCAGAAGCAAACTTAAAATCCTTGCAGGGCTGCAGTTCCAGAACCTTCACCACATCTTTATACAATACCAGTCCGGCAGCCTCGTACTTCAAAATATACTGCACCGCAAGCGCCGAAGTAATATCTCCGGTGTTCATGGACTCCCGGTCCGGCATATTGATACCGTTATTGTAGTTTTCTGCATCGATTGCTTCCACTATGGGCATAAACCCGGCTTCCACAGCCCTCTGTGAAAAATGAATGGACAGGCCGCTGTTGACAAAAGTCGTCGCATTACCTTTCCTTGCGGTTGTATAGTCTGCATCCTTATAAGCATACCAATACACATTCTCCCGTACAAAATGTCCGCCATTGTTCAGAACGGTAGCGTTGAGAACAGGCTTCCAAACTTCAGAATCCACCGGCTCTGCCCAGCTGTCCGCAATCCCGCCCCGGTCTGCGGTCCCGTTGAAGACTCCCTGCGGGTTTTCCGCCGCCAGCACCAGGCACAGCTTATACAGGTTATTGTCCTTTACATCATCCAAAGCTTTATCTGTAAACTGCCTGTATACTTCATAATCTATCAGGCAGGGAGTTCTGTTTTCAACCGCCGCTATCCGGGCTAGCAGGGCTTTTGCCACATCCGCGTCTATATCTCCATAAGCCGCAGCGTTAAAACCCGAAATATAAATCAAATCCGCGTTCCCGATATCTGCCGCCGTAATTTCTCCGGTTGTCCTCGTCATAACTTCCATGCTGAGGTCATTGTAATTGGACTGCATACCGAGGACATAACGTTTGAACCACTCTTGGTTTTGATATTTTATTCTTTTATAAATAAAGACTTCCGCATCCGGGTCTAGCGCCTTTGCCTCCAGGGTCGTGATTTCCTCATCCGCCAAACCCATATCGGCGTCATTACCCGATACCGGCATATTTTCTGACGGCGCCCCCGGCACAGCGGCATCCGCGTCTGTTCCCTGTGTGTTGTCCGTGGCAGGCACATCTACGCCTGTTCCCTGTGTGTTATCCGTGGCAGGCACATCTGCGCCTGTTCCTGTTCCCTGTGTGTTATCCGTGACAGGCACATCTGAACCCTGGGGCGTTCCGGTCTCAGTTGTTCCTGTTCCGCCCTGCACACCTGCTGCAGGAGTATCCGTGCTTCCCGTTGTATCCGGGACAATTGTGTCCTCACTTTTCTGTATATATTGAACAGCCGAATCCGTCATATTTTCAGACATGGATGGCAGAACCTCGCCGCTGCCCGTAGTCACCGCCTGTGTACCGTTTTCTGTTTCCGGCGGCTGCGTCCCTTCCTGTACCGGCGGCTGTTCCGTTCCCGTTTCCGGCGGCTGTGTCCCTTCCTGTGCAGGCGGCTGTGTCCCTTCCTGTGCAGGCGGCTGTCCATTTCCGGTCTCCGGTGTCTGCGTTTCTCCCGGCGTTTGCGTTCCTTCCTGTACCGGCGGCTGCTCCGTTCCCGTCTCCGGCGGCTGTGTTCCCTCCTGTGCGGGCGGCTGCTCCGTTCCCGTTTCCGGCGGCTGTGCTCCTTCCGTTGTCGGCGGCTGTTCATTTCCCGATACGGACGGCTGCCCTGCGTCCGGACTGTCGCCGACTTCCCCTTCTGCGGGCTGCCCGTTTGCATCGTTACCGCTGACATCCACCCGCCACATACTCAATGTGGAAGCATTAAAAAAATTCTTAAAAAAAACTTTTATTTCATCGTCAGTGTACCCATGATTTTTCAGCAGTTCCTCAATCTCTCCTATTTTGGCCGAGCTCTTTTCATATCCGGCTGTCTCTAAGTCCGGCAGCTCATCCTCCGAAGGAATGATATCCCATTTTCCGGTATCCATTATCGGAAAATTGGAAGAAGAAGTGGTATCCTTTGTAATCAACCCTTCCGCTTCCAGCAGGGCTGCCTGCCCCGTCCCGAACAAATCCGGTTCGCACCCGCCTATGAAATAACCAATCCTGGCATTTGCCCTGTCTGATACAATTTCCAGAATCCGGAAAGGCTGGCCGCTCTGTATTTTAGCCTGCACCATGGTTTCCGTATCCAGAAAGACTTCCCCAGCGTAGGCAACCTCATGTTTTCCGTTCCACAAAAGCCCCGCGGTAACGGAAATAATCAAGGCTATCGCTATACCTATACCAAACTTGTTTCTCCTCTTTCCCATACTCAATCACGCCTTTCCTGATAAACTACGGCCCCGGCTGGTAACCTGATGCATTGATATACCACTCATAAATAGAATAGCCCCATTCCGTAATTCTCGATATTCCCTGCATCTTGACATACCGCGCATTGCGGTTGAAATTTAAAATCACGTCATCATTCTGGCCATAAACAGCATCATTCTTTGAATATGCCTTTTCCCAGTTTACACCGTCTGCCGATATCCAGATTTCGTATTCCTGTGCCCTTGCGGTTTCCCACAAAATCCGCATATCCGTAATATAGTATACGCTTCCCAAATCAATCTGTACGGTGACAGGGTCAACCCCATGCTCAGATTCCCATCGGGTCGCCTCGTTGCCGTCAAAAGCATTTTCCACCGCCGCAAGCGTTGAGGTGGCGGACGCCACTCCGTTAACTGCTTTGTTCGTGTTCCTGATGGAACACCACATATCCCGTATTGCATTGTACTGGAACCATTGCCCGGTTTCTGTGTCCTGCACCGTGTATATCGGGGTATTTTGGAATACTTGCCGCTTATACCGGATTTGCTCTCCCCGGTAAGTGATGGACGCTTCCCCTGTCGCATTAAAATCTCCCGGAAATACGCCTTCACGCGGCGTCGGCGCATAAAATACAGCGCCGTCAAAGCCATCTGAATTGCTCCTGTACCAGACAATATCACTGCCTGCTACTTCTACATAATAATAACCGCCGCCGGAAGTACCGAGCCATACCTTGCACCTGTCCCTTGACGCGTCATACATATAAGTAACCTGCATACCGTTGATTGATATGGTACAAGGCCCCTTCTTTACCTCGTCCAGAGAAGGCGCCCGGTTTTCTTTGCCGGGTACCGGTATGTGAAGGTAAGCATCCTGGACGTTTGTCATGAAAGCAAGTTCATCATCCGACAGATTTTCACGCTGAACCAGCACGGTTCCTGTGGTGCTGATGTCACCGTGCCCCCTGATGGACAGGTTCACCTTGAAATCTTCTCTTTTGACATCACGCCCTACGCTGACTACCAGATTATTTCCCTGTAAATACAAAAGCGTATTTCTGACAGCCGGTGTGGAGGTTACCTGTAAATCCGCCGCATCCGCCACAAGCCCGTTTAAAATAAACTGCATCTGCGCGCTGGAACCCTTTACCACCTGACAGGTAGGATTGCCAAAGCTTATGCTCACCTTCGGTATCACGACTTTTACCGTCGTCACGGCCGCCGCTTCCTGCGTCCCGGAGGCCAGGGCGGAAACCTTTACTTCCAGCGTATATTCCTTGCTATAGTCAATGTCCTTTGCAACTGTTACAATTCCCGTAGCCGCATCCAGACTGACCTTGCCGCCAAGCCCGGCGTCATTCACCATGCTCCATACCAGTTTCATGTCACCGCTGGTAATGCCGCTTGTCTGTAACTTTGTATGTAAATCCACATAGCTGTTTCTGGAAACCATAAAGCTCAGGTTGTCAAAATCCAGATTGATATCCGGGAAAGAAAGGCGAATCACGCAATCCGCATATTTAGTAGGGTCTGCAACCGATGTGGCACGTACCGTCACGCTGGCGTTAGCCCTGTCCGCTTCACCGGGAAATGCATTGTAAAGTCCGAGTCCGAGCATCACAGAACCGCTCGTACTCACGGACAGCCCCTCTTTTTTTGATTCTTCCGGTATGCTCCAGCTCACCCTGTTTGCCGTTCCGTCCATGTTCTGCCCGTGTACCACGGCAGTAAGCGGTATAATGGTGCCTACTTCCTGTTTATCAACCGGAATGTTTACGATTTCGACACCAGTAATTGTCATAATCTTTACTATACCGGAGGCCTCTGTGCTGCTGACGCGGTTACCGTCCTTATTTAACTCCACGCTGGTTGCCTCCACACGGAAGGAAGCTGCCGTTTCCTCAGGGGAAATCGTGAGCACTCCCGTCTGTTCATCGATGACGGTATCCGGATGCAGCCCCGTTCTGTCGGGAATGGACCATGTCACCTGCTGGGAAGGAAAACCGATGCCCGTAACCCTGGCGGAAAACTGAGCCGTGGTGCCTTTTGCATGATAGCTCTCCACGGGATATACGACAACACCCAGCACACTGCTGAGCATAGCCCCGTTGCCGGCATAAATTTCCTCAATAGGACGATTGATAAGTACCCCGTTTCTCAGGGATACATTCCGCACCAGTTCCACATTACGGCCATCTTTTTCTATTTTAAGCGTCAGAATCACTATCGGATTATCGGCTGTCATACTGCCTGTATCCAGTTTAAATTCCGTCACGTATTCCGCAAGCAGATTGTCCTGCGTCACAACAGACAGCGAACCGTCGTCCTCCAACCGGCTCTCATCACAATACAGCCTGTTTTCCGCTTTCATCCACGTAATCGTAAAAACATTTTCCGTGTTATAAATTTCCAGTATGTTCCTGCCCGAGGATTCTTCCTCCCTGTAGGTCACACCATGCCCCGCCTCCACCAGAACATCGTTGAGCCAGTTAATCGTAAGCTGTGCTTCCGTCTGTACATCCACTTCAGTTTTTGAGCCCGAAAACAGCTTCGCGGAAGTCACCATAAACCCCAGAATTGCCGCCCCCACGATTGCCAGTATCATAACTACGACCAGCACTTCAACCAAGGAATAGCCCTTTTCGTCTTTCACTCTCATACCCTTACTCCTTACTCCAGTTCTCAAACAGCACCAGTCCGTCGTATCCGCCTGCGCTGTCGGTGGGTTCTCCGTCTATGCTTTCTACAATAATGGAATTAATCTTGTCATTCCAGTCATCTCCCACATACCAGACATCGCCCTCAAACACTTTGCTTTCCCCATCAAAATTGGGGCCTTTATAAGCAATCATCCTGTATCCTTCCGGTATCTTCATAGAGGAAATGAAAGTATTATCGCTGCCTGACCTCCAATCCTGCAACCCCAATGCAAACAAATCGCTCTGGTTATATCTTCCGACAAAGAAAGAAGCCTCTTCTGCCCCATAACCAAAATCATTCCATACCGTCACCTTGGGGCCTGACGTGCCGCCGCCGGGAGCGCCGGCCACATAGCTGCCGTCCACAAACAGGTTGACTACCATAAAGGAGCCGTCCGCAGACGTAATCTGCATGGCTTTGCTGGCGCCGTCCGCATCACTCATCAGCCATCCCGCCTGACTGGTGACGGTGCCCCCGGCTATCATAATACCGGTAAAGTTCCTGTCCACAATCAAATCCCCTGACACAATCAATATCTTAATCTTGCTCCAGTCAATCCCTTCCTCGGACAACTTATAAGGACTGCCGCCGGCATTGTTTATCACTACGACGCCTGCCGTATTATCATCACTGTACCGTATCCATTTATTGCCTACGGAAGCTACCAGCCTGTCAAATTCTTCTTTGTTTATAACATTGTAAAATATCCCGTTATTCTCTTTTTCCACCCGCTGCTCCGACGTCGGATTTGTACGGGAAAGAATGGTGCATAGCTGGTCAAAGGCTGTTGCATAGCCTTCAGACTCCTGCCTGAGCGCCGCCGTATCGTCCGTAACTGCCGTCGCGTCCTTCAACACAAAATTGCCTGCTTCCATGGTAAAGACATTGCCTGCGAGATTCACCCTGAGCATGGAATCCACCGGCAGTTTCAAATCGCTCACATAGACTTTAAGATAATCGTCCATGCGCTCCTTGTCTGCCTCATAATATTCCTTAAAAAACCGGTTGGCTGACAGTTCCGAGTCAAAGGTCAGATAATAGTAAACCAACTGCACGCCGCTCACATTTTTGTATACTTTCTGGAAACCGTTTGCATAATTGCCGAGCGGCACGCCAAGTTTCCTCGCAACAGCGTCAAAATCAACCTCTACGGCGCCTTCTCTTTCAAAGTCTGCGATTTTACCCACTTCCACCGGGTTGGAGGTACACAGGTTTTCCCCGTCCTTCACCCACAGGCATTCCACCGGAACCAGATAAGCAAGCTGGTCGCTTTTTACCGCAAGGGATTCCCCCATGCGCACATTCTGGTTATCCCTGTCGCTGCCGCCCACGGAAATGGTACCCGCCGTCTTTATGTAGGAACGCCCTGCCAGATATAACCTGTTTACTCTCGACATATCAAGTTTCGTGTTCAGTCCGTTTATCAAAATAGCGCTGCTGTATAACGCATCCGCATCGTTTCTTCCGTATCCGTAATAAGTACTGCCGATGATAATGCTGGAATTATTTCCGTTTACCGTCAGGTCATCCCTCACATATACGCTTCCCCGGAAGTCTACATTGGAGCCTTCTCCCACATCAATGCCTTCTGCCCAGAGATTGCTGTCTCCCGCAATATGAAGGGAAGCATTGTCTATATGAAGGAGTTTATCCGTCACTATTAAATCAGCGCCGTTTATGGCTACGGAACATCCGTCCACAAAAATGCCGTTCTTGCCGCCATAAATGCTTCCTTGCACGGTGCTGGGCATATTAAACCGCATTTCATCATTGGCAATAAGGGAATAAGAAAGGACGTCCGGCAGTTTAAAGGACGCATTGAAAAAAATCTCCGGAAGTACCAGCCTGATATCCGTCTTGATGCGGGATACCATGCCGTCATCCGCCACATAGGTAACCATCACATTTTTTAACACCACGCCGTCTGTCCGCGCAATCATCTCGCCGGTATCCGCAGTGTCAGCAGTAATTCTGGCGCCGCATCCTGCCGCGTCATCCCATGCGGTATCCTGCAGATATCCCGTCAGAATGGATACCTGATAACGGTTATCCTGTCCGGGCGCACGCAGGTTAGTACGCAGGGAATTGACGTAATGCCATGTAAACTGCTCATTCCGCTCCGTATCCGAATAGTCGCCATAGTGCTCCATAACAGCCAGATACGCCTCGCCGATAGCCTTCGATATTTCACCTTCAAGGCCTGCCTTGATTTCATCCAGGGCATTCTCCGCCGTATAGAAACTGTTTTTATTCCTTACATCCGCCGTCTTAATCCGAAAGTTAAGCAGGCTCATATATAAAATAATGGATACCAGAATCCCCACAAAAGCCATGGTCACAATCACCATCACCATGGTAGACCCCCGGTTATCTCCCTTTTTCATTTTCATGCTTTCCTGCGCTCCTCCACTATAAACAAACTTAATTTTCCAACGTCACAATACGCTTTGTCTCATCAAAGGTTCCCGTAGCCGCATCAAAAGCCCCTCCCTCGTAGATACGCACCTCCGCATGGAAAATACGGTTGCTGCTCTCCTTGTTAAGAATGTCTTTTACTTCCATTTTATTTAGTGCGCCTGCTCCCGTGAACGAATTGAACTTATACTCCGTCTGGTCCGTCATAGTGCAGTCGACGGCGCCCATCTCTTTCTTTCCAAGGTTGGTTGCGAAGTTATTGTACAATGTCAGCACAGCGGAATCATCCCCCATACCCCATATATTCTCCATCACTTCAACGCTAGGCCTGTAAAACATTTCCTTGGAAACCAGTTCCGTACCGCTGCCTGTCACCTGCTTAATCAGGTAAACGCCGCACTCTATCCTGTCATAATTTTTAATCAGGAACTTATCCTTTACGGAACCGGTTACGGAGTTGTAATTCGGCGGATACAGAAAATATATGTTCCGCAGATTCTCCCCTGACGAACTGTTGGTAAACACCTGCATAGAACGTGTATATACCCGCTCGCTTTCCGCCACCCATCCGGCAGGCGCCGTATAGGTAAGGGTGAGATAAACCTCCTGTACCGTACCGCTCTGCTTGATTTCCAGGGTAACCTCCCTGGTAAGCACACCGTCAAATTCCTCGGCCTTCTTTGCAGTACCGCCGGATACGACAAACCGGCTGCTCCGCGCTGCAAATTCTTCACAGACAGCCTTTTCATCCGACACATCCAGGACATACAACACGTCCTTTTTCAAATCCAGTCCGTCCACATACACCAGTTCTTCATCATTGTATCCGGGGGTCGTCTCTCCTTCCGCCCGGTAATAAGAGGATGCGTCCAGGTTTATCCTAGCGTCATATTTTTTGCCATCCTGCACAATGCCTGTCAGGGCAAAATAATATGCGTTGGACTCCTGCCCCGTAAACTGCCATTCTGCTCCCGAAAGGACAGCCGCATAGTGGGAACTGCTTTCGTTCTTTTCCACCAGAAGTTCCTGATGGGTATCGTATACCGGCACCAGGACGCTGACCGGCTCATGGGAAGGCGTTCCGCCGGAACTTAACTGCAGCACAATCTGCTCCATGGACTGGGCCTTCATTCCCTCCATAATATTTTCTGCCACGGAGGTAGCCCACATGATTCTCTTTGCTTTCTGGTTCATTCTGGCAGATGTAACAAAAGAATTTAGAAATGGGGCCACAATGACAGCCAGAATCACGATAGCTATCAGAAGTTCCACCAGGGAAACACCCCTGTCATCCTTTTTCATGCCATTTCCCCCTTTACTCGTCAAGGTTATCCTCTAAATCTTCTTCCTGCTCTTGTGGCTCTTTCACATCAAATGTCCTGAAAATATCCTCTGTTCCTGTACTGATTCCGGTAAAGTCAGGTCTTCTGTATACCACGTTTGTGCCCGTCATGCTGTACATACTGACGCTCATGGTCCCTGAAAGAACACCCGTATTTTCATTGAAAGTAAGCGTCAAAGCATGTATCGACTTCTGTTCCGGGTCATTTACAATATAATGCAGGGCATTTTTTATGCTCCCGTAACCCGTTTCCAGATTCAGGTCCAGTCCGTGCCGGTACAGATAAATGCCGTTTGGATTGGTCGGCGCCGGGGGTGTTTCTATTCCATTCAGTTCGTCATCCACCGACACTACATCCGCTTCGGGATATACCACATCCAGTGATTCCGCCGTATTCATGCCAAGAAAACTCACAAAAAGCCCGAAACGGTCCTCCAGTTTTTTGGCAAACAATATTTTATCCGCATTTAAGATGGCTGAAGGATAAACATTCTTCATTTCGGCATTTTCCTGCTGATACCTCGCTGTTTCCGATTCATAAAAATCCCTGTTCGAGCGCAGGTTATCCAGCTTGTTAACCGCAACCTGAAGCCGGTTGTTTTCAGCCTCCACCTCTACAGTCTTTTCCTGCAATTTAGTAAAGACAAAAAAGTAAGTCACCACCACAAGCAGAATACCGACAAATGTCAGCAGCAGGTTCACATCTCTCTTACTCAGCTTCATTTTCATCCACCTCCTCTGTCTGTCCGGGAACTTCCGTCACTCCGTACGGATAATAGGTACACTGCACTGTGAAGGAAACCAGCTGGCTGTCGTCCTCCGTATTTTTCTCCTCGTTGACGGACGTCACATCCACCCATGCCAGGCTTTCAAATCCCATAAGGGTGTCCACCACATTTGCAGCTTCATTCTTACTGCTTACCTCCACTGACATCAAAACGGACTGTTCATCGCATATCAGGGAAGTCACCCGGATATCCGAGG
Organism: uncultured Lachnospiraceae bacterium; assembly: GCA_910577015.1. Lineage (GTDB taxonomy): Bacteria > Bacillota > Clostridia > Lachnospirales > Lachnospiraceae > Acetatifactor. The sequence continues at coordinate 18,740 of CAJTKU010000004.1, read as the reverse complement.
GCATTTTCTGCTCCAGTTCCCGTATAAACGCGCCTATTTCCTCGTTGTGGTTCATGGTTGCCGTATTTAATGCATTAAGATAATCATTTTCCGCTTTTTCAGCCGTATAGGTATTATAAATTTCCTCCATATACTTCAAAGAAGTCAGATAAAGTTTTTTGTCGGAGTTTTCTTTCTTTGCCGCCAGGTACGGCAGCAGGGAGGCAACCAGGAGAGCCAGGGAAATAAATATTCCCCCTACAAATAAAATCACGGCAATCCCGTCAAAAGCGCTGCCCTTTTTCTTGCTCGTTTCCTTTTCCTCTGCAACAAAGCCTAACGGTGCAACAGCAGCGCCCAGACAGCTTATGTATTCCCCGAAACTCACATCCCTGAAATAGCGCTCAATATTAAATCCTTCCGCCCTTTTCAGCACGTCTACCTGAAAGCCCAAATCATCCGTCATACGGTCAGCAAGGCCGGCGATATCACCGCCGAGACCGGTTAGGTAAATCTTATCCATTTTCACATTTGCGTTTCTGGAGTTAAAATAATCCATAACGCGCAGAACGCCGTTTACGAGATAGCCAATCGCCTCTTCGCTTTCCGTCCCCTCTTCCTCATCGGAAATATAGTCCGTGCGCCTCAGCGTTTTTAACGCTTCCTCATATTCCATTTCATTGCTTTCCATGCATTCATGTATGATGGCGTCCACGCCGTAATTGATATTGCGCTGCAGCACCTGGATTCCGCCCTGCAATATGGTGACAAGAGTCGTACTCTCATCCACCTTTACTATCATGTGGTTGCCTTCCGCACACTCGTACTTAACCACCTGATACAGACCGTTCCCGCCATAATCATAGCCGACTACCGTAAGCCCACAGGCAGCTGCCAGCTGCTGGTAATCCTGCAGAATCTTTTTAGGCGCGGCATATACGAGAAGGCGCATTTGTCCGCCCTCCCCCTCCTGCTGCGCCATAATGCTGTAGCCCAGCTCATAGTCAGACAACTGTACCGGAAAATAATCCGACGCGTTGGTCTCAATCAATGTTTTTATCCTGTTATCCTTCACCTTCGGTATGGTGACTTCCCTGTTTGCAATTTTGGAGGAAGTAATGGAAAAAACCGTCTGCCTCGTCTTTATTTTGCCTGCACTGAGACTCTTTTTTATCGCCTCCGTAAATTCCTGCGTCACCGTTACCACTCCGTCATTTACAATACCCTCCGGAGTCACAAGGCTGACACAGTGGTAGACTTTCGGGTTTTTCACCTGATAATCCACTTCCATGATTTTGGTGAGTGAATTTCCCACTTCAATGCTCAGAACTTTTTTAGCCATATTTTTTCTCCCTCTCGTTTATTTCTAATGCGACTGCCAAATATCTATTGCATAAAAAAGGGCTCAAACATGCGCTGCCTTTGCCCTTTTGTCATTTTCTACTCTAAAGCAATTTTTCCCGTAAGATAGGTAAGGCTTATTCTCTTTACTGTACGGGCTTTGCTGCTTCTTATCGCCACACAGTATTTTCCTTCATAGGACGCCCCCATCAGGGACAAATCCTGAAAGGCGCCGCTGCTGCGGTTAAAATGAAGGATAAGAGGATGGCCTGCATCGCCGATAGGACGCCAGAAATCCGCTGCGTCCCCTGTAATCTGGAACTCCAGCCTTACACCCTTATCGCCAATCCGTACGGTGGTAACCTTGTCAGGTTCTCCCACTTCCGTAATCACTTCCCTTATCCAGATGCCATTCCCGTCCTCATAAATTTCAAGGCGGGCATCCATTTTGCCCATGGCCGTAATACGGTTGCTCTGGATTGCCGACACCAGCTTATTGGCACAGCTTTCCGCGGGCTTGCCGCTGACAAGACCGATTCCGATTGCGGATACGCCTGCCAGTACGGATAAGATTGCAATCACTACAATCAATTCAATTAAAGAAAATGCTTTGTTGTTCATGTTTCCACCTTGCTATATAGTTTCCGCCTGCATTCGGATGGTTTTCGTCTTACATTAAAATGTGAAAAGATGCAGGTACCATGTGATAAATTCAGCGCCCCACAGGGCGGAGATAATGACGCCTATGGAGAGGTAGGGACCCATGGCAAGCTGGCGGCCCTCGCCGGATAATTTCATGCGGATAAGGTGGATGACAGAGCCCACAATGCATCCGATAAGGAAAGCGAGGATAATTTTCTTCCAGCCCAAAAGCAAGCCACAGACGGCCATGAGTTTGATGTCACCGCCGCCGATTGCCCTGCCTTTGCTGCATACATATAAAATATACAGGAATGCACTCACTGCCACAAAACCAATGAGATACTCCATCCAGTTCCCTAAATCAGTGATAACTCTCACTATCCCCAGTATTCCAATAAAGATATTGAAACCGATTGGAATCTCATAGGTCTTGAAATCAATGACACTCAGTGCCAACAGCGCGCTGCCCGTCAAGCAGTAGAGCAGGGATTCTACGCTTATCCCGCAGACAGCGAACGTAAGTACATATAGGGCTCCATTCAGCGCCTCAATTAAGGGGTGCTGAATGGAAATCCCGGCTTTGCATTTGCGGCACTTCCCTCCCAGAAACAGATAACTGAAAAGCGGTACCAAATCATACCATCTAAGCTGGTACCCACAGCTTTCACAGTGGGAACGAACCCTGACGATACTCTCCTTTCTGGGAATCCGGCAGATGCATACGTTTAAGAAGCTGCCAATGACAATCCCGTAAAGGAAGACGATTATGTACAGTAAGATTTTCAGTGATGTCGGGAGCATGGAAGTGTCCTTTCAAAAATATAAATTATAATTATTACGGTGTTGTCGGAGGATAAGCAGAAGCATCAGGGTAAACTTCTACACCACCCAGTGTAATCTTGGTAACACCATCTTCTGCAGTCCAAGACACAACCCAATCGTAACTTGCATTTACTTTGGATGTCGGCACCTTTGTGAAACCAGGCAAACCAGTTACTGCATCACCTGCCTTTAAAGTAGTAGTTGCACTTAAAGCTGTAGCAGTTCCTCCAGCAGGAGTAAACGAAACACTGGCATGAGTACCATCTGCAGTCACAGCGTCAATTGCTGCTGCAATTTCCTGTGCGTTGGTAACGTCTGCTGCTTGTCTGGAACGTGCCACATATTTTACAAACTGAGGCGCCAGAATACCAACCAGTACCAGCATGATGGCGATTACGATGATTAACTCAACCAATGAAAAACCTTTGTTATCCATTTTCTTTTTCATAACTTTGCTCTCTCCTTCTTATTGAAAATATTTTATCTTAATCACTGCCATCCCTACACAGCAGTGGTTAATTCGGAATAATATTACCATGAATTGTGGGCCGCCTGAAAATTGGTGGGGTCCGGATAAATGATATGGGCTCCAAGCTTGATTTCCCAGACGCCGCCCTCGTCGGTCCAGTTCACTATCCAGCGCAGCTCACTGTCAATTTTGCTTGCCGGTACCTTCGTGATGCCGGGAAGCCCGGTGACTTCCGTGCCTTTAAAGGTCTCGCCGCCGTTTACAAATCCCGTAAAAGACGTGCCGTCCGCAACCGCTGCGTTGATGGCGTCCGCAATCGCCTGCGCATTGGCAACATCCGCCGCCACACGCGAGCGGCGCACATACTTTACAAACTGGGGGGCAAGAATGCCTACAAGCACCAGCATGATGGCGATTACAATAATCAGTTCCACTAATGAAAAGCCTTTTTGATTCTGTCTTACTTTCATTCTTTCCTTCCCTCCCGTTTATTTGTCAAATCATTTACAGCGTTCCCAGTACGTCGTACAGTTTAATCATGGGAGCCATTACCGACGCTATCATCAGGCCGACGATGGCTGCAAGCACCACGATAATCATGGGCTCCATGGCTGCCATCAGGGACTGCACTGCAATCTCCACTTCTTCATCATAGTAGTCGGCAAGCTTTGTGAGCATCTCCTCCGTGTTGCCGGCTTCCTCGCCAATCTTTACCATATGGTACACCATCGGCGGGAACAATCCGCACTGCTCAAGGGGTCTGGATAAAGGCTGGCCAATCATGATTTCATTTTTACACATGTCCATGGCTTCCTTAAAGTAGACATTTTCCATGGTATCACCCACGATATCCACTGCTTCTATAATCGGCACGCCCGAAGCCAAAAGGGTACTCATGGTACGCGCCATCATCGAGGAAGCCTGCTTGACCTCCAGATTCTTCATAACCGCTATCTTAAGCTTCAAGCCGTGAAAAACATGCTTCCCGGAATCAGTTTTGCTGAATAACCTTAATCCGACTATAATTGCCACCACAATCGGAACAACAATATACCATCTGGTCTTAAGAAAATTGCCGCATGCCATCATGAAAAGGGTAATGCCCGGCAGTTCGGCGTCCATCTCCGCGAACATATTGGCATATCCCGGAATAACCCATATCAACATCACTATCACCACAATAACCGCTATAACAGCTACCACGGCGGGATAAATCATCGCCTTTTTCACCAGCGACCTGATTTTGGTGGACTTTTCAAACTGTACCGCCATACGCTCCAGGGCTATGTCAAGACTGCCGGAAGACTCTCCTGCCGCCACAAGGCTGACCATAAGCTCCGGGAACACCTTCGGATACTGCGCCAAGGCGCTGGAAAAAGTTTCACCCTTTTCCACGCTTACACGGACGCCGCTCACCGCTTCCTTCATGATTTTGTTTTCCGTCTGTTCATCCAGCATCTTCAAGGTGCTTAAGATGGATACGCCCGCCCTGTTCATGCTGACGAACTGTCGGCAGAAAACGCTCAAATCACGCGTTGTGGGCTTCCCCCCGAAGGAGATATTCAAGTCCTTGCTGAGAAGGCTCTGCTCCTTCACCTCCAGAACAGTCAGTCCCTGCTGCTTCAAATCCATCTTTACTTTGTCAATTGAATCAGCCTCGATACTTCCGGTAACGGTTTTACCGGTCTTATCTATCGCCTCATAACCATAAGCTGTCATGTATGCTCTCCCTTGTCACAGTACATTAGTATTATGTTTTATTCTATCATATTAGCTGTCAAAATGCAATAATTTTGGCTTACTTGTTCCTATTTTTTGTGCAAACACACCAATTTTTACTCATCAAAGGATACCCGCATCATCTCATGGATGGATGTCATCCCCGAAAGCACATATTCTGTTGCGCTCATGCGCAGGGTGTGCATCCCTTCTTTGATTGCCTGTGCATTTATATCTTCAACCATACCGTTTTTACTGATGATATGGCGAAGGGAAGGCGTCATTTCCATGATTTCATAAACGCCAATCCTCCCTTTGTAACCCATGTTGTCACACTGGGAACAGCCGCACGGCTCATAAACCTGTATTTCATCCCCCGGCCTGCCGCCAAGAATCTCCACTTCATCCTGCGTTGCCATACGAAGCCTCTTGCAGTTCGGGCAAAGCCTTCTCACCAGACGCTGTGCGATAACGCCTACAACGGAATCCGCAATCAGGTATGGTTCCACGCCCATATCCACCAGACGGGTAATGGTGCTGGCTGAGGAGTTGGTGTGGAGGGTGCTTACCACAAGATGTCCTGTGATGGAAGCCTGTACCGCAATCCCTGCCGTTTCCTGGTCCCTGATTTCTCCAATCATGATAATATCCGGGTCCTGACGGAGAATGGAGCGCAGGGCGCTTGCAAAAGTAAGGCCCGCCTTGTTATTTGTCTGTACCTGATTGACGCCGTCCAGATTGGCCTCCACCGGGTCTTCTACCGTAATAATATTGACATCCTCTGTATTCAGTTCATTTAACGCCGTATAAAGCGTCGTGGTTTTACCGCTTCCGGTAGGCCCTGTCACCAGCAGAATACCGTGGGGATTTTTCAGGATGCGTTCAAACTGCTTCATCTCGGCCGGTTTCAGCCCCAGCTGGCTCTTTTCCCTGTTCAACGCCGTCTTGGACGCAAGACGCATAACAATCTTCTCTCCGAACACGGTAGGCAGCACGGAAACACGGATGTCGTATTCTATCCTGTCAACCACCTGCGTAATACGTCCGTCCTGCGGCTTTCTTTTTTCGGAAATATCCATGCCGCCAATGATTTTCAGACGGGCAACCAGCGCCGGCATAATTTTGACATCGTAGCGGGCCTTTTCGTACAAAGCTCCGTCAATACGGTAACGGATACGCACCTTTTTTTCCATCGGCTCTATATGGATATCGGAAGCCCTCTGTCTCGCCGCCTTTTCTATCAAATCCTTTACCAGCATGACAATCGGGGAATTGTTGATGTCTTCGCTGAAGGCATCTTCCTCTTCCTCCTCAATCGCCCGCTCTTTCGTATACGCTTCCAGGGCGGAATCCACTTCCTCCTGCCCATAGAACCTGTCGATTGCCAGCATGACGCTTCTGGGCGTTGCCACCACCGGCTCAACCTGATATCCCGTAATGATGGCGATATCATCCATGGCTCCCATGTCCATGGGGTCCGCCATGGCAAGGCGTAAGATATTCATGTTATCCTGTGCAAACTCTATAGGGAGAACCTGACTCTTCTTTAATACGGAGGGCGCTACCAAATCCAGCACTTCCTGCGGGATGGAGATATTCTGCAAATCCACATTTTCGTAACCAAGCTGCGCCGCCAGAACTTCCGCTATCTTTTCTTCCGTCACCATGCCGGCGCCAACCAGAATCTCCCCAAGCTTCCTGCCGCTTCCCTTTTGCATTTCAAGCGCCCTTTGCAGCTGTGCCTCCGAAATAACGCCGCCGCTTGTAAGCGCTTCTCCCAAACGTATTTTCTTTCTTCTGAAATCTGTCATGTCAATCCCCATTTCTGTACACGGAAAACACATCTGGCTAAATTAGTATGCCGCCTTTTGTACATTCTGTGCCTGTATCAGTCTTAAAAACTCCTGTCCGGGAGCCGGTTTTGCAAAATAATAACCTTGTATGTAATTCATGTCCTCTTCTTCCAGCTTATCCACCTGCGCTTTGGTCTCAATCCCCTCCGCCACGATGTCAATGCCCAGCCCTTTTAAGGTCTTAAACTCATTTTTCAGAATAATGTGTGCGGATTCGTTGGCAAAATAGGAATCCATCATCTGCTTGTCAAATTTCACCATGCCAAAGGAATAATCAATCAGATACGCACAGTTGGAACTCCCTGTCCCATAATCATCCAAGGAAAAACGAACGCCGTATTCTCCCAGTTTTTTCATATGGGTGCGCATTAAATCCGTGGCGTCAAGAGTCATCCGTTCCGTCAGTTCCAGATTAATCATACATGGCGGAACCCGGTATTTTTCTATGATTCTGATAAACTCCTCCGCCATATCCGGCTGAATACACTGTATCACCGAGAGATTAACATGGACGGACCTGATACCCAATTCCGGGCGGGGAAGCAGCTCATCCGCAATAAACCTGCAGCACTTTTCAAATATCTGCCTGCCCAGTTCAATAATGGTGCCGTTTTTCTCTGCAACCGGAATAAACTCAGCCGGAGAGATATTGCCCAGTGCCTCATCATGCAGCCTTGCCAGCGCTTCCGCCGCCACCAGCTTCTTGTCCTTCATGGAATAAATCGGCTGGTAATATACCTCCAGGCCGTCTTTCTCTATCGCCTCGCTGATGGCCTGCTCCACCCTGTTTAACCGCCTGTATTCTTCTTTCAGTCCCTCATCCGCCATTATCAGGGCGCCTGTTCCTTTGGTCTTGGCACACTCAAGCAGATAATCCCGTAACGCATTCATTTCGGATATAGATTCAAAATGCTCCGGACTGCTGGCCGTAACTATATCAACCCTCATCATTAAATCAAGGTTTCCTGCTTTCCATTTCTGTAAAAAGCGGTCCCGGACAGCGCTGACGGCTTTTTCCACCGCGGCTTCCTCTGCCGGCATAATCAGGGCAAACTCATGCGTCTGTGTGCGATAGGTATTTTCTTCCCCGCCTACCGCCGCAAAAAACCTGCCCACCTGTTCCAAAAGACTGTCCACATTTTTATAACCGATAACGGCGCTAATGTGGTTAAACTTGTACAAATGCAGATATACCACCGTAAAACTCTGTCTGTGTTCGATTTTATCCCGCACCATAATCCTGAACGCCAGCTCATTATATCTGTCGGACACACTGTCCACAAGGCTTCCCGGGTTCTGCATGGACACATAAATAAGCAGGAGAACCACGGCTCTTGTGATGCTGTTCAAAAGCAGTTCCCTATGATACAGCTGCATACCGGCGCTGCACATCATAAACAACGAATACAGAACCATGATTACCTGATTTGTTTTTCTGATTTTATTCCTGTTTACTATTAATATGATAAGCTCCGCCAGGGCATACCCAATAACGGAAAAATAAATCAAACTGCTCCACACTCCGGGAACATAACCCTTTCCTTCGTCAAAATAATACATCCAGCCGGTAAAAGGCGTCGCAAAAATAAGGAATGCCAGCATAAAAACCGGAATTGCCCCGGCTCGAAGCATCCTGTTTTTCCACTTTCCGTCTCCGCCGCACATCTGAATCGTATACCAGAAAAAGATATAACAACAGACTGTTTCCAGCACAAAAAACAAAAATGCCAATGCCTGATTAAGCCACAAGGGCATCTTATCCGTATTCGCACATCCCCAGCTTGACAGGATATTAACCGCGCAGCCTGCCATACTGCTTATCAGGTATGCCAAAAACAATCTGGTCCTCATCAGAGGAAGCTGCCGGTGTACCAGAAAATGCAGCAGGAAAATAGTCATAAACACTAGCGCCGCTATTTCAAATTCATAAACAAAAATCATATCTATACCCCCGTCCCCGCACAGGGCAAACCCTTCCTTACCCTTTGGTATCGTATGATATTTTACTTATTATAGCATATATTGTCCGATATTGGCAACCTTTTGATAACGGCCTCCGGATTTTGCATTGCGGCGTCCCCGGTGTGCATTTGTTCCAACGGGACACGCTCCCGCTCGGGTAAAAACGCAGTGGTACATAGGATGCTACAGGACAGCATCCAAGTACCAGCGTTTTTACACGGTCCCTTATGGAATCAAATGCACACCGGGGACGCCACAATGCAAAATCCGGAAGTTAGTCGTCCGTTCCGGTATTATAAGATAAAAGAAAGAGGGCATACCCTGAGTCAGAATCGACTTGGGGTCGCCCTCTTTTTTATGATGTTACTGCCAGTTTACAATTGCGCCGAAATCTTCTTTTAAAGAAGCGCCGCCCACAAGGCCTCCGTCGATGTCTGCCTGGGCAAACAGTTCGGGAGCGCTTGCAGCGGATACGGAACCGCCGTACTGGATACGGATTGCTGCTGCCGTGGCATCATCGTAGATTTCTGCGATGCATGCACGGATGGCTGCGCATACCTCCTGTGCCTGTTCGGTAGTGGCAACCTTGCCTGTGCCGATGGCCCAGATGGGTTCGTATGCAATCACTGCGTCCTTTGCCTGTCCGGCCGTTACGTTCAGGAATGCAATCTTAATCTGCTGCCTAATCCAGTCGATGGTGATGCCCTGTTCCCTCTGGGTCAGGGATTCCCCACAGCAGATAATGGGAGTAAGTCCGTGTTCAAATGCTTTCAGGACTTTTTTGTTTACGGTTTCGTCGGTTTCCGCAAAATATTCCCTTCTCTCGGAATGTCCGATGATAACGTATTTCACGCCGGCGTCCGTGAGCATGGCGGGGGAAATCTCGCCCGTAAAAGCTCCCTTCTCCTCAAAATACATGTTCTCTGCGCCGATTCCGATATTGGTTCCCTTTACCGCTTCCACCGCAGGGATGATATCGATGGCGGGTACGCAGAAAACCACGTCCGCGCTGTCCGTTGCCACCAGCGGTTTTAATTTTTCAATCAATGCCACGGCTTCACTGGGCGTCATGTTCATTTTCCAGTTGCCTGCAATAATCTTTCTTCTTTCCATTTTTCCTCATTTCCTCTTTTCCTGATTATGAACGGTCGTCTGCTGCTGCCACACCGGGAAGCACCTTGCCCTCAAGAAATTCAAGGGAAGCGCCGCCGCCTGTGGAAATATGGCTCATCTTATCGCCAAATCCCAGCTGGTTTACTGCCGCTGCGGAATCGCCGCCGCCGATAATGGTGGTAGCTTCCGTCTCTGCAAGCGCCTTTGCAACGGCAATGGTGCCTGCTGCCAGGGTGGGATTCTCAAACACGCCCATGGGTCCGTTCCATACTACTGTCTTTGCCGTCTTTACCGCCTCGGCGTACATAGCCGCCGTCTTGGGCCCGATGTCGCAGCCTTCCCTGTCGGCGGGCATGGAAGCAACGTCATATACCTCCACCTCAACCGGTGCGTCGATGGGGTTGGGGAAATCCGCAATGGTTACGGAGTCAACGGGCAGAAGCAGCTTCTTGCCGAGTTTTTCCGCTTTTTCCATCATTTCCTTGCAGTAGTCCAGCTTCGTATCATCCACTAAGGACTTGCCGATTTCATACCCCTGTGCTTTTAAGAAGGTGTATGCCATACCGCCGCCGATAATCAGGGTATCGCACTTTTCAAGCAGGTTGGAGATTACATTCAGTTTATCTGCCACCTTTGCGCCACCTAAGATGGCAACGAAAGGCCTTACCGGATTTTCTACCGCATTGCCGAGGAAATCAATCTCTTTCTGCATCAGGTAGCCTACCGCATTCTCGCCGCCTTTAGCGGAAATACATTTGGTAACGCCCTCCACGGACGCATGCGCCCTGTGGGAAGAGCCGAAAGCGTCGCATACATACAAATCTGCCAAATCTGCAAGCTCTTTGCTGAATGCTTCGCCGTTTTTGGTTTCTTCGGAACCGCGGAAACGGGTATTCTGGAGCAGCACCACGTCGCCCTCTTTCATCGCTTCCACTGCCTTTGTCGCCGCTTCACCCGTAACATTGTAGTCAGCCACAAAGTTTACTTCCCTGCCCAGCTTTTCGGAAAGCCTTTTCGCAACCGGCGCCAGGGACTCGCCTTCGTTGGGGCCGTTCTTTACTTTGCCTAAGTGGGAGCAAAGAATCACCTTGCCGCCGTCGTTGATTAACTTCTGAATCGTGGGAAGCGCTGCCACGATACGTGTTTCGTCCGTGATTTCGCCGTTTTTCAAAGGCACGTTAAAATCACATCTCACAAGCACTCTTTTCCCTTTTGCATTGATGTCGTCCACTGACTTTTTGTTCAAGCCCATTTTATTGACCTCCACTTTTCCGCGCGCAATGCGCCTTTTATTTGAACCGGCATGCCGGCGTGATTACGATGTAAAAAGGGCCCGGTCCTTAAGACCGGACCCTTGATAGGCCTTATATGCTCATTATGCCAATTCACTGAAGTATTTGATGGTGCGAACCATCTGGCTGGTATAGCTGTTCTCATTGTCATACCATGAAACAACCTGTACCAGGGAGTTGCCGTCTTCCATCTTGGAAACCATGGTCTGGGTTGCGTCAAAGATGGAACCGTAGGTGCTGCCGATTACGTCGGAGGAAACGATTTCGTCCTCGTTGTATCCGAAGGATTCGGTGCTTGCAGCCTTCATTGCTTCATTGATGCCTTCCTTGGTTACCTCGCCCTTAACAACTGCAACCAGAATGGTGGTAGAGCCGGTAGGGGTCGGAACACGCTGTGCGGAACCGATAAGCTTGCCGTTCAGTTCAGGGATAACAAGACCGATAGCCTTTGCTGCGCCTGTGGAGTTGGGAACGATGTTGCATGCGCCTGCACGGCTTCTTCTCAAATCGCCCTTTCTCTGAGGTCCGTCCAGAATCATCTGGTCACCTGTGTAAGCGTGTACGGTGGTCATGATACCGCTCTGGATAGCTGCGAAATCATTCAATGCCTTAGCCATGGGAGCTAAGCAGTTTGTCGTACAGGAAGCTGCTGAAATAACAGTATCCTCGGGCTTTAAGGTATCATGGTTTACATTGAATACGATGGTAGGAAGGTCATTGCCTGCGGGTGCGGAGATAACAACTTTGCGCGCGCCTGCGGTAATGTGTGCGCTTGCCTTGTCCTTGGAGGTATAGAACCCTGTACACTCCAGTACAACGTCAACCTTCAACTCTCCCCAAGGAAGCTTGGAAGCGTCCGCCTCTTTGTAGATGGTGATGGTCTTTCCGTTTACGGTAATGCTGTCCTCACCTGCCTCCACGCTGTCAGCATATTTGTATTTGCCCTGTGAAGAATCATACTTTAACAGATGTGCAAGCATCTTAGGGCTTGTCAAATCGTTGATTGCCACTACTTCATATCCTTCTGCATCAAACATCTGCCTGAATGCAAGACGACCGATACGGCCAAAACCATTAATTGCTACTCTTACTGCCATTTTAGTTTCCTCCTAAAATTTTATTATAATGATTAAGACAACCAAAAGGATTGTCAAAATTTTATCAGCAGAATCATTTTACCTAATTCCATTTGATAATTCAAGATGTAAATAAAAAATAATTGGCATTTATAGGCAAAATTTATATATTATTTACATTTTGTCCTCCTCTTCTGTTATAATAAGAAAAAATTGTACGTCAGAAAGGACAAAGCCATGGCTGTCACCGCAGATTTCCACATACATTCTTCCTTCTCGGGAGATTCTTCCGAACCCATGGAAAACATGATTCAATCGGCAATTGCAAAAGGGCTTGACCACTTGTGTTTCACGGAACATATGGACATGGACTATCCCGTCACGCCGGATTCCCCGGAAGGTTTTTTTTTGTTAAACACGGATTCCTATCTGTATGACTTTGCAAAATACAAGGAAAAATACAAGGACCGGATAAAGCTTTTGTTCGGCGTTGAGCTGGGCGTCCAGCCCCACTTAAAACGGGAACTCTCCCTTTATGCGCGTTCTTACGAGTTTGATTTTATCATCGGCTCCACACACCTTGTGAACAAAGCGGACCCTTATTACCCGTCCTTTTATGAAGGGCAGAGTGAAAAAGAGGCGTACCGCTCCTATTTCCAGGCTGTGCTTGACAACATCAGGGCTTTTGACAATTTTGATGTCTGCGGCCATCTGGATTATGTGGTGCGCTACGGTCCCAATCAGGACAGGAATTATTCTTACGCAGAATACGGGGATTTATTCGATGAAATCTTAAAACTCCTGCTGGAAAAGGAAAAAGGCATAGAATTGAACACGGGAAGCCTGCGGAGCGGGACAAAAGACGTAAGCCCCTGTACGGAAGTATTGAAAAGATACCGGGAACTCGGCGGGGAAATCATTACCGTAGGCTCCGACGCCCACCGGGCCGGGGATGTTGCCGACGGCTTGAACCGGGCCGGGGAAATCCTGCTGGAATGCGGTTTCCGGTACTACTGCATCTTTGAAAACAGGATGCCGGAATACAAAAAACTGTAACGGTATGTAACAAAATGCACCGGAAAGGAGTCTTCTCCCGCATGGTGCATTTTTCTTTTGTGTCCCGGAAAAAGCGGCACGCTTTTTACCAGCCGCACATCACCACAATCTTTTCAGGGGTTGTCTGTGCGGGAATGCTTCTGGTTGTCCTCTCATACATGACAAGCAGATAATGTCCCCCGGGGGAACCGTAAAAAACCTGGTTGTTTGCAGTCACCACGGGAGTGCTTTCCGTAATATGAAGCTGCAGGGTATTGTCATCATTTATCAGGCGGCGGTTAAAATAACCTGCCGTTACAAAGAAAGCGCTCACCGTGGATACCACCGCAACCGCCGTAAACTGCGGCGGATAAATCAAAATGGCAGGCAGGTCCGCATTGTACACAAAATGCGCCTGCATTCCCTGATACAGGGTCACAAAATCGGCAATATAAGTGGACGCATTCACAATAAAATTGGTGATGCCGCCCTCCCCGTCCTCTATGGTTACAAACTGGCTGCACTCATCATTCCTTCCGGCCATGGGCTGTATCTGCGTTATGGTGCCGGTTACCGTCCTGTATGTGGTTCTTCTGTAATTGTTCCAGTTGTTCTGAAAGTCCATGAAAATCAGCCTTCTTTTTATTTATGTTATCTTATGCCGCCGTTTAGGAAAGAGTTCCGCATATGGTTCCGCCTCCAAGCACATAGCCGTCCTCATAAAATACGGCTGCCTGCCCCGGCGCCGGCGCCCGCACCGGTTCATCAAAGGTACACTTCACCCTGCCGTCGGGAAGCTTTTCAAGCAGGCAGGCGCTTCCCTTGTGGGCATACCGCACCTTTCCCACTGCCCTCTTAGGTTCGGGCAAATCTTCCATTGCCATATAATTCATCTTTTCACAGAGAATCTGCCGGGCATACAGGTCTTCGCTTTCCCCAATCAGCACCTCATTGGTTTCTTTTCTGATTCCGGTCACAAAGACAGGATGCCCCATGGAAAGCCCCAGCCCTTTGCGCTGTCCGATGGTATAATGGGTAATCCCTTTATGCCTGCCTAGCACCCGGCCGTCCATTCCCACAAAGTCGCCTTCTCCCGCAAGCCTTTCCGGCGCTTCCCTTTCTAAAAAGGCGGCATAATCGCCATCCGGGATAAAACAGATGTCCTGGCTGTCCGGTTTTGCCGCCACGGGCAGTCCCAGTTTTACTGCAATTCCCCTTATTTCCTCCTTTGTGTAGTCCCCGTCCGGCATCAGGGTACGGGAAAGCTGCTCCTGCGACAGCCCGTACAGGGCATACGTCTGGTCCTTCTGGGCCGTAGCGGAGTTTTTTACCGCATACCTGCCTCCTGCAAGCCTCTCAATCCTTGCATAATGCCCGGTAGCTATATAGTCCGCCCCCATTTTTGCAGCTTTTTCCAACAATGCCTCCCATTTTACAAAACGGTTGCAGGCATTGCAGGGATTGGGCGTTCTGCCCTGTAAATACTCCTCCACAAAATAGTCTACCACGCAGTTTTTAAACGCTTTCCTGAAATCTGCCACATAAAACGGAATCCCAAGCATGTCCGCCACTTTTTTTGCGTCCTCGGCGCCGCTCGTGCCGCAGACGCCGTTGCCCATATCCGTCTCCGTATCCCCTCCGTGCCACATCTGCATATTTACGCCGATGACCTCATATCCCTGCTCCTTTAACAGATATGCCGCCACCGAAGAATCCACCCCGCCCGACATACCTACCACAACTTTCTTTCCCATTCCCTCTCCTTTCCGCTTCACAATACCGGCATCCGGCTGCCGATTTTCACAAACTTCGCCGTTCTGTAGGCCACAGGTGTGGAATATATTAGTCCCAAGGAACCTTTGCGCTCTGCGCCGGAAAGCAGCTTCCATGAAACGTAACCATCCCTTTATCGCCGGAACCATCATCCTCACCCTGACCGGGCTTGTCAGCCGTATCATCGGTTTTTTTTACCGCATCTACCTGTCGCGCCTGTTCGGGGAAGAGGGCATGGGCGTATACCAGCTTATCAGCCCGGTGCTTGCACTGAGTTTTTCCATTACGGCAGCCGGTCTGCAGACTGCCATTTCCAAATATGTGGCGAGTGAAGCCTCCTCCAAAAATTACAGGGCTTCCTTCCGCGTGCTTGCCACCGGCCTTGCCATTTCGCTGCCGCTTTCTTTCCTGTGCATGGGCGTCACCATAAAATTTTCGGAGCTGATTGCAGCCCGTTTCCTGTTTGAGCCGCGCACCGCGTCCATGCTGCGCATCATCGCCCTTTCCATTCCCCTCGGCGCCGTCCATTCCTGCATCAACGGTTACTTTTACGGCATAAAAAAAACCGGCATCCCCGCCGCCACGCAATTGATTGAGCAGTTCTGCCGGGTATCCTGTGTGTTTATCGCCAATTACATCGCGGGAACAAAGCAGACTACGCCTACTATCAACGTCGCCGTTATCGGTCTTGTGGTGGGGGAATTTTGTGCCATGCTTGTATCCATAGCCGCAGCCTATTTGCGGTTTTACCGGCTTGCCTCCGATGACAGCCCGGAAATAAAATCACGCAAAACGCTTCACCCGTCCCCCTCTTATTTAAAGGCGGCAGGGGGACTGCTTGCACTTTCCGTCCCTCTCTCCCTGACCCGCATTGTCATTAACCTGCTGCAAAGCGTGGAAGCCGTCTATATCCCTACGCAGCTGCAGGTCTACGGCTATGATACGGCCACTGCCCTGAGCGTATACGGAGTCCTGACAGGCATGGCAATGCCTCTCATATTTTTTCCCAACGCCCTGACCAGTTCCATGTCCCTCCTGCTTCTTCCCATGGTTTCGGAAGCGGACGCCGCCGGAAATAAAGCTGCCGTAAAGGGTACTGTCAGCAAAACCGTATATTCCTGTCTTTTACTGGGCGGACTCTGCACCCTGGGCTTCCTGCTTTTAGGCAGGCCCATCGGTCTTCTTTTGTTTGGCAGTGAATTGGCCGGAAGTTATCTTTGTGCCTTAAGCTTTATCTGTCCTTTTCTGTACCTTTGCACCACCCTGACCAGTATCCTTCACGGCCTGGGAAAAGCAGGGAGCGTATTTTTTGTCAACGTCAGTTCCCTACTTATCCGGCTGGTTTTTGTTTTTGTCCTGCTGCCCAAATTCGGCATCAACAGCTACATAGCAGGCATGCTCCTTGCACAGATTTATTCGGCAGGATGCTTCCTGTACCTGTTAAACCGCATCAGATAGCAGATACGCCCCGCTGCGCTTTAAGGTTTGGCGTCCTTAATGATGGGCGTAATCTGGGACAGCATATTGTCTATGTCCTCAAACATGGCGCTTTTCGTCGTGCCAAGGTTGTTGGCATGTTCAATATGCCTGATTACTTGCTGGTACTGGACTTTAATACCGTCAAAATACTGGTAGATTACCTGCAGCCTTCTCTCGGAATCCTCTATAACGCCGGAAATCTCCGACTGCACGGAAGCAGCCCCTTCCGCCGCCTGTGTAATCTGTCCGAAAGATTCGGAAGTATTGTTTACAATTTCAAATCCCTGGCCCAGCGCCTGCTGGGACGCGACTATGCTCTCGTTCAGCCGGACAGTGCCGTCTTCCACATTGCGCACGCCCACATCCACATCATCCGTCAGTTCCTTGATTTCTTTTGCCAAATCCCTTACCTTGTCAGCCACCACGGAAAACCCTTTTCCCTGTTCGCCCGCCCTTGCGGCTTCAATGGAAGCATTCAGGGCCAGAATATTGGTTTCATCCGCAATGGAAACAATCTTTTCCATACATCTCTGAATATCTTTTATGGCAAGTTTCAACTGCTCATAAGTATTTTCCATGGCGCTGTAAGACTCCTGTACCTTCATGGAAGTCACTTTTAAATCCTCTATCAAATCCTGTGCCCCGGATACCGTATTGGCAATATCCGCTTTTACCCGGGCAAACTGTCCTGCCGCCTGGTTGACGCTCGAAAAGGACTGTCCGAAATCCTGCAGCTGCGCCTGAAACTGGTCCGCCTCGCTGAGCACGCCGGCAAAAGAGCTTCCAATCATGCTTAGTTCGGACAAGGATTCCACTTCTTTTTTTGCCAGTTCCTTCTGGTAATCCTTCAGGCTCGCCGCCACATAAAGGACTGGATAAAGACTCTTTTCATTATGCCACCCCTGGCCCGGTTTCCTCCGGCCTTTATATAAAAACATAATTTGCATCCTCCTTTATTCAAACACAACGCAGGTCATGGACTGATTGACAAAACGGTTATTGTAATGCTCCCCGTATCCGACCAGTCCGGCATGGCAGCCAAGCGCCGACATATCCTTTAAATAGGTCTGCATATAATTCTTTTCACAGAACAGCTTATACCTGAACAGGCAGTTCACCGAGAAAACGGCCGACCGTTTCGGAAAATCCCGGCAGATATTTTGTATCGTCTGCTGCACTGTCGCTTTGTAATCTCCCAGTTCCAGCAAAATTAAGACATCCGAATCATTCACCTGCCTGAAACAGGCCAGTGCATTTCCGTTTACTTCTTTTATGGAGATAATACAGGTGTCATCCCCGTTTATCTTTCCGAAAGGATTCTGGAAAGTCTGCGTCAGGATTCCCTGGTCCGTCACATGGAGAATATCCTTATACACCTGCTTCGCAGGTTCCCCGTTTAAAGAACCGATTATGTAATTTGCCCTGTCCGTGTTGGAAGCAATAAAGCGGTAATCCCCCATCTGATGATAAATGTTTTCTTTATAAGTCTTAACCCGTCCGTTCAGGTTCTTGACCAAAGCGTATGCCGCACCGTCCTGATATATCCTGCCGTTTGCGGAAACCTTTCCTCCATCCCCGGTGCCTCCCACCAGCTGAATCCTTCTGCCCTTCAGGGCGGAATTGATGGTTGTCAGCACACAGGCATCATTGCCGCTGCAAAAATCAATACATACCGTGTCGTTACTTGACGCGCCTATTGCGGCAATGTCTTTCTCCACCCGGTTTATATACTTAACCGGCATGACGGATACCTGCTCCAGCACGTTTGCCGTCGCTTTGACGCCATCCGAAAATGCGATAATGCCGACTCCGTTCTCCACCACTTTTGTATCATAACTCATCCCGATGCAACCGATACTCGGAATCCCCGGATACATAGTTTCCAAAGCTTTTACATGCGATTCAAACTGGGCGTTGTTTGACAACAGCATAATGAACTGGGGGTTGCCAAGACCCTTCACCGCTGCCGCCAAATCCCCGGTTTGGCTCATTCCAAAAAACTGCTTCATACAGCTGCCTTCCTTTCCTCTGTCTGCAAATCTTCAGATATTTCAATAGCATCTTCGATTATACTGTATGTCAAAGCAGGGAGTCAATATTCATTTTCCTTCCCGAGGTTTGTCAAAATTATGTAGGTTTGTCAAACATATGTTACACCGACTGTAAATAATCCCTTAATATCTGA